>NZ_JBSFVD010000002.1:0-598297 GCF_053592135.1 Streptomyces sp. NPDC002784 | reverse complement strand
ACCACGAGCACCAGCGCGACGGCGGTGACCGGCGGGAGTACCTTGCGGACCAGGGTCTCGCGCAGCGGGGTGCGGCTGGTCTGGACGGTGTCGAGTGCGTCCAGGCCGGCTTCGAGTCCGGCGAGGTCGCCCGGATCCTTGGCGGTGGTCTCAGTGCTGGCCATGGCGGCGGATCTCCCCACGCAGTTCTTCGGTGATCTCGACGGACAGCTCGGCGACCGCGCTGTCCTCGATGCGGCGCGGGTGCGGGATGCCGACGGTCCATTCGCGGGCGATGCGGCCGGGCCGGGAGGACAGCAGCACGACCCGCTGGGCGAGGTGTACGGCCTCGCGGACGTTGTGGGTCACGAACAGCACCGACAGGCCCGTCTCGCGCCAGATCCGGGTCAGTTCGTCGTGCAGCACGTCCCGGGTGATCGCATCCAGCGCCGCGAACGGCTCGTCCATCAGCAGCAGCTTGCTGTCCTGGGCCAGCGCCCGGGCCAGTGCGACGCGCTGGCGCATGCCGCCGGACAGTTCGTGCACCCGCTTGCCGTAGGAGCCGCCCAGCCGGACCAGTTCCAGCAGTTCCTCGGCCCGGCCGCGGCGTTCGGCCTTGGGCATTCCGCGCAGCTTGAGGGCGAGTTCGATGTTCTTGCCCGCGGTCAGCCACGGGAACAGGGCGTGCTCCTGGAACATCAGTGCCGGTCGGCCGTCGGTGGTGATGGCGCCCGCGCTCGGCCGGTCCAGGCCCGCGACCAGGTTGAGCAGTGTGGACTTGCCGCACCCGGAGGCCCCCAGGAGGGTGACGAACTCGCCGGGCGCGACATCGAGGGTGATGTCGTCGAGGACGAGCTGCTGCCCGGCCGGGCCGGCGAAGGACTTCGACACGTGGTCGATGCGCGCGGCGTGCTCCACGGACGTATCCGTGTCGGGGGCCTTGGCGAGGGCGGTTGCCATGGTCGTCACCTCCTGGGAACTCATCTGGACTCGTGGCTCACTTCACGCCGAGACCGGCGTCGTCGGCCTCGGGCGCGCCCTCGGCTCCGAGGACCCTGTTCAGCGGTGTCAGGTCGTAGATGCCGGACAGGTCCGGCCGCTCCAGCAGGCCCGCCTCGACCGCGTGCCGCGCCTGCGCGTCGAGCGTGGCCGCCAGCGGATCGTCGGTGAACCGGATGGACGGCCAGGCCCGGTCGATGACCTCGGCGGGCAGCGCCTTGCCGGTGTCCGCGGCCAACTGGGCGTTGGCGGCGGCCTTCGCCTTGTCCGGGTTGGCGTTGATCCACTTGTTCGCCTGCACGGAACCCCTCAGCACCGCCTCGACGGCCTTCGGGTGCTCCTCGAGGAAGCTCTGCGACACGATCACGTTGGTGATCACGAACTTCTTGTCCGGCCACAGGTCGGCCTCGTCCAGCAGCACCTTGCCGCCCTCGGCGACCAGCTTGGACGCGGTCGGCTCCGGCACCCAGGCACCGTCGACCGAGCCGGACCGGTAGAGGTCGGGCGTGACCTTGTTGTCGGAGCGGACGACGGAGACGTCACCCTCGCCGCTCTGCGCGTCGACCTGCCAGCCCTGCTCGGCGGCCCAGTTGAGGAAGGCCATGTCCTGCGTGTTGCCGAGCTGCGGAGTGGCGATCCGCTTGCCCTCGACGTCCTTCAGGGACGTGATCCGCTCCGGGTTCACGACCAGCTTCACGCCGCCCGAGGCCGAACCGGAGATGATCCGCAGGTTCTTGCCGTTCGCCTTGACGTACCCGTTGATCGCGGGGGAGGGCCCGATCCACCCGATGTCGATGGACCCCGAGTTCAGCGCCTCGATCTCCGAGGGACCGGCGTTGAACGCGGCGTACTTCGCCGTCGTACCGCCGAGCTCCTTCTGGAAGATCCCCTCGTGCCGCCCCACCAGCGCCGTGGCGTGGGTGAGGTTCCCGAAGTAGCCGATGCGCACCGCGTCCAGGCCGTCGACCTTCGCCGCCCCGGGTATCGCGTGCTCGGTGTTCTCCACGGCCTGGGAGCCGTAGCCGCACGCGGCCGCGAGCGCGAGCAGCGGCAGCACGGCCAGTACCGCGAGGGTACGGCGCAGGGCGGGGATGGCAGGCACGGGAGGTGTTCCTCTCGGTGGCCCGGCCCGGCGCCCTTATCGAGCGCGGCCGGGAGAACGGCGGATGGACGGGTGGGAGGTCAGCGCGGACATCGCCGCCCCCCGCCCGCTCCGGTCCGGTACACGGTCAGAAGTCCCAGCCGTCGTCGTCGGCCGCGTCCTTGACGGGCTCCGGGGAGGCGAAGGACTCGCCGACCATGCCGGCGGTGAGCGTCGTGCCGTCGCTCGGGTCGATCAGGATGAACGAACCCGTGCGCCGCGAGTCGGCGTAGGAGTCGACGGGCAGCGGCTCGGCGGTACGGATCTTCACCCGGCCGATGTCGTTGGCGACGAGCTGTCCGGGGTGCGGGTGCAGGGACAGGTCGGCGAGCGTGAGCCGGGACGGGATGTCCTTCACGATCGCCTTCACCGTGCGTGTGCCGTGCTTGAGCAGCACCCGGTGGCCGACGGTGAGCGGGGCGTCGGCGACATGGCAGACGGTCGCCTCGATGTCCTGCGTGGTCGGCGGCGCGTCCTTGCTGGGCACGATCAGGTCACCGCGCGAGATGTCGATGTCGTCCTCCAGCAGGACGGTCACCGACTGGGTGGTCCAGGCGATGTCGACCGGCTCGCCGAGCAGGTCGATACCGGCGATCTTCGTGGAGCGGCCCGACGGCAGCACGGTGATCTGCTCGCCGACGCGGAACGAACCGGCGGCGATCTGACCGGCGTAACCGCGGTAGTCGGGGTGCTCGGCGGTCTGCGGGCGGATCACGTACTGCACGGGCAGCCGGGCGTGGCAGTGGCTCAGGTCGTGGGCGACCGGGACGGTCTCCAGGTGCTCCAGCACCGTCGGGCCGCCGTACCAGTCCATGTGGGCGGACGGCTCCACCACGTTGTCACCGGCGAGCGCCGAGATCGGGATCGCGGTGACCTCCGGGACGCCCAGTTCGAGCGCGTACGCCGTGAACTCCTCGGCGATGGCGGCGAACACCGGCTCCTGGTAGTCCACCAGGTCCATCTTGTTGACGGCGAGGACCACGTGCGGCACGCGCAGCAGCGCGGCCAGCGCGGCATGCCGGCGGGTCTGCTCGACGACGCCGTTGCGGGCGTCGATGAGGATCACCGTCAGCTCGGCCGTGGAGGCGCCGGTGACCATGTTCCGGGTGTACTGCACATGGCCGGGGGTGTCGGCGAGGATGAACCGGCGCTTGGCCGTGGCGAAGTAGCGGTAGGCCACGTCGATGGTGATGCCCTGCTCCCGCTCGGCGCGCAGGCCGTCGGTGAGCAGCGCGAGGTCCGGGCCCTCCTGGCCCCGGCTCGCCGAGGCGCGCTCCACGGCCTCCAGCTGGTCGGTGAGGACCGACTTGGAGTCGTGCAGCAGCCGCCCGACGAGGGTGGACTTGCCGTCGTCGACGGAACCGGCGGTGGCGAACCGCAGCAGGGTCGTCTCGGGGAGTTCCGTGGTGGTGCTCATGGCTAGAAGTACCCCTCGCGCTTGCGGTCTTCCATCGCGGCCTCGGACATCTTGTCGTCGGCGCGGGTCGCGCCCCGCTCGGTGAGCCGGGAGGCGGCGATCTCGGTGATCACGGCGTCCAGCGTGGTGGCGTCGGAGTCGACGGCGCCCGTGCAGGACATGTCACCGACCGTGCGGTAGCGCACGAGCCGCTTCTGGACGGTCTCGCCGTCCTTCGGGCCGCCCCACTCGCCGGCGGTCAGCCACATGCCGTTGCGGGCGAACACCTCACGCTCGTGCGCGAAGTAGATCTCCGGCAGCTCGATGCCCTCGCGGGCGATGTACTGCCACACGTCCAGCTCGGTCCAGTTGGACAGCGGGAACACCCGGACGTGCTCGCCGGGGGCGTGCCGGCCGTTGTAGAGGTTCCACAGCTCGGGCCGCTGGCGGCGCGGGTCCCACTGCGAGAACTCGTCGCGCAGCGAGAACACCCGCTCCTTGGCGCGGGCCTTCTCCTCGTCGCGGCGCCCGCCGCCGAAGACCGCGTCGAACCTCTCCGCCTGGATCTTCTCCGTCAGCGGCAGCGTCTGCAGCGGGTTGCGGGTGCCGTCCGGGCGCTCCTTGAGCACCCCGCGGTCGATGTAGTCCTGCACCGAGGCGACATGCAGCCGCAGCCCGTGCCGGGCCACCGCGCGGTCCCGGTAGTCGAGGACCTCGGGGAAGTTGTGCCCGGTGTCGACGTGCAGCAGCGAGAACGGCACCGGCGCCGGCGCGAACGCCTTCAGCGCCAGGTGCAGCATGACGATCGAGTCCTTGCCGCCGGAGAAGAGGATCACCGGCCGCTCGAACTCGCCCGCCACCTCGCGGAAGATGTGCACCGCCTCGGACTCCAGCGCGTCCAGGTGGGAGAGGGCGTACGGAGTCCCCGTGCCCTCCTCGACCGAGGAGACGGTCGTCGTCATGCCAGGCCCCTTTCGCTGAGCAGCGCGTACACGGCCGCCGCGGACTCCCGCACGGTCTGGTTCTGCGACTCGATCCGCAGGTCGGGCGTCTCGGGCTCCTCGTAGGGGTCGTCGACCCCGGTCAGCCCGGACAGCTCGCCCGCCGCCTGCTTGGCGTACAGGCCCTTCACATCGCGCTCGGAGCACACCTCGACCGGCGTGGCCACGTGGATCTCCAGGTACGCGGCCCCGCTGTCCTGGTGGCGCTTGCGCACCGCCTCACGGCTGTCGGCGTACGGCGCGATCACCGGCACCAGCGCCTTGACGCCGTTGCGGGCGAGCAGGTCGGCGAGGAAGCCGATGCGCTGCACGTTGGTGTGGCGGTCCGCGCGGCTGAAGCCGAGGCCCGCGGAGATGAACTCGCGGATCTCGTCGCCGTCGAGCACCTCGACGCGGTGGCCCTCCTCGCGCAGCCGGCCGGCCAGCTCGTACGCGATGGTGGTCTTGCCGGCGCTCGGCAGACCCGTGAGCCAGACGGTGGCTCCGGTCGTCACGTGGTTCTCCTTGTTCTCCGGGGCGGTCTCCGGAAACGGGGTCGTGGTCACAGGTGCAGCCCGCACTCGGTCTTGGCGCGGCCCGCCCAGCGGCCGGCCCGCGCGTCCTCGCCCTCCAGGACGCGACGGGTGCAGGGGGCACAGCCGACGGACGGGTAACCGTCCATCAGCAGCGGGTTGGTGAGGACACCGTGCTCGGCCACGTAGGCGTCCACGTCCTCCTGGGTCCACCGGGCGATGGGCGAGATCTTGACCTTCTGCCGCTTGTCGTCCCAGCTGACGACCGGGGTGTTCGCCCGGGTCTCGGACTCGTCGCGGCGCAGACCCGTCGCCCAGGCCAGATAGCCCCTGAGGCCCTCCTCCAGCGGCTGGACCTTGCGCAGCTTGCAGCACAGGTCCGGATCGCGGTCGTGCAGCCTGGGGCCGTACTCCGCGTCCTGCTCGGCCACCGTCTGACGCGGAGTGAGCGTGATGACGTTGACGTCCATCACCGCCTCCACCGCATCACGGGTACCTATGGTCTCGGGAAAGTGGTAGCCGGTGTCGAGGAACACCACGTCAACACCGGGCAACGCGCGGGAGGCGAGATGGGCGACGACCGCGTCCTCCATGGAGGAGGTCACACAGAAGCGCCGGCCGAAGGTGTCCGCGGCCCACTGGAGGATCTCCAGCGCGTCGGCGCCCTCCAGATCGCGGCCCGCCCGCTCGGCGAGCGCCTTCAGATCCTCGGTGGTGCGCTCTTCCCGGGTGGTCGTCATATCCCGTCTCCCCCTGCCTCGGTCGGCTGAACGCCCCGGGCCAGCAGCCCGAGGAACTTCAGCTGAAAAGCCCGGTTGCACGCGGCGCATTCCCACGCGCCGTGGCCCTGCTCGCTGGGGCGCAGGTCCTCGTCGCCGCAGTAGGGGCAGTAGAAGGGGGCGGCCCGCTCGCTCATGAGAGGGCCTCCTCGGAAGCGCGCGCGGCCCAGGTGGCGAAGCGCTCGCCGTCCTCGCGCTCCTCCTGGAACCGCTTGAGGACCCGCTCGACGTAGTCGGGCAGTTCCTCGGCCGTCACCTTCAGACCGCGCACCTTGCGGCCGAAGCCGGCCTCCAGGCCGAGCGCGCCGCCCAGGTGCACCTGGTAGCCCTCGACCTGCCGGCCCTGGTCGTCGAGGACCAGCTGGCCCTTGAGACCGATGTCCGCGACCTGGATACGGGCGCAGGCGTTCGGGCAGCCGTTGATGTTGATGGTGAGGGGCTCGTCGAACTGCGGGATCCGGCGCTCCAGCTCGTCGATCAGCGAGGCGCCGCGCGCCTTGGTCTCGACGATGGCGAGCTTGCAGTACTCGATGCCGGTGCAGGCCATGGTGCCGCGCCGGAACGGGGAGGGGCTGACCGTGAGGTCCAGCGCCTCCAGGCCCTCGACGAGCGAGTCGACCTGCGCCTGGTCCACGTCCAGGACGAGCATCTTCTGCTCGGCGGTGGTCCGCACCCGGCCCGAGCCGTGCGCCTCGGCCAGCTCGGCGATCTTCGTCAGGGTGGTGCCGTCCACCCGGCCCACGCGCGGGGCGAAACCGACGTAGTAGCGGCCGTCCTTCTGCCGGTGCACCCCCACGTGGTCGCGCCAGCGCTCGACCGGCTGGGCCGGGGCCGGGCCGTCGACGAGCTTGCGCCGCAGGTACTCGTCCTCCAGGATCTGGCGGAACTTCTCCGGGCCCCAGTCGGCGACCAGGAACTTCAGGCGGGCGCGGGTGCGCAGCCGGCGGTAGCCGTAGTCGCGGAAGATCGAGATGACCCCCTCGTAGACGTCCGGGACCTCGTCGAGCGGGACCCAGGCGCCGAGCCGGACACCGATCTTGGGGTTGGTGGACAGACCGCCGCCGACCCACAGGTCGAAGCCGGGGCCGTGCTCGGGGTGGTTGACCCCGACGAAGGCGATGTCGTTGATCTCGTGCGCCACGTCCAGCAGCGGCGAGCCGGAGATCGCGGACTTGAACTTGCGGGGCAGGTTCGAGAAGTCCTTGTTGCCGATGATCCGGCGCTGGATCTCGTCGATGGCCGGGGTGCCGTCGATGATCTCGTCGGCGGCGATACCGGCGACCGGCGAGCCGAGGATCACGCGGGGGGTGTCACCGCAGGCCTCGGTGGTGGACAGGCCGACCGCCTCCAGGCGGTTCCAGATCTCGGGCACGTCCTCGATCCGGATCCAGTGGTACTGGACGTTCTGCCGGTCGGTGATGTCGGCGGTGCCCCGCGCGAACTCCTGCGAGATCTCGCCGATGACCCGGAGCTGCTCGGTGGTGAGCCGGCCGCCGTCGATGCGGACGCGCAGCATGAAGTACTCGTCGTCCAGCTCCTCCGGCTCCAGGATCGCGGTCTTGCCGCCGTCGATCCCGGGCTTGCGCTGGGTGTACAGGCCCCACCAGCGCATCCGGCCGCGCAGGTCGTTGGGGTCGATCGAGTCGAAGCCGCGCTTGGAGTAGATCGTCTCAATGCGTGTCCGCACATTGAGACCGTCGTCGTCCTTCTTGAACTGCTCGTTGCCGTTCAGCGGGGTGTAGTGCCCCGCGGCCCACTGTCCCTCGCCGCGGTGACGGCTCGCCCTGCGGCGGGGGGTCGCGGCGGCGGGGTTCTGCGGGGTGGCGGCCATGGTTGATACGTCCTTCGGGACAGGCGGGAAAGCGGCTCTGACCTGCGCGTGCGCGCACGGCAGACGGGCGCGTCCTTGCGCGGGAAATGCAGGCAAAGGGGGAGGTGCCGGGCGGTGCTGGATGACCTCTCAGCGCGCCGGACAGATGGCGCTGGACATGCGGCCGAGGTCGACGTGCCGCCGACTCACCAAGGCAATTCCAGTTCCAGGCATGACGGAAGCGTGGCACGGCGATCTGGACACAGTCCAGCTTCGTCCAAAATGCGGACACCCTTGTCTCGGAGAGCGAGACAAGGGTGTTCTGGGTCACATGCCGACAATGTGCCGCCTCGTGCAGGTCAGGCGGGGTATGCGCCCGGCCAGGGGCCCGGCGCGGCGACCTGCGACTGCTCCTCGACCTTGGTGTCGAACAGCCTGAAGCCCCGGCGCCGGTAATTGTCCATCGCGTGCTCGCCGTCCAGGCTGCAGGTGTGCAGCCAGACGCGCTTCGTCGGCGCCCGCCCCGGCCAGCGGTCCGCGAGGTCCCAGGCGCGGGCGGCGCCGTACGACAGCAGGTGGCCGCCGATGCGGCGGCCCCGGAAGGCGGGGATCAGCCCGAAGTACTCGATCTCCACGACCCCGTCGTCCTGCGGGCTCAGCTCCACGTACCCGGCGGGCGTGCCGTGGTCGTAGGCGACCCAGGTCTCCACGCCGGGGCGCTCCAGGTGCTCCTGCCACTGGGCGTAGCTCCAGCCCAGCCGGTCGATCCAGCGGATGTCGCCGCCGACGGAGGCGTACAGGAAGCGGCTGAACTCGGGGGAGGGGACCTCGGAGCGGACGATCCGCACGTCGCCCTCGGGGGCGGCGGCCGGCAGCAGGTCGGAGGGGTCCGTCTGCTCCAGGGACCAGGTGGTCACGGGGATGTTGGGCATGTCGCCCAGACAATCATCCAGTCCAGCGATCTGTCGATCGCGTGCAGCGGCAGCTAGTCCAGCGATCTGTCGATCGCGTGCAGCGGCAGCGCGAACAGGGTCCGCCCCGACTGCGACCAGACCTCCCCGGTCTGCTGCCAGTACGACAGGGACGGCGTCCGCCCGGTCCAGCACAGCCGGGTCCCGTCGGCCCCGCAGCGGGTGGCCTCGGCCCCGTCCGCGCTCTGCCGCCACAGCGTGCCGCGCTCCTCGGCCCGCTGCGTCAGATACCAGCGGGAGCGGTACGACAGCACCCCGCCGAGCCTTTCCGCCCCGGTCGCGTACGCCTCGGTCGCGGTCCCGGTGGCGAGCAGCCCGCCGCGGCCCGGGTCCACGCTGAACGCGTACCGCCACAGCCGGCCGTCCCGGCTCGCCACCAGGCTGTCCGGCGAGGTGCTGCGGTCCAGCGAGAGGCCGGTGGGGGCCGGTCCGGCCGAGCGGTACACACCGACGGCCGGCAGCACGTACCGGGAGCCGTCCGCCGCGGGGGCGCGCCGGACGCGGTGCAGGTCGTAGACGTACAGTCCGTCCCGCGCGGTGACCAGCAGCTTGTCCTGGTACCAGACCATGCCCGAGAGCGCCGAGCGCAGCGGGCGGTGCGCGCGGCCGTCGTCCGTCGGGACCGCGAGCCGCACCCAGGTGTAGCTCAGGCGGCCGGGGTCGTCCGCGTCGACGAAGGCGACCCGGGAGCGCCGGTCGCCGGACCAGGCGGACAGCACCATGCGGTGCTCGCCCCAGTGGCCGTCGTCGTCGGCGTCCCCGGAGGTGGTGACCGCGCCGGAGCGAAGGCCCCGGGTGTCGGCGGCGTCCCAGCAGTACGCGCGCGTGGCCGCGGGCGCCTCCGGGAGGGCGGCGCGCTCGCCGGCGGTGCAGTCGTCCGGGTCGCGCAGGGTGCCGTCGGTGTCGGCGAGCACCGCGCCCACGCCCGCCGGGCGGCCCAGCCGGTCGTCGAGCCGCTCCAGGGCCGGCTCGGACAGCAGGTCCTCGCGCAGCCGCAGCGGGTTCAGTTCGGCGTGGGTGGTGAGGGGCTTCAGCGCCCCGGGATCCGCGTCGTCGGTGGCCTGGGAGGCGCTGATCATGGTGGCGGCCGCGGTGAGCGCGAGAGCGGTTCCGGCCAGCACGCCACGCAGCGCGCGGCCCCTCCTGCGCCGGCGGTGTCTGCCGCGATGCTGTTTCATGACGTCCTCCCGAGGCGGGCCAACTGCGCCTGCTGATCCGTACGTTGACCGAGGAGCAGGTGGGGTGGCCCACTCGGGATGCTACGGCAGCGGGCCGTGGTCGCGGACGAAGACCCCGTAATTACCCGGAAGATGCCACCTCGGGAGCTTCAGCGCGTACGGCCGTCGGCCACGCCCGGCGCCGTCGAGTGCGGCAGCAGGTCGCGCGGATCCTCGGGGAGCAGCACCTCGACCTCCGCCGATTCGCAGAAACGATACGGCCGATGGTCGAGCAGCCCCCCGAGATAACGGCGTACCCGGGACATCTCGGCCCGGACCGTCACCGTGCGGCCCGCGTCGACGAACACCTCCTCCGCCAGGCCCGCCGCGCTCATCCCGTCCCGGTTCAGGGCCAGCAGGTAGAGCAACTCGGCGTGCCGGGGGCTCAGTTCGTGGCGCCAGGTGCCCGCGCCCCCGGTCACCGTCATCGACCAGCGGCGCGGCTGCGACAGATCCAGCACGATCCGGGTGCTCCCGTGCGGCACCGGCTCGTCGGCGGGCCTGAGCAGCCAGCCGCCGGCCAGCGGCTCCACGGCGCACAGCCCGAGCGGCGGCAGCCACCGCCGGCCCGCCCCGAGCGACTTGGGCAGCGCGATCCGCCCCGGGTACGGCATCCCCGTCACCGCCGCGCACCAGCCGTCCCGGTCCACCACCAGCGCCCGCCCGGCGAGCCGGGACAGCACCGGCGCCGCCACCGCGCGCAGCCGCTCCAGCGCGCTCAGATGCACCTCCCGCAGCCGGGACTCGGCGAGCTTGGCGACCGAGTCCACCCAGGCGAGGGTCGCCGGATGCATGGTCTCCAGCGGTCCGCTGATGTCCACCACGCCGATCAGCCGGCCGTCCCGCGGATCCGTGATCGGGGCACCGGCGCAGGTCCAGGTGGCGTGGGTGCGCACGAAGTGCTCGGAGGCGAAGACCTGCACCGGCCGGCGCACGACGGCCGGGGTGCCCACGCCGTTGGTGCCGACGACGTCCTCCCGCCAGTCCGCGCCGAGTTCGAAGCCGAGCACGTCGGCCTTGCGCAGCACCGGCGCGCTGCCCTCCCGCCACAGCACCCGGCCCTCCTCGTCGGCGACGACCATGATGTGGTGGGCGACGTCCGCGACCGACAGCAGCCCCTCGCGCAGCACCGGCAGCACATGCCGCAGCGCGCTGGTCTCCCGGCGCCGCTGCACCTCCTCGCGGGAGAGCAGCTCGGAGCGGACGCCGCGGTCCGGGTCGACCCCGCTGCGCAGCAGCCGGTCCCAGGACTGCTCGATCACCGGGCGCGGCGCGACCGGCGCGCGCTGCCCGGCGAGGGTGGCGTTGCGCACGTCGTTCAGTACCCGCGCCGCGCGCGCCGCGTCGACGACGGCCAGCTGCGTCACGTCCATGGGTGACAGCGCCACGAGTCCTCCCCGGGAGTGCGTCGGCCGTTCCTGACCGGTCGTCTCATAGTGCAGCCCGTCCCGGGTGGACGGAGCCAGTTCGGCCACCGGAGCCGGCAAGTTGCAACCCCTTGCAACCCTGGTGGTGGGCCATGGCCTGATCGAGACTTGAGCGACGCCGTCCCGAGCGGCGTTCGCGGCCTCGAACGGGCCTGTGCGAAGGGTGGTGCCGTGTCGGCGCGGCACCACCCCTTGCCTCGCCGCCGCGGGGGATGCGGTCAGTCCTCCGGCCTGGCCCGGTCCACCACGGACTCCAGGTCCAGGGTGGCCGGCAGGGTCCCGAAGGTCGCGCCGCCGTCCTCGCCCAGACGTGACGCGCAGAAGGCGTCGGCCACCTCCGGCGGGGCGAACCGGACCAGCAGGGAAGCCTGGAGCACCAGGGCCAGCCGCTCCGTCAGGCGCCTGGCCCGGCCCTCGACGCTCTCCAGATCGGCCAGTTCGGTCAGCAGGCCCTTGATCGCGGCGTCCAGCCGGTGGTCGGCGCCGCGGGCCCGGCCGATCTCCACGAGGTAGGCGTCCAGAGCGGCCGGTTCGCGCCGCAGCGCCCGCAGGACATCCAGCGCCTGGACGTTCCCGGCCCCTTCCCAGATCGAGTTCAGCGGGGACTCCCGTACCAGGCGGGGCATCCCGGACTCCTCGACGTAGCCGTTGCCGCCCAGGCACTCGGACGCCTCGACCGTCACCGGCGTACAGCGCTTGGCCACCCAGTACTTGGCGGCCGGCACCGCGATCCGCAGCAGCGCCCGCTCCTGCTCGCCGCCGTCGTCACAGGCCGCCGCGAGCCGCAGGCCCAGCGTGGTGGCCGCCTCCGACTCCAGGGCGAGGTCGGCCAGGACGTTGCGCATCAGCGGCTTGTCGGCCAGCCGGCCGCCGAACGCCTCGCGGTGGTCGCAGTGGTGGATCGCCTGGACGACGGCCTGCCGCATCAGCCCCGCCGAGCCCAGCACGCAGTCGAGACGGGTCGCCGCCACCATCCCGATGACGGTCCGCACCCCGCGCCCCTCCTCGCCGACCCGGCGCGCCCAGGTCCCCGCCAGCTCGACCTCCGCGGAGGCGTTGGACCGGTTGCCCAGCTTGTCCTTGAGGCGCTGCAGGTGGAAGGGGTTGCGGGTGCCGTCCTCCAGCACCCGGGGCACCAGGAAGCAGGTCAGCCCGCCCGGGGCCCGGGCGAGGACCAGGAACCCGTCCGACATCGGCGCCGAACAGAACCACTTGTGCCCGGTCAGCTCGTAGGACACCCCGTCGCCCAGGGGCCGCGCGGCCGTCGTGTTCGCCCGTACGTCGCTGCCGCCCTGCTTCTCCGTCAGGGCCATCCCGAACAGCGCCCCCGCCTTGTGCCGGGCGGGCCGCAGCTCGCGGTCGTAGATCACGGAGGTCAGCCGGGGCTCCCACTCGGCGGCCAGCTCCGGGTCGGTGCGCAGCGCCGGCACGGCGGCGTGGGTCATCGACAGCGGACAGCAGTTGCCGGCCTCGACCTGGGTCCACACCAGGAACCCGGCGGCGCGCCGCACATGCCCGCCGGGCCGGGTCCAGGCCGCGGTCAGCCCCGCGGCGACCCCCTTGCCGAGCAGCCGGTGCCAGGCCGGATGGAAGTCGACCTCGTCGACGCGGTGGCCGTAGCGGTCGTGGGTGCGCAGCCGTGGCGGGTTCTCTTCGGCCTGCACCGCCCACTCCTGGAGCTGGGCCGCGGAGGCCGACCGGCCCAGCGCCGACAACTCGCTGGTCGCGTCGGGGAGCAGGCCCGGATCGAGGTGCCGTTCGACCGCCGCCGTCAGCGCCCGGTCGGCCGCGTAGACGTCGTACCCGATCAGGGGCGGGGGCTGGTTCGTCACGGTGTGGGTGGTGCCGTCCATGGCTGTGAACCTACCCGTCCGGATCCGGGCACTCACCCCACCGACGCGGCGGCCCCCGGGGCGGGACGGGAGCGGGCCCCGCGGCGGATACCGTTAGGCCGTGCAGCCAGCAAGTGAATTCCCCCAGAGGCCCTCCGGCCGTCTCCACCGGGCGCGTGCCCTCTACCGGAACGTCTCGAAGCGCCGGACCGCCTGGCTGCTGCTGAAGGACACGGTCAACTCGTGCATCGAGTACCGGATCCTGGGGCTGGCGGCGGAGGCGGCCTTCTTCACGCTGCTCTCCGTCCCGCCGCTGCTGCTGAGCATGATCGGACTGCTCGGTCACGTCGACGACTGGACCGGCACCGACACCATCACCAGCCTGGAGGCGAACCTCCTGGAGGCCTCCCGCACGGTCCTGTCGGACAGGGGCGTCCGCCAGATCGCCCAGCCGATCCTCGACGACGTGATGAAGGGCGGCCGCCCCGACGTCATCTCCATCGGCTTCCTGTTCGCGCTGTGGTCGGGCTCCCGCGCGGTGAACGTCTTCATCGACACCATCACCGTCATGTACGGCCTCGACGGCGTCCGCGGCATCGTGAAGACGCGGCTGGTCGCCTTCGTGCTCTTCCTGGTGGCCCTGGTGATCGGCTCGATCGCCCTGCCGCTGATGGTGGCGGGCCCGGACGCGGTGCTCAACGTCCTGCCGTGGTCGCAGACCCTGGTCCAGGTGCTGTACTGGCCGGTGGTCATCCTGCTGTCCATCGCCTTCCTGACCACGCTGTACCACGTCTCCGTACCGGTCCGATCGCCGTGGATCGAGGACGTCCCCGGCGCCCTGGTCGCCCTCGGCATGTGGGTCCTCGGCAGTTTCCTGCTGCGGATCTACCTCACCAACACCGTCGAGGGCGCCACGATCTACGGCTCCCTCGCCGCCGCCGTCGCGGTCCTGCTGTGGATCGGTGTGTCCGCGTTCGCGGTCCTCGTCGGGGCCGCGGTCAACGCGGCGATCGACCGGGTCTGGCCGGCCGCCGCGACCGCCGCCGCCCGCGCCGCCAACGAGCGGCTGCGCGAGGCCCAGGTCGCCGAGTACGTGGCCCGCGCCGCCGCCCACCGCGAGGCCGCCCACGACGACCCGGACGACCCCGACATGCCCTCGGAGTTCCCGGAGCGCTGGTCCCGCTTCCTGCCCCCCGAGGACGTCACGTCCCGGCTGCGCACCCATGTGAAGAGCACGCACCCCCCGCACAAGCCCGACGACTCCTGACCGCGCCCGTCACGCCTTCCAGGCGCCCGCCGCCGCTGCCTCCCGGGCGAAGTCCGCGAAGTCGCGGGGCGCCCGGCCCAGCACCTGCCGGACGCCGTCGGTGAGGCGGGCGTTACGGCCGTCCAGCAGGGTCTCGAAGACCTCCACCAACAGCTCCGCCTCCTCCCGCGGGACGCCGAAGCCGGTCAGGTGCTCCCCGTACGCCCGCGCCGGCACCGGCACGTACGTCAGCTCGGCGCCCGTCGCCCCCGCCACCTCCGCGACGGCCTGCCGGAAGGACAGCAGCCGCGGCCCGGTGACCTCCAGCGTGCGGCCCGCGTACCGGTCCCCGGAGGTCAGCACGGCCGCCACCACGTCCGCGATGTCCCGGACGTCGATGAACGGCTCCGCCACCTCCCCGGCCGGGAAGACCAGCCGCCCGCCCTCGCGCAGCCCGTCCGCCAGCGGACCCTCGCTGAAGTTCTGGGCGAACCACGCGGCCCGTACGACCGTCCAGTCCGCGCCCGAGGACATCAGCGCCTCCTCGGTCGGCAGCGCCTGGTCCTCGCCGCGCGCCGAGAGCAGCACCAGACGCCGTACGCCGAGTCCCACCGCCTCCCGGGCCAGCGCCCCGACGCCCTCGGCCGCGGCCGGGGAACCCACGTCGGCCGGGTACATCAGGTACGCGGCATCGGCGCCGCGCAGGGCGTCCGCCCAGGTCGTCGGGTCCTCCCAGTCGAAGCCCCGGGACCGCGTCGCCTCCCGCACCTCCAGGCCGGCCGCCCGTACGGCCCGGACCACCCGGCTGCCGGTACGGCCCGAGGCGCCGGTCACCATCACTGTCGCGTTGCGCGTGTTCGTCGTCATGGCCCAAGTCAACGGCCGCGCGGCCCAAGTCCCCATCGCCGAACGGCTCATTCCCATGCGCACGCGTCTACGCTGGCGCCATGGATGCCCTGGCCGGCCTGCTGGAGGGCCCACGCGCGCGTGGCGCCTTCATGATCCGCGCGTGCTTCGACCCGCCCTGGGCCGTCCGCATCGAGGACCGCGCCCCGCTGACCGTGATGGTGATGGCCCGGGGCGAGGCATGGATCGTGCCGGACCGGGGGGAGCGGGTGCTGCTGCGCCCCGGCGATCTCGCGATCGCCCGCGGCCCCGACCCGTACACCTGCGCCGACGCCCCGGACACCCCGCCGCAGGCACTGATCCTGCCGGGCGGGGAGTGCCGTTACCCCGACGGCCGCTCGCTCAACGGCGTCATGGACCTCGGCGTGCGGACCTGGGGCGACCGGGTCGACGGCGCGGCCGTGATGCTGATCGGCACCTATCTGTGGCAGGGCGAGGTCGGCGGGCGGCTGCTGGACGCGCTGCCGCCGCTGCTGACGCTCACGGCCGAGGTGTGGGACTGCCCGCTCACCCCGTTCCTCAGGGAGGAGATCGTCCGTGACGAACCGGGCCAGGAGGTGGTCCTGGACCGGCTGCTGGACCTGCTGGTCATCGCCGCGCTGCGGGCCTGGTTCTCCCGGCCCGAGGCGGCGGCGCCCGCCTGGTACCGGGCGCTCGCCGATCCGGTGGTGGGGCGGGTGCTGAGGCTGGTGCAGGACGATCCGGCGCACCCCTGGACGGTGGCGTCCCTGGCGGCGAAGGCGGGGGTGTCCCGGGCGGCGCTCGCCCGGCGGTTCACGGAGCTGGTCGGGGAGCCGCCGATGACCTACCTGACCGGCTGGCGGCTGGCCCTCGCCGCGGACGCGCTGCGGGACACCGACGACACCCTCGAAGCGATCGCCCGGCGGGTGGGCTACGGCAGCGCCTTCGCGCTGTCCAGCGCCTTCAAGCGGGTCCACGGGGTGAGCCCGCAGGAGCACCGGGCGAGGGGGACGTAGGGCCGTGTACGAGGAACGGCCGTCCCGGCTCTCCGGCGCCGTCGTCTGGGCGAACACCTCGCCCGGCACCGGGCGCGTGCTCCCCGACGGCTGCATGGACCTGCTCTGGCACGAGGGACGGCTGAGCGTCGCCGGTGCCGACACCCGGGCCCACCTCACCCAAGGCGAGGCGGGCAGCTGGTTCGGCGTGCGCTTCTTCCCCGGCTCCGCCCCCGTCTTCCTGGGCGTGCCCGCGCACGAGCTGCGCGACCGGCGCGTCGACCTCGCCGACCTGTGGCCCGCCGCCGAGGTACGGCGGCTGTCGGGCCGCGTCGAGGGAGCGGCCGACCTGCCGAGGGCGCTGGAGGACCTCGTCCTGGAGCGCGCCGAGCCGCCCGGTCCGCTGCTGCGCCGGCTGGTCGGCGCCCTGGACGCGGGCCGGACCGTCGGCGCCACCGCCGATGAACTGGGGCTCGGCGCACGCCAGTTGCACCGGCGGGCGCTGGACGCGTTCGGCTACGGGCCCAAGACGCTGGCCCGCATCCTGCGCTTCCGGCGGGCCCTGCGCCTCGCCGCCGAGGTGCCGTTCGCCGAGGCGGCGGCCCGCGCCGGATTCGCCGACCAGGCCCATCTGGCGCGGGAGGTCAAGGAGTTGGCCGGGGTGCCGCTGGGAGAGCTACTCGGCCGCCGGTAGCGGCGCGAACAGGTCGACGCCGTGGCCGTCCGGGTCGTGCACGACCGCGTACCGCTGGCCCCAGAAGGCGTCCCAGGGCTTGAGCTCACCGTGGTACCCGGCGCCGACCAGCTCCTCGTACACCGTGTCGACCTCGCCGGGGTGGTCGCAGCGCAGGGCCAGCGAGTGCCGGGAGCCGGAGGGCGGCTGCCATCCGGGGTGCAGGGACCGGACCAGCTCCTCGGTGTCCAGCATCAGCCGCAGCCCGCCGGGCAGTCCGGCCTCGGCGTGCGGCTCGTTCTCGGCCCCGTCGGGGAAGACGAAACCGAGGCGGCGGTAGAAGGTGACAGCGGCGGCCATGTCGGAGACCACCAGCCCGAAGGCGTCGAATCGTGGAGTCATGCGCCCACCGTAGGCAGCGGCCGGGCGGCCGGTCTTGAAGGAAACGGACAGGGTCCGTCAGCCGAGACGGGCTGTGAGCCATCAGGGAACAGCTTGTGCGGCAGGATGGGCGGCATGGTCCAGCAACGGGGTTTCCGGCCGGCACTTTTCCTCTCCGCCGTCCTGCTCGCCGGGTGCGGCTCGGACGGTTCGGGTGACGCCGCCGCCGACCCGGCCGAACTCGCCTCGCGGGCTCGGGCGTCGGGCATCGCGCCGGAACACGTCTACGTCACCGAGGCTCCCGGCTTCACCCTCGCCCCGCAGTCCGTGGGCGTGCTCGGCGCGGACGGCTTCTCCGCCGTCTACGTCTCCGCGGCGGGCGGCGGTCAGCTCCGGCTCTCCGTGGACCGGGGCACCATGACCGCCGACACCTGCGCCCAGGAGGCGTCGGCGCCCTGCGGACGGGAGGGGGACGCCTGGTACCGCGGCCAGGAGTACGCCGTACCGAAGCAGGGGCATGTGGTGCGGGTCCGCGGGGACGGGGTGCCGCGGGAGGTGCTGCGGGACGCCGCCCTCGCCGTGCGCCGGCCGACGGACGCCGAGCTGGACACCCTGCTGCCGCAGGCACCCGCGGGCGGCGGGCCGGTGGAGCGCGGAGACCTGCCGCCGGAGGGGGACGGGGCGCCCGGCAACCAGGAGAACACGACCGGCTGAGCCGCCGCCGTCAGTCGTAGGCGATCGTGCCGTACTCGTCCATCGCCGGGTGGATGCGCATGGGACCGTACTCGTCGTGGTCCGAGGGGCGCGGCGGTTCGGGGCCGTCGGGGCCCATGCGGAGCATGCGGTCGACCCGGCAGATCCGGAAGCGGCGCCCGGCCACCGTGCACGCGTCGGCGCGGCCGAGCGCCCGGAACTCCTCGGCGGCCCTGGCGTACACGGCTCGCGTGGCGTCGTCGTACCGGTGCAGCGCGGCCCAGACCTCCGCCATTCCGTCGTACAGCCGGCGCCGGGCGTCGTGCGCGGTCGCCGTGAGGCCGCCGGACGGCTGCCAGCCGAGGCTGCCGTGCTCGACCACGCCGAAGCAGGTCGGCAGCAGCACGACCTCCGGATGGGAGCCGACCGCCCGCTCGGAGTCGGCGCACACCGCGGCCGGGACCGCGGTGCGGCGGTACGCGAAGTCCCGCAGCCCCAGCCGGGTCGCCGCGGCCATCGGGCCGTCGTCGTGGGCGGGGTCGAGGGCGAAGCCGGCGTCCGGTCCCGGCGGGGGCGTGCGGGGCCGCGCCCAGTCGGGCTCGGCGGGCTGCGGATCCGTCGGCCGGGGCGGCTCCGGCAGCTCGCCGTCGCCGCGCGAGAACTCGTCGGCGCGCACCACCCGGTACCGCACCCCGCACGCCTCGACCTCATTCACCGGCCGCTGGTCCAGCAGCGCCACCGCGGCGAGCAGTTTACGCCGTACGGCCGGATCGTCGGTGCCGTCCTTCGCCGTGAACCACAGATGGGAGTTGAGCCCGTCCCGGGCAACCTGCGGCATGGGGTCCACCACCGGCTTCAGCAGCCGCCACCACGGCCCCGCCGCCGGATCGAGGACGGCGACCCCGAACACCGGCCCCCGCAGCACGAGATGGGGATAGCGCAGCGAGGCGTCCACCGCGTCGGCCTCCCGCACCCAGGCGGTGGGGTCGTCACGGCGGATCAGCTCCTCCTGGAGCGCGTCGATCCGTTGCCGCCAGTCATCGTTCATGCCCGCATTGTGATGAACACGAGGCGGAGGCGAGGCCGAAACGACCCAACCACCGCGGCGGTTGGGGCGCAGGCCGTACGCTCGTCGGCCATGGGCCCGCGACTCCTCGTCTTCACCCGCACCACCGACTACCGGCACGACTCCATCCCGGCCGCCGTCGCCGCGCTGCGCACCCTCGGGGACTTCGAGGTCGACCACAGCGAGGACCCGGCCGCGCTCACCGCACCCCTGGAGCCGTACGCCGCCGTCGTCTTCCTCTCCACCAGCGGCGAGGTGCTGACCCCGGCCGGGCGGGAGCGGCTGGCCGGATACATCGAGGCGGGCGGCGGGTTCGCCGGGGTGCACGCGGCGGCCTGCACCGAGTACACGTGGCCCTACTACGGCGAACTGCTGGGCGCCCGCTTCACCCGCCACCCGGACTTCCAGCCCGGCCGCGCCCTGGTCGAGGACCCCGGCCATCCCGCGACCCGCCAGCTGCCGCCCGTCTGGGACTTCACCGACGAGTGGTACGACTTCGACACCAACCCCCGTGCGTCGGCGCGGGTGTTGCTCTCCGCCGACGAGACGTCGTACGAGGGCGGCGGCATGGGCGCCGACCACCCCCTCGCCTGGTGCCGCGAACAGGGCGCCGGACGCGTCTTCTACACCGCCCTCGGGCATGCGGCCGAGGCCTACGACGACCCGCACTTCCGCGCCCACCTGCGCGGCGGGATCACCTGGGCGGCGCGAGGCTGAACATCATCCCGCGCCAGGTCCACCCCGCGGCCAGGGCCGCCGCCCGCAAAGGGTCCTTGACCTGCCGGGAGTCGAAGCGGAACGTCTCGACCTTCTGCCGCCGCCCGTCGGCGCCCCGCTCGTACGTCCACTGCCGCTCGGTCCAGTTCACCTGCCCCACGGAGTGCCGGCGCGCCACCACCCAACGCGGCGGATTCCCGGTCCGCTTGACCTCCCACTGCTCGTCGACGCTGCGCACTTCGCGCCGCCCGGGGACCAGCAGCATCCGTGTCTTCACGGTCCGCTCCAGCCGGCGTGAGGCCGACGGCGGGATCCGCCACTCCGCCACCAGGTCGGCCTTCTCCGCGGTCAGCGCGGTGCGGATGCGGTACGGCGCGTCCGGGCCGTTGAGCGCCAGCAGCGCGGCCCGGACGTCCGACGCCGACAGCGGCACGACCCCGTCCGCGGGGTAGCGGGTGCCGGTCAGCCTGTCGATGAGACCCATCGGGTCAACCTATGAACGACCAGCGGGACATGCCAAACTCGGCGCGGCCGTGCTCGCCCGCTCCACCAGCCGGGTCGACAGTTCGGTACGGGTGCTCTCGGGCCGGTCACCGGCCATCATCCGCACCAGCAGCCGCAGGGCCGTCGCCGCCATCTCGGACAGCGGCTGCCGGACCGTGGTGAGCGCCGGGGTGATCCAGCGGGACTGCGGCAGATCGTCGAAGCCGACCACGCTGATGTCGTCCGGGACGCGCAACTCCCTTGCGGCGAGAGCCGCGTAGACGCCGTGCGCCATCCGGTCCGAGGTGACGAACAGGGCTGTCGGCGGCTCGGGCAGAGCCAGCAGCTCCCGGGTCCGGCGGCCGGCGAGGCTCTCGTCGGAGCCCGTGTACCGGACGTACTCGGGCCGGTGGCGCACGCCCGCCGAGGCGAGCGCCGAGCGGTAGCCGGCCACCCGGGCGCTGTCCGCCATGGTCCGCCGGTCCCCGGCGACCACGGCGATCCGCTGGTGCCCGAGCGCCAGCAGATGCTCGGTCGCCGTCACCCCGCCCTGCCAGTTCGCCGCGCCCACCGACACCACGCCCGGCGGGGGTTCGGCGACCGGGTCGATCATCACGAACGGGATGCGGTGCTGTTCGAGCCAGGCGTATTGGGCGTCGGTCGGCTCGGCCAGGTTGAACAGCACCCCGGAGGAGCCGCGCGCGGTGAGCTTGTCCAGCCAGCCGCGCTCCGGACGGCCGGACGTGGTCCGGGGCGTCCCGGCCGAGACGACCACCTCCAGGCCGGCGTCGTGCGCGGCCGCCTCCACCCCGTGCAGGACGGCGCCGGACCAGGAGGTGTCCAGGGTGTTCACCACCAGGTCGACGAACCCGGGTGTCCTGACCCCGTCGAAGCGGGGTCTGCGGACATAGCCGAGCCGGTCCAGCGCCTCGGTGACCCGGCGCCGGGTCTCGGGCGCGACGTCCTCGCGGCCGTTGACCACCTTGGAGGCGGTGGGCACGGAGACCCCCGCCTCACGGGCGACCACGGCCAGGGTCGGCCCGGCCGCCATGTGCGCACTCCCCGTACGGACCATCGGGAACCACCTCTCCGGCCCGCCCGAGGGCCGTCGGACGTCTCGCCCAGCGCGATAGTAAGCGCTTCCTACCCTAGGTTCGCCGCAGGATCTGCGGAAGAGCCGCCGCTGCCGGAGCCGTCCGGCCGGGAGGGTGCCGTGGGTCACGCCACCCGGGTCAGGTCCGCCCGGCGTACCTCGTGAGCGAGGGCGTGGCCGGCCGCCAGGCGTTCCAGTTCCGCCACGACTGTGCGGCCCAGGCGCTCCAGCTCGTTGCCGAGGGAGCCCGCGATGTGGGGGGTGAGGACGACGTTGGGGAGCCGGTACAGCGGGGAGCCGGCGGGCAGGGGCTCGGGTTCGGTCACGTCGAGGATCGCGGTGAGGCGCCCCGAGACCAGCTCGCCGGTCAGGGCGTCCGGGTCGATCAGGGCGCCCCGGGAGGTGTTGATCAGGACCGCGCCGTCCCGGAGCAGCGACAGGCGGGCGGCGTCCAGCATGCGGTGCGTCCCGGGGAGGTCGGGGGCGTGCAGCGTGACGATGTCGCTGCGGCGCAGGAGGGTGTCCAGCGGCAGGAGTTCGGCTCCCAGGGCCGCCGCCTCCGCGGGGGTCGCGTACGGGTCGTGCAGGAGGACGTCGAAGTCGAACGGGCGCAGGAGCTCCAGCAGGCGTCTGCCCACCCGGGAGGCGCCGATGACGCCGAGGCGGCGGCCCAGGTTGCCGGTGCTCGCGGTGTCCGCGGAGGCCGGCGGGATGTGGGTTGTGCGGTAGCGGTCGCGGTGGGCGAAGGCGTCCTTCCCCGCCAGCAGGATCATGGCCAGGGTGTACTCGGCGACCGGAACGGCGTTCGCCGCCGCCGCGCTGGACACGGTGACGCCGTGGCGCCAGACGTCCTCGCCGATCAGGTCGCGGACCGAGCCCGCGGCGTGCAGGACCGCGCGGAGGCGGGGGGCGGCCGTGAGGAGGGCCGCGTCCAGCGGGGGGCAGCCCCAGCCGGTGATCAGGACGTCCGCCTCCGCCAGGGCCGCGGCGGCCGACGGGGCGCTGAAGTCCCGGACGACCAGGGCGGGTTCGATCGCGCAGGTCTGCCCCAGCCGTGCCATGAGGGGCGGGGGGAAGAGCCGGGGGAGGTGGACGGGGTCCATCGCGAACACGGCCCTGGGTGGCTGCGCGGGGCGGTCGGGCATGGCTCTCCTGGATGGGCTGACGGACACAGTCGCAGAAAGCGCCTTCTACGGTAGATCCGGCGCGAAGGGCGGTCAACGAGACCACCGGCGTACCGGTGACCGGCCGCCATGCGTCCGCCTCGTGGGGCGCCGACCAGCCGTGCCCGGGCGATCCACCGGAATACATCGGGGCGCTGTGGTGCTCTGATGGGACCGGTGCGGATCGTGGCGAAGGGCTGGTGGGCGGATGACGGCGGACCGGACCGACCCCGTGGTCAGCACCCCCTACGGAGCCGTGCGCGGCAGATACGAGCGGACGGTCGCCGTGTTCCGCGGCATTCCGTACGCGGCGCCGCCCTTCGGCCCCCGCCGGTTCCGGCCGCCGTTGCCGCCGGAGCGCTGGGACGGTGTCCGTGACGCGGGCACGTTCGGGCCGACGGCGCCGAAACCGCCGTACTCCCCGGCCTTCGCGGAGTATCTGGCCGACCCGGTGGTGGTCGGGGACGACTGTCTGAACCTCAATGTGTGGACGCCCGATCCCAGCCCCGGGGCGCGACTGCCGGTCATGGTGTGGCTGCACGGGGGCGCGCTGACCCGCGGTTCCTCGGCCGTGCCCGTCTACGACGGACGGCACTTCGCCCGGGACGGCATCGTGTTCGTCTCCGTCAACTACCGGCTCGGCGTGGAGGGTTACGGCCTCTTCCCGGACGCCCCCGCCAACGCCGGGCTGCGGGACCAGCTCGCCGCACTGGAGTGGGTGCACGCCTCGATCGGGGCCTTCGGGGGCGACCCCGGCCGGATCACCCTGGCCGGGCAGTCCGCCGGAGCGATCAGTGTGGGGGCACTGCTGGCCGCGCCGGGGACCCAGGGCCTGGTGCGGCGGGCGATTCTGCAGAGCGGGCCGCCCGAGGCGTCCGAGCGGGACAAGGTACGCAAGATGGTGCGCCGGATGGCCACCCGGCTGAAGGTACCCGCCACGGCAGCCGCCTTCGCCGAGGTCGACCGGGAACTGCTGCTGCGCACCCAGGCCGAGGCCGGCCGGCTCAGCAGCCCGGTGCTCGGCGGGCCCGCCTTCGGGATCGTCGTCGACGGCGATCTCGTGCCGCGCGATCCCCTGGAGGCGCTCGTCGACGGCGCGGCGGCGCGGGGCGTGGAACTGCTGACGGGCTGGACCGGCGAGGAGTACCGGCTGTGGCTGGTGCCCGGCGGTCTGCTGGAGCGCGTCGACCGGCTCGGGCCGCTCGCGCTGGCCGGAGCCATGGCCCGCTGCCGCTGCGGTCCCGAGGTGCCCCGCGGCTACCGCACCCTGCACCCCGGGGCCCGCACCGCCGAGATCGTCGGCCAGATGGTCACCGACCGCCTGCTGCGGAACCCACTGCACCGCCTGGCCGACTCCCGCCCGGACACCTCGTACGTGTACGAGTTCGCCTGGCCGTCCAACCGGCCCGGCCTCGGCGCCTGCCACTCCCTGGAACTCGGCTTCGTCTTCGGCACCGGCGACGCCCCCGAGTCCGCGAAACTGGCGGGTGCGGACACCCCGCCCGAACTCTCCGAGGCCATGCACGGCGCCTGGGTCCGGTTCGCCGAGCACGGCGACCCCGGCTGGCAGCACTGGGACGACACCCACCCGGTGCGGATCTTCGGCGCCGGCGCACCGCACACCGCGTACGGCCCCCGGGACCGCGAACTGGCCCTGTGGGCCGCCGATCCCACCCCGGAGGCACCCCCACCGGCCGGCCCACCCCCGCGCGGCCCGGAACTCCGGTCGGTAGTACGCCGCCTCCGCCTCCCCGGCGCGGTACGCCGCCACTGACCCCTGCCGGGGGGTACGGGCAAAGGGCCGGCCGTCGGACCGAGGCGGACGTTTCCCGCCCCCGCGCCACCCGGCGATCACCTCCGCCGATCCGGCACGCGCCGGGTGTGGACCTGAGCCGGTGCGGCGCGGGCTTGGTTGTCGGGGCGAGCCCGGCGTCGGCCGTGCGGCGGTGGCGCGTTGGGTGTGGACCGGCCGGTGGGGTCGGGCCGATGGGCGGGGCCGGCGACGCCTTCGCGGTCCCTGTGACCTGGGGCCCGGCGGGGAGGGTCTTCCGGTCGGGCGTGCGCTCGGGGTGTGTCGGGGGTGGACTTGAGCCGGTGGGGTCGGCCGACGGGCGGGGCGGGTTCGGCGGCGCCTTGGCGGTCCCTGTGACCTGGGGCCCGGCCGGGAGGGTCTTCCGGTCGGGCGAGCGCCCGGGGTGTGTCAGGTGCTCCGGCGGTGCGGCGCGAGTCCGGCGTCGGCCGTGCGTCCGTGGCGCGTCAGGTCTGGACCTTCGGCGATGTGGCACGAGCCCGTTTGCCCGGGGCGAGAGGGTGTTTCCTAGGTCCGTACCGCCCCCGCGATCTCCGTGATCGTCTTCGGGCCCACTCTGCAGCAGCCCCCGATCAGGCGGGCGCCCCTGTCGCGCCAGGTGCGGACCTGGGGCGGGGTGAAGGTGGGGCGGCCCTGCCAGGCGCGGGCGTGGGGGTTCCAGGACTCGCCGCTGTTCGGGTAGACCACCACCGGCTTGCCGGTGGTCCGGGCCGCCGTCGCGATCGCCGCGTCCACGTCCTGCGGCGCGCAGCAGTTCACGCCGACCGCGATCACCTCGTCCGCGTCGGCGGCGAGCGCGAAGGCGTCCCGCAGCGGCTGGCCCGCGCGGGTGCGGTCACCGGCCACGGAGTACGACAGCCAGACCGGGACCCCGAGTCCGCGTACCGCCCGCAGCAGCGCCCGCGCCTCGTCGGCGTCCGGGACCGTCTCCAGGGCCAGCACATCGGGACCGGCGGCGGCCAGGACCTCCAGACGAGGGCGGTGGAAGCGTTCGAGCGCGTCGACGCTCAGGCCGTAGCGGCCCCGGTACTCCGAGCCGTCGGCGAGCATCGCGCCGTACGGGCCGACGGACGCCGCCACCCACAGGGGCCGCTCCGCCTGCGCCCGGCGGGCCGCCGCACGGGCCAGTTCCACGCTCAGCGAGAGGAGTCCGGCCGCCCGCTCCGGTCCGATCCCGCGGCCCGCGAACCCCTCGAAGGTGGCCTGGTAGCTCGCGGTGATCGCCACGTCGGCGCCGGCCTCGAAGTAGGCGAGGTGCGCCTCGGTGATGGCCTCGGGCCGCTCCGCGAGCAGCCGCGCCGACCACAGCTCGTCGCTCAGGTCGTGCCCGGCGGCCTCCAGCTGGTTGGACATCCCGCCGTCGAGGACGACGGGACCGGCGGCGAGGGCCTGGACGAGGGGGGTGGCGCTGGTCATGTCCTGACGCTAGTCGAACAGCGGTCGAGCGGCCGGTCATGTCCGGTGCGTGGGCGCAGCGTCCGTGCTGTGGGATCAGGCCGTCCCGGTGATCGCCGTCAGCGCCTCGCGCAGGGCCCGGTCGCCGGGCGGGCCCACGGGCCAGCGGGCGCCGACATGGCCGTCCGGGCGTACCAGCAGCGCCCCGTGCGGGCCGAGGTCTCCCAGGCCCGCGGGCAGCCGCTCGACGCGCAGCGGCCAGGGCGGGGCGAGCTGCCCTGCCCAGGCGGCGGGGTCGGGGGTGAGCAGGGTGAACCACTCGCCGAAGGTGTCGAGCGTGGAGCGCTCCGGTGCCAGCCAGAGGTGCGGCATGCGGTGGCCGGGGCGCGTGGTGGGGACGTACTCCGTGCCCTCGTCGTCCGGCTCGGGCGGAGCGCTGCCGTCCGGGAGCACGGCGCCGGAGTCGTAGGCGACGCCGAGCACCAGCCCGAGCTGCGCGAAGTACCGCTCCGACCACGGCAGTTCGATCTGTTCCGAGGGCGCGGCCCCGCTCGCCGACTGTTCCTGGCGCCGGGCCTGCACCTGGAACAGCAACTGGGCGTTGGCCACCGCCTGGGCGAGCGTCCGGTGGGCGACGGGGACCCGTTCGCGCTCGTAGCTGTCCAGCAGGCCCGGCCCGGCCCACCCGCGCAGCACGCCGGCCACCTTCCAGCACAGGTTGTGCACATCGGCGATCCCGGCGTTCATGCCCAGGCCGCCCACCACGGGCACCGCGTGGCAGGCGTCACCGGCGAGCAGGACGCGGCCGTGGCAAAAGCGCTCGGCGACGAACGCGTTCATCACCCAGTGCTGCACCCGCAGCACGTCCACCCGCACGTCGGCTCCGGTGCCGAGCGTGTGCGTGACGAGCCCGGCCCAGTCGGTGTGCCCGGGGTCCTCGGGGGTGGCGCCCATCCAGGCCCAGCCGCCTTCGGGGTAGAGCGGGACGATCGAGCCGTGCGGGGCCACATAGAGCCCGGCGGGGTGCCGCGCGCACCAGCGGTCCAGGTCGGCGTCGAAGACCACGGTGGTGATGTCGGCGATCGCCCCGGGGCCCGCGGTGCCGATGCCGAGAAGCTCCCGGACGGTGGAGTTCGCGCCGTCGGCGGCGAGCACGTAGCGGGCCCGGACACGCGTGTGCGCGCCGCCCTCGTGGTCGACGAGGTCGGCCACCACCCCGTCCTCCTCCTCGGTCAGGCCGGTGAGTTCGACCCCGAACCGCGCCGGTGCGGACGCCGCGGCCAGCAGATGCGGTTCGAGCCGGTCCTGCGAGGTCATCACCCCGAGCGCCGGGCTCTCGGCCACCGGCGCCTCGATCCCGACCAGCGCCGCGGAGGCGAAGTCGGGGGCGGCCAGGGTCTCCCGGAAGCGGATCCGGCCGAACTGCGGCCCGAACGCGGCCGCCGTGACCTTCTCGTCGATCCCGAGCAGCCGGAAGATCTCCATCGACCGCACATTGACCAGCCGGGACCGCGGAAAGGGCGACAACTTCCGGTGCCTCTCGACCAGCAGGACCCGCACGCCCCAACGCTCCCACAGGGCCCGGGCGGTGAGCCCGACGGGCCCTCCGCCGACGATCAACACCTCTACCTCGTCGTCCACGGGGACGCCCTGATCCGCCATGACATTTATTTCATCACTTGTTGATTTCAGTGGCAACGGCATTCAGGTCGTCCCGTCGGACCCGTTGACCTTGCCGTAACACCCCCATACCTTTTCGGCGTTCGCCATGCCAGATGTTGTTCGCAATGCCGAACCGATCCGAGGAGAGTGCGTGAGATGAGACGTGCGTACGCCACCCTGCTCGCCCTCTGTCTGGCGCTCGCCGGAACCCTGGCCACCGCCGGTCCCGCCCGGGCGGCACCGCAGACCGTCACCAACGGCACCCGGTTCACCGACACATCGGGCAACCCGGTGCACGCGCACGGCGGCGGCGTCATCAAGGTCGGCGCGTACTACTACTGGTTCGGCGAGAACCGCAACGCCGACAACACCTTCCGGTACGTCTCCGCCTACCGCTCCACGGACCTGAAGAACTGGGAGTTCCGCAACCACGTCCTGACCGAGGCCACCGACCCGGAGCTGGCCACCGCCAACATCGAGCGGCCCAAGGTCATGTACAACGCGGCCACCGGCAGGTTCGTGATGTGGATGCACAAGGAGAACGGCACCGACTACAGCGAGGCGCGCGCGGCCGTCGCCGTCTCCGACACCGTGGACGGCGACTACACCTGGCGGGGCAGCTTCCGCCCGCTCGACCGGCACATGTCCCGGGACATCACCGTCTTCGTCGACACCGACGGCACGGGCTACATGGTCTCGGCCGCACGGGACAACTACGACCTGCACATCTACCGGCTGACCGCCGACTACACCTCCGTCGCCGCCCTGGTCGCCGACCCCTGGCACGGCGGCCATCGCGAGGCCCCGGCGCTGTTCAAGCGCAACGGCGTGTACTTCATGCTGACCTCGGGCGCCACCGGCTGGAACCCCAACCAGCAGCAGTACGCCACCGCGACCTCGCTGTCCGGACCGTGGACCGCCATGAGGAACGCCGGCGACGCCACGGCCTACGGCTCGCAGACCGCGTACGTCCTTCCCGTGCAGGGGACTTCGGGCACCTCCTACCTCTACCTCGGCGACCGCTGGGGCAACTCCTTCGGCGGGACCGTCAACGACTCCCGGTACGTGTGGCTGCCGCTGACCTTCCCGAACGCGACCACCCTGGCGATGGCCTGGACCCCGGAGGTCACGGTCGACACGGCCACCGGCTCGCTCACCGGCACCAGCGCCACGTACCACTCGCTGACCGCCCGGCACTCCGGCCGGTGCGCCGACGTGACCAGCCAGTCGCAGTGGCAGGGCGCCCAGCTCAAGCAGTACGACTGCAACGGCGGCGGCAACCAGCGCTACTGGTTCAAGCCGGTCGGCGGCGGCCACTACCAGCTGATGGCCCGGCACAGCTCCCTGTGCGTCCAGGAGAACGCGAACACGGTGACGCAGGAGAACTGCGCCGCCTCGGCGGTGAACCAGCAGTGGTCGCTGACCACCACCGGCTCCCACGTCACCGTCGTCTCCCGCGCCACCGGCGAGTGCCTGGACGTCAACGGCGCGTCCACCGCCAACTCCGCCGCGATCATCACGTACACCTGCAACGGAGGGACGAACCAGCAGTGGACCCGCGCGAGTTGAGACGCCTCAGCGTCACCCTGTCGGCGGCCGTGGCACTGAGCGCAGCGCTCGGCGCGGTCCCCGCACACGCCGGTGAACCGGCGCCGGGCCTGGCGAACTGCACCGCCACCGCCTGCCACTTCGACCTCCCGCCCGGGACGTACGACGTGAAGGTGCTGCTGGGCGGCGACACGGAGTCGAGTACGGCCATCACCGGCGAGACCCGGCGCGCCCTGCTCCCCGAGACGGCGGCGGGCGCCGGTGAGCGCGTCGCCCGCAGCTTCACCGTGAACGTCCGCACCCCCGAGGGCGAGCCCACCGGCCCCGCCGGAACCGCGGGGCTCGACCTGGCCCTCGGCGGCTCGGCGCCCGCCCTGGCCGGCATCCGGGTCACCCCCGCCCGGCACGCCCGCCAGATCCTCCTCATCGGCGACTCCACGGTCTGCGACCAGCCCGGCGACCCCTACCACGGCTGGGGCCAACAGCTCCCGCAGTACCTCCGCAAGGGCCTGTCGGTCGCCAACCACGCCGATTCCGGGGAGAGTACGGTCACCTATCTCGGGAACCCGCTGCTGTGGGCCACCGTCCAGCCGCGGATCCACCCCGGCGACCTCGTCCTCGTCCAGCTCGCGCACAACGACAAGACCACCGACGAGGCCACCTACCGCGCCAACCTGGAGGCCCTGGTGGCGGGCGTGCGCGAGCGGGGCGGCGAACCCGTGCTCGTCACCCCGGTCGTGCGGCGCTGGTTCAACGCCGACGGCACGCTCGACAACGGCACGGCGCTGCTGGTGAACGGCCTGGGCGTGGACCATCCGGCGGTCGTCCGTTCGGTCGCCGCGGCCGGGGGCGTGCCGCTGATCGACCTGACGGCGAGGACGAAGGCGCTGGTCGAGTCGCTCGGCGTGGAGGGCTCCAAGTCCCTCTACCTGTACAACGAGAAACGGGACAACACCCACACCTCGGTGCGGGGAGCCACCGCGTACGCGGAGCTGGTCCGCGACGAACTCCTCGTCCAGGGGCTGGTGCCCGAGGGCCTGGTGAGGGTGGGATGAACCCCTGGGGCGCCTCGACCGGAACCGGGGCGCCCCAGGTCTGTGTCCCGAGCCATCTGGAGAACCGATGCAGCTGCCTCCCGACGACCGCACCCTCAGCCCCCGCACCGGCTGGACCCGCGCCCACTGGGAGGCGGCCGCCGACGCCCTGCTCACCGCGGTGGAGCCGTACGCCACCGCCGACCGCGCCCTCTACCACTTCCCCGGCGACCGGGTGAGCGCCTCCGGCCGCCTCTCCGACGGCCTGGAGGGCTACGCCCGTACGCTGCTGCTGGCGGCCTTCCGCCGGGACGAGACCGCACTCGGACGGTACGCCGAAGGACTGGCCGCGGGCGTCGCCGGGGTGTGGCCCCGCGTCGGGCACCGCAGCCAGCCCCTGGTGGAGGCGGCCTCCATCGCGCTGGCCCTGCGGCTGACCCGCCCGCTGCTGTGGGACCGCCTGGACGACACCGTGCGACAGCGGGCGGCGGTCTGGCTGGGCGACGCCCTCACCGCCGAACCCTGGCCGTGCAACTGGGAGTTGTTCCCGGTCACCGTCGGCGGCTTCCTGGGCTCGATCGGCCATGAGCCGGAGGCGTCCCGCAAGGCGGTCGACCGGGGCCTGGAACGCGTCGAGCAGTGGTACGTGGGCGACGGCTGGTACACCGACGGCGACGGCCGCAAGTTCGACTACTACAACGGCTGGGCGATGCACCTCTACCCGGTGCTGCACGCCTGGCTGGCGGACGACCCGGAGCTGCTGGCCCGGTACGGCGGCAGACTCTCCCGCCATCTCCAGGACTACGCCCACCTGTTCGCCGCCGACGGCGCCCCCCTGCACCAGGGCCGCTCCCTGACGTACCGCTTCGCGACGACGGCCCCCCTGTGGCTGGGCGCCCTGACGGGCCACACCCCCCTGCCGCCGGGCGAGACCCGGCGCCTCGCCTCGGGCGCCCTGCGCTACTTCCTGGAACGGGGCGCGGTCGACGAACGGGGCCTGCTGACCCTGGGCTGGCACGGCCCCGAACCCGCCCTCCTCCAGGACTACTCGGGCCCGGCCTCCCCGTACTGGGCGAGCAAGGGCTTCCTGGGACTGCTGCTGCCACCGGAGCACGAGGTGTGGACGGCGCCGGAGGAACCGGGCCCCGCGGAACGCTCCGACGCGGCGTACCCGGTGACCCCGCCCAACTGGCTGCTCCACTCCACCGTCTCGGACGGCCTGGTCCGCCTGCACAACCACGGCAGCGAGGAGGTCCGTTACGACCCGTACTACACGCGGCTCGCCTACTCGACGTCGACGCGGCCGGCACCGTCGTACGACAACACCGTGTTCGTGGGCGACGACCCGAGCCGCACGGACATCGAGCCGCTGGGAGTGGGCGACGGCTGGGCGGCCTCCCGCCACACCGTCTCCCCGGGCGTCCGGGTGACGAGCGTGGTGCTCGTGCACGGCGCCGTGGAGGTGCGGATCCACCTGGTCGCGGGGGCGGAGCCGGGGACGCCGGTACGGGTGACGGGCTGGCCCCAGGCAGACGGCGTCCGGGCGGAACTGGCACCGGCCCTCGCCCTGGACGAGGACCTCAAGGGGGCCACGGGGGACAGGCCCACGCTCTTCGCCGCCCTCGCCCGTCTCACCGGGGAACCGGATCCGGCCGAGCTGGCTGGGACGGCCGCGCTGAGAGCGGAGCGCGCCGGGGAGGGCCCCGGGGAGGTCGTCGTGGCGTGGGCGGAGGGTGCGGAGGCCCGGGTGCGGGTGGAGGACGGGTCGGTGGACGTGTCCATCGTTCGGCGGGGACCGAACGGACCGGGGCCCACCATGGCCGCATGACCGCCTTTGCCCGCCTCCACCACACCGGCGAACCCCTCCTCCTGCCCAACGCCTGGGACCACGCCTCCGCCCGGGCCCTGGCCGGCGAGGGCTTCCGGGCCGTCGGCACCAGCAGCCTCGCCGTCGCCGCGGCGGCGGGACTGCCGGACGGCGCCTCGGTGACCCGGGACGACACGCTACGGCTCGCCCTCACGCTCGGCAGCGGGCCGTTCCTGCTCTCCGTCGACGCCGAGGGCGGGTTCAGCCAGGACCCGGACGCGGTGGGGGAGTTCGCCCGGCACCTGGCCGCCGTCGGCGCCGTCGGCGTCAACCTGGAGGACGGACTGGGGTCCGTGGACCTGCACGCCGCGAAGATCGCCGCCGTCAAGCGGGCCGTGCCGCACCTCTTCGTCAACGCGCGCACCGACACGTACTGGCTGGGGGAGGGGGACGAGCGGGAGACGCTGCGCCGGCTCGACATCTACCAGCAGGCGGGCGCCGACGGGGTGTTCGTCCCGGGCCTGACCGACCCCGCGCGGATCGGCGCCCTGGTCCGGCACCTCGACACCCCGCTCAACATCCTCTGGTCGCCCGCCGGACCGGCCGTCCCGCACCTCGCCGACCTCGGCGTGCGCCGTGTCAGTCTCGGGTCGCTGCTGTACCGGCGGGCGCTGGGCGCGGCCCTGGAGACGGTCGCCGACATCCGGGCCGGGCGGACCCCCGGCGGGACCACGCCGACGTACGACGAGGTGCAACGGGCAGCTCAGGCGCCGGACTCCGGTTCGCGCGGCCAGTGCTCCAGCGCCACGTGAAGCGCCTCCACCGCCCGCTCCCACGAGCGGCGGACGTCCCTGGGCGCGCCGAAGGCGCCCGCCGACTCCAGGGCGCAGTAGCCGTGGAAGGTGCTGCGCAGCAGGCGCACCGCGTCCGTCAGGTCGGGTTCCTCCAGGCCGTACCCGCGCAGCATGCCGTAGGTGATGTCGGCGGTGCGGCGCAGGGCGGGGGAGTCCGTCAGCAGGGCCCGGTCCACCGGGAGCTGGGTCGCCGCGTAGCGGCCGGGGTGTTCCAGGGCGTACGCCCGGTAGGCGTCCGCGAAGGCGGCGAGGGCGTCCTTGCCCGCCCGGCCGGCGACCGCCAGGGCGATCCGGTCGATCATCTCGCCGCCCGCCAGCAGCGCGATCCGCGCCCTGAGGTCCTTCAGGCTCTTGACGTGCGAATACAGGCTGGCGTCCCGCACGCCGAAGTGGCGGGCCAGCGCGGAGAGGGACACCTTCTCCAAACCGACCTCGTCGGCCAGCTCGGCCGCCGCCGCCGTGAGCCGCTCGGCGGTCAGTCCCGCACGCGCCATGACACCGCCCTCCGGACCCAGTGCGCCTGGGGAGCAGCCTAGTCGTCCCAGGCAGCGGCCGGCCTCGGCCCGCCCGCTCAGCCGATCGGCGCGTAGAGCACGCCCAGCTTGTCGATCTCCTGGCCCGACCGTCCCGTGAAGCCCACGATCTGCCACCCCGGAGGTGCGGTGAAGGTCGTCGCGTCGGACGTCGCCGTACCGGCCGACAGGGTCCGGCCCCGGTCCGTGGTGAAGGCCGCCGAGAAGATCCTGCTCCGCCCGTCCTTCTGACCCCGTGTCAGCCTCACCGAGATGAGGTGCTCGCCGGAGCCCAGGGTCAGGGAGGCCGCGGTGCCGCCCGTGCCGCCGTGGGCCAGGGCCGTACCGCCGTCGTGGGTGAGCGCCACGGCGTCCAGCCGGGAGCCGCCGCGCAGGGTGAGGGTACGGGGGGAGACGGTGCCCGGCAGATCGTCGGCGTCGGTGAACGCCGTGCCGTGCGGGCCGCCGAAGAAGTCGCTCGCCCTCAGGGACGGGCTGAGGGAGTAGGAGAAGCCGACGCTGTGCGGGAAGTGGTCGGAGAGGTGTGCGCCGTCGTCGCGGAGGAAGGACGCCCACTCGTTGTGATAGCGGGTGGCGTTCAGGGACACGAGGGCGCTGCCCCGGTAGAGGACCTTGTCGACCACCTCGCAGTCGTCCGTCGGCGCCGCCGCGTCGCAGACCAGGGCGTCGCCGCCCGGCGCGGGCGCGGTGCCGCCCCGGACCAGGTCGACCCACGGGTCCTTCAGGCCGTTCTCCGACAGCAGCGTGCGGATGTTGTCGCCCGCGCGCGTGTAGCGCGTGTTGGTGTCGCCCATGACGATCACGGCGTTGCCCGCGGAGTGGGCCTGGATGAAGTCCGACAGCTGCTCGATGTTGGCGCGGCGGGCGGCGAGGGCGGCGTCGGTGACATCGGCGTTGGTGTGGACGTTGTAGAGGTCCACGAAGGCGCCCTCCGCGAGCCGGACCCGGGCCAGCGTGAACCCCTTCGGGGTCAGGCAGTCCGTGCCCGTGCAGTCGTTCCAGTCGACCCGCTCGAAGTCCTCGAAGGCGAAGTGGGACAGGGTGTTCAGGCCGTCGCCGAGCCCCGCCCCGCCGCTGGTCGCGGTGCGGTGGGGGTGGGTGTCGTGGGCGTACAGGGAGGCGTGGTAGTTGAAGTCCTCCTGGACATGGACGATGTCGTACGGGCCGAGGCGCCGGCCGATGAGCGGGGTGTTCGTCGCCGGGTCGCTGTCGCCGAGGCCGAGGGGGAGGCCGGCGATGTTGTAGGTCAGCACGTCGAAGGAGCCGGAGGCGGCGGCCGTCGCGGGGCCCGCGCCGGTGGCGGTGAGGCCGGTGAGGGCCAGCGCGGCGGCCGCGAGGGTGCCGAGGACTCGTCTCATGGTGGGGGTGTCTCCGTCGGGTGGGGGAGCGGGCGGCTGCGGGGGAACCTGAACGCAGTTCAGGTTCGGCGTCAACTGCCCTGACGTGCAAGGCCCGTTGGGAAAACTGTGAAAGGCGTGGCGATCCGCCGTGTGCGGGGCATGCGACGGCAACGCGTTGCTTGTTCAACGTTCATGTTTCGGCTCGATCCTCCACAGGCGGCGTGGTCGCGCCGCGGAAGGCAGCCGCGGACAGTCGGCGGCAACCGGGAGGGCGTCATGGGACACGGGCATCACCACCACCATCACCACGGACACGACCACGACCACGCGGAGGTCACGGCGCTGCCCGCCGCCTTCGACGTCAACGTCCCCGACGAGGCCCTCACCCCCGAGCAGCAGTCGCGCCGCTCGCTGCTGCGCCGCGCCGGCCTGCTCGGCGCGGGCCTGGCCGCCGGCAGCGTCCTCGCCGCCCAGGCGACCCCCGCCGCGGCCGCCGCCCCGGCGGGGCGCCGCACCAACGGCTTCCTGTGGCTGGCCGGTGACCACCACATCCACACCCAGTACAGCAGCGACGGCAAGTACCGCGTCGTCGACCAGGTCCGCCAGGGCGCCAAGCACGGCATGGACTGGCTCGTCATCACCGACCACGGCAGCGCCACGCACGCCAGGATCGGCGTCGAGAAGGTCAACCCGGACATCCAGCAGGCCCGGTCCGCCTACGAGGACACCCTCGTCTTCCAGGGCCTGGAGTGGAACATCCCGGCCGCCGAGCACGGCACGGTCTTCGTCCACCCGGGCAAGAACGAGGTCTCCGTCCTCAAGCAGTTCGAGACCGACTACGACGGCAGCGTCAAGGGCGCCTCCGACTCCACGCCCGCCAACGAGGCCCTCGCCATCGCGGGCCTGAACTTCCTCGCGGAGCAGGTGCAGCGGCGCAAGGTCAAGGACGCGCTGATGCTCGCCAACCACCCGGCGCGGCGCGGTGTCGACTCCCCGCACGAGATCCGCGGCTGGCGGGACGCGACCGGCGCGGACCGGCAGATCGCCGTCGGCTTCGAGGGCGCCCCCGGCCACCAGGCCGCCGGACTGCCCGCGCCGCTCGGCATGGCCCGCGCCCGCGGCATCTACGACAACAACCCCGGCGCCAACTCCTTCGCCGGCTACCCGCCGGAGAGCTACCGCACCTGGGGCGGCTTCGACTGGATGACCGCGACCGTCGGCGGCCTGTGGGACAGCCTCCTCGCCGAGGGCAAGCCGTGGTGGATCACCGCCAACTCCGACTCCCACCAGGTCTACGCCGACACCGCCGCGCGCGGCGGCGGCGACTTCACCGCCAACGGCCGCTACGACGACCCCGTCTACGCCGGCAAGATCGACGTCACCCAGGGCGACTACTGGCCCGGCCAGTACAGCCGCACCCACGTCGGCGCCGACGGCTTCTCCTACGCCGCCGTCATGGACGGCATCCGCGCCGGACGGATCTGGGTCGACCACGGCCAACTCATCAGCGGCCTCGACGTGCGGGTCTCCGGCGGCAGCCGCTGGGCCACGCTGGGCGGCGCGCTGCACGTGAAGAAGGGCACCCAGGTCACCCTGAGCGTGGACATCGCCCTGGCCGGCGGCCCCAACTGGGCGGGCTTCACGCCGAAGCTGGCGCGCGTCGACGTCATCCAGGGCGACATGACGGGCGAGGCGGCGGACAAGGACACCCTCACGGCGCCGACGGCCAAGGTCGTCAAGTCGTACGAGGTGGACAAGGCGTCCGGCACGGTGCGGCTGACGTACCAGCTCGGCCGGGTGGACCGGCCGCTGTACGTCCGGCTGCGCGGCAGCGACGGCAACCGGTCCGCCGTCGGCGCGATGGGCGCGGCGGTCGACCCGGCGGGCCCGGCCATCGACGTCGTCGGTGACGCCGACCCGTGGGTGGACCTGTGGTTCTACTCCAACCCGGTGTGGGTCCTGCCGTCGTGACCCCGGGGTACGCCGTCACCGTCGACCCGGAGCTGCGGGACCTGCGCGCGGCCGATCATCTGCTCCTGAAGCTGGTGGCCGAACTCGCCCTCCCCGAGGGCACGTTCGGCTGCACGCACCTGGTGCGCGACGACCGGCCCCGCGTCGCCCTGTCCTTCGCCCTGCCGGCCGAGCCCCTCCTGCGCACCGCCCTGGAGGCGCTCACCGGCCAGGGGTACGCGGTGACGCCCGGACTGCCGGACCCGGTCGGCCGGGCCGTGGCGTACCCCGGCTCCACCGCGCTCACCGGCACGCTGACGGTCGCGGAGCTGCTCGGCCGCTCCGCGATCGACACGGTGACGGTCCTCGGCAGCGCGGAGCCCCCGCCGCCGGAGACCCGCCTCGTCACCCGGGACCACGTCCGCCCGCAGTGGCAGGCGGGCACCCTGGTCCTCGCCACGATGCCCGCGGCGGGCGGGGTCCTGGTCCCCTTCGAGGTACCGGATCCGACGCCGTGCTGCGCGGACCACTGAAGGGGACCCGGGGTTTCAGCCGGCCTCCGAGAACACGAAGCCGAACCGCGCCGGCCGGGCCCGCAGGACGTACCGGGGGAGCGGGCCCGGCCCGCAGGACTGGGAGCCGATGCCGTGCAGGGCGTGGTCCAGGTTGACCCACACCCCCTTCCCCGGCGTCAGGTCGGTGAGGTGACGGGCCGCGTCCAGGTGTTCGCTCGTCCAGCGGCGGGCGGTGAACCAGAACTCGGGGTCGCCCTCGACGCGCAGACCGCCCAGTTCCACCCAGCGGACGTCGGCGCGGGCGCCGTTCTCCTGCGGGCGGACGTACGGCGTCTGCAGGGCGTCCACAGTGGACCGCCAACGGCCGAGCCGCGACGCCGACCTGGAGTCGGGGTACGCCTCGCCCGGCCCGCCCCCGAACCAGCTCACCGGGTCCGCCTCGGCCAGAGCGAAGCGGACCCCGAGCCGGGGCAGCGGCACCGTCCAGTCGCCCTCCGGGGTCACCGACACCGTCAGCCGCAGCCGGTCCCCGTCCGCGCTCCAGCGGTAGACCGTGCGCAGGCCGATCTCCCGGGCGGCCGGGGCCACCCGGGTGCGTACCGTCAGCGCCTCCGCATCCCACTCCACCGCGTCCCGCCGGTGCTGCATCCGGTGCAGGCCGAGCGTGCGCCACAGCGGTCCGTGGCGCAGGCCCGTCTGCCACTCCGCGCCGTCGTCGTTGTCCGTGGTCGCCCGCCACACGTCGAGGCGGGGCGCGCTCACCTCCACGGCGCCGACCCTCAGCAGCGCGCCGGTGCGGGCGTCGAAGACCGCCGGACCGAGGCGGAGCAGCCCCTCGGCGAGGACGGGACGGCTGCTCGCGGTCACCGTCGGCCGCACCCGTCCGGTGACCGGGAGTTGGGTCCACGCCACCTCGTGCCCCTTCGGGGCCCACGCGGTGTCCTCGGCCAGCACCGCCCGCAGCGTCCACTGCGCCTCGCCGTCCCGGGTCCCGGCGGGCGGCTCGGGCAGCTTCACGTCCGCCGACGCACCCGGCGCCGGCTGCGGCATCGCCAGCGCACCGGCCTCCACCGTCTCGCCGTCCACCTGGTACGACCACTCCAGCGCGAGCGCCGACAGGCCGGCGAAGTCGTACCGGTTTTCGACGCGTACGGTGCCGTCGGCGCCGTCGCCCTCGAACCGGACCGGCTCGATGACCTTCTTGTACTCCACGAGCCCCGGCGACGGCGTCCGGTCCGGGAAGAGCAGCCCGTCGCAGACGAAGTTGCCGTCGTGCAGCTCCTCCCCGAAGTCGCCGCCGTAGGCGTAACCGAACCCGGGATGCCTGATGCCGTGGTCGATCCACTCCCAGACGAAACCGCCCTGGAGCCGTTCGTACCGCTCGGACAGCGCCTGGTACTCGGCGAGTCCGCCCGGCCCGTTGCCCATGGCGTGGCCGTACTCGCAGTGGATGAAGGGCAGTCCGCGCCGTTTGCGGGTGCCGCCGTCGAGCCCTTGCCCGATCCGCTCGACCTCGTCGTGGAAGGCGTACATCCGCGAGTACACATCGGTGTCCCGGCAGTCCCGGTCGCCCTCGTAGTGCACCAGGCGCCCGGGGTCGCGGGCGCGGATCCACTCGGCCATCGCGGTCAGGCCCCGTCCGGTGCCGGCCTCGTTGCCCAGCGACCAGATCAGGACCGACGGGTGGTTCTTGTCCCGCTCGACCATCCGGGCCGCGCGGTCCAGCAGGGCCGGGGTCCAGCGGTCGTCGTCGACAGGGTTGTCCCGCCAGTCCTGTTCGGTGAAGCCGTGGGTCTCCAGATCGCACTCGTCGATGACCCACAGGCCCAGCTCGTCGCAGAGGTCGAGGAAGGCGGGGTGCGGCGGGTAGTGGGAGGTGCGGACCGCGTTGATGTTGTGCCGCTTCATCAGCAGCACGTCCTCGCGCATGGTCCCCGGGTCCAGGGCGCGGCCCTTCTCCGGATGCCACTCGTGCCGGTTGACGCCCTTGAACAGGACCGCCCGGCCGTTGACCTTGATCAGGCCGTCCTGGAGGGCGACCGTGCGGAAGCCGATCCGCAGCGGGACGCGCTCGCCCCCGGTCGCCAGGACCCCGTCGTACAGCCGTGGTGTCTCCGCGGTCCAGGGCTCCACCGCGGCCGTCACCGCCTCGCCGGTCGCCACGTCGACGCCCAGCTCGGGAACCGTCACCCGCCCGGCGACCTCGGAGTCCACCCGGAGCGTGCCCTCGCCGGTGAGGTGGTCGTAGGAGGCGTGCACGGCGAAGTCGCCCACGGCGCCCGGCGGGCGGTGCAGCAGGGTGACATCACGGAAGATGCCCGGCAGCCACCACTGGTCCTGGTCCTCCAGGTACGAGCCCGCCGACCACTGGTGGACCCGGACGGCCAGCACATTGCCGCCCGGCCGCAGCAGCCGCCCGACCGCGAACTCGTGCGGCAGCCGGGAGCCCTTGAACTCGCCCAGCTCGGTGCCGTTCAGCCAGACCCGGGCGCAGGACTCGACGCCGTCGAAGCGGAGGGTGGCGTCACCGGTCGTGGGCCAGTCGCCGGGCAGGTCGAAGACGCGCAGGTGATCGCCGGTGGGGTTCTCGGTCGGGACGTGCGGCGGGTCCACCGGGAAGGGGTAGAGGTGGTTGGTGTAACGCGGCGCGCCGTGCCCCTGGAGGACCCAGTGGCCGGGGACCGACACCTCGGCCCAGTCCCCGGCGTCGTAGCCCCGCGCGGCGAACGAGTCGTCCTCGGCGTCCGCGGTGGCCGACAGCCTGAAGCGCCAACTGCCGTTCAGCGACAGTGATCGCGCGTCCGAAGCGGCGTACCAGGCACGCGGCGGCAGGGCACCGCGGCCGGGGGAGACGTCCTCGACATAGCTGACGTCGGTGGTGCGGAAGGTCATCGGTCTCCTCGGTCAGCCCTTGATGCCGGTCTGCGCGATCCCCTGCACCAGCCAGCGCTGGAGGAAGAGGAACACGAACACCAGGGGCAGGATGGACATGGCGGTGGCCATGAAGATCAGATGGAAGTTGACGGTCTGGTTGGTCATGTACGAGGAGAGCGCCACCTGCACCGTCCAGGCGCTGGGGTCCTGGCCGATGACCAGCGGCCACAGGAAGGAGTTCCAGCCGCTGATGAAGGTGATGGTGGCCATGGCGGCGAAGAAGTTCAGCGAGTTCGGCACCACGACACGCCAGTACGCGCCCCAGTAGCCGAGCCCGTCCACGCGCGCCGCCTCCTCCAGTTCCCTCGGGAATCCCAGGAAGTACTGCCGGAACAGGAAGCAGGTGAAACCACTGAACAGACCGGGGACGATCAGGCCCCGGTAGGTGTCCACCCAGCCCAGCGAGGAGACCAGCACGAAGCTGGGCACGAAGGTCACCGCGGTCGGCACCATCAGGGTCACCAGCACGGCGTAGAAGACCTTGTCGGCGTGCCGGTAGGGGATGCGGGCCAGGCCGTAGCCGGCGAGCGAGCACACCAGCAGGGTGCCGACCGTGTGCAGGACGCCGACGATCGCCGAGTTCCCGAGGGCGCGGGCGAAGTCGACGGTCGGGTCGTCGAAGGGCTCGGTGATGTTGCCCCACTGGATGTCGGTGGGGAAGAACTTCCAGTCCTCGCCGGTGATCTCCGGGTCGGTCATCAGGGCGTTGCGGACGATCAGATAGAAGGGGACGAGGAAGAGGAAGGCGGCGACGCCGGTGGCGGCGTAGAGGCCCGCCGAGCCGAGGACCCCGCCGCGCCTTGCCTTGCTCACGTGGACCCCTCCCTTCTGCCGAAGCCCAGGAACCTGCCCTGGAGCAGGGTGACGACGCAGATCAGCAGGGTCAGGATCATCGCGCCCGCGCTGCCGGCGCCGTAGTCCTGGTTCTCGCCCAGGGCGATGTAGTACAGCTCGACCAGGGGCGGGCGGCCCCAGGTGGAGTTGGTGAGCAGGTTGAAGAACTCGTCGAACGCCTGGTACGCCTGCACCAGGAGCAGCAGGATCACCGCCGTCGAGGTGGCCCTGAGCTGGGGCAGCGTGATGTACCGGAAGGTCTGCGGGCCCCGCTTGGCGCCGTCGATGGCGGCGGCCTCGTACAGCTCCTGCGGGATGTTCTGCAGGGCCGCCAGGAACAGGATCATGAAGAACCCGGCCTGCAGCCACAGTCGTACGGTGAGGATGACCAGCCAGTACCAGGGCGGGTCGGGGCTGGCCAGCCAGGCGATGTCGTCGATGCCGAACCAGCCGAGCACGGTGTTCATGAGGCCGAACCGGACCCCGCTGAAGATCGACATCTTCCAGATCAGCGAGGCGGCGACATAGCTGACCGCCGTCGGCAGGAAGAACACCGACCGGAAGAACGCCCGCATGAACCGCAGCCGGTTCACCATCAGCGCCAGACCGAGCGAGAACGCCCAGGTGGTGGGCACGATGAACGCGGCGAACACGGTGAAGGTGACGAGCGAGCCGGTGAAGTCGTCGTTCGACAGCATGTAGCGGTAGTTGTCGAAGCCTATGAACTCGCTCGGGGTGACGGTGAAGCGGGCGTCGAAGAAGGAGAGCCACAGGCTCCAGCCGATCGGGACGTAGACGAAGAGCCCGAGGCCGATCAGGAACGGGCCGGTGAAGAGCCAGAAGGCGGCGGTGGGGTTGCCCCGCAGCCGTCGCCGGGGCCGGGCCCCGGGGACCTTCGCCGGGGCGGGGCGCGCGGGGTCGCTCTGGGTGATGGTCGCCATGTCGCGGATACCTGACCGGCGGCTATCCGAAGAGCTTCTTCAGCTCGCGGTCGACCTTGCCGTCCGCCTTGTCCAGCGCGCCCTCGGGGTCCCCGTCCTGCCGTACGCAGTCGGCGAGGACGTCCTCGACGGCGTCGAGCATGGCCTGGGTGAAGCCGATGTTGTCGAAGTGGCCGTACTCGTTGAAGAGCTCGACGCCCTCGGCGGGCAGGCCCGACTTGAGCTTGTCGGCGGACTCGGCGAGCGAGGTGCGCGGCGGGATGTGGAAGCCGTAGGAGAGCGACCAGTCCTCCTGGTACTCCTTCTGGTCGATCCACAGCCACTTCACGTACTCCTTGGCCGCCTCGACGTTCCTGCCCTTGGCGTTGACGAACATCGACCAGCCGCCGTTGTAGACCGCCGGCTTGCCCGCGTCGCCGACCTTCGGGAAGGGGAAGATGCCGAGGTCGTCGCCGAGTGCCTGCTGCATCTGCGGCATGGCCCACATCCCGCACCACTGGATGGCGGTCAGGCCCTGGTTGAGCGGGGAGGGGTCCCAGAAGTCGGTCGGGGCGCCGAGCAGGAGATCGCCGCTCTTGAACAGCCCCCGCAGCTGGACCAGGCCGTCCTTGACCGCGTCGGTGTGATAGGCGATCTCGTTGTTCTCGTCGAGGGTGTCGGCGCCGGCCGCCCAGATCAACGGCCGCATGATCGCGTCGAGTTCATTGCCGAGGAAGAGACCCTTGACCTTGTCCGTGGTCAGCTTCGCGGCGGCCTCGATCAGCTCCTCCAGCGTCCGCGGCACCCCGACGCCCGCCTTCTCCAGCAGCGACTTGCGGTAGTAGAAGAACTGCGGGTCGTCGATCATCCGGACGCCGTATATCTTCCCGTCGACCGTGTGCGAGGCGATGTCGGCCTGGTTGAAGTCGTCCTTGACTGGGCCGACGATGTCGGTCAGGTCGGCCACCTGGCCGCTCCTGACGAGCTGGATCTGCGGGTGGAACTCGAACAGGTCCGGGGCCTTGTCGGTGAGCAGCGCGGAGAACAGCTTGCTCTCGAAGTTGTCGCCGGTGATCCACTGCGTGGTGACGTCGGCTTCCCGGTACGCCTTGGCGTAGCGCTTGATGGCCTGTTCGGTGCCGGCCTCGCCGTACGCGTGGAAGTACTGCACCAGGTGCGCGCCCGAACCGGAGCCGCCGCCACGGCCGTTGTTGCCGCCGCACGCCGCGAGGCCGCCGCCGGCGGCCAGGCCCATGGCGGCGCGCAGAACGGTGCGGCGGTCCCAGTTGCTGTTCCTCGTTGCCGACATCTGACGTCCTTGTCTCTAGACGGCTGCGCTTGCGGAGCGGGACGTTAACCTTCGGACAATCCTTCGGCAAGGGGTTGGACGAAGTCGGTGCGAAGAGTTGTGCGGCGTTCGGAATGCCGTACGGATCCCGCCCGTCGTCAGGAGTGTGGTGCCGTGCGGGACCTCTTGGGCTGCCGGCGTCCGGCGGACTGGAGCGCCCCTTCCAGCGCGAACGTGGCCGCGCCCAGGCACACCGGGTCGGTGGGGATGGGGGACAGGACGATCTCGGTGGCGGCCATCGGCCGCGGCAGCGCGTGCCGGGCGACGGCCTCGCGCACCTCGGTGACCAGCGGCTCGCCGAGGGCGGTCGCCACCCAGCTGCTGAGCACGACCACTTCGGGGTTGAACAGGTTGACCAGGTCGGCGATGCCGGTGCCCAGGTAGCGCACGGTGTCGCGGAGCACCTTGAGCGCCACCGGGTCCTGGGCCCGCACGCCTTGGGCCAGCGCGGCGACGGTGGCCGTCTGGTCCTCCGGGTGCAGCAGGGTGCTCCCGGGGCTCAGCTCCCGCAGGGTCAGCATGATTCCGGAGGCGCCGACGTACGCCTCCACGCAGCCGTGCTTGCCGCAGCGGCACAGCCGTCCGTCCAGGACGATGGTGGTGTGGCCCCACTCGCCGGCGCTGTTGCTGACCCCCCGGTGCAGCGCACCGCCGAGGACGAGCCCGGCGCCCACGCCGGTCCCGAGGTTGACCACCACGGCGTCCCCGCGCCCGCGCGCGGCCCCGAACCACAGCTCGGCCACCGCGGAGGCGCGCAGCGGATTGTCCAGGTGCAGCGGGTAGGCGATGTGCTCGGTGAGCAGGTCCAGCAGCGGCACCTCGTGCCAGTCCCAGTTCGGCGCGTACTCCGAGACGCCGGTGGCCCGGTCCACCTGGCCCGGCACGCTGACCCCCACGCCGAGCACCCGCGCCCCCTCGACCCCGGCCTGCGCGACCACCGAGCCGACGGCGGCGGCGACATGCCCGACCACCTGCTCGGGCAGGCTCTCGCCGGGGCGGACGTCCTCCTCGGCGCGGGCCAGGACGTTCAGCGCGAGGTCGAACAGCTCGACATGGACGTACGTCTCCGCGATGTCGACGCCGATCAGCGCGCCGCCCGACGCGTTGACCGCGACCAGTCCCCGGGGCCGGCCGCCCGCCGAGTCCTCGAAGCCGACCTCGGTGATCATCCGCAGGTCGAGCAGTTCCCCGACGAGCGTGGCGACCGTGGCGAGGCTCAGCCCGGTGGCGGCCGCCAGCTCCTGCCGGGAGGTGGGCGACGCGGCGATGATCTGACGCAGCACCTCGTAGCGGTTCGCGGTGCGGATGTCTCGTGAGGTGCGCTTCACCGGGCCGGCCCCTGTCCCTTCGCTCTGGCCGGTCGGCACCGGCGCGGCGCCAGGCTATGGGCCCCGGGGGAGGTTCGACAAGGGGTTAGGAAAGGGGCTGGAGGAAGTCGCTCAGGAAGGCGTTGGTGAAGGTGCCGCCCGGGTCCAGCGACCGGGCCAGCTCCCGGAAGTCACCGAGCCGCGGGTACCGCTCGCGCAGGGTCCCGGCCGGCGTGGTGAACACCTTCCCCCAATGAGGCCGCGCGTCGAGCCCGTCCAGCGCCTCCTCCAGCCGCCGCACCACCGGCAGCACCGCCGCCGGGTCCGCGATCCAGGTGAAGTGCAGGGCCACCGTCTCCCGGCCGTACGACGGACTCAGCCACTGCTCGTCGGCGGCCACCGTCCGCACCTCGCAGATCTGCAGCACCGGCGCCACGGTCGTACGGATCGCGTCCAGCGCCCGCAGCGCGTCCATGGCGTACGGCCGGGGCAGCAGGTACTCGGACTGGAGCTCGGCGCCGCTGCTCGGGGTGAACTCCGCCCGGAAGTGCGGCAGTCGCTCGTGCCAGGGCCCCGGGACCCCGAACTGCTCGGTGCAGTTGACCGCGGGCATGCCCGGCACCGGGTGCATCTTCTCCGTCGCGGGCGTCGCCCAGGGGAAGGCGGGCAGCGGCTGGCCGGTGCGCCGCTTCAGCCACACCTGGCGGAAGCCCGGCGCCCGCCAGTCGGTGAACAGGCTGACGCTGTACGCCGCCCGGGCCACCGTCTCGAACTCCAGCCGCTCCAGCGGGAGTTCGGTGAAGACATGCTGCTCCACCTCGAAGGCCGGCTCCAGGTCCAGGGTGAGCGCGGTGACCACGCCGAGCGCGCCGAGCGAGGTGACCGCCCCGCCGAACCGGGCGTCCTCCCGCCCGATCCGGACCGTCGACCCGTCCGCCGTCACCAGCTCCACCTCGCGCACGGGCGCGGCCAGCGAGCCGTTGGCCACCCCCGAGCCGTGGGTGCCGGTGGCGACGGACCCGGCCACCGAGATGTGCGGCAGCGACGCCATGTTCGGCAGCGCCAGTCCGTGTCCGTGCACCACCCGGGCCAGCTCCGCGTACCGCACCCCGCCGCCGACCCGCACGGTCCGGGCGGCGGTGTCCACGTCGATCGGGGCGGGCAGCCCGGCGAGCGACAGCAGCACGCCCTCGGCCCCCGGCTCGGCGATCTCGTTGAAGGAGTGCCCGCTGCCCAGCACCCGCACCCGGGCGCTCCCGGCCACCAGGGCCCTGAGCGCGTCGAGCGAGTGCGGGCGGTGCAGTTCCTTGGCGGCGTAGGTGATATTGCCGGCCCAGTTGGTGACCGTCTCCGTCATCCGTCATCCCTCCGGAGAGTGCGTGTGCGCCGAGCCTCTCATCCGCCCGTCCGGGCCCTGGGGCACAGTGGTGCATACCGGACGGATCCGCGGCACGAGGGGACCCGGCACGGATCACGCGCAGGCAGGGGCATACCGTGAGGAGTCGAACGCCTGAGCCGGGAGGAGACACGGGATGGGCAGCCGTACCGCGCTGGTCGAGGATCTGATGGAGCGCTTTCCGCACGTACCGCGGGAGGCCGTCTTCAAGGAGGACCTGCTCCGCGGCGGTGTCGCCTTCGACCCGTCCGCGCTGAGCGACAACGAGTCCGGCGAGGTCAAGCCGAAGTCGTACTTCATCTTCTCCTTCGACCACGGCACCCTGCCGGAGCTCGGCGAGGCCGCGCTGCGACGGCCGCCGGAGGAGATCATCCTCACCGGCGGTCCCTACGACCTGCGCCGGACCGTGGTCTCCGTGCGGGTGAACCCGGCCTCGCCCTACCGGGTGGCCGCCGACGAGGACGGCGTGCTCGGCCTCTACCTGGACGGCAGGCGGATCTCGGACGTCGGGGTCCCGCCGATGCCCGAGTACTACCGGCACACCCTCGCGAACGGGAAGTCGGTCATGGAGGTCGCCCCGACCATCCAGTGGGGCTACCTGATCTACCTCACCGTCTTCCGCGTCTGCCAGTACTTCGGCGCCAAGGAGGAGTGCCAGTACTGCGACATCAACCACAACTGGCGCCAGCACAAGGCGGCGGGGCGGCCGTACACCGGGGTCAAGGACGTCGAGGAGGTCCTCGAAGCCCTGGAGATCATCGACCGGTACGACACCGCCAAGGTGTCCACCGCCTACACCCTCACCGGTGGCGCGATCACCAGGACCGTCGCCGGGCGCGACGAGGCCGACTTCTACGGCCACTACGCCAAGGCCATCGAGGAGCGCTTCCCGGGCCGGTGGATCGGCAAGGTCGTCGCCCAGGCGCTGCCCCGTGACGACGTGCAGCGCTTCAAGGACTACGGCGTGCAGATCTACCACCCCAACTACGAGGTGTGGGACCGCCGCCTGTTCGAGCTGTACTGCCCCGGCAAGGAGCGCTACGTCGGCCGCGACGAGTGGCACAAGCGGATCCTCGACTCCGCGGAGGTCTTCGGCGCCCGCAATGTGATCCCCAACTTCGTGGCGGGCGTGGAGATGGCGGAGCCCTTCGGCTTCACCACCGTCGACGAGGCGATCGAGTCCACCACCGAGGGCCTGCGCTTCTTCATGTCGCACGGCATCACGCCCCGCTTCACCACCTGGTGCCCGGAGCCCACCACCCCGCTCGGCAAGGCCAACCCGCAGGGCGCGCCCTTGGAGTACCACATCCGGCTGCTCCAGGCCTATCGTCGGACGATGGAGGACTTCGGGCTCTCCTCGCCCCCCGGTTACGGCCCGCCCGGACCCGGCCGCGCGGTGTTCTCGGTCAGCTCCTTCATGGACAGCCTGCCCGAGGAGCAGCCGACCACGGTGTGACGGCAGTGGCCCGTGAGAGGTGAAGAGCACGCTTGTCAGGTGTGTCGACGACGTGAAAGGCTCGTCCTCTGCCGCGAGGTTTCCCCCAACTCCATTGCCAATACGGTGAGTTGACCTCGCTTGTGGATGCAGGAGACCCATGCCCGACCTGCCGAGCCCCCAGGACGCCACCGAGGCCGCGCTGTTCTCCGAGTGCTGGGACGCCGTGCTCTCGTACGCCGACCTGTGCACGGCCGGTTCCACCGCGGCCACCGACCTGGCCACGGAGGCGTTCTCGGCCGGCATGCGCGAGGTCCGCGCCGCCGCGTCGCACGGCACCCGGTACGCCGGCCGCCGCTCCCCGCGGCTGCCCCGGATACCCCTGCTGCTGACCGCCGTACGCACCGCCGCCGCCGACTGGGAGGTCAGCGGCCGGGGCAGCCGCCTCGACCCCGATCTGCGGCTGTGGCTCAACTCCGGCAAGGCCGCCCGGTACGCCGGACCGCCGCAGGGGCGCCCGCTCGCGCTGCGCGGACTGCGGGACATGCAGCAGCCCGACGCCGAACTGCTGTGGCTGGCCGAGGTGGAGGCGCTGCCGCTGTCCGTCGTGGCCCGCCGGCTCGGCCTCGACCCGGCCACCGTCTCCGAGGAACTCGTCCAGGTGCGGGGCCTGTTCCGGGACCGCTGCCACCGCAACCTGCTCGACGCGCCGCAGGCCCCCGAGTGCCGCGGCTATGTCCGGCTGCTCGACGCGGTGACCCGCTCACCCGTCACCGAGGTGCCGGCCGACCTCTCGCAGCACCTCGCCCGCTGCGTGGACTGCGCCGAGGCCGCCGCCTGTCTGCGGCTGCACGGCGTGGGTCTGCCCGCCGCCCTCGCCGGCGGGGTCATCGGCTGGGGCGGCCTCGCCTACCTGGAGCGCCGCCGGCGCGCCGCCGAGGTCCGGCTCGGCGCCGGACGCCCCGGCCCGGCGGTCCCCGACGGCGTGGACGCCGACCCCGCGGCGCGGAAGGCGAAGACGGTACGCGGCGGTCTGCTCGCCGCGGCCGTCCTGGTGTCGCTGCTGGCGCTCGCCGTGTCACTGATGCCGTTCGGCGGCTCCGGCTCCGGCCCGGGCTCCGGCGGCGACACGGCGGCCGGCGACTCCGGCCGTCAGCCGGTGGCCGGCCAGTCCGGCCCGTCGTTCGAGCCCTCGGCCGAGGACACCGCCGCGAGCCCGTCCGCGCGGCCTTCCGCCGGTCCCGGCGAGCGCACCCCCGAGCGCTCCCCGGAGCGCGAGGACCCCGACCCCGGACCCCAGGGCACCGCCACCACGACCTCCGCAGCCGCCCCCAGCGCCCCGGAGACCTGCCGGGTCCGCTACCACCTGGTCAACCAGTGGCCCGACGGCTTCCAGGCCACCGTCACCGTCACCACCGAGCAGCCCCTGGACACCTGGCGGGTGTCCTGGTCCTTCCGCGAGGGCCAGCGCGTCGGCCACATGTGGGACGCGGACTTCACGCAGCACGCCTCCCGGGTCACCGCCACCGCCACCGCCTACAACCAGGCGGTCCCCGCCGACGGCACGCTCACCTTCGGCTTCACCGCCTCCTGGCAGGGCAAGAACTCCCCGGCGCACGACTTCGCGCTGAACGGCCGGAAGTGCGGCACGACCTGAGCGGAGAAAATACGTTGACGCCCCGCCGCGGGGCCGGGCTACAGTGACGGCGCATCACACCGATCGCGTGTGAACCGACGAGAGTGGACGAGGAGGTGTCGACCGATGGCTGTCTTTGCGATGGGCGCTGCCCGCATCCAGGAATCCATCACGTCCACCTCCGTGGCCACCGGCTGAACCCACTCTCCCTCGCGTCCAGCGACGCGCGCCGGGGCCGCCCTTGTGAAGGGTCACCCTTGACTTCCAGCTCTGCTTTCACCTCGCTCCTCCCCTACGGCTGGGACGACGCCTGGGCGGACGAGTTCGCCCCCTACGACGCCGAGGGCCTGCTCGCCGGGCGCGTCGTCCGCGTCGACCGCGGGCAGTGCGACGTCGTCACCGCCGACGGGACGCTCCGCGCCGACACCGCCTTCGTCACCCCCAACGACCCGATGCGCGTGGTGTGCACCGGTGACTGGGTCGCCGTCGAACCCGGCGGCAACCCGCGCTACGTACGGACGTATCTGCCGCGCCGTACCGCCTTCGTGCGCTCCACCTCCTCCCAGCGGTCCGAGGGGCAGATCCTCGCGGCCAACGTCGACCACGCCGTCATCGCCGTGTCGCTGGCCGTCGAACTCGACCTCGGCCGGATCGAGCGGTTCCTGGCGCTCGCCTGGGAATCGGGCGCCCAGCCCGTGGTCGTGCTCACCAAGGCGGACCTCGTGCCGAACCCGGTGACGCTCGCGCATCTCGTGCAGGACGTCGAGACGACGGCGCCGGGTGTGCCGGTGCTGACCGTCAGCGCCCATCTCGACGAAGGGCTCGAGGTCCTCGCCGCCGTCGTCGGGGGCGGCACGTCCGTGCTGCTCGGGCAGTCCGGCGCGGGCAAGTCCACCCTCGCCAACGCGCTGCTCGGGGCGGAGGTCATGGACGTCCGGGCCACCCGGGACATCGACGGCAAGGGGCGGCACACCACGACCACCCGGAACCTGCTGGCGCTGCCCGGCGGGGGCGTCCTGATCGACACCCCCGGTCTGCGGGGGGTCGGGCTGTTCGACGCGGGGACCGGCGTCGGGCAGGTCTTCGCGGAGATCGAGGAGCTCGCCGCGCGCTGCCGCTTCCACGACTGCGCGCACGAGGCGGAGCCGGGCTGCGCCGTCCTCGCCGCCATCGACTCCGGGGAGCTGGCCGTGCGGCGGCTCGACAGCTACCGGAAGCTGATGCGGGAGAACCAGCGGATCGTGGCCAAGACCGACGCCCGGCTGCGGGCCGAGATCCGGCGCGACTGGAAGCGAAGGGGGGCGGAGGGGCGCGCGGCGATGCAGGCCAAGCGCAACGGCTGGCGTTAGGCCGCACCGACCGTCACGTCCGAATCCCGCTAGCCCCGCCCCCGCGACTGCCGGAGACTGGGACGCGTGATGGACGAAGACACCAGGTACGAGGCCGTGCGCAGCCGGGACGCCCGGTTCGACGGGGAGTTCTTCTTCGCCGTCGAGACCACCGGCATCTACTGCCGGCCCAGCTGCCCCGCCGTCACCCCCAAGCGCCGCAACGTCCGCTTCTTCGCGACCGCCGCCGCCGCGCAGGGCTCGGGTTTCCGGGCCTGCCGGCGGTGCCGGCCGGACGCCGCGCCCGGCTCGGCCGAGTGGAACGTCCGCGCGGACGTCGTCGGCCGGGCCATGCGGCTGATCGGCGACGGCGTCGTCGACCGGGAGGGCGTCGCCGGGCTCGCCGGCCGGCTCGGCTACAGCCCCCGGCAGGTGCAGCGCCAGCTGACCGGCGAACTCGGCGCGGGCCCGGTCGCGCTGGCCCGCGCCCAGCGGGCGCACACCGCGCCCGTCCTGTGCCAGACCACCGACCTGCCGATCACCGAGATCGCCTTCGCCGCCGGATTCGCCAGCGTGCGGCAGTTCAACGACACCATGCGGGCGGTCTACGCCCGGACCCCGAGCGCCCTGCGCGCCGCGGCCGCCCGGTCCGCCCGGCGCGGCGGCACCCCGACCGCCGGAATCCCGCTCCGGCTCGCCCACCGCGGCCCCTACCGGTCCGGCGCCGTCTTCGACCTGCTCCAGGCCGAGGCCGTGCCCGGCGTGGAGGAGGTGAGCGGCGCCCCCGGCCGGCGCACCTACCGCCGCACCCTGCGGCTGCCGCACGGCACGGGCATCGTCGCCGTCGACGAGCGGCCCGGCGGCGGCGCGGCCGGCACCGGGACCCACCCCGGCGGCTGGCTCGACGCCCGGCTCCACCTCACCGACCCCCGCGACCTGACCACCGCCGTCCAGCGACTGCGCCGCCTGTTCGACCTCGACGCCGACCCCTACGCCGTCGACGCCCGGCTCGGCGCCGACGCCCGGCTCGCCCCGCTGGTCGCCGCCCGCCCGGGCCTGCGCTCGCCCGGCGCCGCCGACCCCGAGGAACTCGCCGTACGGGCGCTGGTGGGGCCCGCCGCCGCCGAGCGGCTGGTGCGCGCGTACGGCAAGGCGCTGGACGCGCCCTGCGGGAGCCTCACCCACCTCTTCCCGGAACCGGCCGTCCTCGCCGGCGCCGAGCCGCACGGCCCCCTGGGCGCGCTCACGGCCGCCCTCGCCGACGGCGCCGTACGCCTGGACGCGGGCGCCGACCGGGACGACGCCGAGCGGGCGCTGCTCGCCCTGCCCGGCCTCGATGCCCGTACCGTCGCCGTGGTGCGCACCCGCGCCCTCGGTGACCCGGACGTCGCGCCGCCCGGCGCCGACGTCCCCGACAGCTGGCGCCCCTGGCGCTCGTACGCCTGGCAACACCTGCGCGCAGCAGGGGAGTTGGAGCAAGCCTGATGACCACCTTGTGGACGAACCTGGACAGCCCCGTGGGCCCCCTCCTGGTCACCGCGGACTCCGTGAGCGGTGCTCTCACCTCACTGTCCGTGCCCGGCCAGAAGGGCGGCCGGAGCGTCCAGGAGGGCTGGCGGCACGAGCCGGACGCCTTCGGGGACGCCCAGGAACAGCTCGCCGCCTACTTCGCGGGGGAGCTGAAGGAGTTCCGGCTGCCGCTGCGCGCCGAGGGCACCGCGTTCCGCGCCAGGGTGTGGGAGGCCCTGGACACCGTGCCCTACGGCGGGACCACCACGTACGGCGAGATCGCCGCGCGGATCGGTGCTCCCCGGGCGGCCGTCCGGGCCGTCGGCGGCGCGATCGGCGCCAACCCCCTGCTGATCCTCCGTCCCTGCCACCGGGTGATCGGCGCCAACGGCACCCTGACCGGCTACGCGGGCGGCCTGGACCGCAAGACGGCACTGCTGACCCTGGAGGGGGCGCTCGCGGTGGCAAGCACCACCGCACCGGAGCCTCGGCGCGCTGAGTTCACCCCCGGATCACCACGCCCAGCCACGCCCCCGCGATCAGCAGACAGGTGAACAGCTCCGCCAGCACGCTGGAGCCGCCCGACCGCATCGCCGTGCGCAGAGCCGCCCGGGCCTCCGCGTGCCGGCCGAGGCGTCGGCGTTCCTCCAGGTAGATCCCGGCCATGAAGCCGGGGATCGCGCCGACCACGGGGATCAGGAAGAACCCGAGCAACGCGCCCGCCCCGGCCCACACGCCCATCCGGCGGGTGGCGCCGCTCGCCCGCAGCCGCCGGGGCGGCAGGGCCCAGCGCACCACCTGGGACAGGAACAGGGCGACGGTCGTCCCGACCAGCAGCCACCACGCCATCGGCCGCGGGTCCTGCAGCGCCCACCACATGATCGCGGCCCAGACCAGCCACGACCCCGGTACGCCGGGCGCCAGCACTCCGCACAGGCCGAGCAGGATGACCATGCCGACCAGCAGGGTGTCCGCCACTCCCATCTGACCAGAGTGCAGGAGCCCGGGCGGACCCGCAGGTCAGCGCTTGCGGAGCGGTCGCCGCCCGGGCGGGCGGAGGTCGCACCCGCGTTCTGTGCTTCACCCGATTTTCGGGATGCCCCGTTTTCATCCGGCCCCGGCGGTGGACAATTAGGGGCATGAGCCAGCAGGGGGGAAGGCCCACCGGTCGGGACGACGACTGGTGGATGGAGCTGTACGACGACAGGACCGAGGACACGGGTCCCGCGGCCGCCCCGGATTCCCTGGACGACCGGTTCGCCTCGGCGTCGACCACGGTGAACAAGCAACGGACCCCCTACGAACCGCCGCAGCCACCGCCACCGCCACCGCCGGCGACCGCGACGGTGACGGCGACGGTGACGGCCGACCCGGCCCCTCCGGCCGTCGCGTACGTGGGCTCCGGCCCGCCCACCTACGAGCCCGAACCCACCGCCCTCCCGCCCGCGGACCCCGACGACCTGGACGACCTGGTCGCCGACACCGTCCTCGACGGCGCCCAGTACGGCGCCTGCACCCTGCGCGCCGCCTCCGTCCGCGGCGACTCCGCCCGCTACCGGGGCGAGCCCCGCCGCGACTCCCTCCTCACCGCCCGCTTCGGCACCGGCGACACCGCGCTCGTCCTGGTCGCCATGGCCACCGGCGCCCGGGCCACCCCCGGCGCCCACCGCGCCGCCGCCGAGGCCTGCCACTGGATCGGCAGGGCCGTCGGCCGCAGCCACGCCCGCCTCGCCGAGGACATCCGCGCCGCCCGCCGCGGCGACCTGAAGTCCGGGCTGCACCGGCTGACCGCCCGCAGCCTCGGCAAGCTCCGCGCCGGCGCCGCCGAACTGGGCGTGGACCCGGAGGAGTACGCCGCCACCCTGCGCTGCCTGCTGCTCCCCGCCGACCCCGAGTGCCGTACCCGCGTCTTCTTCGGCGTCGGCGCGGGAGGGCTGTTCCGGCTGCGGGACGGCGAGTGGCAGGACATCGAGCCGCGGGTCACGGACGTCGTGGGCGAGCCCGTGGTGGGCTTCGGCTCGCCGCCGTCCGAGACCCCCGAGGGCGACCGGCTCACCATGGACCTGGGCATCCCCAAGCCCCCGAGCCCGTACGAGCCCGCCCCGGAACCACCCCGCGAGCCGTTCCGCTTCCGGGCCTCGGTCGCCCGTCCGGGCGACACGCTCCTGATGTGCACCGGCGGCCTCGCCGAGCCCCTGCGCGGCGAGGCGGACCTCGCCCGCCATCTGACCGACCGGTGGTCCGCCCCCACCCCGCCGGGGCTCGCCGCGTTCCTCGCCGACACCCAGGTCCGCGTCAAGGGCTACGCCGACGACCGTACGGCCGCCGCCGTCTGGGAGAACTGACCGAGCGAACCGCGCGCCCCTGTGCCTCCAATGGAACCCGGAGCAGGCGATTCGAAGGGGTACGCGCAGCCATGGCCAAGCAGAACGTCGCGGAGCAGTTCGTCGACATCCTCGTCCGCGCCGGGGTCGAGCGCCTGTACGGCGTGGTCGGCGACAGCCTCAACCCCGTCGTGGACGCCGTACGCCGCAACTCCGGCATCGACTGGGTGCATGTACGGCACGAGGAGACCGCCGCCTTCGCCGCCGGCGCGGAGGCCCAGATCACCGGGAAGCTGACCGCCTGCGCGGGCTCCTGCGGCCCCGGCAACCTGCACCTGATCAACGGCCTCTACGACGCCCACCGCTCCATGGCCCCCGTCCTCGCCCTCGCCTCGCACATCCCCTCCAGCGAGATCGGCCTCGGCTACTTCCAGGAGACCCACCCGGACCGGCTGTTCCGCGAATGCAGCCACTACAGCGAGATGATCTCCAGCCCGCAGCAGATGCCCCGGCTGCTCCAGACCGCCATCCAGCACGCGGTCGGCCGCTCCGGCGTCAGCGTGGTCTCCCTGCCCGGCGACATCGCCGACCGGCCCGCCCCCGACAAGCCCGTCGAGACGGCCCTGGTCACCACCCGGCCCACGGTCCGCCCCGGCGACGAGGAGATCGACAAGCTGGTCCGGCTGATCGACGCGGCCGACAAGGTCACCCTGTTCTGCGGCAGCGGCACGGCGGGCGCGCACGCGGAGGTCATGGAGTTCGCCGAGAAGATCAAGTCCCCAGTGGGGCACGCGCTGCGGGGCAAGGAGTGGATCCAGTACGACAATCCCTTCGACGTCGGCATGAGCGGACTCCTCGGCTACGGCGCCGCCTACGAGGCCACCCACGAGTGCGATCTGCTGATCCTGCTCGGCACCGACTTCCCGTACAACGCCTTCCTGCCCGACGACGTCAAGATCGCCCAGGTCGACGTCCGGCCCGAACACCTCGGCCGCCGCAGCAAGTTGGACCTCGCGGTGTGGGGCGACGTGCGCGAGACCCTGCGCTGCCTGATCCCGCGGGTGCGGACCAAGAAGAACCGGCGCTTCCTCGACAAGATGCTCAAGAAGCACGCCGACGCGCTGGAGGGGGTCGTCAAGGCGTACACCCGGAAGGTGGACAAGCACGTCCCGATCCACCCGGAGTACGTGGCCGCGGTGCTGGACGAGATCGCCGCCGACGACGCGGTGTTCACGGTCGACACCGGCATGTGCAACGTCTGGGCCGCCCGCTACCTCACCCCGAACGGCCGCCGGCGGGTCATCGGCTCCTTCTCCCACGGCTCGATGGCGAACGCGCTGCCCATGGCGATCGGCGCCCAGTTCACCGACCGCCGCCGCCAGGTGGTGTCGGTGTCCGGCGACGGCGGATTCTCCATGCTGATGGGCGACTTCCTCACGCTGGTCCAGTACGACCTGCCGGTGAAGGTGGTCCTGTTCAACAACTCCTCGCTCGGCATGGTCGAGTTGGAGATGCTGGTCGCCGGGCTCCCGTCGTACGGGACCACGAACACGAACCCCGACTTCGCGGCCGTCGCCCAGGCGTGCGGCGCCTACGGCGTACGCGTGGAGAAGCCCAAGCAGCTCGCGGGCGCCCTCAAGGACGCCTTCCGGCACAAGGGCCCGGCCCTCGTCGACGTCGTCACCGACCCCAACGCCCTGTCCATCCCGCCGAAGATCAAAGCCGACATGGTCACCGGCTTCGCCCTGTCCGCCTCCAAGATCGTCCTGGACGGCGGAGTGGGCCGCATGCTCCAGATGGCCCGCTCCAACCTCCGCAACGTGCCCCGGCCCTAGGACACGTACGGCCCCCACTCGCGCGCCGAGGTGTCGTACGCGTACCGGGGCAGGCCCTTGATGCCCGTCGTGCGCAGCGGGGTGCCGCGGTCGTCGATGCGGATGGTGCCGGTGCGGCCCTGGGAGGACCAGTCGAGTTCCAGGTACCAGCGGCAGTCGCAGCCCTCGGTGCGGGCGGTGACGAGCAGGACCTCGGGGTCCTCGGCGGAGACCCGGTAGGGCAGGCGCATCGCCGGGATCGTGGTACCCGCGTCATTGCCGTCGACCGGGCGGGCGATCGGCCGGTCCTGGTCCAGGTCGACGTCGAAGTAACGCGGGGTCACCGCCCCGCCGCAGCCCTGGTCCATGGCGTAGGCGTTGCCCTCGACGGGCGCCGCGCGGCCGGTCACCCGGACCCGCAGGGCCTCCAGGATCACCGCCGTGGACGTCCGTCCCTGCACCGAGATCCGCACCATGGTCTCCCGCCCGTGCACCGCGCCCTGCGCCCCGGCCCACACCCTGGCGTCCTGCGGGGCGGGCGGCGGCGGCACCCGCGCGGGCGGCTCGCCGATGACGTAGTCGTGCCCGCACCCCTCCGACCAGACGTGCGAGTCCGCGGTCCAGGTGAGCGGCACACCCTCCTTCGGCTCGCCCTGCGCGGAGGGTGCGCCGCTGCTCTTCTCGGCGGCGGGCCGCGAGGGCTTCGCCGTCGCGGATGCGGAGGGGGAGGCGCTGGTGACCGAGGGGCTCGGGGACCCGGGGGACGGGCTCTTCGGCGTCGTGGCGGGTGCGGTCGTACGGGGCTTGCCCGCGCCCTGGGGCCGGTCGCTCACGGTGGAGTCCGGGCCGGTGTCCAGCGTGGAGAGGGTGCCCAGGGTGACGAGGAGCACCGAGACCACGGCCGCGGCGACCGCGCTCCGCCGACGGCGGTACCAGGGACGGCCCGGCGGGGCGGGCACCGGTGCCGGAGTCGCGTCGTTGGGTGCCGGGGTGGAAGTCGTGTCGTCGGGCGCCGGGTCGGAACTCGCGTTCATCGGCGCTGGGGCGGACCTTGGGTCCTCGGGCGCCGGGTCGGGTGCCGCGTGCTCGGGTGTCGCTTCCGGAGTCGGGTCCTCGGGCGCCGGGGCGGGCATCGCGTGCTCGGCCGGCTCCTCCGCCGGAGTCTGCGGTGCCGCCGTGCCCCGGGGTCGCTGCCGGGCCGCCACCGCGAGCAGCCAGCGCCGGTGCAGCTCCATCCGCTCCTCCGCCGACGCCCCGCACAGTGCGGCGAAGCGCTCCACCGGGGCGAAGTCCTGGGGGACCGCGTCACCGGCGCAGTAGCGGTGCAGCGTGGAGGTGTTCATGCCCAGCCGGCGGGCCAGCGAGCCGTAACTGCGATCGGTCCGCTCCTTGAACCGCCGCAGCAGTGCGGCGAACTCCTCGACGTCGTCCTGTGCCGACACCCTTCCCCCGTGTTCTCCCGCCCGGGACGGCATCCCAGGCACCCCATGTACCTGCACGTCAGACGGCCTGGGATGGTTCCACCCCGGGGAAAGCCGCGTCCCCTGTTGCGTCCGGGTCCTGTGACCGCTGATGCTCGAGGTGTCGCACCGACGACGGCCGGACCGACCAGCCGGCGGCGCGGTGACGACGACCCGCACCCATACTCACCCACGGGGGACACTCATGCCCAAGCGCACCCGAGCAGGCGCGATCACCGTACTCGCCGTCGCCGGCCTCACCGTCGGCGCGGCCCTCACCGTACCGGCGGGAGCCGCGTCGAAGACGCCGAGCGCGCCCCGCTTCCTGTCCGCCTCCCAGCTCCCGCCGCACCCCTCCGCGACCTGGACCGCCGGCAAGGTCACCGACGGAGTCCCGGACGAGATGCGGTTCTGCCTGGAGGAGGCGCTGCTCGCCTACGACTCCCGGTACCGCCCGTTCCACACCGACCTGGACACCAGCGCCCGGCAGCTGACGATCGTCGTCGGCACCGCAGCCAAGGCCAAGGCGCTGGCGAGCAGCCTGAACAAGGAGTTCAAGACCTGCGCCGAACGGATCGAGGCCGACCCGGAGATCGAGGCCACGTACAAGTCCTACGGTTCGCTGCCGGTCGAGGAGGGCGCCCGCGTGCACGGTCTGCACACCGAGACCACCTGGGGCGCCACCGACATCCGGCTGCTCTCCGTCGGCCGGGACGGCCGGACCGTCACCGTCGTGGACTGGTCGCAGCTGGGCGACTTCTCGGACGCTCCGGTGTCCGCCTTCAAGAAGACCACCACCAAGGCGGTCAACAAGCTGTACTGACCGCGGTGGCGCCGGGGGGAACCGGGCCGCCCTCTCGCCACGGGGGTCGGGAGGGCGGCCCACGCACCCCGTACCGCCGCTCGCGTGCCGCCCCCTTTGTGGCCGAACGCCTGGTCGTTGACGATTCGACATGACTGCCCCGTGCCCGACGGGGCATGGATCCCGTGAACGTGTTCGAGCAGGAGGGAACCACATCGGCACGCGGGCGGGGGTCATGAAGAGGCAGGTACGAGGGGGCGGTCCCGTAGCGATCGGGGCCTTCCCGACGGACACGGCTCAGGACAAGGGCGACGGCGGCGGGGAACCGGCACCGATGTGCCGGCTCAGCCGCAGACTCGGGCGCGCCGATCTCAGGGCGGTGCCCGAGACGCGCAGGGAACTTCGCGAGCTGCTGCGGCACTGGGGCAGGCCGGGACGATCGGAGATAGCGGAGCTGCTGACCAGCGAACTCGTCACCAACGCACTCGTCCACACCGACCATGACGCGGTCCTGACCGCCACCCTGGGTCCGAGTGGACTGCGGGTGGAGGTACGGGACTTCGTGGCGCACCGGCCCAGGGTGTGCGTACCGGACGCCGACGACGGTACGCACGGCAGGGGCCTGGCGCTGGTGGAGTCCCTCGCGGACGCGTGGGGCGTACGACCGCACGGCGTGGGCAAGGCGGTGTGGTTCGAGCTCGACGCGGAGGCCGCCTGAACGGCGGCCCGCACAACGACGGGAGGGGGTACGACCTGACGCCGTACCCCCTCCCGTGGCTCGTCCGAGAAGAGCGGTTTTCAGCCGAACTGCTGCTCCAGATCCTTGAGCTTGCGCTCCAGGGAGTCCAGCCGCGGCAGGGCCATGGTGTCGTCCTCCGCGGTGAGGTCGACGGTCACCGGCTCAGAACCGGTGCGGGCGGGCTGAAGTGAGGGACGCGAGCGTACGGGCAGCTGCTCCGGCGACGATATGGCAGGCTCCGCGGTGACCCGGTCGGAGCCGCCGCGCTCCACGGCCTGGACCTCCACCTCCACCTGGCGTCCGCCGCCCCGGCCGACGAACCCGCGGTGGCCGCGGCTGATGGCCTTGAGCTGGGCACGCTCCACGCGCTGCGCCTCGCGGCGCCGCCTGCGCTGCTCGTCCTTCTTCAGCTTGTCCTCGCGCACCTCCTCGACCGCCTCGTCCAGGCTGCGCACACCCTCCAGGAGCATCAGGGACCAGGCCTTGTAGGTCTCCCGGGGCGCCCGCAGCCAGCGGACCATGCGGATCTGCGGCAGCGGCCTCGGCACCAGGCCCTGCTCGCGCAGGGCGGCCCGGCGGGTCTGCTTCAGCGCCCGGTCGAAGAGCACCGCCGCGGACAGGGACATGCCCGCGAAGAAGTGCGGGGCGCCGTCGTGGCCGACTCCCCGGGGCGCGTGCACCCAGTTGAACCAGGCCGCGGCGAACGCGAACGTCCATACGAGTATGCGGGAGCCGAGAGCCGCGTCACCGTGGCTCGCCTCGCGCACCGCCAGCACGGAGCAGAACATCGCGGCTCCGTCCAGGCCGAACGGGACCAGGTACTGCCAGCCGTCGGTGAGGCCGAGGTTCTCCTCGCCGAATCCGACCAGGCCGTGGAAGGAGAGCGCCGCGGCCACCGCGGCACAGCAGAACAGGAGCACATAGGAGACGGTGCCGTATATGGCCTCCTTGCGCCTGCGGCGCTCTTCGCTGCGCTCCCACGAGTCGTCGGCACTCGTGTCCTTCCCCGAGGAGCGCTTTCCGCGCGTGAGCACCGCCATCGCCGCCAGCGTGCCCAGGAGCAGTACGGCGCCCGGAAGCAACCAGTTCAGCGATATGTCGGTCAGTCTCATCTGGGGTCCCTTGCATTGGGATAGGGCGTAACGCCCGCCATAGTGGCCCAATCCCACCGGCCCTCAGGGGGTTTCGGGGCAAGAGGCCGCCAAGGAAGTGCAAGGGGATGCCCAGGGCGGCGTTCTGCTCGAACTGCCGCGTGAGGGGCGGGAGTTGAGTTCGAATAAGACTACCCGTACGGGTGGTTCCACGGAAAGTTCCTGCGACGAGTGAGGAAGTTGTGAAACGCCTGAAACCCAGCGGGTGGTCCGCGGGGCTGATCTTACGGGAGCCGGCGGGGTGCTCGTGCCCCGCGCCGGGTCAACTCGCCGTCGCCAGCAGCTTGCTGACGCGCTCGGTGTCGCAGGTGCGCGGGCAGGTGGCGCAGGCGTCCTCGGGGCGCAGGGTGTAGAACATGCAGCAGCTCACCCGGTCCCGGGTGGGCAGCGGCTTCCCGTCCGGCCCGGTCAGCACGCGGAAGGCGGCGGAACCGGCGTACGGCTTGGTCGAGCCCGGCAGCAGCAGCTCCAGCTCCCGCATGGCGCGCTCCTCCTCGCCGAGGAGCTGTCCGACGTACCACAGGCTCTCGACGATCTCGTCGGTCGCCATGCCCCACAGGGCGCGGCCGCGGCGGCGCATGCGCGGGCCGAAGCCGGCGAGGACGGGTTCGAGGTGCTCGGCCACGGCGGTGCGGACCTCGGCGCGCAGGGCCTCCTCGTGGGGGACCACCCGGGCACCCGGGAGGCCGGCCGCCGGGTCGCCGGGCAGACAGGCGAAGCCGGCGGTCGGACGGACCGCCATCCGGCCGATGGGGAAGTCGGGGGTGGTGCGGTCGTAGGAGACATGCGTCACGGGCAGGCGGGGGACGCGGCGGTGCAGGAACCAGGGGACGGTGATCAGCAGGCAGGCGGGCCAGGCGTAGCGGTGCAGTCCGAAGCTGGCGGTGACGTCGGGGCGGGCCCGCTGCGCGTAGTCGCGCCAGACCTGCTCGTCGTCCCAGGCCAGGAACGTGTCGAGGGGGGCGCCCCCGGCGGCCAGCTCGGCGGCGGTGACCCAGCCGGAGCCGGTCGGGGTGGGGTCCGCGGGGTCCAGCTCGGTCACCAGGAGTGACGGGAGGACTTCGGTGAGCCGCGTGTACGCGTCCGTGGTGGCCGAACGGGGCACAGGCATCCGGGACTCCCGATTCAGTGCGGTTTTCAGGTAAGCCTTACCTTACCCAAGATCGCTTGGATTTGAACTGGCGGCCGGTGCGCTTATGGTGCTTGACGGATGAGTAACAACCCGCCGTAATGGCCCCAAGACCGACACGTCCGCAGGAGGAGCCCGTGAACCAGGGTGCGCAGGGCTCCGCCGAGGCGCGGGCCGCGGGGACGCCGGGGATCGCGCGGGCCCGGGGCGAGGCCCGGGTGCCCGCCCAGCCCGGCGCCGCGCAGGTGGCCCGGGTCCGGGGCGAACACACCCACAGCGAGCCTTCGATGCCGCGCCCTCGGGCGGTCGTGCAGCGTTCCTCGGTGCGCGGGCAGATCCTCGACGCGCTGCGCCGGGCGCTGCTGGCGGGGGAGTTGACGCCGGGACAGGTGTACTCGGCGCCCGCGCTGGGCGAGCGGTTCGGTGTCTCCGCCACCCCGGTCCGTGAGGCGATGCAGCAACTGGCCCTGGAAGGGGCCGTGGAGGTCGTGCCCAACCGGGGCTTCCGGGTAGTCGAGCGCGGCGCCCGGGAGCTGGCGGAGCTGGCCGAGGTGCGTGCCCTGATCGAGGTCCCGGTGCTGCTCCGGCTGGCCCGCACGGTCCCGCCCGAACGCTGGGCCGGTCTGCGCCCGCTGGCGGAGGCGACGGTACGGGCCGCCTCCGGCGGCTGCCGGGCGACGTACGCCGAATCGGACCGCGCCTTCCACGCGGCGGTGCTGTCCCTGTCCGGGAATGAGCAACTGGTCCACATCGCCGGGGAGTTGCACCGCCGCGCCCAGTGGCCCCTGGTCGGCCCCCAGCCCGGCCGCGGCCGCGTCGACCTGATCACCGACGCGGCCGAACACACGGCCCTGCTGGACGCGCTGATCGCCCGCGACCTCGACACGGTACGAACCCTGACAGCCGAACACTTCACGGCGACTTCCTAGCCCCCGGCCGCGACCGGCGTTGAATCGCCCGGGTCCTGGCAGCCCTCGGTGTCAGGCCGTTGCTGCGTCTGTCGTTGGTGGGGTTTGGGTCAAGTGGCGGGCCAGCCAGGTGGGTACGCCGCCCAGGAGGCGGAACAGGCGGCGGGCCTCCTCGCGGAGGCGGGAGGCTTCCGGTTCGGGTTCGGTGTCCGCCAGTGAGGCCAGCGCCGGGGCCGTGCCCACCAGGTAGCCCAACTCCTCGCGGATGCGCAGGGACTCGGCGAAACCGTGCCGCGCCTCCGCCAACTCGCCCTCGCGCAGGGCGAGTCCGGCCAGATGACGCCAGGTGAACGACAGCAGCAGCGGATCCGGGTGGGCCGTCGCCGCCGCGTGCGCCCGGCGGTAGGCCGCCCGCGCCGCCTGCGGCGAGTGCGCCAGGTTCTCCGCCAGCAGACCCCGCCGGAAGTCCAGCAGCGCCCGGCCCGGCGCCCCCGGCGGGATCAGCGCCGCCGCCCGCCCCAGCGCCGCCCGCGCCTCGTCCGCCCGGTCCCGGACCGTGTGCAGCGTGGCCGCGTAGGCAAGGTGCCCGCGTTCACAAGCGGCCGCCCCCCGCTCCTCGTCGCTGTGCGCCGCGGCCTCCGCCGTACGCAGCGCGTCCTCCGCGTCCTCCCAGCCCTGCTCGGTGTACAGACACCGCTCCACCAGCAGCGACGCCCGTTGCAGCGCGGCCGCCGGGGACTCGGGCCGCAGCAGGGCTGCCGCGTCGGCCCAGCAGGCCCGCGAGCGCAAGCGCCATACCGCGGTCTGGAGTGGATCGTCACCGGCGGTCGTTCCGTTACCAGACATGGCGGAATGCGCCACGTTGCCCTCCCCGAGCACGCCCTTGAGCTTTGAGTGGTGGCCGCATTTCAGCATCTGCGGCCCACGCAGGCCAAGAGGGTAGGTGAAGGATTTCACAAAGTCGTGGGACCGCGACCCCACCAGGGGTATGCCCGCGTCCCCTCAGCTCATCCGCAGCGCCAGGAAGAAATCGAGCTTGTCCTCGAGCCGGGACAGGTCCCGGCTCGTCAACTGCTCGATTCTCCCCACCCGGTAGCGCAGTGTGTTGACGTGGAGGTGCAGCCGGGTCGCGCACCGCGTCCAGGAGCCGTCGCAGTCCAGGAACGCCTCCAGCGTCGGGATCAGCTCGGCGCGGTGCCGGCGGTCGTAGTCCCGCAGTGGATCCAGCAGGCGCGCGGTGAAGGCGCGCCGGACGTCGTCCGGGACGAACGGCAGCAGCAGCACGTGCGAGGCCAGTTCCTGATGCCCCGCCGCGCACACCCGCCCCGGCCGCGCGGCCGCGACCCGGCGGGCGTGCCGCGCCTCCTCCAGCGCCCCGCGCAGCCCCTCGGCGGAGTGCACCGCCGCGCTGACGCCGAGCGTGACCCGGCCGTCGTCGTCGAGGCCCGCCGAGAGCGGGTCGCGGACCGACTCCAGGAGCGCGTCGGCGAGCAGGCCCGTCTCGGAGCCGTCGTGCTCGGAGGAGACGGCGGGCAGCGGGACCAGCGCGATCGCCTCGTCGCCGGTGTGCGCCACCGCGATGCGGTCGGAGGGCTCCGGGCCGGTGGTCAGCGGGTCGACCAGGATCTCCTCCAGCAGCGACTGGGCCACCGGACCGCCGTCCACCTCACCGCCCTCCCACTCCACCCGGGCCACCACGATCTGCCAGTGCGGGGCCGCGCCCAGCCCGGGCAGCAGGACCGGTGCGGCCACCCTCAGCCGGGCCGCGATCTCGGCGGGCGCGGCGCCCGTCTGGACCAGCTCCAGGACCTCCTGCGCCAGCCGGCGGCGCACCGTGCGGGCCGCGTCCCGGCGGTCCCGCTCGACGGCGATCAGCTGGGTGACCCCCTGGAGCAGGTCCAGCCGCTCCTCGGGCCAGTCCCCGGCGTCCGCCTCCACGGCCAGCAGCCAGTCCGACAGCACCGTCTCGCGCACGTCCCGCGAGGCCTGCGGGGAGCGGCCGGTGCTGCGCACCGGGAACAGCGAGTACGGCGTGGAGTCCAGCATGATCCGGTGCGGGCCGCGCCGTCCGGTGCGGGCGGCGGCCAGGTGCTCGGCGGCGAGCTTGGCGCACAGGTCGGCGGGGAGGGCCGGGCCGCCCACCTTCGACCCGGCGATCAGCCGCCCGGTGGGGGACAGCACCCAGGCGCGCAGGTCCAGATCCGAGCCCAGCAGGTCCAGGACGACGTCCGGGCCGCCGCCCGCGGGCCCCGAGGTCATCATGCGCCGGTGCCGGTCCACGACCGCCGCGAGGTCCCCGGCCCGCTCCCCGGAGACCTGCCGTACGACATGCTCGGTGATCGTCGCGAAGGCCACCGACTCGTGCACGCCGAACAGCGGCAGTCGGTGCCGGGCGCAGGCCGTCACCAGGTCCTCGGGCACATCGCCCAGCTCGGCCTCCCCGGCCGCGAGGGCGGCCACCCCGGCCTGCGCGAGGATCCGCACGAACGGCTCCGAGTCGTCGGCGTCCCGGCGCCAGGCCAGGCCGGTGAGGACCAGTTCACCGCCCGACAGGTAGCGGCTGGGGTCCCGCAGGTCCGTGGTCATCACGCCACGGACGGTGCGGTCGAGCTCCTCTTCGCCGCCGAGCAGCCTGAGGCCCAGCGCGTCGGTGTCCAGCAGTGCGCGCAGCCGCATTCTCGTCGCCGCCGTTCCTTGTCTCGAAATCTACGATGGATCTGGGTGGAGGGGTGAGGTCTCGGGCCCGTCCGGCGGGCCGGTGGGTGACACACGCCGGGTCAGGGGTCACGATTCGGCTGTGTCCCAGGTCACGTGGTGTGCGCCTCACGTTTCCAGAGGAAAACCAGGAGGTTGCTGATGACCTCCGTTCATACGAATCTACAAGATGACCACCCTGGCCAGCCAACTCCTTCATGGTTTCCGTGACTGACCCCGTGGGAGGACGGGGCGGTGTACTGACACCACTCCGCGTTAACAGCACGTGAACGAGCCGCGCCCGCCGCACACGGATTGGCTCAATCTGTACGACTTCCAAGAGCACTGAGACGAAGAAGAGAGCCGGTCATGGACTTCCTTCGCCCCGCCAGCTGGGAGGAGGCGCTCGCCGCGAAGGCAGAGCACCCCACCGCTGTGCCGATTGCGGGTGGCACCGATGTGATGGTCGAGATCAACTTCGACCACCGCCGGCCCGAGTACCTCCTCGACCTCACCCGCGTCGGCGACCTCTACGAATGGGAGGTCGGCGAGGAGAGCGTACGGCTCGGCGCCTCCGTCCCGTACACGAGGATCATGGAGAACCTCCGCGCCGAACTGCCGGGTCTCGCCCTCGCCTCGCACACGGTCGCCTCCCCGCAGATCCGCAACCGCGGCGGCGTCGGCGGCAACCTCGGCACCGCCTCCCCGGCCGGCGACGCCCACCCCGCGCTCCTCGCGGCGGGCGCCGAGGTCGAGGTCGAGTCGGTTCGCGGAAGCCGACGGATCCCGATCGACGCGTTCTACACCGGCGTGAAGCGCAACGCGCTCGCGCCCGACGAGCTGATCCGCGCGGTGCACATCCAGAAGGCGGACGGGCCCCAGCAGTACTCCAAGGTGGGCACGCGCAACGCCATGGTCATCGCGGTGTGCGCCTTCGGGCTCGCGCTGCACCCGCGGACGCGGACCGTCCGGACCGGCATCGGCTCGGCCGCGCCCACGCCGGTGCGGGCCAAGGCCGCCGAGGAGTTCCTGAACGCCGCGCTGGAAGAGGGCGGCTTCTGGGACAACGGCAAGATCATCACCCCGTCGGTCGCCAAGCAGTTCGCGGACCTGTGCGCCGCCGCCTGCAACCCGATCGACGACGTCCGGGGCACGGCGAGCTACCGCCGCCACGCGGTCGGCATCATGGCCCGCCGCACGCTGACCTGGACCTGGGAGTCCTACCGCGGCACCGCCGCCCGCACGGAGGGAGTCGCCTGATGCGTGTCAACTTCACTGTCAACGGACGTCCGCAGGAAGCCGACGACGTGTGGGAGGGCGAGTCCCTGCTCTACGTCCTGCGCGAGCGGCTGGGCCTGCCCGGTTCCAAGAACGCCTGTGAGCAGGGCGAGTGCGGCTCCTGCACGGTCCGCCTGGACGGCCTCCCGGTGTGTGCGTGTCTGGTCGCCGCCGGTCAGGTCGAGGGCCGGGAGGTCGTGACCGTCGAGGGGCTCGCGGACTTCGCCAAGCAGCGCGCCGAGCACGGCGGCTGCGCCACCGGCGCCTGTGGCACCTCGGTCGACGAGGCCAAGGGCTGGCAGGCCAAGGGCCAGGACTCGCACACCGGCGAGGGCACCGAACTCTCCCCCATCCAGCAGGCGTTCATCGACGCCGGCGCCGTCCAGTGCGGCTTCTGCACCCCGGGTCTGCTGGTCGCGGCCGACGAGATGCTGGAGCGCAACCCGAACCCGAGCGACGCGGACATCCGTGAGGCGCTCTCGGGCAACCTGTGCCGCTGCACGGGCTACGAGAAGATCATGGACGCGGTCCGCCTCGCGGCCGCCCGGCAGGGAGAGGCGGTCTGACGATGCCCAGCAACGGCGCTCCCCTTGGTGCTCCCACCAAGGTCACCCAGGGCTCCCCGACCAAGGGCGGCATCGGCGAGTCCACGCTCCGCCCGGACGGCACCCTCAAGGTCACCGGCGAGTTCGCGTACTCGTCCGACATGTGGCACGAGGACATGCTCTGGGGCCAGATCCTGCGCTCCACGGTCGCCCACGCCGAGATCGTGTCCATCGACACGAGCCAGGCCCTCGCCATGCCGGGCGTGTACGCCGTCATGACCTACGACGACCTGCCGACCGACGTGAAGAACTACGGCCTGGAGATCCAGGACACCCCGGTCCTCGCCCACGGCAAGGTGCGTCACCACGGCGAGCCGGTGGCGATCGTCGCCGCCGACCACCCGGAGACCGCGCGCCGCGCCGCCGCGAAGATCCACGTCGAGTACCGCGACCTGCCGGTCATCACCGACGAGGCCTCCGCGACCGCGCCGGACGCGATCCTGGTCCACGAGGGCCGCGACGACCACCACAGCGGCCATGTCCCGCACCCGAACATCGTGCACCGCCAGCCGATCGTCCGCGGCAACGCCGACGAGGCCGCGAAGCGGGCCGACGTCATCGTCCGGGGCGAGTACACCTTCGGCATGCAGGACCAGGCCTTCCTCGGCCCCGAGTCCGGCCTCGCGGTGCCGGAGGAGGACGGCGGCGTCCACCTCTACATCGCCACCCAGTGGCTCCACTCCGACCTGCGCCAGATCGCGCCCGTCCTCGGCCTGCCCGAGGAGAGGGTGCGGATGACGCTGGCCGGCGTCGGCGGCGCGTTCGGCGGCCGCGAGGACCTGTCGATGCAGATCCACGCCTGCCTGCTGGCGCTGCGCACCGGCAAGCCCGTCAAGATCGTCTACAACCGCTTCGAGTCCTTCTTCGGGCACGTCCACCGCCACCCGGCGAAACTCACCTACGAGCACGGCGCCACCAAGGACGGCAAGCTCACGCACATGAAGTGCCGGATCGTGCTGGACGGCGGCGCCTACGCGTCGGCCTCCCCGGCGGTCGTCGGCAACGCCTCCTCCCTGTCCGTCGGCCCGTACGTGATCGAGGACGTGGACATCGAGGCCGTCGCCCTCTACACCAACAACCCGCCCTGCGGCGCCATGCGCGGCTTCGGCGCGGTCCAGGCGTGCTTCGCCTACGAGGCGCAGATGGACAAGCTGGCGGCGAAGCTCGGCATGGACCCGGTGGAGTTCCGGCAGCTCAACGCCATGGAGCAGGGCACGCTCATGCCCACCGGACAGCCGGTCGACTCACCCGCCCCGGTGGCCGAACTGCTGCGCCGCGTCAAGGCGATGCCCATGCCGCCGGAGCGCCAGTGGGAGTCCAGCGAGGGCGCGGACGTACGGCAGCTGCCGGGCGGCCTGTCCAACACCACGCACGGCGAAGGCGTCGTCCGCGGTGTCGGCTACGCGGTCGGCATCAAGAACGTCGGCTTCTCCGAGGGCTTCGACGACTACTCCACCGCCAAGGTGCGCATGGAGGTCGTGGGCGGCGAGCCGGTCGCGACCGTGCACACCGCGATGGCGGAGGTCGGCCAGGGCGGCGTCACCGTCCACGCGCAGATCGCCCGCACCGAGCTGGGCGTCACCCAGGTCACCATCCACCCCGCCGACACCCAGGTGGGCAGCGCCGGTTCGACCTCCGCGTCGCGTCAGACGTACGTCACCGGCGGCGCCGTGAAGAACTCCTGCGAGCTCGTCCGGGAGAAGGTCCTGGAGATCGGGCGCCGCAAGTTCGGCTCCTACCACCCCGCCTGGGCCACCGCCGAGCTGCTGCTGGAGGGCGGCAAGGTCGTCACCGACGGCGGGGAGGTCCTCGCCGACCTGGCGGACGTCCTCGAAGGGGAGTCCGTCGAGGTGGAGGCCGAGTGGCGGCACCGTCCGACCGAGCCCTTCGACCTGCGCACCGGCCAGGGCAACGGCCACGTCCAGTACTCCTTCGCCGCGCACCGCGCGGTCGTCGAGGTGGACACCGAGCTGGGCCTGGTCAAGGTGATCGAGCTGGCCTGTGCCCAGGACGTCGGCAAGGCCCTCAACCCGCTGTCCGTCCTCGGCCAGATCCAGGGCGGCACCCTGCAGGGCATGGGCATCGCGGTGATGGAGGAGATCGTCGTCGATCCCGTCACCGCGAAGGTCAGGAACCCGTCCTTCACGGACTACCTGCTCCCCACGATCCTCGACACGCCGATCATCCCGGTCGATGTGCTCGAACTCGCCGACGACCACGCCCCGTACGGGCTGCGCGGCATCGGCGAGGCCCCCACCCTGTCGTCCACGCCGGCCGTGCTCGCGGCCATCCGCGCGGCGACCGGGCTGGAGCTCAACCGCACGCCGGTCCGTCCGGAGCACCTCACCGGTACGGCGTAGGCACACACCGCAAGTCTCTCCGGGCGGCGCCGGGAACGTCACACTTCGCCGCGCCGCCCGGAGTACCCAGATCGTTCGTCTCGGGCCGTCCCCCGGGTCGTGCGGCCGAAGCACCTTCCCAAATCCCGCAGCCGCAGAGGCGGTTGTCGATGCGGGTGCCCCTTTGAACCTTGGGAGTAGGCCCACATGACCCAGCAGTCACTGGAGCCGAAGACCGTTGCCGACGACGCGGGTGAAGGCACCCTCGTCCCGGCCGGACGGTCTTGGCTCGACCGGTACTTTCACATATCCAGGAGAGGCTCCTCGGTCGCGCGCGAAGTGCGCGGCGGCGTCACGACCTTCATGGCGATGGCGTACATCCTGCTGCTCAACCCCCTGATCCTGTCCGGCAAGGACGCGGCGGGGAACACCCTCGGGCAGCAGGCCCTGATCACCGCCACCGCGTTCGCGGCGGCCCTCACCACGCTGCTGATGGGCTTCTTCGGCAAGGTGCCGCTCGCCCTCGCCGCCGGCCTCTCCGTCTCCGGTGTCCTCGCCTCGCAGGTCGCCCCGCAGATGACCTGGCCGCAGGCCATGGGCATGTGCGTGATGTACGGCGTGGTCATCATGCTGCTGGTCGTCACCGGCCTCCGCGAGATGATCATGAACGCGATCCCGCTGGCGCTCAAGCACGCGATCACCATGGGCATCGGCCTGTTCATCGCCCTGATCGGCTTCTACAAGGCCGGCTTCGTGCACCAGGGCGAGGCCACCCCGGTCGCCCTCGGCCCGACCGGCGAACTGGCCGGCTGGCCCGTGCTGCTGTTCGCCGTGACCCTGCTCGGCATCTTCATGCTCCAGGCCCGGGGCGTCCCCGGCGCGATCCTGATCGGCATCGCCGCCGGCACGGTCCTGGCCGTCGCCCTCAACGCGTTCGGCGTCATCGACCCCAGGCAGTGGGCGAGCGGCGCTCCCGAACTCCAGGGCAGCGCGGTCTCCATGCCGGACTTCTCCATCTTCGGTGACGTCGAGTTCGGCGGCTGGGACGAGGTCGGCGCGATGACGGTCGGCATGATCGTGTTCACGCTGGTGCTCGCCGGGTTCTTCGACGCGATGGCCACCATCATCGGCGTCGGCACCGAGGCCAAGCTCGCCGACGACAAGGGCCGGATGCCGGGCCTGTCCAAGGCGCTGTTCATCGACGGCGCGGGCGGCGCGATCGGCGGCGTCTCCGGTGCCTCCGGCCAGACCGTCTTCGTGGAGTCGGCGACCGGCGTCGGCGAGGGCGCCCGCACGGGCCTGTCCTCGGTCGTCACCGGCCTGTTCTTCGCCGCCTGTCTGTTCTTCACCCCGCTCACGGCGATCGTGCCCGGGGAGGTCGCGGCCGCCGCCCTGGTCGTCATCGGCGCCATGATGATGATGAACGCCCGGCACGTGGACTGGAGCGACCGCGCCACCGCGATCCCGGTCTTCCTGACCGTCGTGATCATGCCGTTCACCTACTCCATCACCGCGGGTGTCGCCGCCGGCGTCATCTCGTACGTCGCGATCAAGACCGCGCAGGGCAAGGTCCGGGAGATCGGGGTGTTCATGTGGGCCCTGACGGTGATCTTCCTGGTGTTCTTCGCCCTCAACCCGATCGAGAGCTGGCTCGGCGTCCACTAGCCGGTAGCCCTCCACACCACCCCCTCAAGGAGACCGAGAGATGCTGGACATCGCCGAAGAGCTGCACCGGTGGGTCGAGCAGGGCCGTGACTTCGCCGTGGCGACCGTGGTCGCGGTCGGCGGCAGCGCGCCCCGCCAGCCCGGCGCCGCGCTCGCGGTGGACACCGACGGCACGGCGATCGGCTCGGTCTCCGGCGGCTGTGTGGAGGGCGCCGTCTACGAACTGTGCCGGCAGGCGCTCCAGGACGGGGACACCGTCCTCGAGCGCTTCGGCTACAGCGACGAGGACGCCTTCGCCGTGGGCCTGACCTGCGGCGGCGTCATCGACATCCTGGTCACCCCGGTACGGGCCGCCGATCCGGCCCGCCCGGTGATCGGCGCGGCGCTGGCCGCCGCCGCCCGCGGTGAGGCGGCGGCCGTGGCCCGGATCGTCTCCGGCCCCGCGGAACTGAGGGGCCGGGCCCTGCTGGTCCGGCCCGGCGGCTCCCCCGAGGGCGGCTTCGGCGCCCATCCCGAACTGGACCGCACCGTCGCCGCCGAGGCGGGCGCCTACCTGGACGCCGGCCGCACCGGCACCCTGGAGATCGGAGAGCAGGGCTCTCGCTGCGGAGCACCGCTCACGGTGCTGGTGGAGTCCTCGGTCCCGCCGCCCCGGATGATCGTCTTCGGGGCGATCGACTTCGCCTCGGCGCTGGTGCGGATCGGCAAGTTCCTGGGCTACCACGTGACGGTGTGCGACGCCCGGCCCGTCTTCGCGACCCCGGCCCGCTTCCCCGAGGCCGACGAGATCGTCGTCGAGTGGCCGCACCAGTACCTGGAACGCACCCGGGTCGACGCGCGCACGGTCCTGTGCGTGCTCACCCACGACGCCAAGTTCGACGTCCCCCTGCTCCGGCTCGCCCTGCGCCTGCCGGTCGCCTACGTCGGCGCGATGGGCTCGCGCCGCACCCACCTGGAACGCAACGAACGGCTGCGCCAGGTCGGCGTCACCGACATGGAGCTGGCCCGCCTGCGGTCCCCGATCGGCCTCGACCTCGGCGCCCGTACGCCCGAGGAGACCGCCCTGTCGATCGCCGCCGAGATCGTCGCGAACCGGCGGGGCGGCAGCGGCGCCTCACTGACCGGCGCCCACACGCCCATCCATCACGACACGGCCTCGGCCCCGGCCCGGCGCATCGGCTCGGTGGCCTGAGCCGGGTCCCAGCGGACGGCCGGCTGGTCCGGCCAGGCGAACGCGTAGTCCGGGGCACCGCCCCGGCTCAGCCGTACCCAGCGCAGCAGTTCCCGCGCGATGCCCGCGGTGCCCATCGCCCAGCCGGTCTCCGGCTCCAGCTCGCTCGGCGCCGCCTGGTGCTCCACGTTCGACCAGTGGGCCCCGTCCGCGCCCCGGGTCGCGCGCGCGACGAGATCCGCGACCAGGAGGCCGGCGAAGTCCGGGCAGTCGCCCCGCTCGGCGATCCGGTCGCAGGCCAGCGCCAGGACCCCCGCGGTGCCGCAGCAGCGGCCGTTGTTGTCCCAGAAGCCGGGGCTGACCCGCGCGGGCAGCCCCGAGCGGGTGACGGTGTGCCAGCAGCGGTCGGCCAGCACCGACCAGGCGGAGTCGTCGAAGGCGTCCCGCAGCAGCCGGAACGCCTGGGCGTCCCCCGCCGGACCGTGGCACCAGCCGTAGCTGTACCGGGCCGCCCGCTCACCGCCGTGCCGCGGGTCGGAGTGCGGGACCAGGAAGCCCTCGGGCCCCGCCTCGTCCCGGGAGACGACGTCCGCGGCACCCGCCAGCGCCAGTTCGGTGAGGTCCGTGCGGCCGGCGGCCGCCCCGATCGCGGCCGGCGCGAGGGCGATGCCGAGCGTGCCGTGCGCGATGTGGTGCATCCGCCCCGGCACCCCGGGCCGGAACGCCCACCGCACCCCGGCCGCGGTCCGCTCCGTCGTGTCGAGATACGGCTCCACGGCCCGTACGGCGAACTCCGTGTCCCCGAGCGCCAGCGCGCCGAGGCCGATCCCGGCGTTGCCGCCCATCAGCTCGAACAGCTCGCCCCAGCGCACCCCGTCGAAGCGGGCCCGCACCAGCGCCATGGCCCGGTCCGCGGCGGCAGCGGCGGCACGCTCGCCCAGGTCGTCGGCCACCGCCCGCAGCGCGAGCGCCATGCCGGTGAGCCCGAAGTACAGGGAGCAGTCCTCCGTCTCCTCGACGGCCGCGGCGAGGCCCCGGGCGGCGCGCACGGCGGCATCGGCACAGGCGTCGTCGCCGAAGTGCCGCCAGGCTTCCAGCAGGACGGGGACGATGCCGGCGGTGCCGTTGTAGAACATCGGGTCCGGCGCCTCGTCGGACGGCCGCACGGGCCAGCCGAGGCCGCCGTCGCCCACCTCCCGGGCCTGTGCGAGCAGCCCGCGCAGCGCGTCCGCCACGAGCTCCTCGACCTCGTCAACTGCCGGTCCGGAGGCTCCATTTGAGATCATGACGCCCAGTCTGTCAGGCAGCTCTCAGGCGCCGCGCAGCAGGCGGTTCGCCGCCCGCCCGAAGATCCACCGCGCCGCCGCCCGCAGCGGGGGGTCGAAGAGCCCGGGCAGCGGCCGGACCCGCAGCTCCTCGCGCCACACCACCCGTGCCCGCCCGCCGGGCCCCGGGCGCACCTCGATCTCCGCCCAGCCCAGCACCACCCGGCCCCGCTTCTCCAGCCGGCACAGTCCGGGCGAGTCCTCGGCCGGCGGCCGCCACACGGTGACCTCCATCCGGTCGTCCACGGCGAGCGGGCCGAGGCCCGAGCGCGCCACGAACACCGTGCCCTCCCGGTTGGGCCCGGGGGTGACCACGGTGACGCGGGTCAGCGGGACCACCTCCCCGTGGCGGGGCCACTCGGTGAGGCGGCGCCAGGCCTCGTCGGGGGAGAGCGGCGCCGTGCGTTCCAGCTGAAAGTTGACCACCGCCCGATCCTAGATTCAGCGGTAGACCTTGCCGGGTTCGGCCTTCCCGGGCGCCAGCAGCTGGGGCACGGTCACGAACACGTACCCCTGCTTCTTGAGGTCCTTGATGATCCCGGGCACCGCGGGCACCGTGCCCGCGTAGATGTCGTGCAGCAGGATGATCCCGTCCCGGGACGACTGGTCGAGGACCCGCTCGTGGATCAGGGCCGAGTCATTGGTCTTGTAGTCCTTCGCGGTCACGCTCCACAGCACTTCCGCGAGCCCCAGCTCCCGGCAGATGTCGTGCACGGTGTCGTTCGTGCGGCCCTGCGGCGGGCGCATCAGGGTCGGGCGGTGCCCGGTCAGGCGCTCTATCTCCTCGTTCGGGCGCTCCAGCTCCTCGCGTATCTCGTCCGGTTCCAGGTCGGTGAGGATCTTGTGGTCCCAGGTGTGGCTGGCCACCTCGTGCCCCTCGGCCGCCATCCGCTTCACGAGCTGCGGGTACTTCTCGATGTGCCGCTCGCCGAGCAGGAAGAAGGTCGCCGGGACCCGCTCCTGCTTCAGGATGTCCAGCAGGCGCGGCGAGTTCTCGCTGGGTCCGGCGTCGAAGGTCAGCGCGATGCACTTGACCTCCTCGCAGTCGACGGTCCCGGCCCGGGCCCGGACGGCGGTGGCATCGGCCCGGACGTCGGCCGGTGAGGTGGTCTCGAGACGTGTGCAGCCGGTCAGCGTGACGACGGCGGACAACATCGTGGCGGCGAGGAACGCGGCCCCCGTTTTCTTCATCTTCTTGGTCGGAGAAGGCATGCCGCGACTATACGTCGCGTGTATACACGTGTTGTATAGTGGGTCGGTGCTGCCCCCGCACGGGGCAAGGGTGCCTCAGTGGGCCCCGGCGGCCGGCGCCCGCAGCAGCGTCCGGCTCGCTTCCCGGTGCTCGGCAGCCCCCGCCGGGTCGGTCGCGTCGAGCACGGCCGCGATGCCTTCGTGGGCCAGGACTTCCTGGTGACGGTTGCCCAGCCTCGCGCCCAGGTCCAGGGCCTGCCGGTGCAGGCGCAGGGCCTCTTCGTCCAGCCCCGCCAGACGGCAGGTCTCGGCGTAGCCGTTGAGGAAGTGGATCTTCCAGTGCTCCTCGAACAACTCGTCGAGCAGGGCGAACGCCGCCCGGTGGCCGGCCAGCGCCTCGTCGTACCGGCCCATCTGGCGCAGGGCCACGCCCAGGCAGTTCAGGCACCAGGCCTGGTTGTGCAGATGCCCGTCCTCACGCGCCGACTCCAGCGCCCGGCGCAGCTCCCGCGCCGCCTCGTCCGGGGCCTCCCGGGCCAGCGCCACCCCGAGCGTGATCCGGGCCGTCAGCGCGGGCGGCCACGCCGGGTCGGTGTGCGGGACGTCCAGCACCTCGCGGGCCAGCCGCGCCGCCTCCTCGCGATGGCCCAGCTGCAGCAGCGCCCAGGCCTCCGCGGCGGCGGCGTGCGCCGCACCCTCGGGGCAGCCGGCGTTCGCGTACGACGTCGCCGCCCGCCGGAACAGCTCCAGCGGCTCCTCGACCTGCCCGGCGTCCCAGCCGAGATAGCCGCGGCGCAGCGTCAGTTCCGCCGCCACCCGGGCGTCCCCCGCCCCGGGCACCAGCAGCCCGGCCGCCTCGTACGCCTCGGCGGCCTCCGCCGTCCGGCCCGCGTTGTAGCGCGCGAAGCCCAGATCGCTGTACGCCTCCGCCAGCCGCAGCGGTTCCCCCAGCCGCTCGGCGGCGGCCAGCGACCGCTCGAACAGGACGTTGAGGTGGGTCGTGCCGCAGCGCCGCGCGAAGTACGCCCGCAGGAAGCGCGGCAGCTCGCACACATGGACGTCGGACCCGACGGCCGCCGCCGTCTCGAACGCGGCGATCAGGTTGCCGTACTCCGCGACGAGCCAGCCCATGGCCGCGTTCTTGTCCGCGAACCGGGGCAGTTCCGCCGGGGCCGGTCCCGCCGCGACCGGACGGGCGGGCGACACGAACGGCATCGCGGCGTCGGCGGCGGCCGCCGCGTGGACGTAGTAGTCCAGCACCCGCACCAGGGCGCGCTCCCGCTCGGCCGCCGGGTCCGCTTGCGCCGACGCCCGGCGGGCGTGCTGGTGCACCAGATCGTGCAGACGGTAGCCGCCCGGCGTCGGCTGCTGGACCAGGTGCGCGTCGACCAGGTCCTCCAGCATCGCCCGCGCCGCGCGCACCGGGACCTCCGCCAGCGCCGCCACCAGGTACTCGTCGAAGGACGCCCCCGGCAGCAGCCCCAGCATCCGGAACAGCCGGGCGTGCCGCCGCTCCAACTGCCGTACCGACATGGCGAACGCGGCGTCGAACTCGTCCGTGCCCTCGGCCAGCCGCTCGGCCAGGATGCCCACGGTCCAGCCCGGCCGGTGCCGCAGCCGTGCCCCGGCCAGCCGCAGGGCCAGCGGCAGCCGCCCGCACAGCCGCAGCACCTCGGCGGTGGACTCCGGATCACGGGCCAGCCTGCCCTCGGGGCCGCCCGGGTCGCCGCCGGCCCGGGCCAGCAGCTCCAGGCTCTCCTCGGGGCTGAGTACGTCGAGCGAGACCGGGGGCACCTCGTCCAGGCCGAGCAGCCGGTTGCGGCTGGTGACCAGGGCGACGGACGCCCCGGCGCCGGGCAGCAGCGGACGGACCTGCTCGGCGCCGGCGGCGTTGTCGAGGACCACGACGGCGCGCCGCCCGGCCAGCTCCGCCCGCCAGCAGGCGGCCAGTTGCTCCAGACCCCCCTGCGGAACCCGCTCGGAGGGCACGTCCAGCGCCCCGAGCAGCATCCGCAGCGCCGAGTCGGGGTCGAGCGGGGGCCGGCCCTCGGTGAACCCGTGCAGGTCGACGTAGAGCTGGGCGTCCGGGAAGCTCGCCGCCAGCCGGTGCGCCGCGTGCACCGCGAGGGAGGTCTTGCCGACGCCCGCCATGCCGTCGACGCAGACCGCCCGGTGGCTGTCCATCGCCGCGAGCACGGCGGCCAGCGCCTCCTCGCGGCCGGTGAAGTCGGCCACGTCGCGCGGCAGCGTGTTGCGGGGCGCGGGCCTCACCTGGCGGCTGCTCTTCGGCGGCGCCGGCAGCGGGTGCGAGGCCCGCTCCCACAGCGGGCGCAGCGGCCGCGGGTCGCGTTCGACGAGGCGGCACAGGGCGACGATTGCGGGCCAGGGCGGCGGCGTACGGCCGTTGAGGTACCGCGACAGTGACGAGGAGCTCAGTCCGGCGTCGCGCGCGAGCGCCCGCACGCCGAGCCCGGAGAGCTCCTGGAGCATGCGCAGCCGGGCCGCCAGCTCCTCCTGCGGATCCGCCGTGGACGCGTCCATCCCTGTTCCCCCGTCTGTCCGTCCCACCGTGCGAGAAGTCTTCTCACCCGGTTCGCCGCAGGTCAAGGCCCGTTCCGCTGTCCCACGCCGTCCCACCGCCATGGCCCGGCGGCGCGGGCCGGGCTGTCATGGAGTCACGCCCCGACGGAACGGGGCACCGAACCGGAAGCGAAGGAGAGCCCCGTGCGGTCCCGCATGCGGAACCCCGCCGTCGTCCTGTCCGGCGCGGCAGCCCCCCTCCAGGAGCTCCTGACGACCGTGCGCTCGGCCGGCCTGGACCCCCGGACGCTGGAGCTGGTGCGCCTGCGGATCAGCCAGATCAACGGGTGCGCGGCCGACGTCGACGACGGGACCCGGACGGCCCGCGAGGCCGGAGTGAGCGACGAACGGCTGCTCACCCTCACCGCCTGGCGGGACACGCCGCACTTCACCCCGGCGCAGCGGGCGGCCCTGGAACTGGCCGAGTCCGCCACCCGGCTGGCCGACCGCCCCGACGCGGTCAGCGACGAGGTGTGGGACCGGGCCGCCACCCACTACGACGAGACCCAGCTCGCCGCGCTGGTCCTGCTGACCGGCGTCACCAACCTGCTCAACCGGCTCGGCGCCACCACCCGCCAGAGCTCCACCACCTGACGAACCCACCCGTAAGGAACCGGCCATGACCAAGGCACAGCAGTCCACCAAGAACACCAAGAACACCGAGAACACCGAGAACACCGCGTCCGAGCAGTGGACGGACGAGGAGCGCGCCGCGATGAAGGAGCGCGCCAAGGAGGTCAAGGCGTCCGCCCGCCGCGGATCGAAGGCCGACAAGGCGGCCCAGGACGAGGCCGCCGTGCTCGCGAAGATCGCCGAGATGCAGGAGCCGGACCGGGCCATGGCCGAGCGCGTCCACGCCGTCGTCACGGCGAGCGCCCCGGAGCTGGCACCGAAGCTCTGGTACGGCATGCCCGCCTACGCCAGGAACGGCAAGGTCGTCTGCTTCTTCCAGAGCGCGCAGAAGTTCAACGCCCGGTACGCGACCCTCGGTTTCAACGACACCGCGAACCTCGACGAGGACACCATGTGGCCGACCGCCTTCGCCCTCACCCGGCTCACGGCGGCGGACGAGACGCGGATCGGGGAGCTGGTGGCGAGGGCCGTCAAGTAGCCCCCGGGGGGCGCGGACCACGGTCGACTACCGTGGATCCGTATGACCCACACCGATATCGAGATCACCGCGGAGCTGATCCGGGATCTGCTGCACGACCAGCACCCCGATCTGGCCGGACTGCCTGTGGAGCTCGGAGCACGGGGCTGGGACAACCAACTGTGGCGGCTCGGCGACGACCTCGCCGTCCGGTTGCCCTGGGCGACACCGTCCGCGGACGCGCTGCTGCGCAAGGAGTACGCGTGGCTGCCCGTCCTCGCCCCGGACCTGCCGCTGCCGGTGCCCGTGCCGCAGCGGCTGGGCGAGCCCTCCGAGCGGTTCCCGCGGCCCTGGACCGTCACCACCTGGGTGCCGGGCGCGCCCGCCGACCTGGCTCCCGCCGTGCGCGCCGCGGAGGCGGCCGACGCCCTGGCCGCCTTCCTGACGGCCCTTCACCGGCCCGCCCCCGACGGGGCGCCCGCGGGCCGCGACCGCGGGGGCCCGCTCGCCGACCACGCGGAACCGTTCGCGCGGGGCCTCGCCTCGGCCACCGAACTGGGCCTGCTGCCCGACCCGGACGCCGTGCGCGCGGTCTGGGAGGACGCCGTCACCGCGCCCGCGTGGACGGGCCCGGCGCTGTGGCTCCACGGCGATCTGCACCCGGCCAACGTCCTCACCGCGAACGGCACGTTCTGCGGCGTGATCGACTTCGGCGACCTCTTCGCGGGCGATCCGGCCTGCGACCTGGCCGCCGCGTGGATCCTGCTGCCGGACGGCGCCGTCGACCGCTTCCACGCCGCCTACCGGCCCACCGCGGACCCCGCGACGCGACGCCGGGCGCGCGGCTGGGCGGTACTGAAGGCGTTCGCCTGCCTCTTCATCGCGGAGGCGGGCATCCACGGCCGGCCGGGCGGCAAGGCCACCTGGGGCCCGCCGGCCCGGGCCGCGCTGCGCCGCCTCACCTCGACGGCCCAGGGCTCCGGTTCCCCGGGCGGGACCGCCTGACCCGATGCCCGGGAACCGGCCTGCGGAGCTCCCGGGTCACCCGGTGGCGCCGGCGACCCAGCGCAGCACGGCGGTCGTCACCTCGTCGCCGAGGGTGCTGATGGTGTCGACAGCGTGCTGGTCGCCGGGGACCGGCGCGATGCCGCGGACGGTGAGCGCGGCGTACAGGTCCAGGCGCCGGTGGTCGGCGGCGCTGAGCGGAAAGTTCAGGCGCTGGGCCGGGTCGGGGGGCGGCAGCGGGTAGTCGCCGCCGGTGTCGAGATCGCAGGGGGAGGCGTACTGGTCGCACATGGGCCAGACCTCCTGGAACGGGACGAGTGTGTCGCCGTATGAGCTCACCGCTGGTCTCCCTCGCTCGGGGTGTCTGTCACCCGGTGAAGTCGCGGGGCGGGGCGCTCCGGTTGCGGCACCCGGCGACGATCCCCCGAATGCCGCAATCAGTAGGGTTGTGGGAGCGGAGGGGCGCGCGGCTGCATATATCTGCCCCCTGGGGCGCTCCGGCGCTCGCCTCATACGGCGAATTGGGCCGCTACCCCATGGCCACCGGTCGCCGATCCCGCTGCACTGGGCCCTCCACCGATCACGCTGACCGAAATGGCCGTGAGCCGTTCGACGCTCCGGACTTCGCCGCCCGCATTCCCTGCGCGTCGTCCCGGACATCGGCACCCCCAAGGAGGCTGTGATGGCACTCGCACACTGGACGAGGTCGATGGAGTGGCTGGCCGCGGCGGCGGAGGACCCGCGCGCCTGCAAGGAGGAGTGGCAGAACGGCCACTCCGGGATCGCGCTGCTGGCAGCCGGCCGGTTCTGGGACGTCCTGGTCGTCCCCGAGGAACTGGGTCTGCGCGTCGCGGGAATCCTCGACGAACTGCCGCTGATCCAGCCCGGACCGTGCCTGCTGGACGCCCGTACCCATCACGTGGGATTCCTCCTGCCGCCGGACCCCCAGGCGGTGTGGGTCGGCACCGGTCTGCGCTATCTGGGCAGAGGCGCGTGGATCGCCGCTCCCGCACCCCACTGCCGCTGGGGCGCTGTGCGCTGGCTGTGCCCGCCCGACGGCACCGGCACGCTGATCATGCCCGACGTCCTGGAGGTGGTCCTGCAGCGCTCCGCGAGCGAGATCTCGCTCCTCCAGGGCCGGTGAACACACGGGCCCCGGGCAGGGGCAGCGGCAAGCGGCGCGACAGCCGAGGACCTCCTTGAGCAGGCTGGCCGTCAGGCTTCTAGAGCCAGTCGCGCCGCTTGAAGATCACGTACAGACTGACGCAAACCACCCCCATCAGGCCGATCGCGAAGGGATACCCGAACAGCCAGTGCAGCTCCGGCATGTGGTCGAAGTTCATGCCGTAGATCGTCCCGACCAGCGTCGGCGCGAACAGGATCGCCGCCCAGGACGAGATCTTCTTGATCTCCTCGTTCTGTTCGAAACCGGCCTCCGCCAACGCCCGCATCTCCGCGTTCTGCTGCTGGGTGACCAGGGTCGCGTTCACCGTGAGGATCTCGGTCAGGGCCTGGCGGAAGCCGTCGACGCGCTCGCTGGTGTGCGTGACGTGGTCGGCGACGTCCCGCAGATACGTCTGCAGGTCCTCGTCCGTGCCGTACTTCGCGAAGCCCGCCATCAGACCGTGCAGCATGCCGACCAGGGGGCGGGTGGCGCGCTGGAACTCCACCATCTCGCGGGAGAGTTCGTAGATGCGGCGGGAGACCTCCGGGTCGCCGCGGAAGACCTCCGTCTCGATCTCGTCGATGTCGTTCTGCACGCCCGCGACGACCGGCGCGTACCCGTCGACCACCGCGTCGAGGATCGCGTACAGCACCGCCTCCGGGCCCTGCTTCAGCAGCTCCGGCGTCTCCTCCATCCGGCGCCTGACCGCCGACAGGTCGGGCGCCGCGCCATGGCGGACCGTGATCACGAAGTCGGGGCCGACGAACACGTGCAGCTCACCGAAGTCGACCTCCTCCACCGCGTCGAGATAGCGGGCCGCGCGCAGGACGACGAAGAGCGTCTCGCCGTAGCGCTCCAGCTTCGGCCGCTGATGGGCCTCCATCGCGTCCTCGACGGACAGCGGGTGCAGATCGAACTCGGCGGCCAGGGAGAGCAGTTCGGACTCGGTCGGGCGGGCCAGCCCGATCCAGGCCATCCCGCCGGACTGTTCGCGCAGCTCGCGGTAGGTGTCGGCGAGCGTGGCGGGAGAGGCCACGCGCACCCCGTCCCGGTACAGGACCGCCTGGACGATGCTCGCCGGTTCCGGTTCGGGGGCGGGCTCGGCTCGTTGCCGCGGGGGCCCCGGCGGGCCGGACTGCGGTGTCAGGGCGCGGCGCCAGACGGACTTCCGGTTGCGCTTCGACATCGTGGCTGCCCCTCGGCCGACGCCAGTGATCTCCGAGCAGGTTATACGCGGCACCTCGCAGGAGATCCACAGTTGCGGACCCGGGCTGTCCGCAAGCCCTACTACCGTGCGGGTCATGACGAAGACGACGACCGCCCCGGGCCCCGTTCTCGGCACCCGCGCCCTCAACCGCGCGACCCTGGAACGGCAGTTGCTGCTGCGCCGCGCCCCGATGTCCGCGCAGGCGGCGGTGGAGCATCTGGTCGGCCTCCAGGCCCAGGAGGTCAAGCCGCCGTACTACGCGCTCGCCGCCCGCCTCGACGGCTTCCGGCCCGAGGAGCCGGCCGGGCTGCTGGAGCGGCGGGAGGCGGTACGGATCGTCAGCATGCGCTCGACCATCCACCTGCACACCGCCGACGACAGCCTCGCGCTGCGCCCGCTGGTGCAGCCCGCCCGGGACCGGGAGATCAACATCTTCCGCAAGGGCCTCGTCGGCGTCGACCTGGACCGGCTCGCCGCCCTCGCCCGCGACCTCGTCGAAGAGACACCGCGCACCATGAAGCAGCTGCGCGAGGCGCTGGGCGCCGAGTGGCCGGACGCCGATCCGGGGGCCCTCGCCATCGCCGCCCGCTGCAAACTGCCGCTGGTCCAGATCACCCCGCGCGGTGTGTGGGGAAAGAGCGCCCAGGTCTGCCTGACCACCGTCGAGCACTGGCTGGGCCGCCCCGTCGAGCCGCCCGCCTCCCCGGACGCCACCGTCCTGCGCTATCTGGCCGCCTTCGGGCCCGCCTCGGTGAAGGACATGCAGACCTGGTGCGGTCTGACCCGGATGCGTCCCGTCTTCGAGCGGCTCCGCCCGGAGCTGGTCACCTTCCGCGACGACAACGGCGTCGAACTCTTCGACCTCCCCGACGCCCCGCGCCCCGACCCCGACACCCCGGCCCCGCCCCGCTTCCTGCCCGAGTTCGACAACCTGCTGCTCTCCCACGCCGACCGCACCCGGGTGATCCCGCCCGCGAACCGGGGCCGCACCTGGCAGGTGAACACCGTCTACTGCCCGTTCCTCGTCGACGGCTTCCTCGCGGGCGTCTGGCGGATCATCGACGACGCCCTCGTCATCGAACCCTTCGACGACCTCACCAAGGCCCAGCGCGCCGAGGTCCTGGCGGAGGGCGCGTACCTGCTGGACGTCATGCACCCGCAGTCGTCGTACGACATCCGCTTCGGGACCGTGCTCCCGTAGCCGGACATGGATCGGGGGCGTTGCGGACCGCTCGTGGAGGCCCGCAACGCCCCCTGGCACTGCACCTGAGGGGTACTCAGGAGTCGGTACGGGTCACGAGGCGACCTGCGCGGCCACCAGACCGGAGAAGGACGTCAGCCGGGTGTACACGCCCGGGTAGCCGGCCGCCGCGCAGCCCTCGCCCCAGGACGTGATCCCCGCCAGGACGCCCCCGACCAGCAGCGGACCGCCGCTGTCACCCTGGCAGGTGTCCACCCCGCCGGAGGTGTGACCGGCGCAGACCATGTCGGACGCGACGAAGTCCGTGCCGTAGGAACTCGCGCAGCCCGCGTCGGACACGATCGGCACGGTGGCCGTACGCAGCTGGTTGGAGGAGCTGCCGCTCGCGGAGGTGGTGCCCCAGCCGAGGATGCGGGCGGTGGTGCCGGCCGCGTACACGCCCGTCTGCGTGGCGGACACGTAGGGCGCCGGGGTGTACGGCATCGCCGTCGACAGCGTCAGCACCGCCACGTCGTCGCCGTTGGTGGCGTCGGTGTAGCTCGGGTGGATCCAGATGCCGCTGACCCTGGACACGGTGCCGTCGGTGCCGTTGCGGTAGGTGCGGCCGCCGACGACTCTGACGCTGCCGGTGGACTCGCCGACCAGGCAGTGGGCCGCGGTGACGACCTTGGTGGCGGAGACGAGCGTGCCACCGCAGAACTGGTTCTGCGCGGAGTCCGTGATCTGCATCATGAACGGGTACGCGGTCGTGGTGGTCGTCGAACCGCCCACGATGGGCTGGGGAGCCGCGGCGGCGGTGGGGGCGACGCCGATCAGCGCGGTGGCCGCCGCGGCGGCGGTCGCCGCGAGCGCGGTGGCGGTCTTCTTGGGGCGGATGAGCCCGAGCATGAGTCTCCTCATTGGGTGGCCGGTGGGGGGTCGCGCGGGTGGGGGGTGCGGCACGGGGGTCTCGGGACAGGCCCCCGTGTGTCCGGCGAGCGGCACGCCCTTACGCTGTAACCCGCAGGTCCCCTTCCCAATGAGGGAACCCCCTAGGGCAGTTGGGCAGGGAAAACCCTCGGTCGGCCCCGGCCGAACCCCCCGCTGCGGTGAATCCCGCGGGATCTCAGCCGCCGGGACGGCCCGCCGCCAGTCGGACGATGTCGACGCGCGACCGGATCCCGAGCTTGCGGTAGACCCGGGTCAGGGTCGCCTCGACGGTCTTGACGCTGATGAACAGCCGCGCCGCTATCTCCCGGTTGGTCGCGCCCTCCATGACCAGCGCCGCGACCTGACGCTCCATCGAGGCGAGGGAGTCCAGCGCGTCCAGGGAGGCGGCCGGCGCGGGTGCCGGTTCGGCCGCGGGCGCCGTCGCGGCCGCCTCCACCTGGCGCAGCCACGGCAGCGCGCGGCACCGCCGGAACAACCGGGCCGCCTCGTCGTAGGAGACCGGTCCGGGCCTGCCGGTGCCGAGCGCCGCCGCCGCGAAGGCCGCCCGGGCCTCCTCCAGGCCGTAGCCGAGCTTGGCGAGCCGGTCCTGCACCGAGGTCAGCCGTTCGGCGGCGGACTCCCGTTCGCCGCGGGCGGCGCGCACCAGGGCCTCCGCGCGGTCCAGCACCGCGAGCACGCTCTCCCGGCCCAGGCGCAGGGCGCGGGCCCGGGCCGTGTCGATGACGTCCTGCGCCTCCTCGGTCGCGCCGACGCGGACCAGCGCCTCGGCGAGATCGCCGTGCCAGCGCCCGCGTGCCGGGTCGGTGATGCCGAGGCCCTGCTCCAGCTCGCGCACCCGGCGCAGCGAGGCCACCGCCGCGGGGGCGTCCCCGGCCACCAGCTGGGCATGGCCGAGGGCGGCCAGGGCGCGGGAGACGTACATCTGGTCGCCGTCCTGCTCGGCGTGGTCGAGCGCCTCCCGGGCGAGCGCCAGCGCCCGGTCCACCTCGCCGCCCGCGGCCTCCGCGAGGGAGGTGAGCACGGCCGAGGCGACCTCGCCGATCCCGGTGTCCCGGGCCAGCCGCAGGCTCTCGTGGGCGAGGTCGAGGGCGCGGGCGCAGTGCCCGGTGCGCAGCTCGGTCTCGGCGAGACCGCGCAGGAAGTGCACCTCGCTCTCGACCGAGCCGCGCCGCCGCACCTCGCGCAGCAGGGCGGTGACGGTGGCGCGGGCCTCGGGCAGCTGGTCGCTCATCACCAGCCAGCGGAAGCGGGCGTACCCGGCGCCGTTGTGGTGGCAGGCCACCCGCGGGTCCTGCGGTTCCCGCAGGGCGCGCTTGATGGTCGCGGGCGCGTCCGGGTGACCCATCAGGGTCTCGATCTGCGCCTCGAAGGCGAGCGCCATCAGCTCGGTGTACCGGTCACCGCCCCGCGCGGCCAGCTCCGCGGAGTAGGCGGCCTCCTCCCGGGCCGGGTCGAAGTCGCCGTCCACCAGCAGCGCCCGCCAGGCCAGCTGATAGTGGATCAGGGCGAGCAGCCGCGGGTCGTCGCCCGCGTCGGCCAGCGCCTGCGGGAAGACGGCGTCGACCTCCGACATGGCGTGGCCCGCGGTCTCGATCACCACGATCCAGGCCCGCACCCGCTGCGCGGGCACCGTCGAGCCGGACAGCACCTCGCGCGCGATGTCCCGGGCGAGGTCCAGCTCCCCGGCGGTGATGGCGTCCTCGGCGGCCTGAAGCAGCAGATCCTGCGGACCGGGCGGTGTGCGCTCGGCGTGGGGTTCGGGGGTGGGTGCTGCGGTGACGTGGGCCGGGCGTCGCGGTTCTGCGGGAGCCGTGGGTCGGGTGTCGGTGTCGGCGGCGTGGGCTTCGCGGGTGGTGTGGCCCGGGCGGCGCGGCTCGTCTGGGGCCGGGGCATGGGTGCCGGTGTCGTGGTCCTGGTGTCGTCGTGCTTCCGGAGCGGTGGGCTCGGGGTCGTCGGGGGCTGGGGGATGGGCTTGGCCGGCGGGTGCTGGGGTGGGGTGGTTCGGGCGGTGCGGCTCTCCGGGGGCCGGGGCATGGGTGCCCGTGCCGTGGTTCCGGTGTCGTCGTGCTTCCGGGGCGGTGGGCTCGGGGTCGTCGGGGGCCGGGGGATGGGCTTCGCCGGCGTGGGCTTCGCGGGTGGCGTGGTCCGGGCGGTGCGGCTCTCCGGGGGCCGGGGCAAGGGTGCCCGTGCCGTGGTCCCGGTGTCGTCGTGCTCCTGGGGTCGTGGGCTCGGGGGCGTCGGCGGCCGGCGCTGTGGTGCCGTGGTTCGGGCGTCGCGGCTCTCCTGGGGCCGGGGCAAGGGCTTCGGCGGCGGGCGCTGTGGTGTCGTGGTCTTCCTGGACCGTGACCCCGGTGGCGGCGGTGTCGCCCGGGCGCCGTGTCCGTTTCGCCGGGCTCTCCGTGGGGGCGGGCGCGTGGCGGGCGGCCAGGCGGCCCAGGGCGGCGGCCACCGAGGGCGCCCCGCGGTCGCGGGCCAGGGCCGCCGCCTCCGCCAGCGAGACCGCCACCTCCGGATCGGTGCCGATGGTCGCCAGCGCCAGATGCCGGGCCCGTTCGATCGGGTCCGAGGCAGCCGTGGACAGCGCGGCATGCGCGGCCCGCCGCTCCTGCGCGGGCGCCTCCGCGTACAGCGCCGCCGAGATCAACGGATGCGCGAAGCGTACGGCCGGCCCCTCCGTCTCCGTCGCCAGCAGCCCCAGTTCGGCCGCCCGCGCGGTCTCCGCCTCGGCGTCGGCGCGCCCCGCCGCGCGCAGGGTGGCCAGGGTGGGGCGGGCGCCGGCGCTGGCCACGAGGAGGGTGTGGCGGGCGTCGGGGGAGAGCATCCCGAGCCGGTTGAGCACCAGGGCGCGCAGCGAGGTCGGCACCGGCAGCGGCTCGCCCGGCCGGGGCGGGGTGGGGTTCTCGGCGAGCGCCCGTCCGAGTTCCAGGGCGAAGAGCGGGTTGCCGCCGCTGGTGCGGTGGATGTCGCGGACCGTGGAGCGGGACAGCCCGGTGTAACCGCGGTGGTCGAGCAGGGCGGCCACCTGGGTGCGGGAGAGGGGCCCGAGCCGCAGGGCGAGCGTGTCCGGCGGGGACGCGCCCAGATGGCGGTCGTACTCCTCGTGCTCGGTCCGCGCCGCGCAGAGCATCCGCACGGGGGTGTCGCCGAGGCGCCGGGCGGCGAAGCCGAGGAGTTCGGCGCTGGCCGGATCGAGCCACTGCAGGTCGTCGGCGACGATCAGGACGGGGCCCTCGGCGGCGAGGGCGCGCAGGGCGGACAGGACGGCCAGCCGCAGGGCGAGGCCGTCGCGCTGCAGGGTGGACTCGCCGCGGCCGGTGAGCGCCGACTCCAGGGCGGTGCGCTGGGCGGCGGGCAGCCGGCCGCAGACGTCGTCCAGGACCAGGCCGAGGAGGTCGGCGAGGGCGAGGAAGGGGAGATGGGATTCGGACTCGGTCGCCGAGCAGCGCAACACCGTCCGGGCCGCCGTGCCGTATTCCGCGGCCAATGCCCGCAGGACGGTCGACTTTCCTATTCCGGCGGGCCCGTGGAGCAGGACGCTGCCGCCCCGGGCGAGCTGCCGACGCGCCGCCGTGAACGGCTCGTCCCGGCCGATGACCAGGTCGGGGCGGGATCTGGCAGGTTCCGTGAAGTCCCGTGGCACGGTCACCGCTCCCCTCCGTGTGTCGTGTCCTGGCCAATATTAGGCAAGAGGTCTTTGAATTTCGGAGCGCCTGCCGGGTGAGGGAAATAACAGCCCGGGGGCATAGGGAAATTCAGGGAGCGGGTGAATGAATGGGGGAGCGCACGTCAGAGCGGCCGGAAGCCCGGTGGAAGCCCTACGGAAGCAGCCCCGCCCGTCGCGCGGCGGCCACCGCCTCCCCCCGGGTGTGCGCCCCCAGCTTCCGCATGGCCGACCGCAGATATCCCTTCACCGTCTCGGCCCGCAGCCCCAACCGCTCGCCCACCACGGCATTCGTCGCCCCCGCCGCCACCCAGGCCAGCACATCCACCTCCCGGGGCGCCAGCCGTACCCCCTCCGCCGGCCCCTCGGGCGTCAGCAGCCCGCACACCTCCAGCAGCTCCGCGCGCAACCCCGGATCGGAGATCCGCGGTGCCAGCGCCCGCAGGGCCGCATGCGCCTCCCGCACCTGTTCCCGCACTGCCCCGCCGCCGTCCCGCTCCGGCCGCGCCGCCTCCAGCAGCTCCTGCGCCGACTCCCGCACGACGAGCGCCTGTTCCACCTCGCGCGCGGCGGCCACCGCCGCGCTCAGCGTGCGGTCGCCGAGCGGCTGCGGAGTGCGCAGGGCGCCGTAGAGGACGCCGCGCACCCGGCGGCGTACGACGACCGGGACCGCGAGGACCGAGCGCAGGCCCTCGGCGGCGACGGCGGTGTCGTACTCGTGGCTGATCTGCCGCGAGGAGGAGTAGTCGGTCACCGCGCAGGCGCGGGCCAGGGCGACCGCACGGCCGCCGAGGCCGTTGCCGGAGGCGACGGTGAGCCGGCTCAGCGCGTGCGTGGCGGTGCCGTTGAGTTCGCTGATGAGCATCCGCGGGCGGGCGGACTCCATCAGTCCGCCGAACGCGACCGGGAGACCGGTCGAGCGCCGCAGCCGGACCAGCGCACCCCGGATCTCCGCGGCCGCGGTGACATCTGCTGCCAACTGCCCGCCCTCCCTCTGCGGCGTACACCCCCGTTCGGGGGTGGTGAGACCTGCATCACGGATTACACGATGGCAGGGAGCCGCCGGGCAATGGTCCGGGACAGAGGAGGACACATGACGGCCATCGACGACTTCCGCCGGGCACGGGACTTTCTGCTGGCGCACCGCGAGGACTGGGCCACCGCCTACGAAGGGTTCGAGTGGCCCCGGCCGGAGCGGTTCAACTGGGCGCTGGACTGGTTCGACGTCATCGCGGACGGCAATGACCGCACCGCGCTGCACCTCGTCGAGGAGGACGGCACCGAGGTGCGGCTGTCGTTCGCCGAGCTGTCCGCCCGGTCCGACCGGGTCGCCAACTGGCTGCGCGAGCGGGGCGTCGGCGCCGAGGACCGGATCCTGGTCATGCTCGGCAACCAGACCGAGCTGTGGGAGACCGCGCTGGCCGCCATGAAGCTGCGGGCCGTCGTCATCCCGGCCACCCCGCTGCTCGGCCCCGCCGACCTGCGCGACCGGGTGGAGCGCGGGCGGGTCCGGCAGGTGATCGTGCGGTCCGCGGACACCGGCAAGTTCGCCGAGGTGCCCGGCACCTACACCCGCGTCGTCGTCGGCGGCGCCCGCGAGGGCTGGCACCGGTACGAGGACGCCTACGCGGCCCCCGCCGAGTTCGTCCCGGACGGCCCCACCCGTGCCGACGATCCGCTGCTGCTCTACTTCACCTCCGGCACCACCGCCCGCCCCAAGCTCGTCGAGCACACCCACGTCTCGTACCCGGTGGGCCACCTCGCCACCATGTACTGGATCGGCCTGCGCCCCGGCGACGTGCACCTGAACATCTCCTCGCCGGGCTGGGCCAAGCACGCCTGGTCCAACCTGTTCGCGCCGTGGAACGCCGAGGCGACCGTCTTCCTGCACCACTACACGCGCTTCGACGCCGCCCGCCTGATGGCGGAGATGGACCGGGCCGGCGTCACGACCTTCTGCGCCCCGCCGACGGTGTGGCGGATGCTCATCCAGGCCGACCTGACCGCCCTGCGCACCCCTCCGCGCGAGGCCGTGGCGGCGGGGGAGCCGCTGAACCCCGAGGTCATCGAGCAGGTCCGGCGGGCCTGGGGCGTCACCGTCCGGGACGGCTTCGGGCAGACCGAGACCGCCGTGCAGGTCTCCAACAGTCCGGGCCAGCCCCTGAAGACGGGCGCCATGGGCCGCCCCAGCCCCGGCTACCGGGTGGAGCTGCTGGACCCGGTGACCGGCGCGCCCGGCGCGGCCGAGGGCGAGATCGCGCTCGACCTGTCGGCCCGCCCGGTCGGCCTGATGACCGGCTACCACGGGGACGCCGACCGTACGGCGGAGGCGATGGCGGGCGGCTACTACCGCACCGGGGACATCGCGTCGAGGGACGACGACGGATACCTGACGTATGTCGGGCGCAGTGACGACGTCTTCAAGGCGAGCGACTACAAGATCAGCCCCTTCGAGCTGGAGAGCGCCCTGCTGGAGCACGAGGCGGTCGCCGAGGCCGCCGTGGTGCCCGCCCCGGACGAACTGCGCCTCGCCGTCCCCAAGGCCTATGTCGTCCTCGCCGACGGCTGGGAGCCGGGTGCCGACACCGCGAAGGTCCTCTTCGAGCACTCCCGCGAGGTCCTCGCCCCCTACAAGCGCATCCGCCGGCTGGAGTTCGCGCCCCTGCCCAAGACCGTCTCCGGCAAGATCCGCCGGATCGAACTGCGCGAGGCCACCGCGGCCGGTTCGCACGACGAGTACCGCGAGGAGGACTTCCGGTGACCGCACTGTCGTACACGCACGGAACCGGCGCGACCGCGCTGCTCGGCGAGACGATCGGGGACAACCTGGCGCGCACCGCCGCCACCTGGCCGCAGCGGGAGGCGCTGGTCGACGTCCCGTCGGGGCGGCGCTGGACGTACGCCCGGCTCCTGGCGGACGTCGACGAGCTGGCGTACGCGCTGCTGGCGAGCGGGGTCGGCAAGGGCGACCGGGTCGGGATCTGGGCGGTCAACTGCCCCGAGTGGGTGCTCGTGCAGTACGCCACCGCCCGCATCGGCGCGATCATGGTGAACATCAACCCGGCGTACCGGGTGCACGAGGTCGAGTACGTGCTCAAGCAGGCCGGGATCTGTCTGCTCTTCGCCTCCCTGGGCCACAAGAGCAGCGACTACCGGGCCATGGTGGACGAGGTGCGGGGCAACTGCCCCGGGCTGCGCGAGGCCGTGTACTTCGGCGACCCGAGCTGGCAGAAGCTGCTCGGCCGCGCCGTCCCGCGCGCGCTGCCGGACGACCTGAGCTGCGACGACGCGGTCAACATCCAGTACACCTCGGGCACCACCGGATTCCCCAAGGGGGCCACGCTCTCCCACCACAACATCCTCAACAACGGCTATTTCGTGGGGGAGTCGATCGCGTACACCGAGCAGGACCGGATCTGTCTGCCGGTGCCGTTCTACCACTGCTTCGGCATGGTCATGGGAAACCTGGCGGCCACCACGCACGGCGCCTGCATCGTCATCCCCGGCCCCTCCTTCGACCCGGCGGCCACCCTGGAGGCGGTCCGGCGGGAGCGGTGCACCTCGCTGTACGGCGTCCCGACCATGTTCATCGCGGAGCTGAACCTGCCCGACTTCGCGCGGTACGACCTCTCCTCGCTGCGCACCGGCATCATGGCGGGCTCGCCCTGCCCGGTGGAGGTGATGAAACGGGTGGTCGCCGAGATGCACATGGAGCAGGTGTCGATCTGCTACGGCATGACCGAGACCTCCCCGGTCTCGCTGCAGACCCGGATGGACGACGACCTGGAACACCGCACCGGAACCGTCGGCCGCGTCCTGCCGCACGTCGAGGTGAAGATCGTCGACCCCGCCACCGGAGTCACCCGGCCGCGCGGCACGGCGGGGGAGTTGTGCACCCGCGGCTACAGCGTGATGCTGGGCTACTGGAACGAACCCGACAAGACCGCGCAGTCCATCGACCCCGCCCGCTGGATGCACACCGGCGACCTGGCGGTGATGCGCGAGGACGGCTATGTCGAGATCGTCGGCCGCATCAAGGACATGATCATCCGGGGTGGCGAGAACATCTACCCGCGCGAGATCGAGGAGTTCCTGCACGGCCACCCGAAGATCGCCGACGTCCAGGTGATCGGCGTGCCGCACGAGCGGTACGGCGAACAGGTGCTGGCCTGCGTCATCCCCCGCGACCCCGCCGACCCGCCGACGCTGGAGGACGTACGGGCGTACTGCGAGGGGCAGTTGGCCCACTACAAGATCCCGGCCGGGGTGCGGGTGCTCGACTCCTTCCCGATGACGGTGTCCGGAAAGGTACGCAAGATCGAGCTGCGGGAGCGGTACACCGGCTGATCCTCCAGGGCGTTCGATCACAGCGGGGCGCGGCCCGTAAGATCGGGTGCCCTTGGGGGTGGTTATGGGCAGGCAGCGCCCCGGTTCGCCGACGCTGGAGGAAGTCGCGGCTCTCGCCGGTGTCGGGCGCGGCACCGTCTCGCGGGTCATCAACAACGCGGCGGGCGTGAAGGAGTCCACGCGCCGGGCCGTCGAGCGGGCCATCGACGAACTGGGCTACGTGCCCAATCTGGCGGCCCGTTCCCTGGCCGGGCGGCGCGCCGACGCGGTGGCGCTGGCGCTGACCGAACGGGACTGGCGGCAGTTCGGGGAACCCTTCTTCTCCGAGATCATCCGCTCGGTCGGGGACGCCCTCGCCACCACCTCGATGCAACTGCTGCTCACCCTGGTCCGCACGGACGTCGAGCGGCGGCGCTTCGTGGAGTTCGCGCGCGGCGGGCGGGTGGACGGGGTCCTGCTGATGTCCGTACGGGCCGAGGACCGGCTGCCGGACATGCTCGCCGAGGCCGGACTGCCCACGGTGCTGCTCGGCCGCCGCTCGGGCGACGAGCACGTCACCTACGTGGACGCGGACAACGTCGGCGGCGCCCGGGATGCGGTCGAGCATCTGCTGCGCGGGGGGCGCCGCAGGATCGCCGCCGTCACCGGGCCGCTCGACATGTATGTCACCCAGTGCCGGCTGCGCGGGTACCGGCAGGCGCTGGCCGCCGCCGGCCTGGAAGCGGTTCCCTCGCTGGTCGTCGAGGGTGACTTCACCGAGGACAGCGGGCGCCGCGCGACGGCCGAACTCCTCGCACGGCACCCGGACTTGGACGCCGTCTTCGCCGCCTCGGACACCATGGCGGCCGGCGCGCTGGCCGTGCTGCGGGCGGCCGGCCGCCGGGTGCCCGAGGACGTCGCGGTGATCGGCTTCGACGACTTCCCGCTCGCCCGGCACACCGATCCGTCGCTGACGACGGTCCGGCAGCCGCTGGCGGAGATCGGCCGGACCATGGTGCGGCTGCTGATGGAGGAGCTGCAGGAGGGGGAGCAGCCCGAGGTGGCCTGGCGCCATGTCATCCTGCGCACCCGGCTGGTGGTCCGCGACTCGGCCTGATGGGGCCGCCGAACGCCGCGAGCGAAAGTTTCGGGAGCGCTCCCAACTCCCGGAGCCCTTCTAGGCGTTGTGAACGCACCTCTGTGACCTGCGACTTCGAAATCCATTCGATGCATTCGCGCGCGCAGGGTTGTCAGGAACATGGACGGACTCCTACAGTCCGGACCGAACCGGTGGGGTGGGAGCGCTCCCATCAGTGGGGAGTTGGGAGCGCTCCCGTACCGGCCCCGAATGACCGGCGCCATCTCCGAGAGAGGCACCCGCATGCGACTGTTACCGCACCGTCCCCGCCCCGCGCGCGGCCTGTTCGCCGCGCTGCTGTCCACTCTCGCCGCCCTCGCGGCCCTTCTCGTCGCCGCACCGCCGGCCCAGGCCGACACCACGATCTGCGAGCAGTACGGCTCGACCGTCATCCAGGGCCGCTACGTCGTCCAGAACAACCGCTGGGGCACCAGCGCCACCCAGTGCGTCACCGCCACCGACACCGGCTTCCGCCTCACCCAGGCCGACGGCTCGGTGCCCACCAACGGCGCCCCGAAGTCGTACCCGTCGGTGTTCAACGGCTGCCACTACACGAACTGTTCGCCGGGCACCAGCCTTCCGGCGCAGATCAGCACCATCTCCAGCGCCCCCAGCAGCATCTCCTACGGCTATGTCTCCAACGCCGTGTACAACGCCTCGTACGACATCTGGCTGGACCCGACGCCCCGCACCGACGGCGTCAACCGGACCGAGATCATGATCTGGTTCAACCGGGTGGGCCCGATCCAGCCGATCGGCTCGCCGGTGGGCAACGCCACCGTCGGCGGCCGCACCTTCGAGGTGTGGACCGGCAGCAACGGCCACAACGACGTGATCTCCTTCGTCGCTCCCTCGGCGATCAGCAGCTGGAGCTTCGACGTCATGGACTTCGTCGACCAGACCGTCGCCCGGGGGATGGCGCAGAGCAACTGGTACCTGACGAGCGTCCAGGCCGGGTTCGAGCCGTGGCAGAACGGCGCCGGACTCGCGGTGAACTCCTTCTCCTCCGCCGTCAACCTCGGGGGCGGCGGCGACCCGGGCGGCCCCGGTGGGCCGGCCACGGCCTGCCAGGTGACCTACGCGACCAACGTCTGGCAGGGCGGCTACACCGCCAACGTCACCGTCAAGAACACCGGTACCGCTGCCCTGAACAGCTGGCAGCTCGGCTTCACCCTGCCCTCCGGGCAGCGCGTCACCAACTCCTGGAACGCCACCCTGTCCGGCTCCTCCGGCGCGGTGACGGCGACTCCCGTGGCGCACAACGCGCAGATCGCCGCCGGCGGCAGCCAGAGCTTCGGCTTCCAGGGCACCTACAGCGGCACCTTCGCCAAGCCCAGCGCCTTCAGCCTGAACGGCACCGCCTGCACCAGCGCCTGACCCCGCCGGTGCGCCGCACCGGCCTCCTCCGGGGCCCGCCCCGCCTTCCCGCACCGACGGGGGCGGGCCCCGGTACCCACGTCCGCCCCTCCGGCCCGCACCCGGAAAGGCCGCACTCCATGAGCCCGAGCCGCACCGTGTCCGCAAGCCCACCCGTGCCCGTACGTTCCCGGACCCGTCGCCCCGCCCTCGTCGCCGCGCTGTGCGCCGCGACCCTCGCCCTGACCGGCCTCGCCGCCGCCCCGCCCGCCCAGGTCCCGGCGGCCGCCGCCGCGCTGCCGTACCAGGACCCCTCCGTGCCGGTGCCCCAGCGGGTCACCGATCTGCTCTCCCGGATGACGCTCGACGACAAGCTCGGGCAGATGACCCAGATCGAGAAGGACGCGCTCGTCCCGCAGTCCGACCTCGCCACCTACCGCATCGGTTCGGTGCTCTCCGGCGGCGACTCGGCGGTCAGCCCCAACAACGCCCAGACCTGGGCCGACACCTACGACTCCCTGCAGCGCACCGCCCTCGGCACCCCGCTCGGCATCCCGATGATCTACGGCATCGACGCGGTGCACGGCCACAACGCGGTGCGCGGCGCCACCCTCTTCCCGCACAACATCGGCCTCGGCGCCACCCGTGACCCGGCGCTGGTGCAGCGGATCGGGCGGGCGGTGGCCGAGGAGGTGGCCGGCACCGGCATCGACTGGTCCTTCGCGCCCTGTCTGTGCGTGGCCCGCAACGACCGGTGGGGCCGCACCTACGAGTCGTTCGGGGAGAAGCCCGAACTGGCCACCTCCATGGCCACGTTCGTCACCGGCATGCAGGGCACGAGCCTGGGCGGCGACCCCGCGTCGGTGCTGGCCACCGCCAAGCACTACCTCGGCGACGGCGGCACCACCGGAGGCGTCGACCAGGGCAACACCGAGCTGTCCGAGGCCGAGCTGCGCGCGATCCACCTGCCGCCCTTCCAGGAGGCGGTACGCCGCGGCGTGGGCTCGGTCATGCTGTCCTACAGCTCTTGGAACGGCGTCCGCTCGCACGGGCACAAGTACCTGGTCACCGACGTGCTCAAGGGCGAGCTGGGCTTCACCGGCTTCGTCGTCTCCGACTGGGCCGCGGTCGACAAGCTCGACGGGCAGAGCGGCTTCACCGGCGCCGAGATCGCCACGGCCGTCAACGCCGGCGTCGACATGGTGATGGTCCCGCACGACTACAAGAAGTTCCTCACCCTGCTGCGCGGCGAGGTGAACGCCGGGCGGATCCCCCTGGCGCGCGTCGACGACGCCAACCGGCGCATCCTCACCAAGAAGTTCCAGCTCGGCCTGTTCGAAAAGCCGCTCACCGACCGGTCGTTGACCCCGACCGTCGGCTCCGCGGAGCACCGGGCGCTGGCCCGGCAGGCGGTGCGGCAGTCGCAGGTGCTGCTGAAGAACGACGGCGCGATCCTGCCGCTGGCGAAGAACGCCAAGCTGTTCGTGGCCGGCAAGTCCGCCGACGACATCGGCAACCAGAGCGGCGGCTGGACCATGGGCTGGCAGGGCCGCAGCGGGCCCGTCACCGAGGGCACGACCGTCCTGCAGGGCATCCGCGCCGCCGCGACCGACCCGTCCCGGATCACCTACGACCGCTACGGCAACGGCATCGACGGCAGCTACACCGCGGCCGTCGCGGTGATCGGGGAGACCCCGTACGCCGAGATGCACGGCGACCGGCCCGGCGGCATGGGGCTGGACCAGGAGGACCTGCAGACCCTCAGCCGGCTCAAGGCCAGCGGCGTGCCCGTCGTGGTCGTCCTGGTCTCCGGACGCCCGCTCGACATCGCCGCACAACTCCCTGACTGGCGCGCCCTGCTGGCGGCCTGGCTGCCCGGCACCGAGGGCGCCGGAGTGTCGGACGTGCTCTTCGGCGACCACGCCCCGACCGGCAAGCTCCCCATGACGTGGATGCGCAGCGCCTCCCAGCAGCCCATCAACGACGGCGACGGCAAGAGCCCGCTCTTCGCGTACGGGCACGGCCTGACCTACGGCAGCGCTCCCGACCCCGACCCCGACCCGGACCCGGACCCCGAGCCGCAACCCAAGTCCTGCACCGCCCAGTTCAAGGTCGTCTCGGCCTGGACCGGCGGCTACCAGGCGGAGATGAGCGTCAAGAACACCGGCAGCGGCCCGCTCACCGGCTGGTCCGTCGCCTGGGACCTGGGCGGCTCCACCGTCAACAGCCTGTGGAACGGCTCGCTGACCGTGGCCCAGGGCCGCGCGACGGTCCGCAACGCCGCCCACAACGGCGCCCTGTCACCCGGCGCCACCACCTCGTTCGGCTTCACCGCGAACGGCGGCGCGGGCACGCCCGCTCCGCAGTGCACCGGCTCCTGACGTACGACCGGCACATCCGCACGTACCACCGAGGAGGGCACGATGACCGAACCGACCAGAGCCGACGGCGCCATGCGGCCGCGCAGGCGCCGACGACGGTCGGCAGCCCTGGCCACCGCCCTGGCCACCCTGATGCTCGGGGTGGCGGGCCAGATCGCGGGACAGCCCGCGGCAGCGGCGGAAGCACACGTCGACAACCCCTTCGCCGGGGCCACCTTCTACATCAACCCCGACTACGCCGAGCACGTGGACACGTCCATCGCGCAGACCTCCGACGCCACGCTCAAGGCGAAGATGGAGAAGGTCAAGAACTATCCGACCGCCGTCTGGCTGGACCGGATCGCGGCCATCCACGGCGGTGCCGCCAACGCCGGACGCAAGAGCCTCGCCGACCATCTCGACCTGGCGCTCGCCCAGAAGAAGCCCGGACAGCCGATCACCGCCACCATCGTGGTGTACGACCTGCCCGGACGGGACTGCGCCGCCCTCGCCTCCAACGGCGAACTCCCGGCCACCCAGGCGGGTCTGGACCGCTACAAGACCGAGTACATCGACGTCATCGCGAACGTCTTCAAGAACCCCAAGTACCAGGACATCCGCATCACCACGGTCATCGAGCCCGACAGCCTGCCCAACCTGGTCACCAACACCTCCGACCCCGAGTGCGCCCAGGTCAAGAGCAGCGGCCTGTACGTCAAGGGCATCCAGTACGCCCTGGACAAGCTGCACGCGATCCCGAACGTATACACGTACCTGGACTACGCGCACTCCGGCTGGCTCGGCTGGGACACCAACCTCACCCAGACCGTGCAGCAGTACACCGAGGTGGCCAGGGGCACCGCGGCCGGTCTGAGCAGCGTCGACGGCCTGATCACCAACGTCGCCAACTACACGCCGCTGGAGGAGCCCTTCCTGACCAACCCCGACAAGACGGTCGGCGGCAACATGGTCAAGTCGAGCAAGTTCTACGAGTGGAACCCGAACTTCGACGAGGCCGACTTCACCAAGAACGTACACCGGGCGCTGGTCGCGGCGGGCTGGCCCGCCTCCACCGGCATGGTGATCGACACCTCCCGCAACGGCTGGGGCGGCGCCGCGCGGCCCACCGCGGAGAGCACCAGCACCACGCTCGACACCTACGTCACCGAGTCCAAGGCCGACCGCCGCACCCACCGCGGACTGTGGTGCAACGTGAGCGGAGCCGGCATCGGGCAGCCGCCGCAGGCCTCGCCCGCGGGATACCCCGACTCGCACCTCGACGCCTTCCTGTGGGTCAAGCCGCCGGGTGAGTCGGACGGCGCCAGCAAGGACATCCCGAACGACGAGGGCAAGCGCCAGGACCCGATGTGCAACCCCGACTACACCGCGCCCAACGCGGGCAACAACAAGACGGGGGCACTGCCCGACGCGCCGCTGGCCGGGCACTGGTTCCACAACCAGTTCGCGATGCTGGTGCGCAACGCGTACCCGGCCGTCCCGACGGGCGGCACCGACCCGGGTGACACCACCGCCCCGACCGCCCCGACCGCACTGCGGACCACCGCCAAGACCGCGAGCAGTGTCTCCCTGGCCTGGACCGCGGCCACCGACAACGTGGGCGTGACCGGCTACGACGTGTACCGCAACGGCACCCGGGTCGGCTCGGCGCCGGCCGGCGGTACCACGTACACCGACACCGGGCTGAGCGCCGCCACGGCCTACAGCTACACCGTGCGGGCCCTCGACGCGGCCGGGAACGTCTCCGCCGCCTCCACCGCGCTGAGCGTCACCACCGAGACGGGCGGCGGCGGCCCCGACCCGGCGGGCGGTCTCAAGATCGCCTACAAGAACAACGACTCCTCGGCCACCGACAACGCCATCCGCCCCGGCCTGCGGATCACCAACACCGGCAGCGCCGCCCTCGACCTGACCAAGGTCACCGCCCGCTACTACTTCACCCGGGACGGCGGTTCGCCCACCGTCAACGCCTGGTGCGACTACGCCGCGGTCGGCTGCTCCAACGTCAAGCTCAGGGTCGTCCCGCTGAGCACCCCGGTCGCGGGCGCCGACGCCTATCTGGAGGTCGGCTTCTCGGCCGGCTCGCTGGCCGCGGGCCGGGACACCGGTGACCTCCAGCTCCGGATGGCCAAGTCCGACTGGTCCGCGTTCAACGAGGTCGGCGACCACAGCCGCACCACCGCCACCTCGTACACCGACGCCCCGGCGATCCCCGGCTACCTCGGCACCACCCTGGCCTGGGGCACCCCGCCCGCCTGATCCGCGTACCTCCCCACACTCCCCCGCCCGCCCGGAGCGACTTCCTTCCCCGGGCGGGCGGGGGCTCCACAGCGGACAGCCAAGGAACGACAGGAGGCACCATGGTTCGACGCAGAAACCGGCTCCTCTCCTGGGCGGCGGTGCTCGCCACCCTGCTGAGCGGACTCGGTCTGGCCTTGCTCGGCCAGGGCAGCGCGCAGGCACACGGGGTGGCGATGATGCCCGGCTCGCGGACGTATCTCTGTTATCAGGACGCCAAGACGGGCACCGGCGCCCTGGACCCGACGAACCCGGCGTGCAAGGCCGCGCTGGCCGAGAGCGGATCGACGGCCCTGTACAACTGGTTCGCCGTGCTCGACTCCAACGCGGGCGGGCGCGGCCCCGGGTACGTACCGGACGGCAAGCTGTGCAGTGCCGGTGACCGCTCCCCGTACAACTTCACCGGCTACAACGCCGCCCGCGCCGACTGGCCCCGCACGCATCTGACCTCCGGGAAGAGCATGCAGGTCCGGTACAGCAACTGGGCGGCCCACCCGGGCGACTTCCGGGTGTACCTGTCCAAGCCCGGCTACTCGCCCAGCAGCCCGCTGGGCTGGAACGACCTGGAGCTCATCCAGACCGTCACCAACCCCGCCCAGTCGGGTTCGGTGGGCAGCGATTCCGGTCACTACTTCTGGAACCTGAACCTGCCCGCGGGCCGCTCGGGCGACGCGGTGCTGTTCATCCAGTGGGTGCGCTCGGACAGCCAGGAGAACTTCTTCTCCTGTTCCGACGTCGTCTTCGACGGCGGCAACGGCGAGGTGACCGGCATCCGCGGCTCGGGCGGCAACCCGACGCCCACGCCCACGCCGACGCCGACGCCGACTCCGACGCCCACCCCGACCAACCCGCACACCGGCTGCATGGCCGTCTACTCGGTGACGAACGCCTGGAACGGCGGCTTCCAGGGCTCCGTCCAGGTGATGAACCACAACACGGCACCGATGAACGGCTGGGCCGTGCGCTGGCAGCTCGGCACCGGCACCCGGCTGAGCCAGGTCTGGAACGGCACGCTCAGTACCGGCTCCGACGGCACGGTCACGGTCAGAAACGTCGACCACAACCGGACCGTCGCGCCGGACGGCAGTGCGAGCTTCGGCTTCACCGCCACCTCCACCGGCAACAACCATCCGGTCGGCTCGATCGGCTGCGTCACCCCGTAACACGTTCCGCCGAGGCGCCGGCTCCCGCACCGCGGGGAGCCGGCGCTCTCGTGTGCGCGGCGGTCAGCGGGCGGGGGAGGCCAGCGCGTCGGCGTGGTCGTTGACCGGCTGCGGGGTGCCCGCGAGGTCCAGGACGAACAGCGGGACGCCGAGGGCGTCGGCGCGGACGCGGCCCTCGGTGGCGTATCCGGCCAGGGAGAAGTAGACGCAGCGCGCCGACTCGGTCATGGCGGTCAGCCACAGGCACTCCACGTCCCGTACGGAGGCCGGGCGCACGGTGGGGTCGACCTGGGCGAGCAGGCCGGGGGCGGCGAGTCCGATGCCGGCGGGGGGCCGCTGGTCGGCGCGGCGGATGTCCCGGTAGCCGAGCCAGCGCAGGTAGAGGGCGGCGGCCGTGACGGCGTCCCGGGCGGTACGGATCGGCACCGGCGCGAAGGGGGCCCGGCACCGGGGCGCCACGGGCGTACGGGCGCCGGGGTCCGGGGGCGCGGCGGCGGGACCGGCCGAGGAGAGCGTCCCCGTCACCGGGATCCGCAGGACCGTGCCGCACGGGCAGCCCAGCTCGGGGCGGGGCCACTGGCCGCTCCGGCCGCAGGAGACGCACCGGACGGTCACCCACTCCTCGGCCCAGGCCCGGTGGCGGACGGCGACCGGGACCCCGCGCGGATCCAGCGGCGGGGCGACCGGGCCGCCGCAGGCGCACGGATAGGACACGGCCGCGTACTGGTGCTCACGACTGCAGGCCGGGCAGCGCACCGCCACGCTCTGGGGCATGGCACCCATGGTGCTCCAGCGCGCCCCCGCTTGTCCCTCTCTTGACGGGCTTCGTCCCCCCCACTTACATTGCTTCCAGATAGTAGAAAATACTTTCCGCAATACGGAAGAGCTCAACCGCGGGGCGCGACGGGGATGCGAATCCGACAGCCGAAGCAGGAGTACTCAATGGCTCGAATGACCGCTGCCCGAGCGGCAGTTGAGATCCTCAAGCGCGAGGGCGTCAGCAACGCGTTCGGTGTGCCGGGCGCGGCGATCAACCCGTTCTACGCGGCGCTCAAGGCGTCCGGCGGCATCCAGCACACCCTCGCCCGGCATGTCGAGGGTGCCTCGCACATGGCCGAGGGCTACACCCGCACCCACGCGGGCAACATCGGGGTGTGCATCGGCACCTCCGGACCGGCCGGCACCGACATGATCACCGGTCTGTACTCCGCGATCGGTGACTCCATCCCGATCCTGTGCATCACGGGCCAGGCGCCGACCGCCGTGATCCACAAGGAGGACTTCCAGGCCGTCGACATCGCCTCGATCGCCAAGCCGGTCACGAAGATGGCGGTGACCGTCCTGGAGGCCGCGCAGGTCCCCGGCGTCTTCCAGCAGGCCTTCCACCTGATGCGCTCCGGCCGTCCCGGCCCGGTCCTGATCGACCTGCCGATCGACGTCCAGCTCACCGAGATCGAGTTCGACCCGGAGACGTACGAGCCGCTGGCGGTCTACAAGCCGGCCGCGAGCCGCGCCCAGGTCGAGAAGGCGCTCGGGATGCTCAACGCCGCCGAGCGGCCGCTGATCGTCGCGGGCGGCGGTGTCATCAACGCCGACGCCGCCGATCTGCTGGTGGAGTTCGCCGAGCTGACCGGCACCCCGGTCGTCCCCACCCTGATGGGCTGGGGCCTGCTGCCCGACGACCACGAGCTGAACGCCGGCATGGTGGGCCTGCAGACCTCGCACCGCTACGGCAACGCGACCTTCCTGGAGTCCGACTTCGTCCTCGGCATCGGCAACCGCTGGGCCAACCGGCACACCGGCAAGCTGGACGTCTACACCGCCGGCCGGAAGTTCGTCCACGTCGACGTCGAGCCCACCCAGATCGGCAAGATCTTCGCCCCCGACTACGGCATCGCCTCCGACGCGAAGGCGGCACTCGAGCTGTTCGTCGAGGTGGCACGGGAGTTGAAGGCGGCCGGCAAACTGCCCGACCGCTCGGCGTGGGCGGCCTCCGCACAGGAGCGGAAGGCGACGCTGCAGCGCCGTACCCACTTCGACGACATCCCGATCAAGCCGCAGCGCGTCTACGAGGAGATGAACAAGGCCTTCGGCCCGGAGACCCGGTACGTCTCCACCATCGGCCTCTCCCAGATCGCCGGCGCCCAGATGCTGCACGTCTTCCGGCCGCGCCACTGGATCAACTGCGGCCAGGCGGGCCCCCTCGGCTGGACGATCCCGGCCGCGCTGGGTGTCGCCAAGGCCGACCCGGAGGCGTCCGTGGTCGCGCTCTCCGGCGACTACGACTTCCAGTTCATGATCGAGGAGCTGGCGGTCGGGGCGCAGCACCGGATCCCGTACGTCCATGTCCTGGTGAACAACTCCTACCTCGGCCTGATCCGCCAGGCGCAGCGGGCCTTCGACATCGACTTCCAGGTCAAGCTGGAGTTCGAGAACATCAACTCGCCCGAGCTGGGCGTCTACGGCGTCGACCACGTCAAGGTCGCCGAGGGGCTCGGCTGCAAGGCGATCCGGGTGACCGACCCGGCGGAGCTGGGCGCGGCCTTCGAGCAGGCCAAGAAGCTCGCCGCCGAGTTCCAGGTGCCGGTCGTCGTCGAGGCGATCCTGGAGCGCGTCACCAACATCTCGATGTCGACCACCAACGACATCAGCAACGTCGTGGAGTTCGAGGAGATCGCGACCGAGCCCGGCCATGCGCCGACCGCGGTCAAGACGCTCAAGGTCTGATCCACCGGCCGGCTCCGTAGGGGGCAGTCCACCCGTGAGGTGGGCTGCCCCCTCGTCGTCGTCCCCCGGTTTCGTCGTTCCCGCCCTGAGGCCCGCCGCACACCCCCGTACCGGCGGGCCTCAGGACGCCCCCGTGTCCCGCGGGCCGCCCGGACACCCCTGACCGGTGTGGCCCGCCGGAGCCCGCCGCCCCCGTGCCGGCGGGCCCCGTGTTCCGAGAATGTGCCCGCGCCCGGGGGCGGTTGAAGCCCCCGGGCGCGGGTTCAGAGGTTGATTTGAGGGTTGCGTAGCGGGGCTACGGACGGCGGCGTAGACGGTTCACGTCCCCGGTGTCCCGTGCGTCCCGTGGGGCTCCGAGAGCCCCGGCCACTCCTCGGGGCCGCCGCCCTGCCATTCGACGAGGTCGCTCTCCGCGACGTCGGTGACGTACAGGTCGGCCAGCCGCAGGAACTCGGCGACGTCGTCGATGTGCGAGGCGATGCCGAGGGTCTCGTCCCCCGCGGTGACCCGCCGGGAGCCGTCCAGGGCGGGGGAGTGGACCACGATGTGCGGTTGCTGCGTCGGGTGTGCCATGTCTTCAGCCTGCTGCGCGAGGGGCGGTTCCGCACGCCGGGAACGCCGAGAAGCGCCGGATACGGGACCGTCCGTATCCGGCGCTTGTCCGCCGGTGAGGCAGGAGGGTTTTCGGGACCGCGGCGGTCGCGACGGAGCCTGAAACACCCTTCCCTCAGGTCGAGAAGGGGTTCCGGTCCTTCACCACCGCACTGGCTCGCACACCGCCGCGGTCCTCACCCTGACCCGCGTCCGACGCCGATCGACCACCCCTCATCCGGGTCTCTCGGCCGCTCGGACGCGGTCAGGGAGCCTTTCAGTCCTCGCGCAGGGCGCGGACCGCCTCCTCCACGCGCTTGCCGTACTCCGGGTCGGCGGCGTGGAAGTGGGCCAGGTTCTTCTCGATCACGTCGTCGCGGGAGACCTGGGAGAGGCCACCGGCGATGTTCGCGACCAGCCGGGACTTCTCCTCGGCGGACATCAGCCGGTACAGCTCGCCGGCCTGGAAGAAGTCGTCGTCCTTGGTGTGCTGCGGGGCCTCGTGCGTGCCGGTGTACCCGGACACCGCGAGCGGGGCGGACAGCGGACGCCCGGTCTCGACCGGGCCGTCGTAGGAGTTCGGCTCGTAGTTCTTGGCGTACCGGCCCTGGGAGTTGGCGGCCATGAGGCCGTCCCGGCCGTAGTTCTGCGCGCTCGTCGCCCGCGGGGCGTTCACGGCGAGCTGGGTGTGGTTGACGCCCAGGCGGTAGCGGTGCGCGTCGGCGTAGGCGAACAGGCGGCCCTGGAGCATCTTGTCCGGCGACGGGCCGATGCCCGGGACGAAGTTGTTCGGGGAGAACGCGGCCTGCTCGACCTCGGCGAAGACGTTGTCGGGGTTGCGGTCCAGGACCAGGCGGCCCACGCGCTGCAGCGGGTAGTCGGCGTGCGGCCAGACCTTGGTCAGGTCGAACGGGTTGAAGCGGTACTCCGCCGCCTCGGCGGCCGGCATCACCTGCACGTACAGCGTCCAGGACGGGTTCACGCCCCGCTCGATGGCCTGGAGCAGGTCCGTCTGGTGCGAGTTGGGGTCCTTGCCCGCGGTCTCGGCGGCCTGCTCGGCGGACAGGCAGCGGATGCCCTGGTTGGTCTTGAAGTGGTACTTGACGAAGAAGGCCTCGCCCTCGGCGTTCGTCCACTGGTAGGTGTGCGAGCCGTAGCCGTTCATGTGGCGGTACGACGCCGGGATGCCGCGGTCGCCCATCAGCCACGTCACCTGGTGCGTCGCCTCGGGGGAGTGCGCCCAGAAGTCCCAGACGTTGTCCGGCTCCTGGCGGCCGGTGAACGGGTCGCGCTTCTGCGAGTGGATGAAGTCCGGGAACTTGATCGGGTCCTTGATGAAGAACACCGGGGTGTTGTTCCCGACGAGGTCGTAATTGCCCTCTTCGGTATAGAACTTGACCGCGAAACCCCGCGGGTCGCGGACCGCGTCCGCCCCGCCGAGGCTGTCGGCCACGGTCGAGAAACGCAGGAAGACCTCGGTGCGCTTGCCGACGGCGCTCAGGAAGTCGGCGTGGGTGAAGCCGCTGACGTCGTCGGTCACCTCGAAGTAGCCGTAGGCGCCGCTGCCGCGGGCGTGCACGACGCGCTCCGGGATGCGCTCACGGTTGAACCGGGCGAGCTTCTCCAACAGGTGCTGGTCCTGGAGGAGCAGCGGACCGCCGACGCCGGCGGAGGCGGAGTTCTGGTTGTCGGCGACCGGGGCGCCGGACTCGGTGGTGAGCACGCGCTTCGACATCGTGGACCTTCCGTGCGGGAGTCAGCGGAAACCTGTTTCCGCTTCGTGGAGCCTAGGAGGGGGCAAACAAGGCGTCAACAGTTTGTTGAAGATACTCAACGGTCTGTTGAAGTGGATTCCGGGCGGCGCCGCCGCTTGGGCGCGACAGGACAGGTGTCAGCGGCGACGCCGCCCGGAGTTCTCGGCAGGTCCTCAGACCTGGGCGCCGGAGAGGCGCTCGACCGCGCGCAGCAGCGCGGAGTGGTCCAGGCCGCCGTCGCCCTGCGCACGCAGGGAGGCGACGAGCTGGGCGACCACGGCGCCGACGGGCAGGGCCGCGCCGACGTTGCGGGCGGCGTCGGTGACGATGCCCATGTCCTTGTGGTGCAGGTCGATCCGGAAGCCCGGCTTGAAGTCGCGCTGCAGGAAGTTGTCCTTCTTGCGCGTCAGCACGGTGGAGCCGGCCAGGCCGCCGTTGAGGACGTCCAGCGCCGCCGTGAGGTCCACGCCCGACTTCTCCAGGAAGACCACGGCCTCGGCGCACGCCTGGATGTTCACGGCGACGATCAGCTGGTTGGCGGCCTTCACGGTCTGGCCCGAGCCGTGCGGACCGCACAGCACGATGGTCTTGCCGAGGGACTCCAGCACCGGCTTGGCCTCGTCGAAGTCGGCCCGCTCGCCACCGACCATGATCGACAGTACGGCCTCGATGGCGCCGGCCTCGCCGCCGGACACCGGGGCGTCCAGCACACGGATGCCCTTGTCCTTGGCGGCCTTGGCCAGGTCCACGGAGGTCTGCGGGGTGATCGAGGACATGTCGATCAGCAGGGCGCCGGACCGGGCGTTGGCCAGGATGCCGTCGGGGCCGTAGGAGATGGCCTCGACCTGGGGGGAGGCGGGGACCATCGTGATGATCACGTCCGCGTCCTTGACGGCCTCGGCGATCGAACCGGCCGCGGTGCCGCCGGCCTTGGCCAGCCGGTCCAGCTTGTCCTGCTCCAGCGTGAACCCGGTGACGTCGTAACCCGCCTTGATCAGGTTCTCGGACATGGGGGAGCCCATGATGCCGAGGCCGATCCAGGCGATCTTGGGGAGTGCGTTGCTCATGAGGGTGTGCCTTTCGGTCAGGGGGGTCAGCGGGGCAGCCAGTCGAAGGCCTCGGCGCTCGGGCGGTCGCCCGGCTTGTACTCGAGGCCGACCCAGCCGTCGTAACCCGCCTTCTGCAGCTGGTCGAGGAGGTCTTCGAGGGGCAGCGAACCCGTGCCCGGGGCGCCGCGGCCGGGGTTGTCGGCGATCTGCACGTGGCCGGTCTGGGCGGCATACCGCTCGATCACCGCCGGCAGGTCCTCGCCGTTCATCGACAGGTGGTACAGGTCCATGAGGAACTTGGCGTTGCCCAGGCACGTCGCGGCGTTGACCTTGTCGACGACGCCGACCGCGGCCGGGGCCGACACCAGCGGGTACCGCGGCGACTCGGGCCGGTTCAGCGCCTCGATCAGCAGGATCGCGCCGATCCGGTCGGCGGCCCGGGCCGCGAAGACCAGGTTCTCCAGCGCCAGCGCGTCCTGCTCGGCCGGGTCCACGCCCTCGACGCGGTTGCCGTAGAGCGCGTTGAGCGCCGTGCAGCCGAGGGAGGCGGCGAAGTCGGCGGCCACGTCGATGTTGGCGCGGAACCTCTCCGACTCCTCGCCGGGCACCGACAGGGCGCCGCGGTCCGGGCCCGGGAGTTGTCCGGCGTAGAAGTTCAGGCCCGTGAGCCGGACGCCCGCGTCCTCGATCGCCTTCTTCAGGGCGTCGAGCTCGGACCGCTCGGGGGTGGGGGAGTCGATCCAGGGCCACCACAGCTCGACCGCGGTGAAGCCGGCCGCGGCGGCGGCCGCGGGGCGCTCCAGGAGCGGGAGTTCCGTGAAGAGGATCGACAGGTTGACGTTGAAGCGCTGCTCTGCGAATCCCATGGGGTCCGGCGCTCCCTTCCGTTGTCGAGATTCCGTATGACGGAAGTTCTTTTCTGCTTACTGGAAGATTGCCGTCGGGTGTTCGAGCTTGTCAAGAGGGGTCGGCGGAAAGCGGCGGCGCGCGTTAGGTTGAGCGCGTGCGACTGAGAGTGGAATTCACGACCGAGCCCTTCGACCTCGACGAAGCCCCCGCGCACGCGGTCGTGGCCCGCGAGGTCATCGAGGCGGCCGAGCTGGACGCGGTGGACGTCGGCCCGTTCGGCAACACCGCCGAGGGCAGCGCCGACGCCGTCCTCGGTGCCGTGGACGCGCTGCTGCGCAAGACCCTGGAGTCCGGCGCCACCCGGGTATCGCTCCAGGTCAACGTGGTCGGGGAGGGGGAGCGGTGAACGTCGAGCCCTTCATCACGGCCGTGAAGCCGCTGGTCGACGCCATGGGCGGCGAGATGCTGCCGCCGGACGAGGCCGGTCCCGAGGACGTGGTGCTCGCCTGGGAGGGTGCCGACGTCGTCGCCGTACGCCTGCCGCAGCTCGCGGACTCGCTGGACCACATCCTGGCCGCCATGGAGCGCAAGCAGGGCAAGCCGCTCGCCGACCTGGACCGCAAGTCCAAGCAGGAGGTCGTCCGGATACTCGAGGCGCGCGGCGCCTTCTCCGTGCGGCACGGCGTGGAAACCGTGGCCGGCGCCCTGGGCGTCAGCCGCTTCACCGTCTACAACTACCTGAACCGCGAGAAAGGGGCCTGACGGGGGGCTCCGGGTTTCGTTACCCGGAATTTTCAACAAAGTGTTGACGTGGTGTCGCGCAGGGCGTTAGCTATCGGCAGCCCGTTCAGCACAAGGCCACGGAGGCTCCCGTGACGTCCACATCCACGCCGGGCCTGGTCCGGTTCAACGCCCTGGAGGAGCACGCGGCCTTCGCCGCGCTCCACGAGGCGTGCGCCTCCCGGGCGTGGGCCGAGCGGCTTCTCGCCGCCCGCCCGTACGCCACCGTGGAGGACCTGTACTCCGCCAGTGACGCCGCGATGGCCGAGCTGACCGCCGCGGACCTGGAAGAGGCGATGGCCGGCCACCCGCCGATCGGCCGCCCCAAGCCCGGCGACCCGACGTCCGCCCGCGAGCAGCGCGGCATGGCCGGCGCCGCGGCGGAGCTCAAGGCGGAGATGCTCGAACTGAACCTGGCCTACCAGGAGAAGTTCGGCCATGTCTTCCTCATCTGCGCCACCGGCCGCACCGGCGAGCAGATGCGCGACGCGGTCAAGGAGCGGATCGGCAACGCGCCGGAGCAGGAGCGCGAGATCGTCCGCACCGAGCTGGGGAAGATCAACCGCATCCGACTGGCCCGACTCGTCGAAGAGGAAGCCTGACACCATGAGCACCAGCACCACCGCTTCCGTGTCCACGCACATCCTGGACACCAGCGCCGGCCGCCCCGCCGAGGGCGTCGCCGTCGAGCTCTCGGCCCGCGGCGGCCGGTCCGCCCAGTACGGGCAAGGAGGCGACTGGCGGACGCTCGGCGGCTCCGCGACCGACGCGGACGGCCGGTGCAAGGACCTCCCCGCCCTGCCGGAGGGGACCACCCACGTACGGCTCGACTTCGCCGTGGAGCCGTACTTCGAGAAGAAGCAAGCCGATGCGCAGCAGGACGCCCCCGCGAATCGGGACAGCGGTGCCGCCGTGTTCTTCCCGGAGGTGGCGATCACGTTCGCCGTCGTGCCGGGCGAGCACTACCACGTACCGCTGCTGCTCAACCCGTTCGGCTACTCCGTTTACCGAGGGAGCTAGCTAAATGCCCACCATCCTGGGACAGAACCAGTACGGCAAGGCCGAGAACCGAGTCGTCAAGATCACGCGGGACGGCGCCACCCACCACATCAAGGACCTCAACGTATCCGTGGCGCTGAGCGGCGACATGGACGAGGTCCACTACTCCGGCTCCAATGCCAACGTCCTGCCGACCGACACCACCAAGAACACGGTGTACGCGTTCGCCAAGGAGTACGGCATCGAGTCGGCCGAGCAGTTCGGCATCCACCTCGCCCGGCACTTCGTCACCTCGCAGGAGCCGATCGAGATCGCGCGGATCCGCATCGAGGAGTACGCCTGGGAGCGGATCGCGACCTCCGACGCCAACTCCCGGTTCATCGGCGCCGACGAGGTCAAGCACTCCTTCGTGCGCAAGGGCCAGGAGACCCGCGTCACGCAGATCACCTACGACGGCTCGTCGTGGGAGGTCGTCTCGGGTCTGAAGGACCTGACCGTGATGAACTCCACCAACTCCGAGTTCTGGGGCTACGTCAAGGACAAGTACACGACCCTCCAGGAGGCCTACGACCGGATCCTCGCGACCCAGGTCTCCGGCCGCTGGCGGTTCAACTGGACCGACGACGAGCAGAAGATGCCCAACTGGGAGAAGTCCTACGAGCAGGTGAAGAAGCACATGCTCCAGGCCTTCGCCGAGACCTACTCGCTCTCGCTGCAGCAGACGCTGTACCAGATGGGCTCGCGCATCATCAACAACCGCAGCGAGATCGACGAGGTGCGCTTCTCGCTCCCGAACAAGCACCACTTCCTGGTGGACCTGGAGCCGTTCGGGCTGAAGAACGACAACGAGGTCTACTACGCCGCGGACCGCCCCTACGGCCTGATCGAGGCCACCATCCTGCGGGACGGCTGCGAGCCGAGGATCCCGGTGGACCTCACCAACCTCTAGCAACACCATCTCGGCACCCGCGGCCGGGACTTGTGCACCCGGCCGCGGCACTCAAATCTCCCGGGTCCTGCCGTGCCCTCTCCACAACAGCGCAAAGGACGAACCATGGCAGCCAACCAGCGCATCGTCATCGACAACTGTGCGATCGCGACCGTCGACGCGAACGACACCGAGTACGCCTCGGGTCACGTCGTCCTCAACGGCAATCGCATCGAGGCGCTGGGCGCGGGCAGGGCCCCCGACGGCCTGGAGAACGTGGTCCGGCGCATCGACGCCACCGGCCACCTCGTCACCCCCGGCCTGGTCAACACCCACCACCACTTCTACCAGTGGATCACCCGGGGCCTGGCCACCGACCACAACCTCTTCAACTGGCTCGTCGCCCTCTACCCGACCTGGGCGCGCATCGACGAGCAGATGACGTACTCGGCCGCGCAGGGCTCGCTGGCCATGATGGCCCGCGGCGGTGTCACCACCGCGATGGACCACCACTACGTCTTCCCGCAGGGCTCCGGCGACCTGTCCGGCTCGATCATCCGCGCCGCCCGCGAGATGGGCGTCCGCTTCACCCTCGCCCGCGGCTCGATGGACCGCAGCGAGAAGGACGGCGGCCTGCCCCCGGACTTCGCCGTCGAGACCCTGGACGGCGCGCTCGCCGCGACCGAGGCCACCGTCAAGGAGCACCACGACGCCTCCTTCGACGCGATGACCCAGGTCGCCGTCGCGCCCTGCTCCCCCTTCTCCGTCTCCACCGACCTGCTGCGCCGGGGCGCCGAGCTGGCCCGCAGCCTCGGCGTACGGCTGCACACCCACGGCTCGGAGACGGTCGAGGAGGAGAAGTTCTGCCACGAGCTGTTCGGCATGGGCCCGACCGACTACTTCGAGTCCACCGGCTGGCTCGGCGAGGACGTGTGGATGGCGCACTGCGTCCACATGAACGACTCCGACATCGCCGCGTTCGCCCGGACCAAGACCGGTGTCGCCCACTGTCCCTCGTCCAACGCCCGTCTCGCGGCCGGCATCGCCCGCGTCCCCGACATGCTGGCGGCCGGCGTCCCGGTCGGCCTCGGCGTCGACGGCACGGCCTCCAACGAGTCGGGCGAGCTGCACACCGAGCTGCGCAACGCGCTGCTCATCAACCGCCTCGGCGCCCACCGCGAGGCCGCCCTGAGCGCCCGTCAGGCGCTGCGCCTGGGCACCCACGGCGGCGCCCAGGTGCTCGGCCGCGCGGCCGAGATCGGCTCGCTGGAGCCGGGCAAGCTGGCCGACCTGGTGCTGTGGAAGCTCGACACGCTGGCCCACGCCTCGATCGCCGACCCGGTGACCGCGCTGGTCTTCGGCGCCGCGGCCCCGGTGACCGCCTCCTTCGTGGGCGGCGAGCAGATCGTGGCGGACAACCGGCTGCTCACGGTCGACGAGGACACCATCGCCCGCTCCACCCGGGAGCAGGCGCAGCGCCTGGCGCGGATCGCCGCGCAGGGCTGACCGGTTGAAGATCTCCGGTCGGGGGGGACGGCCCTCGACCGGTGGCCGTGGACCCGAGCGGGGTCCATGGCGGCCGTCTCCGGGGCGCGCATCAATGTGTGCGCCCCGGAACGGCCTCCCGTCCTCTCTTCAACGTTCCACGGTTTCAACGGTCCCGCACGACCGCGCACCACCTCCTTGAAACCCACGTCAGAGCCGACGTGCTGTTAACCGACCGGAGGAGCCGCCCGTGTCCGCCCACCCCGTCGACGAGAAACTCCCCGCCCTGAAAATGGCGACCACCGGCCTGCAGCATGTGGCCGCCATGTACGCGGGCGTCGTCGCCCCGCCCCTGATCGTCGGTGCGGCCGTCGGTCTCAGCGCCACCGAACTGACCTTCCTCACCGGTGCCTGCCTCTTCACGGCCGGTCTCGCCACCTTCCTCCAGACGCTCGGCATCTGGAACATCGGCGCCCGTCTGCCCTTCGTCAACGGCGTCACCTTCGCAGGTGTCGCCCCCATGACCGCGATCGTCGCCGCCACCGACGACAAGTCCGACGCGCTGCCGATCATCTTCGGGGCGGTGATCGTCGCGGGACTGCTGGGCTTCATAGCGGCCCCGTTCTTCAGCAAGATGGTCCGCTTCTTCCCCCCGGTGGTCACCGGCACGGTGATCACCCTGATCGGCGTCTCGCTCCTGCCGGTGGCCTTCGGCTGGGCGCAGGGCCCCAACCCCGCGGCGGACGACTTCGGTTCGAGTACGAACCTGACGCTGGCGGCGGTGACGCTGCTCCTGGTGCTGCTGCTGCGCCGCTTCACGCGGGGCTTCGTCAAGCAGATCGCGGTACTCCTGGGCCTGGTCGGCGGCACCCTGATCGCCATCCCGTTCGGTGTCACGGACTTCGGCCCGGTGGCGGAGGCGAGCGTGATCGGGTTCCCGTCGCCGTTCCACTTCGGGGCGCCGCAGTTCCAGGTCGCCGCGATCATCTCGATGTGCGTGGTGATGGTGGTCTCGATGACCGAGTCCACCGCGGACATGCTGGCGCTGGGCGAGATCGTGGACCGCCCGGCCGACGAGAAGACGATCGCGGCGGGCCTGCGCGCCGACACCCTCGGCTCGGCGATCAGCCCGCTCTTCAACGGCTTCATGTGCAGCGCCTTCGCCCAGAACATCGGCCTGGTCGCGATGACGAAGATCCGCAGCCGGTACGTCGTGGCCGCGGGCGGCGGATTCCTGGTCCTGATGGGCCTGTGCCCGATGGCCGCCTCGCTGATCGCGGTGGTACCGCGGCCGGTGCTGGGCGGGGCGGGCGTGGTGCTGTTCGGCTCGGTCGCGGCGAGCGGTATCCAGACCCTGGTCCGCGCCGGCCTGGAGAAGGACAACAACGTCCTGATCGTGGCGGTCTCGCTGGCGGTCGGCATCATCCCGATCTCCGCCCCGGAGTTCTACCACGCCTTCCCGGAGACCGCCCGGATCGTCCTGGACTCGGGCATCTCGACGGGCTGTGTGGTGGCGGTGCTGCTGAACCTGGTCTTCAACCACCTCGGCAGGAACCAGGACGCGGAGGACGTCACCCACCCGATGGAATCAGGCGAAGAACTCACGGGCCCGCCCCGAACGGCCCCGGCGACGTCCTGACCCGAGGGCCCTTCAACAGGGAGGCGGCGGGGGCCGGTCACCGCCCCCGCCGCCTTCGCCAGTCTCAGAGCCCGAACGCTCCCGGGTCGGTGGCCAGCTCCTTGAAGCAGCCCTGCGGATTCGCCACCAGCCGGCGCTCGGTCAGGTGCAGCAGGCCGCCGACGCCGGTGACCTCGGCCGCCACGGTGCCGTCCGCCTTGGTGATGGTCTGCTCGATGCGGAAGGTCTTGCCCTCGCCCCACACGAAGGCGCAGGACACGTCGACCTCGTCGCCCGCCAGCAGCTCGCGCCGGTAGCGGATGGTCGTCTCCAGGGCGACCGGCCCGATCCCCTGGGAGATCAGTCCCGTCTGGCTGATGCCGGCCGCCTGGAGCAGCGACCAGCGGGCGTGCTCCGCGTAGTTGAGGTACACGCTCTGGTTGAGGTGACCCTGTACGTCGGTCTCGTAGCCACGGACGGTGATCCGGACGGAGAACGGCTCGCTCACGGACTTCCTCTTCTCGTCGTCGATGCCCTGTGCGGTGATCGTGGCATCCTCCTCACGTCCGGCGCGGCGACGCCAGCAGATATCGCGCGCGGGTACGGGGATCCGTGTGCTCGCTCACCTGCCAGCCCCCCTGCTCCAGGGTCCCCGCGCACGCCTGCAGACCCTCGGCGTCGGGTCCGTGCACGGCCACCGCCTCCGGCTGCGGGGTGGCCCGCACCCGGTAGCCGTCGGTGCCGTCGGGTCCGGCGGGCGGGTGCCCGGCGGCCTCCAGTGCCAGCGCGGCGGCCTGCACCAGATGCGTACGCTCCCAGCCGCACGGCCGGTCGGTGGCGCCGTCCGGGTTGGTCATCCGGCGCAGCTCCACCAGCCCTTCCCAGGCACCGCGCACCTCGCGCAGCCGGCCCGGACCGCCGGCGGGCGGTTCCTCCTCGCCGCCGATGCGCGCGGCGAACACCCCGGACTCGGCGGCGGGCGCCCGTACGGCCGGCACAGCCGGGACGTCCGCCGTCTCCCGTATCCGGTGGCCCGCCGGGGTCAGGAAGTGATCGTGCGGCGGCCGGGGGTGCCGGAAGGCGAGCCCGCGCTTGACCAGGGCCGCGAGCTGGGTCTCCGTGCCACCGCGCAGCCGCCCGGTGACCGGGTCGGCGGAGTCGATCACACGCCGCTGCGCGGCGGTCGGCGGTCGTGTCACGGCGTGCTCCTCTCAAGCGGTTTCCCCACCGCTTCGAAGGCTACGACCCGGGTCTGACATTCCACCCCGCGATCACCGGCCGCCCGTGCTCGGTGCCCAGCCGGCACACGGTCCCGGTGGCCAGCTGGAACAGCGCGCCGTTCGCCGGGGGCAGCCCGAGCCGCCGGGCCGTGAGCACCCGCAGGAAGTGACCGTGCGCCACCAGGACGACGACGCCCTCGGTGTTGGCGAGCGCGGCGTCGACCTTGGCCAGCATCCGGTCGGCGCGTTCCCCGACCTGCGCGGGGCTCTCCCCGGGATGGTCCGGCGGACCCGGCGCGACCCCGTCGGTGAACAGGAACCAGCCGGGCCGCTCCCGCTGGATCTCGACGGTCGTGATGCCCTCGTAGCCGCCGTAGTCCCACTCCCGCAGGTCGGGATCGAGCCGGGGCGAGGCCAGGCCGATCAGCTCGGCCGTCTCGCGGGCCCGTTGCAGCGGGCTGACGAACGCGGCACCGATCCGGTGCGAGCGGATCAACGGCACCAGCCGCCGCGCCTCCTCGCGCCCTTGCTCCGTCAGCGGCACGTCCGTCAAACCGGTGTGCCGCCCCGAACGGGACCACGAGGTCTCACCGTGCCGCACCAGCAGAAGATCACCCATGGCACCCAGGCTACTGGCGGTACCCGCTGAGGAAGCGGCCGATGCGGCCGATCGCCGCCTCCAGGTCCTCCGCGTGCGGAAGCGTGAGGATGCGGAAGTGGTCGGGGGTGGGCCAGTTGAAGCCGGTGCCCTGGACGACCTGGATCTTCTCGCGCAGGAGCAGGTCCAGGACGAACTTCTCGTCGTCGTGGATCTGGTGGACCTTGGGGTCCAGGCGCGGGAAGGCGTACAGCGAGCCCTTCGGCTTGACGCAGGAGACGCCGGGGATCTCGTTGAGCTTCTCCCAGGCCACGGTGCGCTGTTCGTGCAGCCGGCCGCCCGGCGCGGTCAGCTCGTGGATGGACTGGCGGCCGCCCAGCGCGGCCTGGATGGCGTACTGCGCGGGCGCGTTGGCGCACAGCCGCATGGAGGCCAGCATGGTCAGGCCCTCCAGGTAGTTCCTGGCGTGCTGCTTGGGGCCGGTGACGACCAGCCAGCCCGAGCGGAAGCCCGCCACCCGGTAGGTCTTCGACAGTCCGCAGAAGGTCAGGACGACCAGGTCGGGGGCGAGGGCGGCGGCCGAGTGGTGGACCGCGCCGTCGTACAGGATCTGGTCGTAGATCTCGTCCGCGAAGACCATCAGGCCGTGCCGGCGGGCGAGGTCGAGGATGCCCTCGATGATCTCCTTCGGGTACACGGCGCCGGTCGGGTTGTTCGGATTGATGATGACGACCGCCTTGGTGCGGTCGGTGATCTTCGCCGCCATGTCGTCCAGGTCCGGGTACCAGTCGGCCCGTTCGTCGCAGCGGTAGTGCACCGCCTTGCCGCCCGCGAGGGTGGTGACGGCCGTCCAGAGGGGGAAGTCGGGCGCCGGGATCAGGATCTCGTCGCCGTCCTCGACCAGCGCGGTCACGGCCATCGAGATCAGCTCGGAGATGCCGTTGCCGAGGAAGACGTCGTCGACGTCGACCTCCAGGCCCAGGGTCTGGTAGCGCCCCGCGACGGCCCGGCGGGCGGAGAGCACGCCCCGGGAGTCGGTGTAGCCGTGCGCCTGGGGGAGCATCCGGATCATGTCCTGGAGGATCTCCTCCGGCGCCTCGAAGCCGAAGAGCGCGGGGTTGCCGGTGTTCAGGCGCAGCACGCTGTGGCCCGCCTTCTCCAGTGCGTCGGCGTGCTCGATCACCGGGCCGCGGATCTCGTAACAGACCTCGCTGAGCTTGTTCGACTGCCGGAACTCCATGCGCGCGCCCCTCCGGTATCTGGTGTTACTTGGTTTTACCAAGTCCGTGCTTGGAAAGTCCAATGACATGTCTAGACTGCGTTCCATGTCGCCACGCCGAAGCTACGACCAGTACTGTTCCGCCGCCCGCGCCCTCGATGCCGTCGGCGACCGCTGGACCCTGCTGATCGTCCGCGAACTGCTGGCCGGTCCGCGCCGCTACACCGACCTGCACGCGGATCTCCCGGGCGTGAGCACCGACGTGCTCGCCTCACGGCTGAAGGACATGGAACGGGACGGGCTGACCACCCGGCGCCGGCTGCCCCCGCCCGGCGCGGCCTACGTCTACGAACTCACCCCGCGCGGACGGCAGTTGCTGCCGGTCCTCCAGGCCCTCGGGGCGTGGGGCCGGGCCGAGCTGGGCGAGCGCCGGCCGACCGACGCCGTACGCGCCCACTGGTTCGCGCTGCCGCTGCTCAGCCTCCTTCCGGGCGAGGGGCTCGTCGAAGTGCGGCTGGAGGAGGGCGAGTTCCATCTGCACGCCGGCACCGAGGAGGGGCCCGTCTACGGTGAGGGCCCCGCACCGGCCGAGCCCGACGCGCGTCTGGAGCTGGACACCGGCACCTGTACGGCGGTGGCGCGGGGGGAGTTGAGCGTCCCGGACGCGGTACGGGACGGCCGGATCACCGTGACCGGCGACGGGACCCTCGCCAAGGCCCTGCGGGAGGCATAGCGAAGGGCCCGCCGCACCGGAGTGCGACGGGCCCCGGGCCGAGGATCAGACCCCCGGCGGCCGTCCCGAGCCGCGCGACAGCGCGTACCCGCCGACACCGGCCAGCGCGGCCAGCACACCGCCCGCCGCCGTCCACAGCCAGCGGTCGGACCACCAGCCGGACGCCCAGCCGTCCTCCGGATCGATGCTGGACAGCACCGCCGGACTCTCCTCGTCCGCACCGGACTTCATCGCGATCCCCGGCACCAGCGGCTTCGCCAGCGAGCCGTCCACCGCCGCCGCCCCGCCGATGTCCTTGGAGTCGACCCGCACCGAGGCGTCCACCGGCAGACCCAGGTCGGCCGTCGCGAGGTCCACCACGGTCAGCCGGACGTAATAGGTGCCCGGCAGCGGGTCGTTCGCCCACGGCTCCGACCAGGCGCGGACCGTGCGCAGCACGCAGGTCAGCTCCACGGACGCGGCGTCCGCTGCGGCGGTGCGCGTCTGGGCGCCGTACTGGCAGGCCTGACGGCGCCGCAGTCCGTCGTAGACGTCGATCTGCCAGGTCTCGGCGGCGTGCGTCTCGGGGAGCCGCACCGTCGCCCTGACGGTGGGCCGCTGCCCGGCGTCCGCCGGGAACGACCAGTACAGGTAGTCACCCGCGGAACCGCCGGCGGTGGCGTCCTGGCCCTGCTCGATCTCCACCGCCGTACGGAAGGACGTGCCCGCCTCGGTCGGCGCCTCGGCCGCCGCGGCGGGGGCCGCCGCGAGCCCCAGCATCAGCAGGGCCGCGCTCAAGGGACGTATGAACCTCATCAGTTGGTCCTCCAGACCGCGACCCGCCAGCGCGACACCCAGCCCCAGATCAGCCCCGCCAGGAAGCCGGTCAGGATCAGCGTGCCGAGCAGCCACCAGCCCCGCCCGAGCCCGAAGGAGGCCACGTCGCCCGACTCCGACGGACCGTCCACGACGTCGACCGTCAGCTCCAGCGGCAGACCGGGCGTGGTCTTGACCCCGGCGGCCGCCGAGAACGAGTGCGTGACCTGAAGGCACACGCCCTCGGTGGACGCCTCGTCGCTCTCCGCCTTCGGATAGCGCAGGCCGGTCGAGATCACGTCCGTACGGCCGTTGCCCGCGGCCTCGCCGCGCACGATCTCCCGGCCGTGCACGGTCACCGCCCGCAGCAGCACGCCGTAGGAGGGGTTCACCGCCCGGTCCGCGCCCACGCTCAGCGAGGCGCGCAGTTCCTGCCCCGGCTCGACGTCCACCCGGTACCAGCGCTGCTGCCCGGACTCGGCGCGGTCGGTGTACAGGCCCGACTCCAGGGTGGGCGCCTGCGCGCACCGGTCGGCGCCCTCGGCCGCCACCGGTGTCACCACGGGGTCGGCCGCCCGGTCCACCAACTGGTTGACCCGGTCGGTGAGTTCGTCGGTGTGCTCCACCGAGGTGTAGGTGCCGCCGGTCGCCTCCGCGATACAGCTCAGCTGCTGCCGCATCTTGGTGCTGGGGACCAGGCCGAGCGTGTCGATGGTCAGCCCGATGCCTTTGGCGGCGATCTCCCGCGCCACCTCGCACGGGTCCAGCGGGGCGCAGGTGTCCTCGCCGTCGCTGATCAGCACGATGCGCTTGGAGCCGGTGCCGCCGTCGAGGTCGTCGGCCGCCTTCAGCAGCGCCGGACCGATCGGGGTCCAGCCGGTGGGCGTGAGCGTCGCCACCGCCGTCTTGGCCTCGGTACGGTCCAGCGGGCCGACCGGGTACAGCTGCGCGGTGTCCTTGCAGCCCGTCTTCTGGTTGTCGCCCGGGTAGTTGGCGCCCAGCGTCCGGATGCCCAGCTCGACCTCCTCGGGCGTGGCGTCGAGCACCTCGTTGAACGCCTGCTTCGCCGCGGCCATCCGGGACTGGCCGTCGATGTCCCGCGCCCGCATGGAACCGCTGACGTCGAGCACGAGGTTCACCTTCGGCGCGTCCTCGCCCGTGGGTTCGCCGGCCGCCGCCCCGGCCGGGAACGCCGTCCCGGCCGTCAGCGCGGCGAGCAGGGCACAGGCCCCCGCCGCCAGCCGTGTTCTTGTGATCATCGGCGGATCCTAATGATCAGAGGTGTCCGGCTCCAAAACGGCCGCTCACCTTCAGGGGGTTGGGCAGCCGCGCCCACTGGTCCCCGGGCGTCCGCGGCGACAGCCGCATCAGCGTCAGCGCCTTCGCGGGCAGCGGCTCCGCGCGCAGCACGGCCAGATCGGGCGTGCGCGGCAGATCCCGTACGGCCGTCTCCAGCGCCGCCCCCAGGGCCGCCGCCGAGCCCGCCGTACCGGCGAGCGCGCCCGCCACCAGCGAGCCGAACAGCTTGCGGCGCAGGGTGGTTTCGTCGTCCGTCACGATCCGGCCGGTCAGCTCGGGCACCGGGATGCCGTGCCGGGTCAGCCGGGCCGGGCTGACCCGGATGTCGGCGAGGTCGCGGTAGACGAGGCGCAGCGGGGTGCCGTCGGCGCCCAGCACGACGAGCAGGTTCTGGCCGTGCGCCTCCAGCGCCACGCCCAGCTCCAGCAGCCGCAAGCCGACGATGAGGGCGAGCCGGGCGAAGGAGGCGAGCCAGCCGGGGCGGGCGGGCAGGTCGGTGGTGGCGAGCGCGGCCACCGGCACCACGCGCTCGCCGGGACCGGCGTACCGCTGCGGCGATTCCCGCAGTACGGCGGCGAGATCGGGGGAGTCCGCGGTGGCCGCACCCAGGGTGCGGGTGATGTGCAGCAGGCCGTCGGTGCGGGCGGCCAGCGACTCCGCGAACGCGGACAGGGTGGCCGCCAGGGCGATGGAGTACACCGAGATGTCCCGCACCGACGAGGTCAGCCGGGCGCTCAGCGCCGTCTTCACGTGCGGTCCGCCGGGCAGCGCGAGGGTGCGCAGGGACATCAGCGGACGCGCGCCGGGGATCGAGCGCTCACAGGGGCGCTTGAGCACATGCGCCGCCTGCCACGGATGCACCGGCAGCAACAGGCGGCTGCCGTCGCGCAGTTCGTCCGGCCAGCTGCCGGTCAGCAGCGCCTCGGCCGCCGGCACCGGCCACAGGCCCAGCTCCACCAGCGGCCGGTGCTCGGGCCCGTACGCGAGCTGTTCGGCCACCGAGAACCCGGGGCGCGAACGGCAGGTGGGGTGGTACGGATGCCCGTCCACCACCCGCTGCTCCCACTCCCAGTCGCTGTCCGGCCACTCCTGCGGGGCATCCGGCTGCCCGGCCCGGGACAGCGCCAACGAGGCCACGCTGTGCCCGAGTTCGGCCACGAACGCCGTACCCCGCGCCACCCCCAGGCCGGTCACCAGCCGCGCCGGATCGCGGTACTCGGTCCCGTCGAGCCGTACGGCGGTGACATGGGCGGCGGTGGCGTACGGGTCCGCGTGCGGTCCGTGCAGCCGGCGGCCGTCGCCCAGGCGCAGGGTGAGGCCATCCCGGCCGTTCTCGCGGGCGGCGACCCACGGCAGCGGCTCATGGGCGAGCGCCCGCCACAGCCGGGTCAGCACGGCCGCCCGGGCGCCGGGCAGCCCGGCCGCGTACCGGGACGCCAGACCGGGGCGGACATCGGCCAACTCGGCCGCTACCTCGGCCTCGGCGGTGGGGGGACGGTGCACGGTCGGGCTCCTCGGGTACGAGTGGGAGGTCAGGTCGGGCGACGACGACAGCGATACTGATCTTCTCCGCCCGAACGGACCGTAGAGAACGAGTGAACCGCGTGGACCTCATGCCCCCGCCCGCCGACGCCGACGCAGCGACCCGCGCGGACGCCCTCGCGGCGGCCCCCCTGCTCAACTGCCTGCTGCGGGAGGTGGCCCAACCGGCCGGACCCCAGGTGTACCGGCTGCCCAGCGGCCGCCTGCTGCGGGTGCGCGGCGAGCGCCGTCCGGCCGGCCCGGAGGTCCGCGCGGACGGCCGCTGGCGCCCCGTCGGCCACCCCGAACTGGTGAAACTCGTCGCGGAGGAACTGCGCCATCACACCGGCCTGGACAACCACGAGCTGCCCGCCGAGATGGCCGACAGCCGGGACGCGGTCGCCGCGCTGCTCACCGCGCGGGACCGGGCGGCCCCGCCCGCCGACCCGTATCTGCGCTCCGAACAGTCCCTGGTCACCGGCCACCCGCACCACCCCGCCCCGAAGGCGCGCGGCGGCGGACCGGTGGCGGGCTGGCTGCCGTACGCGCCCGAGGCGTACGCCCGCTTTCCGCTGGTCCTGCTCGGGGTGCGCGAGGACCGGGTCGAGGAGGAGGGCGACACCGCCGCCCTGGACGCCCTCGGCGAGGCGCCCCCCGGCTACCGGCTGCTGCCCGCCCACCCCTGGCAGCTCGACCTGGTCGACCTGGGCGAAGCCTTCGCCGACGGCCTGCTGATCCGCCTCGGCACGACCGGCTTCCCGGCCTGGCCGACGGCCGCCGTCCGCACGGTGTACGTCCCCGAGCGCGATCTCTTCCTGAAGTTCAGCCTCGATGTCCGCATCACCAACGACATCCGCCGGCTGTGGCGCCACGACCTGCGCAGACTCCGCAGGACCGACTCGGCCGTGGTGCGGGCGTTCACCACCGGCCCCGGCGCCTGGCTCAGCGACCGCGGCTACCGTACGGCCGACTTCGCCTTCGAGGAGCTGGCCGTCCTCGTCCGCGACGGGTTCCGCCCGCACCTGCGTCCCGGGGCGACGCCGCTCCTCGCGGCGGGCCTCGTGGAGGGCTTCCCGGGCAGCCCGCTCGACACCACGCGGGACCCGGCGGGCTGGTGGGACGCCTACCTGGCCGCGGTCGTACCGCCCGCCCTCAGGGCCTTCGCCGACCACGGCGTCGTCCTGGAGGCGCACCTGCAGAACACGCTGGTCGCCGTCGACGCCGAAGGCACCCCGGTGCAGGCGCTGTACCGGGACGCCGAGGGCGTGAAGCTGCCGGCCGACGCGGACCGGGCCGCCGGGTGGGAGCGGCTGGTGTACTGCCTGGTGGTCAACCACCTGTGGGAGGTGGCCGGGGCCCTCGCCGAACGCCACCCCGGCCTCGACCCCTGGCCCGCCGTGCGCCGGGCCCTCGCCGCCCACGACCTGCCCGAGATCCCCGCCCTGCTCACCGCGCCCACCCTCCCCGGCAAGACCAACCTGCTGCTGCGCTGGACCGGCGCCGACGGCGCCGACGCCCGCTACCGCCCCCTGCCCAACCCGCTGGCCGCGACCGGCCTCGCTTAGGCTGGCCGGTGTGCTGCGTGAAGTGACAGGTGTGCGATACGTGACCCCGCTGCGGTCCGGCGGCTCCGTGCCCGGCGTCGTCGAGGCCGACGACCTGGGCACCTACGTCGTGAAGTTCACCGGCTCCGCACAGGGCCGCAAGGCGCTGGTCGCCGAGGTGATCGTGGGCGAGCTGGCCCGCGCGCTGGGGCTGCGCTTCCCCGAGCTGGTCCTGGTGCACTTCGACCCGGCGATCGCGGACCGGGAGCCCCACCAGGAGGTGCGGGAGCTGCACGGCGCCAGCGCGGGGATCAATCTCGGGATGGACTTCCTGCCCGGCGCGAAGGACTTCACGCCGGAGCTGGCCCGGCACTTCCCGGTCGATCCGCTGGAGGCGGGCCGGATCGTCTGGCTGGACGCCCTCACCGTCAACGTCGACCGCACCGTGCACAGCTCCAACCTGATGGTGTGGCCCACCCTCGGCACCGTGCCCCCGCGGCTGTGGCTGATCGACCACGGCGCGGCGCTGGTCTTCCACCACCGCTGGGACGCCTCCGACCCGGCGAAGGCGTACGACTTCCGCCATCACGCCCTCGGCCACTACGGCCCCGACGTCCGCGCCGCCGACGCCGAGCTCGCGCCCCGGGTCACCGAGGAGCTGCTGCGGTCGATCACGGCCGAGGTACCGGACGCCTGGCTCACCGACCACGCCTCCCCGGACGAGGCGCGCGACGCCTACGTCACGTACCTGCACGCGCGCGTGCGGGCCTCCGCGGCATGGCTGCCCACGGACTTCCCCACCCGCGAGGAACTCGCCGCCGAGGAGGCCGAGCGGGCGGCGAGGACACAGCAAGGACGCCCCGCGTGGCTCAAGCAGGTCCCCGACCTGCACGGCAAGCCCGCGGCCGAACAGGATTGGTCGGTGCACCTCCGATGAGTGGCCGTGTGGAGATCGAGTACTGCACCCAGTGCCGCTGGCTGCCGCGCGCGGCCTGGCTGGCGCAGGAACTGCTCATCACCTTCGAGTCGGAGCTGTCCGAACTGGCGCTGAAGCCCGGCAAGGGCGGGGTGTTCATGGTCCGCGTCGACGGCGAGGTGGTCTGGGACCGCCGCGAACAGGGCTTCCCGGAGCCCACGGCCGTGAAGCGGGCCGTACGCGACCGAGTGGCCCCGGGAAAGTCCCTGGGCCACTCGGACAAGGCCGCGCCGCAGTAGCTCAGCCGTTGAGCTGCTCGTACGCGGGCAGCGTCAGGAAGTCGGCGTAGTCGGCGTCGAGGGAGACCTGGAGCAGCAGGTCGTGCGCCTGCTGCCAGTGCCCGGCCGCGAAGGCCTCCTCGCCGATCTCCTGGCGGATGTTCGACAGCTCCTCGGCGGCGACCTTGCGGGCCAGCTCGGGCGTGGCCTTCTCGCCGTTCTCGAACTCGACGCCCGCGTTGATCCACTGCCAGATCTGGGAGCGGGAGATCTCGGCGGTGGCCGCGTCCTCCATGAGGTTGAAGATGGCGACCGCACCGAGCCCGCGCAGCCAGGCCTCGATGTAACGGATGCCCACCTGAACGGCGTTGACCAGGCCGTCGTACGTCGGCCTGGCGTCCAGGGAGTCGATGGCGATCAGGTCGGCCGCCTCGACGTGGACGTCCTCGCGCAGGCGGTCCTTCTGGTTCGGCCGGTCGCCGAGGACCGCGTCGAAGGAGGCCATGGCGATCGGCACCAGGTCGGGGTGGGCGACCCAGGAGCCGTCGAAGCCGTCGTTGGCCTCGCGGTCCTTGTCCGCCTTCACCTTCTCGAAGGCGACCTTGTTGACCTCCTCGTCCCGGCGGGACGGGATGAAGGCCGCCATGCCGCCGATCGCGTGTGCGCCGCGCTTGTGGCAGGTGCGGACGAGGAGTTCGGTGTAGGCCCGCATGAACGGCGCCGTCATCGTCACCGCGTTGCGGTCCGGCAGGACGAACCTGGCGCCGCCGTCCCGGAAGTTCTTGACGATGGAGAACAGGTAGTCCCAGCGGCCGGCGTTCAGCCCCGAGGCGTGGTCGCGCAGTTCGTAGAGGATCTCCTCCATCTCGTACGCGGCCGTGATCGTCTCGATCAGGACGGTCGCGCGGACGGTGCCCTGCGGGATGCCGACGTAGTCCTGCGCGAAGACGAACACGTCGTTCCAGAGGCGGGCCTCCAGATGCGACTCGGTCTTCGGGAGGTAGAAGTACGGGCCCTTGCCGAGGTCGAGCAGGCGCTGTGCGTTGTGGAAGAAGTACAGGCCGAAGTCGACGAAGGCGCCGGGCACCGGCTGCCCGTCGATCTGCAGGTGACGCTCGTTCAGGTGCCAGCCACGCGGCCGCATGACCACGGTGGCGAGCTCCGCCTCGGGCTTCAGGGCGTACGACTTGCCCGACCTCGGGTCGGTGAAGTCGATGCTGCGGGTGTAGGCGTCGATCAGGTTGAGCTGGCCGAGGACCACGTTCTCCCAGGTCGGAGCCGAGGCGTCCTCGAAGTCGGCGAGCCAGACCCGGGCGCCCGAGTTCAGGGCGTTGATGGTCATCTTGCGGTCGGTGGGGCCGGTGATCTCCACGCGCCGGTCGTTCAGGGCGGCGGGGGCCGGGGCCACCTTCCAGGAGTCGTCCGCGCGCACGGCGGCGGTCTCCGGGAGGAAGTCGAGGGTGGAGGTGCGGGCGATCTCGGCGCGGCGCTCGGCACGGCGGGCGAGGAGTTCATCACGCCGGGGCGTGAACCGGCGGTGCAGCTCGGCCACGAAGGCGAGGGCCGCGTCGGTGAGGACCTCCTCCTGCCGGGGCAGGGGCTCGGCGTCGACGATGGCCAGCGGGGACGGCGCTGGTGCGGACATGAGCTGTCACTTCCTTCAGCGGTGGCACCGGGTGCCAAGCGGCACGCCTGGGTCGACGAGCGCCCGCTGTGCGGGCGGACGCTTCTGAACAGTGGATAGTAGTTTCCTCATTGTGGAACTTCAATGGTTTGTTGATGTCGAGATTCTCTGAGTCGACAGAAGGTGTCGCTCAGTGCCACCTCGCTCACTCGAGGTCTCTCTCAAGGTGGACCAGGTCGGCCTCGGTGTCGATGTCGTACGGCTGCGCCACGTCCCCGCACTCCACCAGCCGGACCGCGTCCGCGTGCTCCCTGAGGTAACCGCGCGCCCCCTGGTCCCCGGTCGCGGCCCGGACGATCCCCGCCCAGTGCGCGGCGCCGAACAGCACCGGATGCCCGCGTACGCCCGCGTAGGCGGCCGAGACCAGCGACGACTCCCCGTCGTAGGCGGCGAGCACCCGGGCCGCCGCCCGGCTGCCGATGCCGGGCTGGTCGACGAGCGAGACCAGTGCGGCCCGTGCACCCGTTCCGGTGAGCGAGGCGAGGCCCGCCCGCAGCGAGGACCCCATGCCCCGCTCCCACTCGGGGTTGTCCACCAGCACACAGCCGCCGAGCTCCGCGCGCTCCCGTACGGCGTCGGCACCGGCCCCGAGGACCACATGGACACGGGTGCAGCCGGCCGCGCGCAACACCCCGACCGCGTGCTCGACGAGCGGGCGGCCGCGGCGGAGGAGCATGGCCTTGGGCCGCCCGCCGAGCCGGCGCCCCCCGCCCGCGGCGAGGACCAGACCGGCGACCTGCTGTTCGTTCTGCTTCATTCCTCCTGCATACCTGACGGCACGAGGGCGGCACGGTTTCCGGGGGCTGAATTTCGGTCCGCGCGGTGGCGCACGGCGCACCGGTGGCGTTTACTGGCCCGCGTCCCACGGGCCCCGGCCGACACACCGGGGCCGGCCCGGCGGGACCAGGACGTGGACGCGCACAACGGCGTGCGCGGGGGGAGAACTGTGTTGCGGAGCGTGGGGCAGAGGCAGAGGCCGGTGACCGGCAGCGACGAGGATCCGAGAGTGGCGGAACTGCGGACCGCGGTGTCCCGGCTGCGCCGCCAACTCGCCACGCTCCCGGCCGAGTTCCCGGACCGGGGGATCGCGGAGGACGAACTCGCCGCACTGGCCGCGATGACGGCGGGCGGCGCGCCCGAGATCCCGCGGCTGCAGCGGTCGTTACTGCTGATCGCCGGGGCCATCGGGTCGGTGAGCGCGCTGTCGCGGGGGCTGACGGACGTACGGAACGCGGTGGACCTCTTCGGTCAGCAGCGGCGCCAGGGCCCGCGCCGGGACGATCCCACCGGCCGACCCTAGTCCCAGCCGCGGAACGGGAACGGCCCCCGGTAGCCCCGGTCCGACGTGCGGTGCTCGAACTGGTCGCAGAGCCAGGTCTCCTGGACGAACTCGGTGTGCCGCGGCCAGATCGTGAGGATGCCGTGGGGGCCCTTCTTGCCGTCGCACCGCCGGTAGACGTCCTTGGCGCCCCGGAAGCAGGCCAGCCCGCTCATCATGCCGTGGCCCACCGGGTGGTAGTCGGACCAGGCACAGGAGATGCACGCCTTGAGGCGGGCCCGCGGGGGCAGGGCGGCCCCGATCTCGTGCAGCGCGTCCTCGAAGTCGGGGCGCGTGGCACGGTACTCGCGCCCGTCCAGGCGCAGGGTGACGGTCAGGTCCTCCGTCTCCACGGGATACCAGATCGCGCAGTGCACGGCCGCGATCCGCTCGCCCTGCCCCTCGACCTCCACCGGCACGGTCAGCTCCCGCTCCAGCAGGCAGGACCACAGCTCCCCGTCCCGGAGGTGAACATCGGCTCGGGCGGCTCCCCGCTCAGCGCGCCGAGCGAGTCCATGCTCCCGCCCTCGAAGCGGACGCCCCTGATCGTCGTACGGATCAGCTCGCGGCCGTCCGTCTCGAAGACGATGTCCTGCGCGCCGTGCCGGTCGGTGTACCGGCCCGGCCGGCGAAGTAAGCCGGTCACGCGGGAGCCTGGGTGGCCAGCGCCTCGGAGAGCTCCTGGGCGATCTGCTGGAGCACGGGCACGATCCGGTCGGTGGCGGCCTCGGTGACGCGCCCCGCCGGCCCGGAGATGGAGATCGCGGCGGCGGTGGGGGAGTCGGGCACGGACACCGCGAGGCAGCGCACCCCGATCTCCTGCTCGTTGTCGTCGACCGCGTACCCGAGGCGGCGCACGTCCGCCAGCGCCGCGAGGAAGCCGTCCGCGGTGGTGATCGTCTTCTCCGTGGCGGCCGGCATGCCGGTCCGGGAGAGCAGGGCGCGCACCTCGGCGTCCGGGGTGGTCGCCAGCAGGGCCTTGCCGACGCCCGTGGAGTGCGGCAGCACCCGCCGGCCGACCTCGGTGAACATCCGCATCGAGTGCTTGGACGGCACCTGGGCGACGTAGACGATCTCGTCCCCGTCCAGCAGCGCCATGTTGGCGGTCTCGCCGGTCTCCTCGACCAGCCGGGCGAGATAGGGGCGGGCCCAGGTGCCGAGCAGCCGGGCGGCGGACTCGCCGAGGCGGATCAGACGCGGGCCGAGGGCGTACCGCCGGTTGGGCTGCTGGCGGACGTAACCGCAGGCCACCAGGGTGCGCATCAGCCGGTGGATGGTGGGCAGCGGCAGTCCGCTGCTCGCGGAGAGCTCGCTCAGGCCCACCTCGCCGCCGGCGTCCGCCATCCGCTCCAGCAGGTCGAAGGCGCGCTCGAGTGACTGGACGCCACCGCTGGCGGACTTGGCGGAGTCGGTGGTGCTGGCGCTGGACGTCGGCACGGCACGTTCCTTTCGAGGCTGGCGGGAAGGGCAGAAGCGTACCCGGCAGGCGGTTGACTCCCCGCTTGTGCGTAGCTACGTTCTGCTTGGTGGAATTCTAATTCCGCTTTGTGGAAACGTCCAGAGTGGCCGCACGGGATGCCTCACGGGGCAGTCTGCCCTTGACGCCGCCGGAGCGGGAGTGAAGACTCCTTCAACAGAACGTTGAATTCCGTAGCGTGGAAGTTCATCCCGTTGCCGGAGACAGACGGCGGCAGAGAGAGGGGTCCCGGGTGTCCGACGTAGAACTGGTGCTGCGCTCGACGCGCGTCATCACCCCGGAGGGGACGCGGGCCGCATCGGTCGCCGTGTCCGCCGGGAAGATCACGGCCGTACTGCCGTACGACGCGCCCGTCGGGGACGCCCGGGTGGAGGATCTCGGCGACGACGTCCTGCTGCCCGGCCTGGTCGACACCCACGTGCACGTCAACGACCCCGGCCGCACCGAGTGGGAGGGCTTCTGGACCGCCACCCGCGCGGCGGCGGCCGGTGGCATCACCACCCTCGTCGACATGCCGCTCAACTCCCTCCCGCCGACCACGACGGTGGAGAACCTGCGGGTGAAGCAGCGGGTCGCCGCCGACAAGGCGCACATCGACGTCGGCTTCTGGGGCGGCGCGCTGCCCGACAACGTCAAGGACCTGCGCCCGCTGCACGAGGCGGGGGTGTTCGGCTTCAAGGCGTTCCTCTCCCCGTCCGGCGTGGACGAGTTCCCGCACCTGGACCAGGAGCAACTGGCCCAGTCCCTGGCCGAGATCGCCTCCTTCGGCGGCCTGCTGATCGTCCACGCGGAGGACCCGCACCACCTTGAGGCGGCCCCGCAGCACGGCGGCCCCAAGTACGCCGACTTCCTGGCCTCGCGCCCGCGCGACGCGGAGGACACGGCGATCGCCCAGCTGATCGCGCAGGCGCGGCGGCTGGACGCGCGGGTGCACGTCCTGCATCTGTCGTCCTCGGACGCGCTCCCGCTGATCGCCGAGGCGAAGGCGGCGGGAGTACGGCTGACGGTGGAGACCTGCCCGCACTACCTGACCCTGACGGCCGAGGAAGTCCCGGACGGCGCCAGCGAGTTCAAGTGCTGCCCGCCGATCCGCGAGTCCGCCAACCAGGACCTGCTCTGGCAGGCGCTGGCGGACGGCACGATCGACTGCGTGGTCACGGACCACTCGCCGTCCACGGCCGACCTGAAGACGGACGACTTCGCCACCGCGTGGGGCGGTATCTCCGGTCTCCAGCTGAGCCTCGCGGCCGTGTGGACGGAGGCCCGCAGGCGCGGGCACGGCCTGGAGGACGTGGTGCGCTGGATGTCCTCCCGCACGGCGGAACTCGTGGGCCTGGACGGGCGCAAGGGCGCCATCGAGGCCGGCCGTGACGCCGACTTCGCGGTCCTCGCACCGGACGAGACGTTCACCGTGGACCCGGCGGTCCTGCAGCACCGCAACCGGGTGACGGCCTACGCGGGCAAGACCCTGTACGGAGTGGTGAAGTCGACCTGGCTGCGCGGCGAACGCGTGGTCCTGAACGGCGAGTTCACGGAGCCGAGGGGACACCTGCTGACCCGCACCCCCTGACCGCCCTGCCCAGCCCCGACACCCGAAAGGCACATGAAGTGACGGCGATTGTGAGTTTCACCGGCGACGCGAACCCGTACGGAGGCGGTGACCCGTACGCGGACTACCGCACCGCGGACTTCCCCTTCACCCAGTACGCCAACCTCGCCGACCGGCAGCTCGGGGCCGGTGTCATCGCCGCCAACGACGAGTTCTTCGCGCAGCGGGAGAACCTGCTGCTGCCCGAACGGGCCGAGTTCGACCCCGAGCACTTCGGGCACAAGGGCAAGATCATGGACGGCTGGGAGACGCGACGCCGCCGGGGCGTGTCGGCTCAGCACCCGTGGCCGGCCGAGCAGGACCACGACTGGGCGCTGGTGCGCCTGGGAGCGCCGGGAGTGATCCGCGGCATCGTGGTCGACACGGCGCACTTCCGGGGCAACTACCCGCAGGCGGTGTCGGTCGAGGGCACGTCGGTCGCGGGCTCCCCCTCGCCGGAGGAACTGCTCGGCGACGACGTGAAGTGGACGACGCTGGTGGCGCGGACGCCGGTGGGGGGCCACGCGGCGAACGGCTTCGCCGTCTCCGCCGAGCAGCGCTTCACCCACCTGCGGGTCAACCAGCATCCCGACGGCGGCATCGCACGGCTGCGGGTGTACGGCGAGGTGGTCCCGGATCCGGCGTGGCTGTCGGCGCTGGGCGCCTTCGACGTGGTCGCGCTGGAGAACGGCGGCCAGGTCGAGGACGCGTCGAACCTCTTCTACTCGCCGGCCACCAACACGATCCAGCCGGGCCGGTCCCGGAAGATGGACGACGGCTGGGAGACACGGCGGCGCCGGGACCAGGGCAACGACTGGATCCGGTACCGGCTGGTGGCCCAGTCCCGGATCCGGGCCATCGAGATCGACACGGCGTACCTCAAGGGCAACAGCGCCGGGTGGGCGTCGGTGTCGGTGCGGGACGGGGAGTCCGGTGACTGGCACGAGGTCCTTCCCCGGACCCGCCTCCAGCCCGACACGAACCACCGCTTCCTCCTCGCGGCCCCCGCGGTGGGCACCCACGCGCGCGTGGACATCTACCCGGACGGCGGAATCTCCCGCCTGCGCCTGTTCGGCTCCCTGACGGACGAGGGCACGGCGGGCCTGACGGCACGCCACCAGGAGCTGGGCGGCTGAACCGTGCGGAACTGAACCGTGCGGCCCTGAGACGGGGAGACGGGGACTGGCAGGCGGCGGGGGCGGCGACCCCCGCCGCTTGCTCGTGCGGCGCCGCCACGGAGGGTGGCGGGCGGCGGGGGCGGCCACCCCCGCCGCCGCGGTCATGCCGCGTGGCCGCCGTCCACGGAGAACTCCGCGCCGGTCACATAGGACGCCCCCGCCAGATGCACCACCGTGGAGGCGACCTCCTCCGCCGTGCCGAAGCGGCCCAGAGCCGTGATGGCCGCCTGGTCGGGCCCGTACGGACCGTCCGCCGGGTTCATGTCCGTGTCGATCGGGCCGGGGTGCACGATGTTCGCCGTGATGCCCCGCGCCCCCAGCTCCCGCGCCAGCGCCTTCGTCAGCCCGATCAGCGCCGACTTGCTCATCGTGTAGAGGGTCCCCCCGGGGCCGGGCACCCGCTGCGCCATGCACGAGCCGATCGTGATGATCCGCCCGCCCTCCGGCATCAGCGCGGCAGCCGCCTGCGCGGCCAGGAACACCCCCCGCACGTTCACCGCCAGCACCCGGTCCACGTCCTTGGCCGACAGGGTCTCCAGCGGCCCGATCACCCCCACGCCCGCGTTGTTCACCAGTACGTCCAGCCCGCCCAGCGCCGACGCCGTACGCCCCACGGCCTCCGCCGCCTCCCCGGCGTCCGCGGAGTCCGCGCGCAGCGCCACCCCGCGCCGCCCGAGCGCCTCCACGGCCCGGACGACGTCCGAGGCCGCCTCCTTGCCGTTCACATACGTCACGGCCACATCCGCGCCGGCCCGGGCCAGCCGCACCGCCGTCGCCGCACCGATGCCCCGGCTGCCGCCGGTCACCAGGGCCACCTTGCCGTCAAGAGTGCCTTTGTCGTTTCCGTTGTCAGAAGTCATGGGTCCATCCCAGCGGCCCGCCCGCCCCGGCGCTGGCGGCGTACGGACATGGAGATCACCGGCACTCCTCGCCCGCCGGACCGATGAGTTGCGGGGGCCCGCGGGGTCTGCCCTGATGACAGCAGATCCCGCAACAGGAAGCAGGTACCCGCCATGGGCAAGCTCGTCTCCACGGTCTTCGTCACCCTCGACGGCGTCTACCAGGCCCCCGGCGGCCCCCAGGAGGACACCCGCGACGGCTTCGATCAGGGCGGCTGGAGTTTCCCGTACGCCGACGACGACTTCGGACGGTTCATCAGCGACGTCTTCGACCGCGCCGGCGCCTTCCTCCTCGGCCGCCGGACGTACGACATCTTCAGCGGCTACTGGCCCAAGGTGACCGACCCCGAGGACCCGGTCGCCTCGCGGCTGAACACCCTGCCGAAGTACGTCGCCTCCGCCACCCTCACCGACCCGGACTGGGACGGCACGACCGTGATCAGCGGCGACCTCGCCAAGGAGGTCACCGCCCTGAAGGAGCGCACCGACGGCGAACTGCAGATCCACGGCAGCGGCGCCCTCGTCCACTCCCTGCTCGGCCTGGGCGTCCTCGACACCCTGCACCTGCTGACCTTCCCGGTGGTCCTGGGCGCGGGCCACCGCCTCTTCCCGGAGCGCACCGCCCCGACCGCCTTCCGCGGCACGGGCGGCAGCGTCACCTCCACGGGCGTCTCCATCCGGACCTACGACGTGGCCGGGAAGCCCGAATACGGCGCGTTCGAACTCCCCGAGAACGCGTGACGCCGCGGATCGACACCGGCCCCGGCGGGTCAACTCCCCGTCACCTTCGCGGACTTGCCGTGAAGATCCGCCGGGTGGTCATTGACGTGCCATGGTCTACGCGCATCATCATGGGGCCATGAGATTCCCCCCACGGATCACTCGCCTCGGCGCCGCGGCCGCCGTCCTGTCCGCCCTCCTCGTCGGCGGCACCGTCACCGCCACCCCGGCCGCCGCCGCGGTCGGCGACATCTGCTACGGCGCCCTGCCCTCCCAGGCACACGACACGCTCGACCTGATCGAGCGGGGCGGTCCCTTCCCGTACACCCAGGACGGCACCGTCTTCCAGAACCGCGAAGGCATCCTGCCCGGCCAGTCCACCGGGTACTACCACGAGTACACGGTCATCACGCCCGGTGCGTCCACGCGTGGGGCACGCCGGATCGTCACCGGCGAGGAACACCAGGAGGACTACTACACGGCCGACCACTACGCCTCGTTCGACCTGATCGACTACGGCTGCTGAGGCCGCCGGTGCAGCCGGGGGTCCGGTCCGCGGTCAGCCGGATCCCCGGTTCTCGGCGACGGCGAAGAGCGCGAACGCCAGCACCAGCAGCGTGATGCTCGCGTAGAGCTCGTAGCCGTCGAACAGGCCGACCCGCTGTACCAGCCCCCAGTCCCAGTCGGTGAACTGGTGCAGCAGACCGGCGACGCCCTGGACCAGGGCGAGGAATCCGAGAAGTTCCAGCAACTGCTTCATGGACAGACCCTCGCCCCGCGGACCCCCCACGGACATCGGCCGCGGGGCGGGACCGGCCCGACCGAAGTCCCCGCCTCCCGTGCCTCGGCGCGCCGAAAGTCTGACGTGCCGCGACTTTGGTCGACGATCCCGCCGGGGCAGGGGTGCCGGGGCGCTCGGCTGCGTAGATTTGTCGACCGTGAGCGGTGATATGCCAGGGCCCGAGTCGCAGCCCTTCGTCGAGCAGCCCTGGCTGCTGCCCTCGGCCGTGGTGAAGGAACTCGACCCCGACGACGAGCGGGCGGGGCGGCGCCACCGGCGCACCGCGCGGGACTGGGTGGTCGACTTCTCGTGCTTCCTGGTGGCCATCTCCTTCGGCCTGCTCAGCGCCGACGCCATGGAGCAGGAGAAGCTGCCGGAGGCCGTCGCCGCCCTCGACCAGGTGCTGGGCGCGCTCGCCTGCGCGGCCGTCTGGCTGCGCCGCCGCTGGCCGCTCGGGCTCGCCGTGGCGATGATCCCGGTCGCCTTCCTGTCGGCCACCGCGGGCGGCGCGAGCCTGGTGGCGATGTTCACCCTCGCCGTGCACCGCCCCTTCCGTTACGTGGCCTGGGTGAGCGGGGCCGGGCTGGCGGTGACGCCGCTGTTCTACTGGTACCGGCCCGACCCCGAGATCCCGTACGGCTGGACGCTGTTCATCGGCGTCGTGCTCACCGGTGCCGTCGTCGGCTGGGGCATGTTCGTGCGCTCCAGGCGCCAGCTCATGCTCAGTCTGCGGGACCGCGCCCGCCGAGCCGAGACCGAGGCGCGACTGCGGGCCGAGCAGGCGCAGCGGCTGGCCCGCGAGGCCATCGCCCGGGAGATGCACGACGTCCTCGCCCACCGGCTGACCCTGCTGAGCGTGCACGCGGGCGCGCTGGAGTTCCGGCCGGACGCGCCCCGGGAGGAGATCGTGCGGGCCGCCGGGGTGATCCGGGAGAGCGCCCACGAGGCGCTCCAGGACCTGCGGGAGATCATCGGCGTACTGCGGGCGGGGGAGCGCGACGACACCAGCCGGCCCCAGCCCACCCTCGGCGCGCTGGAGGCGCTGGTCACCGAGTCCCGCGAGGCCGGGATGAAGGTCACCCTCGACCTCCGCGTCACCGACCCCGCCGCCGTCCCCGCCTCCGTGGGCCGCACCGCCTACCGCATCGCCCAGGAGGGCCTGACCAACGCCCGCAAGCACGCCCCCGGCACCGAGGTCACCGTCACGGTCACCGGCGGCCCGGGCGAGGGCCTCGACGTGTGCCTGCGCAATCCGGCGCCGGACGGCGACGTACCGCCGGTGCCGGGCTCCGGGCAGGGACTGATCGGGCTGACCGAACGGGCGACCCTGACCGGGGGCCGCCTGGCCCACGGCCCGACGACGGACGGCGGCTTCGAGGTACGGGCCTGGCTGCCCTGGGGGTGACGGCCGGGCCCGAGCCGCACCGGCCTCGGCGGATCCGGCGGAGCCCGCCCCGCACCGGGCTCCACGCCGCCACCGGCATCCCGAACACCTCGGCCGGCGGCGGCAGTTCCCGCTCGATGTCGCAGCGCGCGCGTCCCGCCCCGGCAATCATGATTACGTAAGCGCCATGACTGCGATCAGACTCCTCCTCGTCGACGACGATCCGCTGGTGCGGGCCGGTCTGTCCCTGATGATGGGCGGCGCGGACGACATCGAGATCGTCGGAGAGGCCGCCGACGGCGCGGAGGTCGGGGACCTCGTCGAGCGCACCCGCCCGGACGTCGTCCTGATGGACATCCGGATGCCCTCGGTGGACGGTCTCACCGCCACGGAGCGGCTGCGCGGCCGACCCGACGCCCCGCAGGTGGTCCTGCTCACCACCTTCCACGCCGACGAGCACGTCCTGCGTGCCCTGCGCGCGGGCGCCGCCGGATTCGTCCTGAAGGACACCCCGCCCGCGGAGATCGTCGAGGCGGTACGGCGGGTCGCCGCGGGTGATCCGGTCCTGTCGCCCACGGTGACACGGCAGTTGATGGAGCACGCGGCGGGCGCCGCCGCCGGCACCCGCCGCACCCGCGCGCGGGCCCGGATCGCCGCCCTGAACGAGCGCGAGCGCGAGGTCGCCGTCGCGGTGGGCCGCGGCCTGTCCAACGCGGAGATCGCCGGCGCCCTGTTCCTGAGCGTCGCCACGGTCAAGACGCACGTCTCCCGCATCCTGACCAAGCTCGACCTCAACAACCGGGTCCAGATCGCCCTGCTCGCCCATGACGCGGGGCTCCTCGAAGAACCCGACGAGAAGGGGCACTAGGCGCGGGGCCCATCCGTTGTGAGGGTGTCGGGGGGAAGGGTCCGAGGGGGAGCGGTCATGAGCGGTGTCATCGATCTGGGGGAGTTCGGCGAGGAGTTCCGCCGCAATCCGCATGTGGCGTACGCGAGCCTGCGGGCCATGGGGCCCGTCCACCGCGTCCGGCCGCCCGAGTGGGAGTCCGCGACCTGGCTCGTCGTCGGCCATGAGGAGGCACGCGCGGCGCTGGCCGACCCGCGTCTGTCCAAGGACGCCTCCAAGATCGGCATGTCGTCCCTGGACGAGGAGATGATCGGCAAGAACCTCCTGGTCTGCGATCCGCCCCAGCACACCAGGCTGCGCGGCCTGATCTCCCGCGCCTTCACCATGCGCCGGGTGGAGGAGCTGCGCCCGCGCGTCCAGCGGATCACCGACGACCTCCTGGACGCGATGCTGCCGCACGGCCGCGCCGACCTGGTGGAGTCCTTCGCGCACCCCCTCCCGCTCACCGTCATCTGCGAACTGCTCGGCGTGCCCGAGATGGACCGCGCGGAGTTCCGCAAGATGTCCACGGAGGCGGTCGCGCCCAGCAGCACGGGCAGTGAGTACGACGCCTACGTCGGCCTCGCCGCGTACTTCACCGACCTGATCGAGGCCAAGCGGGCCGCGGGGCCGGGCGGCGACCTGCTCAGCGACCTGATCCGCACCACCGCGGAGGACGGCGACCGGCTCTCCCCGGACGAACTGCGCGGCATGGCCTTCATCCTGCTGATCGCCGGCCACGAGACCACGGTCAACCTCATCAGCAGCGGCGTCCACGCCCTGCTCACCCATCCCGACCAACTCGCCGCCCTCCGGGCCGACATGACCCTCCTCGACGGCGCGGTCGAGGAGATGCTGCGCTACGAGGGCCCGGTGGAGAACGCCACCTTCCGGTACGCCGCCGAGCCGCTGGAGATAGGGGGCGCCCGGATCGAGGCGGGCGACCCGGTGATGATCTGCCTCACCGCGGCGGACCGGGACGCCGGCCGCTACCCCGACCCGGACCGCTTCGACATCCGCCGCGACACCCGTGGCCATGTCGCCTTCGGCCACGGCATCCACTTCTGCCTGGGCGCCCCCCTGGCCCGCCTGGAAGCGCGCACGGCGATCCGCACACTCCTGGACCGCGCCCCGCACCTCGCCCTCGACGGCCCACCCGGCGAATGGCTCCCAGGCATGCTGATCCGAGGCATGCGCACCCTGCCGGTGCGCTGGTAGACACGGCGGGCTCCGGAGGCGTGCGCCACCGAACGCGCGCCGCGGGACCCCGGACGCCGGACCCCGGTCGCCGGACCCCGGTCGCCGGGTGTCGGGCCCTGATGGCCGGGGGTCACACCCCGGCCGTCGCGTGCCGGGTCCCGGCCGCCGAGGGTCGCACCCCGGTCGTCGGGGAGTAGGCCCCAGTCGTCGGGTGTGGCCCGGGTAGTCGGGGTTGCGCCTCGGCCTGTCGGGGATTGGGCCCTCGTCGGGTGTCAGGCCCGGGTCGCCGAGGGGCGGACCCTGGTGGTCGGGTGTCAGATCCCGGCGGTCGGGCGGGGGCCCACTCCGGCCGCGGGAGGCCAGGCCCCGGTGGTGGGGTGTCAGGTCCCGGGGGTCGCTACCCGGCCGTGGGGGCCCCGGCGGTCGCGGGGGCAGGTCCCGGGGGGCGGTGTCACACCCCGGTGGTCGGGTTTCGCCCCCGGCCGTGGGGGCTTGGGCCCCGGTCGTCGAGTGGTCAGACGCCGATAGTCGAGGGTCAGACGCCGATGGCCGGGGGTCAGGCCCCAGTCGCCGGCGGTCGCACTCAGGTCGCCGGCGGTCGCACCCCGGTCGTCGGCGGTCGGACCGCACCCGTCGGGGGACGGGACCCACCCGCTGGGGGACGGAACCCACCCACCGGGGAACGGGACCCACCCGTCGGCGGTCGGACCGCACCCGTCGGGGGACGGGACCCACCCGCTGGGGGACGGGACCCGCCCGCTGGGGGACAGCACCCCACCCACCGGGGAACGGGACCCACCCGTCGGCGGTCGGACCGCACCCGTCGGGGGACGGGACCCACCCGCTGGGGACGGACCCTCCGTCGGCGGTCAGACCGCCGACGTCTCGTGGCCGCCCGGCAGTTCGGCCGGGTGTACCGGACGGTGCTCGTGTCTGGACCGTTCGCAGGCCTCGGCGATCCGCAGGGCCTGCAAGGCCTCGCGGCCGTCGCAGGGGTTGGCCCGCTCGCCCCGGACCACCTCGACGAACGCCGCCAGCTCGGCCTCGTAGGCGGGTCCGAAGCGTTCCAGGAAGCCGGGCCAGGGCTTGTCGGCGGCCGGGGGCCCGCTCGGTTCCGTGGACGCGATCGGCGTGCGGTCGTCCAGGCCGACGACGACCGTGTCCCGCTCCCCGGCCAGCTCCATGCGCACGTCGTACCCCGCGCCGTTCATCCGGGTCGCCGTGGCCGTGGCGAGGGTGCCGTCGTCCAGCGTGAGCACCACCGCCGCGGTGTCGACGTCGCCCGCCTCCCGGAACATCGCGGGACCGGCGTCGGATCCGGCCGCGTACACCTCGGTCACCTCGCGCCCGGTCACCCAGCGCAGCGCGTCGAAGTCATGGATCAGCGTGTCCCGGTACAGCCCGCCGGACCCGGGCAGATACGCGGCCGGCGGCGGCGCCTGGTCGCTGGTGAGCGCCCGTACGGTGTGCAGCCGTCCCAGCCGCCCGGCGCGCACCGCTTCCCGGGCGCCCAGATACCCCGCGTCGAAGCGGCGCTGGAACCCCATCTGAAGGATCGTTCCGGCGGTCTCCACCTCGGCGATCGCCTGGAGCGTGCCGGGCAGGTCCAGCGCGATGGGCTTCTCGCAGAACACCGGAAGCCCCGACCGCGCCGCCCGCCCGATCAGCTCGGCGTGCGCCGGGGTGGCCGTGGTGATGACCACCGCGTCCACGCCCCACCGGAAGATCTCGTCCACCCCCGGCGCCGCCGTCTCGCCCAGCCGCAGGGCCAGCTCCGCCGCCCGCGCCGGATCGGCGTCCGTGAGGATCAGGGATCCGACCTCCCGGTGCCGGCTCAGGGTGTTCGCGTGGATCGTCCCGATCCGGCCGGTACCGATGACTCCGATGCGCATGGGACCAAAGTGCGGTCGCACCGGCCACCCTGTCAATCTGAATGTCCGGACAATCGAACTACACGACTTCCCGTCAACCGGCCATGGAGCTACGCTCGGCCCGTGCCGAAACCAGAAGTGGACCCGACCGTGTCGCTCGCCCTGCGTGTGGACCGCAGCAGCCCGGTGCCGCTGTACTTCCAGCTGTCCCAGCAGCTGGAGGCGGCGATCGAGCACGGAGCGCTCACTCCCGGCAGCCTGCTGGGCAACGAGATCGAGCTCGCCGCACGCCTCGGCCTCTCCCGGCCCACCGTCCGCCAGGCCATCCAGTCGCTCGTCGACAAGGGCCTGCTGGTCCGCCGACGCGGCGTCGGCACCCAGGTCGTGCACAGCCAGGTCAAGCGCCCCCTGGAGCTCAGCAGCCTCTTCGACGACCTGGAGGCCGCCGGCCAGCGCCCGGCCACGAAGGTGCTGGTCAACACCGTCGTCCCGGCCTCCGCCGAAGTGGCCGCCGCGCTCGGCGTCCCCGAGGGCGGCGACGTGCACCGGGTGGAGCGGCTGCGCCTCGCGCACGGCGAGCCGATGGCGTACCTGTGCAACCACCTGCCCGGCGGACTGCTCGACCTGGACACCGCGCAGCTGGAGGCCACCGGCCTGTACCGGCTGATGCGCGGCGCCGGGATCACCCTGCACAGCGCCCGCCAGTCCATCGGCGCCCGCTCCGCGACCGCCGCCGAGGCCGAGCGGCTCACCGAGGACGAGGGCGCCCCGCTGCTCACCATGCAGCGCACCACCTTCGACGACACCGGCCGCGCCGTCGAGTTCGGCGATCACATCTACCGCCCGAGCCGCTACGCCTTCGAGTTCCAGCTCCTCGTACGGCCATAGAGGTCCTTCTCCCGGCCCCCTGGTTCGTCTCAATGTCCGGACAAGGCGACCGACTCGCGGTCCCCGGTCGCCAGGCGCATGATCCCTGTGTTTGATACTGGGGCGTTTGGGGCTGGTGATGTCACTGGCCCCTTGCGTACGTCAGCACACAGCAAGAAGGGCACGGCCTCGTGGCACGGTTGAGGACCTGGGCAGGATTCGCGCTGGCGGGGGCACTGTGCGTGTCCCTGGCCGGATGCAGCAGCACCGGCGGCAAGCGCGCCGAGGACGCCCGCAAGGCCGCGGCGGCCCAGGGGAAGGCGGCGGTGAACACCCCCCGCTGGACCTTCGCGATGATCACCCACTCGGGCGATGGCGACACCTTCTGGGACATCGTGCAGAGCGGCGCCGAGCAGGCGGCCGTCAAGGACAACATCAACTTCCTGTACTCGCACGACGACGAGGGCCAGCAGCAGGCGCAGCTCGTCGACGCCGCCGTCGACAAGCAGGTCGACGGGATCATCGTCACCTTCGCCAAGCCCGACGCCATGAAGGCCGCCGTGGCCCGCGCCCGCAAAGCCGGCATCCCGGTGATCACGGTGAACTCCGGCTCGGAGCAGTCCAAGGCGTTCGGCGCGCTCACCCACATCGGACAGGACGAGACCATCGCCGGCGAGGCCGTCGGCGAGGAGCTCAACAAGCGCGGCCGCGAGAAGGCCGTCTGCGTGCTGCACGAGCAGGGCAACGTCGGTCACGAACAGCGCTGCGACGGCGTGAAGAAGACCTTCGACGGCACCGTCCAGGACCTGTACGTCAACGGCACGAGCATGCCGGACGTGCAGTCCGCCATCGAGGCCAAGCTCCAGGCCGACGACTCCATCGACGCGGTCGTCACGCTCGGCGCCCCGTACGCCGACACCGCCGTCAAGGCCAAGCAGGGCGCCGGCAGCGACGCCGAGATCGACACCTTCGACCTCAACGCCAAGGTCGCGGCCTCGCTCAAGGACGGCACCCTCGGCTTCGCCGTCGACCAGCAGCCCTACCTTCAGGGCTACGAGGCCGTCGACCTGCTGTGGCTGTACAAGTACAACGACGACGTCCTCGGCGGCGGCAGGCCCGTGCTCACCGGCCCGCAGATCATCACCCAGGACCAGGCCGCGGCGCTGGAGGAGTACACCAAGCGGGGCACCCGATGAGCGCCGCCACCGTCGACGAACGGCTCGTCGAGACCTCACCGCTGCGCAAGCTCCTCGGCCGCCCCGAACTCGGCTCGGTCGTCGGCGCCCTCGCCGTCTTCGTCTTCTTCGCGCTCGCCGCCGACGGCTTCCTGCGCGCCGCCAGCCTCAGCACGGTCCTGTACGCGTCCTCCACCATCGGCATCATGGCGGTCCCCGTCGCCCTGCTGATGATCGGCGGCGAGTTCGACCTGTCGGCGGGCGTGATGGTGACGTCCTCGGCCCTGGTGTCGTCGATGTTCAGCTACCAGATGACGGCCAACACCTGGGTCGGCGTCGGGGTGTCCCTGCTGGTCACCCTGGCCATCGGCGCGTTCAACGGCATCATGCTCACCCGCACCAAGCTGCCGAGCTTCATCATCACGCTCGGCACCTTCCTGATGCTGACCGGCATGAACCTCGGCTTCACCAAGCTGATCGACGGCACCGTCTCCACCAAGTCGATCGCCGACATGGAGGGCTTCCCGAGCGCGCGCGACGTCTTCGCCTCGACGCTGACCATCGGCGGCGTCGACGTCAAGGTGACGATCCTGTGGTGGTTCGGCCTGGTCGCCGTCGCCTCCTGGATCCTGCTGCGCACCCGCGCCGGCAACTGGATCTTCGCGGTCGGCGGCAACCAGGACGCGGCCCGAGCGGTCGGCGTTCCCGTCGCCAGGACCAAGATCGGCCTCTACATGGGCGTCGCCTTCGGCGCCTGGATCCTGGGCCAGCACCTGCTCTTCTCGTACGACGTCGTCCAGTCCGGCGAGGGCGTCGGCAACGAGCTGATCTACATCATCGCGGCCGTCATCGGCGGCTGTCTGATCACCGGCGGCTACGGCAGCGCGGTCGGCTCCGCGGTCGGCGCGTTCATCTTCGGCATGACCAGCAAGGGCATCGTCTACGCCGAGTGGAACCCCGACTGGTTCAAGTTCTTCCTCGGAGCGATGCTGCTCCTCGCGACCCTGCTCAACGCCTGGGTCCGCAAGCGCGCGGAGGCCACCAAGTGACACTCGTCGAGCTGGCCGACGTCAGCAAGCACTACGGCAGCATCCGCGCCCTGGAAGGGGTCTCCCTGGAGGTCCACGCGGGCGAGATCACCTGCGTCCTGGGCGACAACGGCGCGGGCAAGTCCACCCTCATCAAGATCATCTCGGGGCTGCACCAGCACGACGGCGGCGTCCTGCGCCTCGACGGCGAGGAGACGAAGCTGTCCTCCCCGCGCGAGGCCCTGGACCGCGGCATCGCCACGGTCTACCAGGACCTGGCCGTCGTACCGCTGATGCCGGTGTGGCGGAACTTCTTCCTCGGCTCCGAGCCCCGCAAGGGCGTCGGCCCCTTCAAGCGCCTGGACGTCGACCACATGCGCCGCGCCACCTACGCGGAGCTGCGGAAGATGGGCATCGACCTCCGCGACGTCGACCAGCCCATCGGCACCCTCTCCGGCGGCGAACGCCAGTGCGTGGCCATCGCGCGGGCCGTGCACTTCGGAGCGAAGGTCCTGGTGCTGGACGAACCGACGGCGGCGCTCGGCGTGAAGCAGTCCGGCGTGGTCCTGAAGCTCGTGGCGGCGGCGCGGGACGAGGGCCTGGGGGTTGTGTTCATCACACACAACCCGCACCACGCCTATATGGTCGGCGACCGCTTCGTGCTGCTGAAGAGGGGCACGATGGTGGGCGGCTACACGCGGGAAACCATCGACCTCGACGAGTTGACCAGGCAGATGGCGGGCGGCAACGAGCTGGACGATCTACGTCATGAGCTGACCCGTACCCAGGGGCGCGGGGAACTGCGCGAGCGACCGCACACCGGCCGGTAGGCGGCGTACGACAGAAACCACCCCATTGTTTCCCTCGACGGCACCCATACCCGCGGTGAGGCAGAATCGGGCCCGATGAGCACCTACGGCACCTTCAACGCCCCCATCGGCTCCCGCCGCGCCACGGCTCTGCGCACAGTCGGCACAAGGGAGCGCCGGTCCCACCTGACCGCCCCCCGAGTGCCCACCGTGGGCATCGACATCGGCGGCACCAAGGTGATGGCCGGCGTCGTCGACGCCGACGGCAACATCCTGGAGAAGCTCCGCGCGGAGACCCCGGACAAGTCCAAGAGCCCCAAGGTCGTCGAGGACACCATCGTCGAACTGGTGCTGGACCTGTCCGACCGGCACGACGTGCACGCCGTCGGCATCGGCGCGGCCGGCTGGGTGGACGCCGACCGCAACCGCATCCTGTTCGCCCCGCACCTGTCCTGGCGCAACGAGCCGCTCAGGGACCGCATCGCCGAACGGCTCGCCGTGCCCGTCCTGGTCGACAACGACGCCAACACCGCCGCCTGGGCCGAGTGGCGCTTCGGCGCGGGCCGCGGCGAGACCCACCTGGTGATGATCACGCTGGGCACCGGCATCGGCGGCGCGATCCTGGAGGACGGGCAGGTCAAGCGCGGCAAGTTCGGCGTGGCCGGCGAGTTCGGCCATATGCAGGTCGTGCCCGGCGGCCACCGCTGCCCGTGCGGCAACCGCGGCTGCTGGGAGCAGTACAGCTCGGGCAACGCCTTGGTGCGCGAGGCCCGTGAGCTGGCCGCGGCCGACTCCCCGGTGGCGTACGGCCTCATCGAGCACGTCAAGGGCAGCGTCTCCGACATCACCGGCCCCGTCATCACCGAGCTGGCCCGGGACGGCGACGCCATGTGCATCGAGCTGCTCCAGGACATCGGCCAGTGGCTCGGCGTCGGCATCGCCAACCTCGCGGCGGCCCTCGACCCGTCCTGCTTCGTCATCGGCGGCGGTGTCTCGGCCGCCGACGACCTGCTCATCGTCCCCGCGCGGGACGCCTTCAAGCGCCATCTGACCGGGCGCGGCTACCGCCCCGAGGCCCGTATCGCGCGCGCCCAGCTCGGCCCCGAGGCCGGCATGGTCGGCGCCGCCGACCTCGCCCGCCTGGTCGCCCGCCGCTTCCGGCGCGCCAACCGGCGCCGGGTGGAGCGCCATGAGCGCTACGAGCGGTACGTGTCCTCCCGCCGTGCGTCGCAGGGGCCCGCGTGACCCCTGAACTGCCGCACCAGGCCGAACCGGCGGACGAGCCGTCGCGGCCCGCCGAGAACCGGCGCCACATGATCCGCCGCCGGGCGCTCACCCTGCTCATCATCGTCCTGCTCATCGGCGTCCCGGCCGGCTACCTGGTGATCTCCGCCAATCAGAGCCGGGACAGCGGCAAGGACAAGGAGGCCAAGTACGCGGCGCGGGGACTCACCGAGGGCTGGCCGTCCAAGGTCCAGCGCCGCCTCTACCAGGTGCCGGTCCCGCACCCCGCGAACCAGGTCGCGTACTACGAGACGAACAACTGGCGCACCAGCCGGCTCTACGTCCAGTTCCAGACCACGCACGCCGGCCTGGACGCCTTCCTGGCCGAACTCGGGCTGCACCGCAACGACCTCCAGCGGGGCGACATCACCATCGGCGCCCGGGACCAGAAGGTCACCGGCTGGAAGTTCGCCGGCGAGGGCTCCCGGCCCGGCGAGTACTTCGGGATCGTCCGCGAGCAGAAGAACCCGGCCCCCACCCAGGACATCGTGGTGAACACGGGCAACCCGACCTTCCCCATGGTCTACGTCGTCTCCCGCACGGTTCCCTAGCCGTCCGGCATGGTCCAGGTCGTCTCCCGCACGGTTCCCTGGCCGTCCGGCATGGTCTACGTCGTCTCCCGCACGGTTCCCTGGCCGTCCGCCCCGCCAGGGCCGGGCGGCGGGGCCGGTTGTCAGACCCCGCCCGTAGAGTCGAAGACGACTGATCCGACTCAGGGACGGGAGGTGACAGGGCGTATGAGGGACACCGCGACAGCGGCCGACCGCACCGGCGATCTCCGTACGGCGGACTTCGTGCCCGTGCGCCTCGCCGCCGTCTTCCTGCCCGCGCCCCTGCCGCGCGAGGGCCGGATCGCCTTCTGGGACCCCGAGGACGCCCCCCTGCCCGCGGGCCCCGGGCCCACCGAGCTGACGGTGGTACGGCGGCACGGCACCGGGGTCCGCCGCAGGCCCGCCCCCGCCCTGACCCTCCCCCTGGACGCCGCGCTGCCCCTCCTCGTCCGCGCCCGCCGCGACCCCGCGGCCCACCCCGCCACCGCCGCCTGGGGCGCCGCCGCCCAGCACGCCCTACGGCTCACCGCGCGCGGCCGGCTCCTCCCCGGACTGACCCCCACCGGCCACGACGCCTGGCGGGCCGGCCCCCTCGGCCCGGACGACATCGCGCACCTGCGGGCCATCGCCGCCGCCCTGCCCCCCGAAGGACACGCGGTGCCGCTGCCCGGCCCGGGACCGCTCCGGCTGCCCGAGCCGGAAGCCCTGATGCGCTCCTTCCTCGACGCGGTCGCCGACACCCTGCCCCGCACCCCGGCCGCTCCCCACGCCTGCGGGAAGCCCTTCGCGGACCGCCGGCCGCAGCGCCTGCCCGACGCCCACGACTGGGCGGCCGAGGTCGCCGCCGGAATGGACGCGGGCGTCCGGATCTCGCTGCGCCTGGACCTGGCGGCCCACCAGCTGTTCGACAGCGAGGAGGGCGTGCGCCACGCGGGCGCGGCGATCGTCCAGGTGCACAGCCTCGCCGACCCCACCCTGGTCGCCGACGCGGCGGCGCTGTGGGCGGGCGAGGCGGACGCGGCCTTCGGTCCCCGCGCGCGGGTCGACGCCGCCCTCGCGGTGCGCCGCGCGGCCCGGGTCTGGCCGCCGCTGGACCGGCTCGCCGAGCAGGACGTACCCGACGTACTGGCCTTGTCCGACGAGGAGTTGGGCGATCTGCTGGGGGTCGCGGCGACCCGGCTCGCGGCGGCGGGCGTCGGGGTGCACTGGCCCCGCGACCTCGCCCAGGACCTCACCGCCGCCGCGGTGGTACGGCCCGCCCCGGGTTCGGCGACCGACGGCACCGGCTTCTTCGAGAGCGAGGACCTGCTCCAGTTCCGCTGGCAGCTGGCGCTCGGCGGGGAGCCGCTCAGCGAGGCCGAGATGGACGCGCTCGCCGAGGCGCATCGCCCGGTCGTCCGGCTGCGCGACCACTGGGTGCTGGTGGACCCCGCCCTGGTCCGCAAGGCCCGCAAGCGCGAACTGGGCCTGCTCGACCCGGTCGACGCGCTGTCCGTCGCCCTCACCGGCACCGCGGAGGTCGACGGCGAGTCGGTGGAGGCGGTGCCGGTCGGCGCCCTCGCCGCCCTGCGCGACCGCCTCACGGCGGGCGTCCGCCCCGCCGCGCCACCGCCCGGCCTGGCCGCCACCCTGCGCGACTACCAGCTCCGCGGCCTGGCCTGGCTGGACCTCATGACCTCCCTGGGCCTCGGCGGCTGCCTCGCCGACGACATGGGCCTCGGCAAGACCGTCACCCTCATCGCGCTGCACCTGAAGCGGGCCCGCAGCGAACCGACCCTGGTGATCTGCCCGGCCTCCCTGCTCGGCAACTGGCAGCGCGAGATCACCCGCTTCGCGCCCGGCGTCCCCGTGCGCCGCTTCCACGGCCCCGACCGCACCCTGGACGACCTGACCGGCGGGTTCGTCCTCACGACGTACGGCACCATGCGGTCCGCGGCGCCGGTCCTCGCCCAGCAGGCCTGGGGCATGGTCGTCGCGGACGAGGCCCAGCACGTGAAGAACCCCTACTCGGCGACGGCCAAGGCGCTGCGCACCATTCCGACCCCGGCGCGGGTGGCGCTGACCGGCACCCCGGTGGAGAACAACCTCTCCGAGCTGTGGGCCCTGCTGGACTGGACGACCCCGGGGCTCCTCGGCCCCTTGAAGTCCTTCCGGGCCCGGCACGCGCGGGCGGTGGAGAACGGCGAGGACCAGGAGGCGGTGGAGCGGCTGGCGCGGCTCGTGCGGCCCTTCCTCCTGCGCCGCAAGAAGTCCGACCCCGGGATCGTCCCGGAGCTGCCGCCCAAGACCGAGACCGACCACCCGGTGCCGCTCACCCGTGAACAGGCCGCGCTGTACGAGGCGGTGGTGCGGGAGTCGATGCTCGCCATCGAGACGGCGGAGGGCATGGCGCGCCGGGGCCTGGTCCTGAAGCTGCTGTCGGCGCTGAAGCAGATCTGCGACCACCCCGCGCTGTACCTGAAGGAGCCCGCCGCGGGCGAGTCCCTGGTGACCCGTTCCGGCAAGCTGGCGCTGCTCGACGAACTGCTGGACACCCTGCTGTCGGAGGACGGCTCGGCGCTGGTCTTCACGCAGTACGTGGGGATGGCCCGGCTGATCACCTCCCACCTCGCCTCCCGCGCGGTCCCCGTGGACCTCCTCCACGGCGGCACACCGGTGCCCGAGCGCGAACGCATGGTGGACCGCTTCCAGGCGGGCGAGACCCCGGTCCTGGTGCTCTCCCTGAAGGCGGCCGGCACCGGCCTGAACCTCACCCGGGCCGGCCATGTCGTCCACTTCGACCGCTGGTGGAACCCGGCCGTGGAGGAACAGGCCACCGACCGCGCCTACCGCATCGGCCAGACCCAGCCCGTCCAGGTCCATCGCCTCATCACCGAGGGCACGATCGAGGACCGCATCGCGGACATGCTGGAGTCCAAGCGGGCTCTGGCCGACGCGATCCTCGGCTCCGGCGAAGCCGCCCTCACCGAACTGACGGCCCGCGAACTCTCCGACCTGGTCTCCCTGCGGAGGACCTCATGACCCCCCGCCCATCGGAAGAGGCCCGCCGCGCGCTCAGGGCCGCCCGGGAGCGGGAGGCGAGGGACGGGGGTGCTTCCGGCGCGGATGTAGGGGAGGGCGGGGGTCCTGGGGGCGAGGACCGTCCCGTGACCGGGCTGTCGGAGGAGGGCGGTCGGGTGCTGCGCCCCGAGCCGATGGGCATGGGCGGGGAGTTCGGTGACGTGAAGCGGCCTGCCGGGGAGCTGTCCGAGGCGGCTCGGCGGGCGTTGCGGATGGCACGGGAACGGGAGGGCAAGAGCGCGGCCAAGGGCGAGCGGTCCGGTGGTTCGGGTCCCGCCATGACGGGGACGGACACGCGTGAGGCTCGCCCCGGCGACGTGGCACGTGCCGCGCTGCGGCGCGCCGGTGCCGGGGACGGCCCGGACCCGGCGGGTGACACCGGGGCGGGCACGCCCGGGACCGCCTCCGCCGACCCGCCGGCGGCGCGCCCCGCGGATGTCGCGCGGGAAGCGCTGCGTGCCGCGCGCCGGGCCGAGCCGAACCCGGCGACCCCGGTCCCGGGACGCGCGCGTCACCCCCGCCCCGCGCGGAGCGACGCACCGGCGGCCCGCGCCCGCGCCCTGCGGGAACTGCTCTCCGGCGCCTTCCGACTGCCCGCCGATGCGGATTCCCCGGAGGAGAAGCCGACCGAGACCGGCGATACCGGACGCGATTCCCGGCCCCGGACCCCCGACGCACCCGACGCCGACCCGATGCCTCCCAACCCGCCTGCCCCCAGCCAGGGAAGTGCCAGTGCCGGTACCCACGACGCCGACCGGCTGCATGCGGATGCCCACGCCGATACCCGTGGCGCCGACCGGGCGGCTCCCGAGCCCCCTGCAGATGCCCGTGGCGCCGGTCCGACGGTCCCCGACCTCCATGCAGTGCCCCGCAGCATGGCCGCTCCCTCCCGGGACGGGGACCACCGGCGTACCTTCCCCGCCCTTCCCGCCGGAGGCGCCGGTGGGACCGGGTTCGCCGAGACGTGGTGGGGCAATGCCTGGGTGGCGGCGCTGGAAGAAGGGGCGCTCGACCCCAAGCGGCTGGCGCGCGGGAGGGGTTACGCCGAGCAGGGGCACGTGGACGCCATCACCGTCACCCCCGGCCTGGTCCTCGCGTATGTGAAGGGGAGCCGCCCCCGGCCGTACCGCGTGCAGGTGCGGTTGCGGACGCTCGACGACGCCGACTGGGAGCGGTTCCTGGACGTCGCCGTCGAGCGGCCCGGGCATATCGCCGCGCTGCTCGACAAGGAGATGCCGCACTCCCTCGCCGAGTGCGGTGTGCCGCTGCTGCCCGGCCCGGGGGACCTGGAGCCCCAGTGCAGCTGCCCGGACCACGGCCACCCCTGCAAACACGCGGCCGCCCTCTGCTACCAGACGGCACGTCTGCTCGACGCCGACCCCTTCGTCCTGCTCCTGCTGCGCGGCCGCGGTGAGCGCGAGCTCCTGGACGCCCTGTCCCGCCTGAGCGCCGCGCGGGCGGCCCGGGCCGCGCAGGACCAGGGACCGGCGCCACTGCCGGGCGTACGGGCGAGCGACGCTCTCGCACCCCGCGAACTCCCGCCGCTCCCGCCACCGCTGCCGGTCCCGCCGCACCCCGAGCAGCCCCCCGTCTATCCGGCGGCACCGGGCGGCCCGGACCCGTTCGCGCTTGACCAGCTGGCCACCGACGCCGCCGCCCGCGCACACGCCCTGCTCGGCACCGGCCACGACCCGCTCGCGGAACTGACGCTGTGGCAGGACGCCGTACGACTCGCCGCGGCCCGCCCCGGAGCCGGCCTCACCGCGGGCACCCGCGCCCTGTACGCCTCGCTCGCCTCCGCCGCTGGCCGCACGCCCGCCGACCTGGCCCGGGCGGTCGCCGCGTGGCGCCAGGGCGGCGAGCAGGGGCTCGCCGTACTGGAGGAGGCATGGGACCCGCCGGCCGGCCGCTTCGACCGGGCCCGCCCCCTGCTCCTGGCCGCCGACCTCCCGGCGTTCCGCCCCTGGCGCAACCGCCTCACCCACCCCCGCGGCCATGTCCAGCTCCGCCTCGGCCGCGACGGCCTGTGGTACGCGTACGAATCGGAACCGGGCCACGACGACTGGTGGCCGCGCGGCACCCCGGACCTGGACCCCGTCGGCGCGCTGACCGGCCTGGGCGGTCCGGTCGGGCCATGACGGCGGACCGGGAGCGCCCGGTGAAGAGCGTGTGAGGATTCGTCGCCGAAGTATGGGAGCCGGATGGGGGGAGTGGGGGACCGGGGGCGGGGCACCGAGGCGCGGACGCTAGCGTGGAGCGGTGAGTGAGACGAAGACCCCTGCCCTCCAGTACCGCTTCGACGGCCCGCAAGACGCCCCGGTCCTCATCCTCGGCCCGTCGCTCGGCACCACCTGGCACATGTGGGATCGTCAGGTCCCCGAGCTGACGAAGCAGTGGCGGGTCTTCCGGTTCGACCTGCCGGGACACGGCGGCGCCCCGGCGTACCCGGCCGGATCGGTCGCCGAGCTGGCCACGCGGCTGCTCGTCACGCTGGACGGTCTCGGCGTGCAGCGCTTCGGCTACGCGGGCTGCGCGTTCGGCGGCGCCATCGGAGTGGAGCTGGCGCTGCGCAACCCCGAGCGGCTGGCCTCGCTCGCCCTGATCGCCGCCTCGCCCCGCTTCGGCACCGCCGACGAGTTCCGGCAGCGCGGGGTGATCGTCCGGACGAACGGCCTCGATCCCATCGCCCGCAGTTCGCCCGAGCGCTGGTTCACCCAGGGCTTCGCCGGCGCCCAGCCCGCCATCACCGACTGGGCCGTGCAGATGGTGCGCACCACCGACCCCGGCTGCTACATCGCCGCCTGCGAGGCGCTCGCCTCCTTCGACGTGCGCACCGAGCTGACCAGCATCGGTGTGCCCACCCTGGTCCTGGTCGGCTCCGAGGACCAGGTCACCGGCCCCGCCGAGGCCCGCACCCTGGTCGCCGGCATCCCGGACGCGCGGCTCGCCGTGGTCCCCGGCGCCTCCCACCTCGTCCCGGTGGAGCAGCCGGCGGCCGTCACCGATCTGCTGGTCAGGCACTTCTCCACCGCCTGGCAGCCCGTCTACGAGCCGTCCACCGGCCAGGTCGCCATCGCCGCGGCGCCCGTGCAGCCGGTCCTCGCCGCTCCGGCGCCGGTCGCGCCCCCGCAGCCCGCGCCCATCGCCGAGATCGCCCCGGCCGCCGTCCCCGCCCCGATGGAGGGCGGCCGGCCCGATCCGTACGACGCCGGCCTGAAGGTGCGCCGCGAGGTGCTCGGCGACGCGCACGTGGACCGGGCGCTGGCGCAGGCCGACGAGTTCTCGGGCGACTTCCAGGAGTTCGTCACCCGCTACGCCTGGGGCGAGATCTGGGACCGTCCCGGCCTCGACCGGCGTACGCGCAGCTGCGTCACCCTCACCGCCCTGGTCGCCGGCGGCCACCTGGACGAGCTGGCCTTCCATGTGCGGGCCGCGCTGCGCAACGGCCTCACGCCCGCCGAGATCAAGGAAGTGCTGCTGCAGGCCGCGGTCTACTGCGGTGTACCGGCGGCGAACAGCGCGTTCACGGTGGCGCAGCAGGTGATACGCGAGGAGACCACCCCCACCGAGTGATCCCCCGCGCCGGCGCGGGGGCAGGATGGTGCCATGAGGTTCACGAAGAAGACGCACGCCTGCGTCCGCCTGGAGAAGGACGGACGCGCGCTCGTCCTCGACCCCGGAGGCTTCACCGAGGAGGACGCCGCCGTCGGCGCGGACGCGATCCTCGTCACGCACGAGCACCCCGACCACTTCAGCGAAGAGCGGCTGCGCACCGCGATGGAGGCCAACCCGGCCGCCGAGATCTGGACCCTGCGGTCGGTCGCGGAGCAGATCTCGGCCGCCTTCCCGGGCCGGGTGCACACCGTCGGCCACGGCGACACCTTCACCGCGGCGGGCTTCGACGTCCAGGTCCACGGCGAACTGCACGCGGTCATCCACCCGGACATCCCGCGGATCACCAACGTCGGCTATCTCATCGACGGCGGCCGCGTCTTCCACCCCGGCGACGCCCTCACCGTCCCCGACCACCCGGTCGAGACGCTGATGCTCCCGGTCATGGCCCCCTGGAGCAAGATCTCGGAGGTCATCGAGTACGTCCGCGAGGTGAAACCGCGGCGCGCCTACGACATCCACGACGCCCTGCTCACCGACCTCGCCCGGCCGATCTACGACAAGCAGATCGGCGCCCTCGGCGGCGCCGAGCACCTGCGGCTGGCGCCCGGCCAGAGCGCGGCTCTCTGATTGTCAGTGGTGCCGGGTAGGTTGTGGGACATGCGTATCGCGACCTGGAACGTGAACTCGATCACCGCCCGCCTGCCGAGGCTCCTGGCCTGGCTGGAGAGCAGTGGCACCGACGTGCTCTGCCTCCAGGAGGCCAAGGTCGCCGAGGCCGCCTTCCCGACCGAGCAGCTGCGCGAGCTGGGTTACGAGTCGGCGGTGCACGCGACCGGCCGGTGGAACGGCGTGGCGGTGCTCTCCCGCACCGGGATCGAGGACGTCGTCAAGGGCCTGCCCGGCGATCCCGGCTACGACGGCTCGGTCGAGCCCCGCGCCATCTCCGCGACCTGCGGCCCGGTCCGCGTCTGGTCGGTGTACGTGCCCAACGGCCGCGAGGTGGACCACCCGCACTACGCCTACAAGCTGCAGTGGTTCGAGGCCCTGAAGGCGGCCGTCGCGGGCGACGCGGCCGGCAGCCGCCCGTTCGCGGTGCTGGGCGACTACAACGTGGCGCCGACGGACGACGACGTCTTCGACGTGGCGGCCTTCGAGGGCCTGACCCATGTCACCCCCGCCGAGCGGGCGGCCCTGGCGTCCCTGCGCGAGGCGGGCCTGTCGGACGTGGTCCCGCGGCCCCTGAAGTACGACCGCCCCTTCACGTACTGGGACTACCGCCAGCTCGCCTTCCCCAAGAACCGCGGCATGCGCATCGACCTCGTCTACGGCAACGAACCGTTCGCGTCGGCGGTCAAGGACGCGTACGTGGACCGCGAGGAGCGCAAGGGCAAGGGCGCCTCGGACCATGCGCCGGTGGTGGTGGACCTGGACGTGTAGCCCCTCACGGCGCGGGCACCAGAGCCCGCAGATCCACCGACGCGGCCAGCGCCGCGAGCCCCGCGTCACCCGGGTGCAGATGGTCGCCGCTGTCGTACCGCGGCAGGATGCGCGCGGGGCGCGCCGGATCCCGCAGGGCCGCGTCGAAGTCCAGGACGCCGTCGAAGACTCCGGTGGCCCGGATCCACGCGTTCACCTCGGCCCGCTCCGCGTCGACCGCGGCCGTGCACTGGGCCGCGCCCTCGCACGGCACGATCGTGGCCGCCAGCATCCGCAGCCCGTGCGCGTGTCCCCGGTCCGCGAGCAGGCGCAGGCCCTCGATCACCTGCTCCGAGGTCGCGCCCGCGCGCACGTCGTTGACGCCCTCGAAGACCACCGCGGTCCGCACCGACGGCTGGGCGAGGACATCGCGGTCGAAGCGGTGGGGCGCGTTCACCCCGGCGGTCTCCGTGGAGACGCCGTCCCCGGGGTAGCGGTCGGTGAGCACACGGTTGCCGGAGATCCCCTGGTTCAGCACGCCGTAGTGCGGCACCTCGTCCTGGCCGAGCAGCCGGGTGGCCAGCACATTGGGCCAGCGGCGGTTCGCGTCGAGGGTGGAATGCGTCCCGTCCGTGATCGAATCGCCGAGCAGCACCACCGAGCCCGGCCCGCCGCCCACGTCCACCCCGGCGAGCAGCGGCCAGCTGGTCAGGGTCGAGGTGTACGCCGTGGCGGTACCGTCGGCCGCGTGGTCGCCCGGCTCACTGAGGTACGACCGCTGCACCGCGAGCCGGTGCACCGGCGCCGCCGCCACCGTGCCGGGCAGATGGAAGCTGACCAGGAGGTTCGTGTCCGCGGGCACCGTGAAGCCCAGCGGGTCGCTGAACACCTGGGCGCCCGCCGGGATCTCGCTGCCCGCCGCGCCGCCGAAGGACAGCGGCACCGGCGCCCCCTGCGGCGTGGCGCCGGACGCCTGGACGGCCACCGTGGCGCTGCCGATCCGTACCGGCGTCGCCGCGAAGGTGTTGTCGAAGCGGACGCGGACCCGCGGCCCGCCCGCCGAGGTGTGCACGACCAGCCGCAGCGTCCGGTCGGTCCAGGGACCCACGGCCGGGTAGCCGCCGGTGGCCGCGGACCAGGTGCCGGTCCACCCGAGGGTGTCGGTGCGCACCGACACCGCGAACACATGGAGTCCGGCCGCGTGCGGCAGCCGTACCGACGTCACCTCGCGGTCGGCCGCGAGCGGCACGGTGACGACGTACAGCCGGGCCTTCTCGGTGAGCCGGCCGGCCGGTGTGTTGATGTGCGGGAGGGCCAGCGCCTTGGTGGCGAGCGGACCGGTGCGCCAGTCGGGGGCGGTGAGCCGGTACGGGGCGCTGGTGCCGTCCGCGTACGCGACGGTGCCGATGCCGGTCACGTTCGTGCCGGTGGTGCCGGCGACCAGGAAGGCGAGGGCGTCGCCGCGGCCGGGGAGGCGGATGTCCTGTCCGGCGGCGAGGACGTTGTCGGGCTCGCCCGGCGTGCGGTCCGGCCAGGTGAGACGGGCGCCCTGCACGGTGAACGCGCGGCCCGGGTGCCAGCCCGCGGCGGCCAGGTCCGCGGCCGACAGGGAGGCGCCCGAGCCGTCGAAGTCCGCCTCGCCGGGGCGGGCGTCGTCGCTGACCGCGGTGTTGTCGAAGAACTGCTCCAAGGGCAGCGGCTCGGCCGCCGCAATCGCCGCGTGGGCGGTCGCCGACGTCACGGGCAGCAGCCCCGCGATCAGCGCGCACACGACCCCCGCGCCCCGAAGACTCAGCCGCACGTCCCGCCCCTCTCCTCCGTGACGCCCTTTGCTGACGTGATGTCAGGCGGGCACGAAGCTATGGACGTGGCGGGCGCAGGTCAACGAGGGTCGTGTGCACGGCGGTCGAACTCACCCGTTCGTCACGGCTTCGCGGTCACGGGCAGCTCCGCGACCACCGGGTGGTCGGACTCGACGGGACCGAGGTTGGCGGCACCGCCCGGGGAGCCGAGGTCGGCGAAGAACTCCGTGTCGGCCCGGCGGAAGTCGGTCCACTCGCCGGGGACGTCGTCCTCGAAGAAGATCGCCTCGACCGGGCAGACGGGCTCGCAGGCGCCGCAGTCGACGCATTCGTCCGGGTTGATGTACATCTTCCGCTGGCCTTCGTAGATGCAGTCGACGGGGCACTCGTCGACGCAGGCCTTGTCCTTGAGGTCGACGCAGGGCTGGGCGATGACGTACGTCATGAGCGACTCTCCGTGATCCAGATGGCGTTGCCGGGCTCGTGCGTGCGGTGAGGGTAGGAGGCGCGGCAGGAATGCGCGTGGACGTCGGATGGAGTCCGTCTCGAACCGGTTGCGCGGGTTAATTCAGCACCCGTAGACTTCAACGGAGGGTGAAATATTACGGCTCCGTGCCCGGCGCGGTGAAAGGACGTACCACCGTGTTCTCGGTTCTGGTGCTCGGTGCGACTTCCGCGCTGGCGTACGCGGCCGCGGCGGTCGCGCAGCGGATGGCCGCCCTGCGCGCCGCCGGGCCGCGGGCGGTCGGACTGCGGCGGTCCGGGGCGTGGTGGGTGGCGGTGCTGCTGAACGCGTTGGGGGCCGTGCTGCACACGGCCGCGTTACGGTACGGCTCGCTCGTCGCCGTGCAGATGCTCGGGGTGCTGACGCTGGTCGCGGCGCCCCTGCTGTCGTCGGGGGTGCTGCGGCAGCGGATGACGTCCGCGCAGTGGACGGGGACGGCGTTGACCGTGGCCGGGGTGGTGGGACTGCTGGCGCTCGTCCCGTCCGCCGGGGAGAGCCGCACGCTGGACACGGGCGAACTGGTCGGGGTCGGGCTGCTGACCGCGGTCGCGATGGGGGTGCCGGTGGTCGCGGCGGCGGTCGCCCGGAGCGTGACGGTCGCGAGCCTGTCGTACGCGGCCGCGGCGGGGGTCGCCTTCGCGGCGGCGAGCGCGCTGGCGCAGACCGCGGTGCTCCGGGTGACCGGGGCGGGGTCGGGGACCGTCGCGTCGACGGTGCTGGTCGCGGGCGGGGTGCTGTTCCTCGCGCCGGCCGGGCTGCTGTTGTGCCAGCTCGCCTACCGGGGCGGCCTGGCGGCTCCGCTGGCCACGGTGACACTGGTGAACCCGGTGTTCGCCGTGGTGCTCGGGGCGGCGGTGCTGGGGGACCGGTACGCGACGGGGCTGATGACGGTGGCCGCCGGCCTGGTCGCGGCGGCCGCGGCGGGACGGGGCGTGTTCGTGCTGGCCCGCGCGGAAACCCACGGCGCACCCGAGGGCTCCCGCCCGCAAGTCGCCGCGCCCGGCGGCCACTTCTGGGGAATCCGGCTGCGGAGGTCGGCGTCGGAGGCGGTGGGGACGGCGCCGGAGCCGCGGCGGTGACGTCGCCGGCTTCGGCTGGGCGGTGGGGTTCCTTCCGGGTTCCCGCCCGCCGCCCCGTGGAGCCGCGCTCGAGATTCAGTCCAGCCGCTCTCGTGGAGCCGAAGTGCCGGTCTTGTCGGGGTTGTTGGCTCGTGCGAGTCTCGTGGGGGGTGAGTTCATCAGTTGTTGAGTTCCCCTTGTGGGTGGGACACGGCAGCGCCCGTATATCGCAGGGAGTTCCTATGAGCAGCACTGGTACCGGTCTCACCGTTCATCCGGAGGAGGCCGAGGCGTTGGCGTGGGTGATGCTGGCCGAGTTGTCGGGGACCGTGCCCGCGCCGCCGCCCGTGGAGCAGGTGGAGGACGGCGGTGAGGGGTGACCGCCGATGCGGCCGTCGGCGTCCGGGACGCGGCGCCGCGGGTGCAGACGGAGGACGTGCGCGATGCCGCCCTCGCCTCCCGCGCCGCCGCCCGGCTGCTTGCCGGTACCTCCGGTGACGTACGGAACGCCGCGCTGCTCGCCGTCGCGCGGCGCCTGACCGTCGACCCCGCCGACATCCTCGCCGCGAACCAGCGCGACCTGGCCGCCGCCCGGGACGCCGGACTCGCCGCCGCCGTGCTGGACCGGCTGACCCTCACCCGCGAGCAGCTCCACACGCTCGCCGGCACCGTGCGCTTCCTCGCCGCCCAGCCCGACCCGGTCGGCGCCGGCGTGGACGGGACCGTCCGGCCCAACGGCCTGGAGGTACGGCGGATCAGAGTCCCCCTCGGCGTCATCGGGATGATCTACGAGGGCCGCCCGAACGTCACCGTCGACGCCGCCGCCCTCTGCCTCAAGAGCGCCAACTCCGTTCTGCTGCGCGGCTCCTCGACCGCCCGGCACACCAACGCCGCCCTCGTCGCCGCCATGCGCAAGGCCCTCGCGGACACCGGCGCGCCCGTCGACGCGGTGCAGACGGTGCCCGGCACCACGCATGCCGCCGTACGCGAACTGATGTCCCTGCGCGGCCTGGTGGACGTCCTCGTCCCGCGCGGCGGCGCCGAGCTCATCCGCACCACCGTGCGCGAGTCCGCCGTACCCGTGATCGAGACCGGCGTCGGCAACTGCCACGTCTACGTCGACGAGCACGCCGACCTCGACAAGGCGCTGGCGATCCTGCTCGACGCCAAGACGCAGCGGACGTCCGTCTGCAACGCCGCCGAGTCCCTTCTCGTCCACGAGGCCGTGGCGCCCGCCTTCCTGCCCCGCGCCCTGTCCGCGCTGGCCGAGCGCGGCGTGGTGGTGCACGGGGACGCGCGGGTACGGGCCCGGCACGCGGCCGTCGTACCGGCCACCGACGAGGACTGGGGCCGCGAGTATCTCGACCTGGAGATCTCCGCCGCCGTCGTCGGTTCGCTGGACGAGGCCGTCGAGCACATCCGGCGCTACGGCACCGGTCACACGGAGGCCATCGTCACCGACTCGCACACCGCCGCCCGCCGGTTCGTCGGCGCGCTGGACACCGCGGTCGTCGCCGTCAACGCCTCCACCCGCTTCGCCGACGGCGGTGAGCTCGGCCTGGGCACCGAACTCGGCGTCTCCACCCAGAAGTTGCACGCGCGCGGCCCGATGGGTCTGACCGCGCTGACGACCACCAAGTACGTCCTGGTGGGCGATGGGCACATCAAGGGCGGAACCGCCGCCCCGCTGCCCTAGACGGGAGGTCCGTTCATGCAGATACGCATCATCACCAAGACGAAGCCGGCGGGCCGGCTCGTGTACCGGGACGAGGCGCGGCGGGTCCGCCGCCGCTCCGAGGTGCCGCCCCCGCTGGGGCTGGCCGGAGTGGACGACGATCCCGCCGAGTTCCACATCGTCCGCAGCATCGACTGAGCGGAACGAGAAGGCGGAGCGGCCTCGGCAAGGCTGAGCGGAGTGATAGGGCCGAGCGGAGTGATACGGCCGAGCAGCCTCGGCAAGTCGGGCCCGTCGAGGGCCTCGTACAACAGGGCGGCGCCCGTCGTGGAAACCGACGGGCGCCGCCCTGCTGCCGGCCGTCAGCCGAGCCCGGGTCCGCCCGCGTCCCGTGCCGCGAACTCGCGGGCCGGCAGCACCCGTACGCTCACCTGCCGGCGCAGTTGCGACGGGAGCCCGCCGCGGGCCGCGGCCGGGAGCAGGACCAGGTCGTCCTGGTGCACCACCTCCCGGCCCGAACGGCCGCGCAGCAGCGACAGCTCCTGGAAGGCGAGCGAGGCCAGGCCGCGGGCGACCACCCGGCCCTCCTCGTCGAGGAGTTCCACCGGATCGCCCGCGACGAACTGGCCCGCCACCCGGGTCACCCCGGTCGCGGGCAGCGCCCCGCGGCCCTGCACCAGGGCCTGCACCGCGTCCGCCGTCAGCTGGACGGTGCCGCGCGGGCTGCTGGCGTGCTCCAGCCACAGCAGATGGTCGGAGCTGCGGTCCCCGGTGCGGTGGAAGAGGGTGCCCGTCTCCCGGCCCGCCAGCGCGTCGGCCGCGTGCCGGGCGGCGGTGAGGACCACCGGGACACCGGCCCCGGTCGCGATCCGGGCCGCCTCCACCTTGGTCTTCATCCCGCCGGTGCCCACCCCCGAACTGCCGGCGCCGCCCAACTCGACGTCCGCCAGATCCTGTTGGCCGTGGACGTCCTTCAGGCGCTGCGCCCCGGGCCGTCGCGGGTCGCCGTCGTACAGGCCGTCGATGTCGGACAGCAGCACCAGCAGGTCGGCGCGGACGAGGTGGGAGACGAGGGCGGCGAGCCGGTCGTTGTCGCCGAAGCGGATCTCCGACGTCGCCACCGTGTCGTTCTCGTTGACGATCGGCACCGCGCCCATGGACAGCACCTTGGTCAGGGCGCGGTAGGCGTTGCGGTACTGGGCGCGGCGGCCGATGTCGTCGGCGGTCAGCAGGACTTGGCCGACCCGCAGGCCGTAGCGGGCGAAGGAGGCCGTGTAGCGGGCCACCAGCAGGCCCTGGCCCACGCAGGCGGCCGCCTGCTGCCCGGCCAGGTCCTGCGGGCGCTCGGCCAGGCCCAGCGGGGCGAGCCCGGCGGCGATGGCACCGGAGGAGACGAGCACGATCTCGGTGCCCGTGGTGCGGGTGCGGGCGAGGACGTCGACGAGGGCGTCCACGCGGTCCGAGTCCAGGCCGCCGACCGCGGTGGTCAGCGAGGACGACCCCACCTTCACCACGATCCGCCTGGCCTTCAGCACATCGGGGCGCAGGACCTCGGTATCGGGGGTCGGGGGTTTGGCAGCGGGGGTCGGGGACTTGGTATCAGGGGTCGGGGGCTTGGTCATCGTTCCGCTCCCGTTTCGAGGGCGAGTTCCCGAGGCTCACTCGGGGCCGGCTCGCGTCGGTCTCGTAGGTCGCGCAAGAGCGCGTGCACGGTCTCCACGACCAGCACCGGACGCTCGTACGGCAGGTCATGGCCCTGTTTCGGCACGGTGTGCAGGCTCGCCCCCGGGATGTCGTCGGCCAGGCGCAGGGCCTGGGCGGGTGGTGTGTAGCTGTCCAGGGCGCCGACGAGGATCCGGGTCGGCACCCTGCCGAGCGCGCCGAGGCGGCCCGCGCAGGCGTGGGTGGTGAGCGCGGCGAAGAACTCGGCCACGATCAGCGGCGGGATGGTGCGCAGCGCGTGCGCGTCGGCCCGTGCGGTGTCGGTGCCCGGGCCGCGCCCGAACAGGGCGTGCCAGATCGGGGCGGTCGAGGGGTGGGACAGCGGTCCGGTGAGCAGCCGGTGCACGGCCTTGGCCCAGCCCGGCGAACGCAACATGCCGTCAGCGACGAGCCGTTCGGCGTGCGCCCTGCGCTGCGCGCCCCGGTCCTGCGGTACGAAGGGGACCGCCCCGACGTCCTCCACGCAGGTCGAGAACAGCGCGACGCCGCTGACCCACGGTCCGAACAGATCGGGCCTGGCCGCGGCGAGCTGCTGTACCGCCATGCCGCCCATGGAGTGGCCGACGAGCAGGACCGGCCCGTCCTCGGGCGCGGTCGCCCGGCGCAGCACGAGGTCCAGGTCCCGGCCGAGCAGCGCCATGTCCAGCGGCGCCTGCCCTCGCGTGGACCTGCCGTGCCCGCGCTGGTCGTAACTGACCGCCCGCAGCGCGGGAAAGCCGGGCCGGGGCCGCGTCAACGCGTCGATGTGCGGCCGCCAGTCGATGGCCGACATGGTCCACCCGTGCGACAGTACGACGGTGGCCTCGGCCTCCGGCGAACCGTGCGCGTACACCACGATCTCCGCGCCGTCGTCCGTGATGACGGTCCCCGCGAGCCGCCGGTCCTGCCCCATCCGTACGGCACTCATGACGCACCCCGCTCACCGGCGGGGGCCCCTGGAACGGGCCGGATGGTGATGGTGATCCGAGGACTGCCGGGGGTGACGAAGGTGCGCGCGGACCTGCTGGTGAGCGTGACCCGAGGGCCGGTGGGCAGGCGGCGCGCCTTGGGCATGAGGGGCATGCGGGTACGGTCGGCGGTCATCGGCCGCGAAACCCGCCCCTCCGCGCCCGCCAACTCCGCCGAGTACCCGGCACCACCGGCCGACTGATGGGTGGCCTCCGCCGAGTACCCGGCACCACCGGCCGACTGACGAGAGGACCGCGCCCCGTCGTCCGCGGGCGCAACTCCGGGTCCGTCACCGGCGTCCGCCGCTTGCCGTCCGCCCGTGGAACCGGGCGGTACGGGGGTATGCCGGCCAGCCGGCATTCGCGGCCCGTCCGCAGGAGCCGGGGCTCCCCACCCGTTACCGGCGCCCGGCGCCCGCCGTCCACCATCGCCAGGCGGCACTCCCTGCCCACCGGTCTCCGCCGGCCTCGGAGGACGCCGACCACCCGGCCCCCCTCGCCCGTCAGCCGTGAGCGGCCCCAACCGTCCGTCGCCGCGAGTTACCAGCGGTCGCGAGGTCCGATCGCTGCCCGACGTTCCTCGCCCGTCGGCCGCAGGTGCAACGCCCAGCCCGTCAGAGTTGACCGGCGCTCGCCGTCCGCCGCCGCCCGGCGGCACCCCCCGCCCGCCGGACCCCGCCGGAGCCGGAGGACGCCGACCACCCGGTCCCCCTCGCCCGCCGGCGGTAGCGGGAACCGCACGCGCACCAGGCCCCAGTGGCCCCGCCGCCTGATTGCCGCCTGGTCTTCGGGTCCCGTCCGCAGGAGCCGGTACTCCCCGCCCATCCGCGCTGAGCGGCGCTCGCCGTCCGTCACCTGCGAGCGGGACGCCCCGGGCACCGGGCCCCAGCGGACCCGAGACCCGCCCGCCACCCGGAGCCCTCCGCCCATCCGCCGAACCCGACACTCCCCGCCCGCCACCCGCAGCCGACACTCCCCGCCCGCCACCCGCAGCCGACACTCCCCGCCCGCCACCCGCAGCCGACACTCCCCGCCCGCCACCCGCAGGCGGCGCGCCTCGTCCGCCACTCGCGAGCGGTCCCCGTCGTCCATCTCCGGTAGGCGGCGCGCCTCGTCCGCCACTCGCGAGCGGTCCCCGTCGTCCATCCCCCGCAGGCGGCACCCCCCGCCCGCCCCCCGCCAGCGGCACCCCCCGTCGGTCCGCAGGTACCGGCCCCGCCGGATGACCGCCGCCGGACGGGAGTTGTGGTTGCTGGGGACTGGAGGGCCGGGCACGGGATCCGTACCGGGGGAGTGGGGTGCCGCCCAGGGACGTTGCGCCGCCGCGTATGGCGGGGCGTTCGGCGCCGGTCACCTCCCCTCCCTGGGTGCCGGACCGGCGCACCCGTTTCCTGGGGGCTCGCGGGTTCGGCATGCCGCTCACCGGGCCGCGGGTGCATGAGGATGCCAACTCGGCCAGCTGCCAAGCCTGTTGGACCTGCCCGAAGCTGATGCCGAGGGCGCCGGCGATCCGGCGCGGGGTCCAGCCGTGCCGGCGCAGGTACCACACGTACGCCGGCCGCTCCCGGGGCGTCGCGCTCAATCTGCGTCCGCCGCCCGCGAGATACGCGGCCAGCTCCGCGGCCGTCGACTCCAGCGTGCTCGCGATACGCAACAGCTCACGCCGTTCACGCGCGTTGAAGCCGCCCCAGATCCCGGCGCCCTCGTCGTGGACCAGGGCCTCGCGCAGACACTCCCGGGCCACCGGGCAGCGCCCGCACAGGCGTTTGGCCATGGCCTCCCGGTCCACGCCGCCGGAGGCGCCGGGGAGGGGGAAGAAGGTCTCGGGGTCGGTATCGCGGCAGGCAGCGCGTTCGGTCCAGGGGTCGGGGTCCGCGTAGTGCGGTGGTGCGTGCATGGCGGTCGGCCCTTTCTCGGTGTGATCCCGGTGGCCGGTGCTCTCGGCTGTCCTCCCGGATTGAATTCCATGCGCGTTGAATTTCGCTCTAGCTGGAGTCAACTCCGGTCTCGTACCTTCGTTTTCCAGAGGCCGACCCCGGGCAACGCCCGGAAAGTGGGAAAGCCTCCGTACAGCGTTCCGCATCGCCATGTGCCGCCGCGCGCCCGATCCTTGTGGCGTCCGGCGAGACGCGCCGTCGAGGCGCCCGCGAAGGACAGCACCGTCAGACACCGGGGGGAGTGTTCGGCATGCGCGATTTTCCAGGCAAGACTCAACGGGCGGCGACTGCGACGCCGTTCGGGCGCCCGATCACCGGGCCGGATGTGGTGAGTGCTCCTTCATCCGCTGGCTTCCCACCGTTTTGGAGACGTCGTGCCAGTCGTCACTGCTCCCGTTGTCGCCCTGCCCCGCTACCAGGTGACGACCGATGAACTCATCGGCCGTATAGACGAGTTGTACCCGGACCACCCACGACTGCGCCTGGTCCGTCAGGTCATCCGGCGCTCGTCGGTGCGCACCCGCTGGTACACCCGCCCGCTGGAGGAGCAGTTCAAGAACGACTGTTCGCTCTTCGAGCGCACCCGCAGACATCTGCACGACTCGCTCGACCTCGCGGAGCGGGCCGGCCGCGCGGCGCTGCGGGAGGCGGGACTGAAACCGGAGGACGTCACCGCTCTGGTCGTGTCCAGTGCCACCGGCCACAGCATGCCCGGACTCGACGTCCTGCTGATGGAGCGGCTCGGACTGCCCCCGTCGGTCCGCCGCATCCCCGCGACCCAAATGGGCTGTGTCGGCGGCGTGTTCGCCGTCTCGACGGCAGCGGAACTGGTGAAGGCCCGCCCGGACGCCATCGTGCTCGTGGTGTGCGCGGACGCCTTCAGCCACTACCTGCACCCCGGTGACGTCGGCATGGACGGCATGATCTTCAAGGCCATCCTCGGCGACGCGGGCGGCGCCTGTGTGGTCCGCGGACGGGTGGACGGTCCCCACATGGAGATCACGGGATCCTGGGAGTTCCTGGACGTCAGCGGCAAGGACATCGTCGGCAGCCGCATCGAGGACGACGGACTGCACGCCCAGAACTCCCCGCGGCTCGCCGAGGTCGTCGGCGGAGCCCTGCCGGGGCTGCGGGAATGGCTGGCCGAAACCGCGCCCGCCGGCACCGACGGCGCCCCGGACTTCATCGTCTCGCACACCGGGAGCCCCCGGATCCTGGACTGCCTCTCCGACGGTCTCGGCTGCCCGCCGGAGATGTTCGGACTGGCCCGCGACTCACTGCGCGAACTGGGCAACCTGGGCGCCGCGTCCGTGCTGGAGGTCATGGAACGGACCTTCGCCAAGCGGCCGGAGCCGGGAGCGCGCGGCCTGATGATCGGCGTGGGCCCCGGCGTGTGCCTGATGGCGCTGAAGACCGTCTGGCGCAACGGCGTCTGACCCGGTGTCGCCGCGGCGGGCGCTCCGCCGCGGACCGCGCTGCCGCACCACGGAAGGGGCGGCCCCGATGCGGGGCCGCCCCTTCCCGCAGCCCCGGCCGGTGCGCCCGGCCGGGGCTCAGTCCTTCTCGTCGCCGGCGAACTTGCGAGGTTCCAGCCGGGGAGACAGACGCTGTTCGAGCGCCGGAACCACCCAGGCCATGAACTCGGTGTACTCCATCCCCGCCAGCGGCTGGATCTGCAGGACGTAGCGCATGATGGCCAGCCCGGCGAGATGGCCGGCGGCCAGCGCCGTACGGGTCTCGGCGTCAGCAAGGTCGCGGTAACCGGAGGCGTTCGCCCAGGACTTGGAGCTCGCCTCGACGCGGGCCCGGAGCACGTCGGACGTAGCGCTGTCGGCCATGCCCGCCCGGTAGACGGCGGTCATGGCGTAGCGCGTCTTCTCGTTCTCCCAGAAGGAGAAGTACGCGTGCGCGAGCCAGGCGGCCTGTGAGGTGGAGGTGTCGCCGATCGGCGTCTCGTCGAAGGTGGTGGAGACGCTGAAGGAGGAGTTGACCGCGGCGTCGAACACCCCCTCCTTGTTCACGAAGAAGTGATGCACCAGCGCCGGGTCCACCTGGGCGGCTTCGGCGATCGCGCGGATCGTCGTGCGGGCGTAGCCCCGGTCGGCGAAGAGGTGGAGCGCCGCTTCCAGGATCTGGTCGCGGGTTCCGCTGTCCCCTGGGCGACGCCCGCTGCGGGCACGCCTCGGACGGCTGCGCCGAGCGGTCGGAACGTCGGTCGAGTCGGTCTTCCCGGATCCTCCCGACATCGAAGCGGAACCGTCTGTACGCCTGGGATTCATGACATCACTGCACTTCGGACGAGGTCTGTCGGAACAATTAATTCACTGTACAGTGAAAATACCTTATCAGGTGGGTCACCTCGAGGCCATGACCATGCGGAGTCTTGGGCTCTTCCTTACTCGGCCGTCAGCACCGTCCGCAGCGACGGCGTCACCAGCTCCGCCAGCGCCGCCACCGGCAGGTCCGCGATCGGCCGCAGCCGCAGGACGTACCGGGTGAACGCCACCCCCAGCAGCTGCGCCGCGAGTATCCCGCTGCACGCCGCCGCGCGCTCCGGCCCGAGGGCGCCGCGCAGGCTGCTGGTGAACTGTTCGTGCAGCATCTGCCGCAGATGCTCCGCCGCCCGCTCGTTGGTCGCCGCGCAGCGCAGCAGCAGCCGCATCGAGCCCTCGGCGAGGTCGTCCTCCCACGGCGCGAGGAAGTGGGTGACCAGCGCCTGCGGGAGCAGCTCCGGGGGCGTGCCCGTGAGGTCCGGCAGATGCAGGTCCACGTCGAGCGCGGCGTCGAAGAGCTGTTCCTTGCTGCCGTAGTAGCGCATGACCATGGAGGGGTCGATGCACGCCGTGGCCGCGATGGCCCGGATCGTGGACCGCTGGTACCCGTCGGCCGCGAAGTGCATCCGCGCCGCCCGCAGTATGGCCTCGCGGGTCCGCTGGGAACGCCCCGAGATCAGCTGCTGTGCCATGGCGACGAACCTTTCTGCATCCGATCCGTGCTGGTGCCCGCGCGGCGGCACCGGGCCGCCGCGCGGGAGTGGGGCCGGCGGTATCGTTCAGGGCCGGCCGCGGTGGCGCCTCATCAGGTGCGGTCGGCGGAGGCGGGCGCCGTGTCGGTGGCCCCGGACTGTTCCCGCCGGGCCGGCCGGGCGAGGGCCGCCGCCTCGGCGGTGGTGGCGGGCTGCCGCGCCGGGGTGGGCCCCTCGGTGCCGCACCAGCGGTGCAGGGCCTGCCGTACGCGTGCTTCGCGGCCCGTCGGCGACGATGTGCTGTCCACCCAGGCAGCGTAGCCGTCGGGGCGGACCAACACAGCGCCGATACCGGCGAGTTGCGGGACCGGACCGGCCACCCGGACCGGGCAGACCCGCGAGCCCCAGGCGTCCGCGACCGCCGCGGCCGCGCCGTCCTCGCCCAGGTCGAGCAGGAGGAAGCGGCCGTCGCGCATCAGCTCGTACAGCCGTACCGGCGCGCCCTCCGCCTGCGGCACCGCCAGGTCCGGCACCCGCTGGCCGGGGCGCAGCCGGGCACCGCCGAGCGCGGCCGGCCGGCCCCGGCCGGCGTAACCGGCGCGCAGTCCGGACAGCGCCTCGCCGGCGAACTTCTGGATCCGGCGGCGCCCGAGCAGCCGGCTCAGCACCACCCGGCGCAGACCCGACACCACCGGCGAGGGGTGGGTGGCCATCCGGGTGGCGTGATCGGTGGCCTTGAGGATCTTCTGCGCCTGCGGCCGGCGCTCGCTCTGGTAGGTGTCCAGCAGTCCGGCCGGCGCCCAGCCCTGGAGCGTGGCGGCCAGCTTCCAGCCGAGGTTGACGGCGTCCTGGATGCCGAGGTTCAGGCCCTGCCCGCCGAGCGGGGAGTGCAGATGCGCCGCGTCGCCCGCGAGCAGCACCCGGCCGGTGCGGTACTGGTCCGCGAGCCGCTGGTGGATCTTGAACCGGGCCATCCAGCGCGGCTCGTGCGGCTTGGGGTCAAAGCCGAGGACCTCCGTCAGCCGCTCGGCCAGCTCCTCCAGCGTCACCTCGTCCCGCGTCCACGGGTGGTCCCGGTGGCCCACCGCGATCCGGTGGAAACCGTCCCCGAAGGGGATGGACACCATCATCGCGCCGCCGCCGGAGAGGATCGCGACGTCGTCCGGCGGCGGCGTCTCGAGCCGCACGTCCGCGAGAATCGGCGCGATGTCGTAGGTACGGCCGCGGAAGGCGATGCCGGACAGCTCGCGCACCGCGCTGTGCGCGCCGTCGCAGCCGACGACGTAGTCCGCGGTCTCCTCCCATTCGCCGGACTCGGTGCGCACCTGCAGCCGGACGCCCGTCGCGTCCTGCTCCAGGCCGAACACCTCGGCCCCGCGCTGCACGATGACCCCGAGATCGATCGCGCGCTGCTGCAGCATCTCCTCGGTGCGGCTCTGCGGGACCACGTACACCGCCGGGAAGGGGCTGTCGACCGCGGTGAAGTCGATCGACGCGCCCGGTGCGGGCAGCATCCGGCCGACCGGACGGCCCACCGCGGTGAGCGCGTCGGCGTGGCCGCGCAGGTCGAGCACCTCCAGGGTCCTGCTGTACAGGGCCATGGCACGGGATTGCGCGGACGCCTCCGTACGGCGCTCCAGGACGGTGCAGGAGACTCCGGCGGCGGCCAGTTCGCAGGCCAGTGCCAATCCGGTGGGTCCCGCTCCGACGATGATGACGGACTGTTCAGGGGTGGGTGCCATGGGTCTCTCCTTGGACATCGGTCAGCGATAAGGCCGGTGCGGGCTGTGCACCGGAGGCGGTGGACGGCCGGCCGGCCCGTGCCGCCCAGGCACCGCAGCCGAGGGCCAGGGCGCCGAGCAGCAGCCAGCCGACGGCCCCGCGCTGCACCACGAGGAACGTGACGACGAGCGGACCGTAGGTGTTGCGGGCGGCGTTGCCCAGGCTGAAGAAAGCCAGATACACCTGACGGCGGTCCTCGGGCGCGAGGTCGTAGGAGATGGCCCAGGCGCCCGCCTGCTGGTGCATCTCCGCGAACGCCTGGAAGGCCACCGCGGCGAGCAGCACCGTCACCGCCCAGGCCGTGGGCAGCTCGCCGGTCGCGGCCAGCGCACAGCAGCCGACGGCGAGCAGCAGACCGCTCAGCCGCAGGGCCCGGCCGCCGTCCGCGGCGCTCTCGATGCCCCGGGTCGCCCGTACCTGGAAGAGCACGACGACGGCCGTGTTGAGCACCAGCGTCCAGGCGATCACGGACCGGGGCAGCTCGTCATGGGCCAGCACCCACAGCGGGATGCCGATGGTCAGCACCGTCACATGCAGGCTCACCACGGAGTTGAGGACGGTCAGACCGGTGAACCGCCGGTCCCGGAAGACCGCCAGGCGCCGCCGCCACGGCAGCGGCCTGCCGCCGCCGCCCTGCCCGGCCGGCAGCCGGGCCACCAGCGCGGCGGCCAGCACGAACGACAGCGCGTTGCCGTGGACGACGGCCAGATACACCCCGTCGCTGTCCCACAGCAGCGCCCCGGCGGCCGCCAGACCGCCGAGCGAGAGCCCCAGGTTCTGCAGCGAACGGGCCATGCCCATCGCCCGCACCCGCTGCCCGGACTCCACCGCCGCCCCGAACATCCCCTGCACCAGCGGCGAGGCGGCCCGGTCGGCCACCGCCAGCAGGGACACCACGAGCAGGAAGGGCACGAAACCGGAGGCGAACGGGTAGCACGCCAGCAGCGCCGCCCGGGTCAGATGGGCGGCGATCAGCATGGTGCGCGGACCGGCCCGGTCCGCCAGGATCCCGGTGGGCACCAGCAGCGCGAACGACACCGCGCCCGCGATGCCCAGACCGAGCCCCACCTCACTGCTGCCCAGGTCCAGGTAGCGGGTGAGGAAGACGACGGAGACCGCCATGTAGAGGCCGCTGCCGAGGGCGTCCACGAACACCGCGGCCAGCAGCGCCCGGGCGGTGCGCGGCAGCCGCTCCCGCTCGGCGGTCTTGTTCATGTCGGCTCCGATCGGCGGACGTTCTAGTAGTAGTCGCGCATCAGATCGTCGACCCACGCGGGCTGTACGACGTCCTCGCGCGGCCCGAACTGGGTCAGATACGGCTTGATGTCGAGCACGGGCGTGCCGTCCACGGCGTCGAGGCCGCGCACATGGACGTCGAGCCCGTCGACCTTCAGCAGCCGGCAGCGCGAGACCCCGATGCGGTTGGGGCGGTTCTTCGCGCGCTGGGCGAAGATCCCGGCCCGCGGCCACTCGGGGTTGCCCCGCGGATGCCGGGCCCCGGTGTGCACCTTCTCCGGGGCCACCCGGTGGAAGTGGAAGACCACCTCCACATGGGAGAAGGCGTCCAGGCCGAGCAGCGCCTCCGGGGTGAACCGCTGCCCGTCCAGCCGGATCACCGAGGTGACGTCGCCCCAGTAGTCGTCGGAGAGGTCACTGCGGTCGCTGTGGACGCGCCCGATCGGCACCAGGTCGGTGACGGCACCCGGCCGCGGCTCCTCCAGATGCGCGAACCACACCTCGTCCCGGACCAGCAACTCGCCCGCGACGGCCCGCTGGACGGTCAGGAAGATCCCTTCCGCCGGGACGTTCAGCAGCTCGGCGAGCCGCTGCTGGATCAGCCGGAGCAGCGCGCCCACCTGGTCCTTGGTGTAGCTCTCCTTGCACACCACGAAGCCGACCGGGGCCGGGGGAGTGTCCGGGGTGCGCCACTCGGGCCGGTGATAGGTGCCCGGCTCAAGACGCTGCCACCACACCCAGCAGTGACCGGCGGGCAGGCCCAGCAACTCCGTGACGGACTGCGACAGTTGCTCCAGGGCCGTGGGACCCGGACTCGCGTCGGGGGAGAACAGCCTGATGATCGGCATGTCAGCGCCCCCCGCCCAGCGGCTTGACGCCGATGACCATGCAGGTGCGCACGGGGATGTAGAACTCCTCGCCGTCCTGCCGGATGCCGAGCGCCTCCCGGTGTTCCGCCGGGGCCTCGGCCAGCCGCCTGCGGATCGCGGCCTCTGCCTCGGCGCCGGAGGAGGCGATCTCGCACCAGCGCTTCACCGGCACCCCGGTGCGGCTCTCCGCCTGACGGCCGCGGGCGACCGGCACGTTGAGCCCCGCGCCCTGGAGGAAGCCGATCCATTCGTCGAGGGTGTAGCTGCGCTGGTGGGTGGGGTCGTGCAGGATCTCCAACTCGTGGTTGAGCGCGTCGATCACGGGGTCCTCGTGGCCCTCCAGATCGATCACCGCCAGCCGACCGCCCGGCCGCAGCAGCCGGGTCATCTCCCCGACCGCCTTCGGCATGTCCTGGAAGTGGTGCGGGGCGAGCCGGGACACCACCAGGTCGAACGAGGCGTCGGGGAAAGGCAGTTCCTCGGCGGCGGCCTGCGCCGTCTCCACCGTCACCTGCCGCTCGGCGGCCAGCTTGCGGAACGACTCCAGCATCGACGGCGCCGGGTCGACGCCGACCAGCCGGGCCGGGTACTCGTCGGCGAAGGACAGGGCGAGATGGCCCGCACCGCAGGCCACGTCGCAGATCGCGCTGCCGGTCTGCGGCCCGAGTGTCTCGTGCAGCGCCTCCATCGTGGGGCTCGACCGGTGCACCTCGCTGGTGGCGAAGTTGTCGGCGATCTTGTCGAACCGCCGGCTGGAGACCGTCTCACTCGCGGGCATGTCGTTCCCTTTCCTGTCGTGCTGTGAGCTGACGTGACGTCATGAGGTGACGCCCACCAAAGAGGTGAGCGCCGGCAGCGGGTCCCGGGCCGGGCCCGGACCGCACGGGTGCAGGGTGTGACCGAGTCCGTCCAGTACGTGGACCCGGACCGCGGGTGAGTGGGTGCCGATGAGATGACGGGCGGACCAGTCGGCGTACAGGGCCGGCTCGAACACCGCGGGCGGCAGCGTGTCGTCCGACTCGTCAGCGAGATAGCCGACCAGGTCGAAACTGCCGTAGACCAGCTCGATCAGGGGGACGCGGGAGGTCAGGAAGGTGTCCGTCTCCACCACCGTGCCGATCAGGACGACCCGGTCGGCGCGCGGTGGGGAGCCGGACTCCAGCAGTCTGAGCAGCGCCTGGCCGCCGAGCGAGAAGCCCACCAGGGACAGCGGGCCGGTCATCAGGTGCCGGTTGCCGTCCAGCAGCCGCCGCAGGCGCTCGGCGCGGATGCGCCCGTCGGCCGCCGAGGCGGGGATGTTGCGGTCGCGGGCGGGCATGTCGCACTGCAACACCTGCGCACCCGAGGCCACCAGACGCGCCGTCAGCCGGTCCAGCAGCTCGTCGTCGCGTCCCTCACCGTCGAGATGCGAGACGCTGCCGGGGCCGGCGAGCAGCACCGTCGCGTTCGGCGGTCCGGCCGGGAACGACCGCCGGGCACGGTAGGCCGTTCCGTCCGGATCGCGGCGCCACTGGTGGTGGCGGTGGACGCGCACGGTCTCACCTCCGGCAGACTGCTTCGGCGAAGGAGCCGATGCGCTGGTGGAAGTAGACACTGATGATCTCCTCGTGCAGGGCCTCGCCGTCCAGCGTGGGCACGACGCTCTCCGCGGCCCCCGCCACCGGCTCCACGAGCCCGCGCTGAAGGAGCTCGGTGAACACCTCGGCGAACGGCTCGTCGTGGAACAGTTCGATGCCGAACCGGCGCCGGAAACGCGCCGCGTCGATGGGCTGGTTCGCCTTGAACGCGAACCCGAGGACCATCCCGACCGCCTCCGCGCCGGCCAGCCTGCGCCCGAACGCCAGCGGCAGGCCGGGGCCGTTCTGCAGGTGCCGGGCGTAGCCGCTGATGTCCGCGATGTTGTGGGTCTGGACGACCGTGTCGTCGTCGCCGGTGAGCCAGCCGTAGGCGCCGGGGCCGTAGGCGATCATCGAGTCGTGGCGCTGCCACTTGTTGCGCGAGACCCGCGGGATGTTGCCGTCCGGGTAGATGCCGGGCCGGTTCCACCAGCCGCACGGGCTCGGGTGGTAGCCGCCGTCGAGCAGCAGCTCCACGATGGCCTCGCGCATCTCGTACGTCTCGTCGAGGCCGGGGAAGGCATGCTCCTCGCGCAGCCGGTCGCGGACGCTCTCCACGTTCCACAGCGCCCGGTTGCCGATCCCCATCTTGGCCCGGTCCGCGTTGCGCAGCCGGTAGATGGTGATGGTCGGGGCCTTGAGGTCGATCAGCGTGCGGATGTCGTGGGCGACCTTCTCGGGCGTCTGGTGGGGCAGCCCGAACATCATGTCGACGTTGAACGGCCGCCCGGTCGCCCGGAGTTGCTCGATCGCGCGCAGCGACATCTCCGCGTCGTGGCCGCGCCCGGCGAAGGCGTTGACCTCGCTCTGCAGCGACTGCACGCCCACGCTGAACCGGTTGAAGCCGATCGCGCAGGCCTCGGCCAGCTCGTCGTGCAGGAAGTTGTCGGGGTTGCCCTCGAGGGAGATCTCGCAGTCGTCGGTCAGCGCGTAGTTGGCCCGCATGTGCTCGACCAGCCGCGCCAACTGCTCGGTGCCCAGCAGGGAGGCGGTGCCGCCGCCCAGGTAGACCGACTCGATCCGGGCCCCGGAGAGCCAGGGCGCGTGCGCCAGCCGCCGCTCGGACTCCTCCAGCAGCAGGTCGGTCCAGAGCCGGGAGGCGTGTTCACCCTCCGCGCCGCCGGGCATCTTGCGCTTGACGTAGTTGCAGAAGTGGCAGATGTACGCGCACAGCGGCACATGGAAGTACAGGTGCGCGGGCCGGCCGGCGCCCGGGTGGGCGCGCAGGGCGTCGGCGACCTCGTCGGGGTCGAGCCGGTCGCCGTAGTTGGCCGTCACGTTGATGTTGTAGTCGTCCTGGCCGATCCTGAGGGCCGGGTTCTCCTGGAGCAGCCGCGCGAGTCCTGTGCCGGGGCGCACGGCGGTGGTGCCGGCTGAAGCAGTTGTGCTCATCGCGACCTCGTCTCCTGTCCGGGCTGGGCCCACAGGGCCTGGGCCCCGCTCGTCGGTCACGCCGCGCATGACGTTCGCGCGGCCCTTCCCGGCCCGTCCCTCACGGGCCGGGAAGGCCGTGCAGCGCTCGTCCCCGGTTCCGATCCCTCGGCGGTTCCAGGGGTCCCTCGAGCGCCCTTCCGCGAGCCCGTCCCTCTACGAGCCCGGGGGGTCCTGCTGCGCTCCGGTCCGTCTCGCCACGGCAGTGGGTCAGACCTCGACCTCGATGACCGTGGCCTCGGTGATGTTGGTGGCCTCCACCAGGAGCGTCTCGTTGGGCGCGGTGGCCGAGGCGGCACCGACGGCGCTGAGCGTCACGCCCTCCTGGCCGGGCTCGAGGTGGATGCGGATGACCTTCTTCTCTTCGGGCATGTCCGTGTTCCCTTCGATGAGGGGCGGCAGCGGTCGCGCCGCCCGCGGACGGGGCCCGCTCACGACATCGGGAGCGGGGTCGGTGGGCCCGGCGAGGTCGCCGGGCGCGGTCGGCACGCGGCCGGTGCGGCCGCGGCTAACGCGGGGTGAGAGTCAGGCGTACGTCGCGTCGCTTGCGCTCCCGCCAGTAGCGGCCGGCGCGCAGCATGAACTCCTGGAGGTATTCGGTGGCACCGCACCCCGTCGGGTCACCGGTGAGGTTGCGGGCCAGCGGCGGGCACCGGAACTGGCACCAGAGGTCCTCCGCGGCCACCGGGCAGCTCCCGCACACGGTGTGGTCGCTGAACCGGATGTCACGGAAGGCGTCGAAGCCGGTCTCCCAGATGTCGGCGAAGGACCGCTCGGCGAGGTTCCCGGCCCGGTGCAGCTGTCCCGACATGCAGTTGCTGCACGGGTAGACGTCGCCGCGGCTGTTGACGTAGACGACCGAGCGGCCGCACTTCTCCTGGCCGACGGCGCGTTCCAGGCGCTGGCAGAACTGGATGGTGTCCACCCCGCGGATCTCGTCCGCGGCGCGCCCGCCGGGTGCCGTGCCGGCGGCGTTCTCCGGCTCGATGTCGGGTCCGCTGGAGTACCGCTCCATGCACCGCCGGTAGACCTCGAAGACCTCGTCGACGTCCTCGGGGCGCAGCAGCATGTCCGGGTGGAGCAGGGCGCGGCCCACGGGGTGGGTCTCCAGCCACTGCGGCCGGGGGTAGCCCCGCTCCGCGCACCACTCGAAGATCTCCTCGGCGTCCTGGATGTTGTTGCGGTGGACGGAGATCGCGGTGCGGAAGACATGGCCGTGCCGGCGCATCATCTCGAAGGCGTTCTGGAGCTTGGGAAAGTCCATCCGGCCGCGCACGGTGCGCTCGGGGTCTGCGGTGTCGAAGCTGATGAAGAACGACTGGCCCGGCGGGATCGCCGCGAGCCGCTCCTCGGTGATGAGCAGGCCGTTGGTGAAGATCTGGGTGCTGAACGGCTTGGTGCGGGCGTACCGGATGATCTCCACGGCGTCCCGGTGGGAAAAGATCTCACCCCCCGTCAGGAAGACCTGGAGCACGCCCAGTTCGGCGAACTCGTCGAGCAGGGCCTTGATGCGCGGGGTGGACATCTCGTCGGGGCGCTTGAGCGCGGAGTCCGCGTAACAGTGCTTGCAGCGCAGGTTGCACAGGTTCGTGGTCTCCACGAACGCGATGGCCGGGGCGGACAGATGGAACCGGTCCAGGGTCACCAGCGGATCGCTGAGCGTGTGGGTCATCAACTCCGCGGCCGAAACCGGCCGTCCGGCGTTGTGACGCAGGATCAGCGGACGCGCCGAGTCGGCGAGAAACTCCACATGGCCGTTGGGCAGAAGGGCGACCAGTCCGCCCTCGTTCACCTGGAATGGAATCTTCCGCACGGGTCCCCGCCTCCCGGAAGGCCAAAGTCAACATCCGTTGAACTCATGACCTGATGAACTCTACGGAGCATGAATAAGCTTTGGCAAGAGGTTTCCGGGTGGCTGGTTTCCGCGCGCCGGTGGTGCCGGTGGCATGGTCGGTGCGAGGCTGAGCGTATGAACATCCCTTTCCTGGGCGGCCGGCGCAGACGGCGCGGCCCCGCCTTCGGCGTCGCGGTGTTCTCCGACGGCGACGACACGCACGAGGGCATCGCCGACCTGCTCGCCGAGTGCGATCTGCTCCGCTCCCGGGCGGCCCGGGAGGGGGTCCGGCTCGACGACTCCGCGGCCTCGCTGGAGGCCCTGGACCAGCTGCTCCCCGGCTGGCGGGACGATGAGGAGGTGCTGGCCTGGCTGGGCAATGACGCGGGCCTCTACCTGGGCACGGTCATCGTGCGGACGGTCCCGGGCGCGCGGTGGGAGATCTGGCCCAACGGCCAGCCGGTCGTACGGCTCTCCTCGGGGCGCGAGTTCGATGTCGTCGCCTCCGGGCACGAATGGGCCTCCAGTGGCGCGCCCGAGCTGTCGCAGCTCTACGCGGAGGTCGCGGAGGCGTGAAGCCCTGGCCCGAGCCGCGGCTTAAATACGGCTAATGCCCGAAAAGTGCGTGTCGTCCTCTAACTCCCCTATTGTCTGGGTAGGTTGCGGCAACCACGACACAGCTGAGAGTGAGTAGGGCTGGGCATGGTTCTCGATCCGTTGATCGAACTGCGTGACGTCAACAAGTACTACGGAGAGCTGCAAGTCCCCCAGGACGTCGACCTCGCCGTCGGCTCCATGATCCGCCCGGCACCTGCCGCGCGCCGAGCCTCCACTACGATGGGCGGTTCGTCCCCGTAGCGGTCACCGTGGCCGGGGCGCTGCCGAGTGGGAACCCCCTACGGCCCCCCGACCGCAGGGGGGCGGCAGTCACAGAGCCATACCCGCCCGGCGGCAGCCGGAGATCACTGCTCGCGCAACGGGACCGACACGTACGACGGGTCGTTCGCCGGCGAGGAGAAGGTCAGCTGCGCGCCGGTCGGGTTGTGCTCGGCGTAGAGCGGGTCGACCGTGTCGACGACCAGGGCCAGCCGGTGCCCCGCCGGGACGTCGTAGGCCGTGGAGAACAGCTCCAGGTCGACGCCGAACGGCTGGTGGGGCGTACGCCCGTGGAAGGTGTACGGCGCGCTGCTGACCAGCTTGCCCAGGCCGAGCGGGCCCACGTCGTACAGGTGGGCGATGAGAGTGCCGCTCTCCGCGGTCGGGGTGAGGGTGGTGTGCAGCCGGGCGGTGCCGCGCACCTGCTGGGCCGTTGCGTACGTCCCCGACTGCCACACGGCCGCCCAGCGGCGGGGGAGCAGCGGGATGGAGGCCACCGGGGGCACCTGGGCGATCTGGTCGAGCAGGCCGGAGAGCAGGACGAGCCCGCCGTCCGCACCGGAGTTGACGTTCGTACGGATCGTGGTGGAACCCGCGAGGGCGATCTTCCGGTCCGTCGCGCCGACCGACTTCCAGTCCGGGTAGCCCTCGTAGCCGCCCTTGGAACGGGACTTGAGCCGGACCGGCTGCTCGCGGTCGATGCCGTTGTCCTCGCCCTTGAGGTGGTGGTCGAACCAGCGCTCGGTGTCGGTCCAGACGTCGTTGGGCAGGCCGAGCAGCCCGGTCAGTTCGGCGGTGGCGTGGTCGCCGGGGCGGAACTGCAGGCGCTTGGGGCCGGTGAGCTTCTCGTAGAAGTCCGCGTACTGGTTGGGCGGGAAGACCGAGTCGCCCCAGGCGTTGGCGAGCAGCACGGCCGGGGCGTGGTCGTTGAGCCGGTCCAGATACGTCGTGGCTGAACGCTTCTTCCCCCAGGCCAGCATCATGTCCTCCTTGCTCAGGTCGGAGGACTGGAAGGCGGTGAAGATCTCTCTGAGTTCGGCGCTCTGCCGGCCGGTGACCAGGCTCGCGCCGTCCAGCAGCGCGGCGGCCTGGGTGTGCTGGGTGCGCCCCGAGTAGATCGAGCCGATCAGGTCCGCCCAGCCGCTGAGGGCCGCGACCGCCCTGACCCGCTCGTCGTGCGCGGCGGTGAGCAGGCCGATGCCCGCCCCGTACGACACCCCGCCCATGCCGATCCGCTCCGCGTCGGCGGGGGTGTGGGCGAGTGCCCAGTCGATCACCCGGGAGGCGTCGGCCACGTCGGGCGGGCCCGCCACTTCTATCTCGCCGCCGGACTGCCAGAAGCCGCGGACGTTGTAACCGACCACGATGTAGCCCGAGTCGGCGAGCTTCTTCGCCTGGGCGAGGTACTCGACCTGGGGCATGCCCCAGCTCGTGGGGAACACCAGCAGCGGGTAGCGGCGCGTGCCGTCGGCGCCGGCCGGGGTGATGACGTTCGCCTTGAGTGTCGTCCCGCCGTCGCCGGTGATGTCGACGAAGCGGAGCCCGCCCGTGGTGGCGGACGCCACCGGGCCGACGCCCGCGATCAAGGTCGCCGAGACGATGCCCACGGCGGTGGTGCGCAGAGCCGTGCGAGATCCCACAGGTCACTCCTCACTCGTGTCAGTGCAAAGTGACCCGACGGTAACCTCGGGCTCTTACCGTGGGTAACCCGTCGGTAAGTTACGTGGGAGTAACGATTGTTGGTGAGTGAACGACGTCACGAGGCGCGGTGCGAGTTGCGCGCGACCGCCGGTGTCGGCAGCGGCGCCTGCGCCTCCCGGGTCACGTCCGCCACCAGCTCCACCACATCCGGGCCGTACGCCTGCGAGTTGACGACCTTCAGCAGCAGCACGAAGGAGTGGGTGCCGTGCTTGCGGGACAGCCGTTCGTGGTTGCGGGCCAGATAGCGGGTCGCGGCCTGGTTGGTGATCGCCCGCTGTCCGCAGAAGAGGAACACCGGACGCGAACCCGCACCCTGGCCCGCGGTGAGCCGGGCGAGGATGACGTACTCGCCCCGGCCCGGGTCCATCCGGTAGCGCTCGCTGCCGATCTGGAAGGCGCCCCGGTCCGGCCCCGGCTCGGCGTCCACATTGACCCGTATACCGGGCAGCAGGGACGCGAGATGGGCGGTCATGCGGCGGTTGGAGGCCGGCCCGCCGACGCAGAACTCGGTGCGCTCACCGAAGCCCTGCTGGGCCGCGTCGTGCGCGACGACCTGGGCGTGCGCGTTGCAGTCCTTGATCAGCGCGGCAAGTTCGAGCAGCGCGAACACATCGTGGCGCATCACGGTGAGTTCGGGCCCGCCCGCCTCGCGGTTCACCACGAGCAGCGACTCGGAGTTGTCGGGCAGCCCGAAGAAGGCCTGCTTGCGGCGGAGCTTGCGCTTGTACAAGTAGGTGCGGGCCACCCAGCCGAGGGCGGCGCTGAGGCCGGCCGCGACCACACCCAGGACGATGTTGCGCAGGTCGTCATTCATGGGCGCGCATGCTAGCCGGTGCTCCTGACGGGGGCATGTCGATCCATTAGGCTGCGCGAACGGTCCCTGACTGGAGGTGCGGATGCGTCTTTCCGTCGCACACAAGCTGTCGGTCCTCGCGGTCTCGGCCGCCGTGGTGTCGGTGGGGGCGGCGCCGCCCGCCGCTTCCGGCCCGGCCGTCGAGAAGGTACCCGTCGCCGTCGGCCACGGCGGTGCCGTCGCGAGCGTCGACGCGGACGCCTCCGCCGCCGGGATCGAGGTCTTGAGAAAGGGCGGCAACGCCGTCGACGCGGCCGTCGCCACCGCCGCCGCCCTCGGGGTCACCGAGCCCTACTCCGCGGGCATCGGCGGAGGCGGCTACTTCGTCTACTACGACGCCAGGTCCCGTACGGTACGCACGATCGACGGCCGCGAGACGGCCCCTTCGAGCGCGGACTCGGGGCTGTTCCTGGAGAACGGCACCCCGGTCCCCTTCGCCGAGGCCGTCAGCAGCGGACTGAGCGTCGGCACGCCCGGCACGCCCGCCACCTGGCGCCGGGCGCTGGACAAGTGGGGGAGCAAGAGCCTCGGCACGCTGCTGAAGCCCGCCGAGCGGCTCGCCCGGGACGGCTTCACCGTCGACGCGACCTTCCGCGCGCAGACCGCTGCCAACGAGACCCGGTTCCGCTACTTCCCGGACACCGCCGAGCTGTTCCTGCCGGGCGGCGAGCTGCCGGTCGTCGGGTCCACCTTCAAGAACCCCGATCTCGCCCGCACCTACGCCGAGCTGGCGCGGAAGGGAACCGGCGCGCTCTACCGGGGCGACCTCGCCGAGGACATCGTCGACACGGTCAACCACCCGCCCGTCGACCCCGCCTCCGGCTGGAACGCCCGTCCCGGCGACCTCACCGCCCGGGACCTCGCCACCTACCGCACCAAGTCGCAGGCCCCCACGAAGAGTTCCTACCGGGGCCTGGACGTCTACTCCATGGCGCCCTCCTCCTCCGGCGGTACGACCGTCGCGCAGGCCCTCAACATCCTGGAGCGCACGGACCTTTCGAAGGCGAGCGAGGCCCAGTACCTGCACCGCTACATCGAGGCCGGCCGGATCGCGTTCGCGGACCGCGGGCGCTGGGTCGGCGACCCCGCCTTCGAGGACGTACCGACGAAGGAACTGCTCTCCCAGCGGTACGCCGACTCGCGGGAGTGCCTGATCAAGGACGACGCGGTGCTGACCAGCCCGCTCGCCCCGGGCGACCCGCGCCGACCGGCACCCTGCGCCGCGGGCGGCACCGCGACCCCCACCACCTACGAGGGCGACAGCACCACCCACCTCACGGTCGCCGACAAGTGGGGCAACGTCGTCTCGTACACGCTCACCATCGAGCAGACCGGCGGCAGCGGCATCACGGTGCCCGGCCGGGGCTTCCTGCTCAACAACGAGCTGACGGACTTCTCCTTCACCCCCGCCAACCCGGCCGTCCACGACCCCAACCTGCCGGGACCGGGCAAGCGCCCGCGCTCCTCCATGGCCCCGACCATCGTCCTCGACCAGCACGACAAGCCCGTCGTGGCGCTCGGTTCACCCGGCGGCGCCACCATCATCACCACCGTGCTCCAGACCCTCACCGGCCACCTCGACCGGGGCCTGCCGTTCGTCGACGCCATCGCCGCGCCCCGCGCCAGCCAGCGCAACCAGACGACCACCGAGCTGGAACCGGGGCTGTACAACAGCCCGTTGCGGGCCGAGCTGGAGTCGATCGGGCACGGCTTCCGGCTCAACCCCGAGATCGGCGCGGCCACCGGCGTGCAGCGGCTGCCGGGCGGCAAGTGGCTCGCCGCCGCCGAGAAGGTACGCCGGGGCGGCGGCTCCGCGATGGTCGTGCACCCGGCGCCGTAGTCACAGCTCGGGGGCGGGTGCCGCGTCCCGCGCCACCGTGCGGAAGGCGAGGCGTCCGTCCTCGACGTCCACCGTCACCCGGCCGCCCCCGGCGACCCGGTTGTCCAGCAGCAGCCGCGACAGCTGGTTGTCGACCTCGCGCTGGATGGTGCGGCGCAGCGGCCGGGCACCGTACTCGGGCTGATAGCCGCGCGCGGCCAGCCAGTCGACGGCCGGCGCGGTGAACTCGACCGCGACGTCCTGCGCCTGCATGAGCCTGCGCGTCCGGTCCAGCAGCAGATTGGTGATGCGCCGCAGCTGGTCCGGGTCGAGCTGGCGGAACACCACGATCTCGTCGATGCGGTTGAGGAACTCGGGCCGGAAGTGGTCGCGCAGCGGCCGCAGGATCCGCTCCCGCCGTGCCTCCTCGTCCGCCTCCTCACCGCCCGCGCCGAAGCCGACCCCCACGCCGCGCCGGGTGATCGCCTCCGAGCCGAGGTTGCTGGTCATGACGATGACGGTGTTGGTGAAGTCCACCGTGCGGCCCTGCGAGTCGGTCAGCCGCCCGTCGTCCAGCACCTGGAGCAGGATGTTGAAGACGTCCGGATGCGCCTTCTCCACCTCGTCGAGCAGCAGCAGCGAGTACGGGTGCCTGCGCACCACCTCGGTGAGCTGGCCCGCCTCCTCGTGGCCGACGTAGCCGGGCGGGGCGCCCACCAGACGGCTGACGGTGTGCCGCTCCTGGTACTCGCTCATGTCCAGCCGGACCATGCGCTCCTCGCTGCCGAACAGCGCCTCCGCCAGCGCCCGGGCCAGTTCGGTCTTGCCGACGCCGGTCGGCCCGAGGAAGAGGAAGCTGCCGATCGGCCGGTCCGGACTGGCGAGCCCGGCCCGCGAGCGCAGCACCGCCTCGGAGACCACGCGCACGGCCTCGTCCTGGCCCACCACCCGCTCGTGCAGATGCTGTTCCAGCCCCAGCAGGCGGTCCTTCTCCTCCTCGGTGAGGCTGGCCACCGGGATGCCGGTCAGCCGTGACACGACCTCCGCGACGGCCTCGGCGGTCACTTCCAGGTTCTGTCCCTCGTCGGCCGCGCCGCTGCCGTCGGCGTCCGCGATCCGCTGCTTCAACTCCACGATCCGGTCCCGCAGTTGCGTGGCCAGCTCGTACTGCTCGTCCGCGACCGCCTGGTCCTTGTCCCGGGCCAGCTGCTCGACCTCGCGCTCCATCGCCCGTACGTCCGTGCCCTTGGTGCGCGCCCGCAGCCGTACCCGGGCACCGGCCTGGTCGATCAGGTCGATGGCCTTGTCCGGCAGCCGGCGGTCGGTGAGATACCGGTCGGACAGCTCCACGGCGGCCACCAGCGCCTCGTCGCTGTAGCGGACCTGGTGATGGGCCTCGTAGCGGTCCCGCAGGCCGCGCAGGATCTCGATGGCGTCCGCCGCGGTCGGCTCGGGCACCAGGATCGGCTGGAAGCGCCGGGAGAGCGCCGCGTCCTTCTCGATCCGCCGGTACTCCTCCAGCGTGGTGGCGCCCACGACGTGCAACTCCCCGCGGGCCAGGGCCGGTTTGAGGATGTTCCCGGCGTCCAGCGAACCGCCCTCGCCGCCGCCCCCGGCGCCGACCACGGTGTGCAGCTCGTCGATGAAGACGATCAGCCGGTCGGAGTGGGCGCGGATCTCGCCCACGATGTTGGTCATGCGCTCCTCGAAGTCGCCGCGGTACCGGGTGCCCGCGACGACCCCCGTCAGGTCCAGCGCGACCACGCGCCGCCCGCTGAGCACGTCCGGGACGTCCCCGTCGGCGATCCGCTGCGCCAGCCCCTCCACCACGGCGGTCTTGCCGACGCCCGCGTCGCCGATCAGCACGGGGTTGTTCTTGCCGCGCCGGGAGAGCACCTCGATGGTCTGCTCGATCTCCTCGTCCCGTCCGATCACCGGGTCGATCCGGCCCTGCCGGGCCAGTTCGGTCAGATCGCGGCCGTACTTGTCCAGGGTGGGCGTGTCCGCGGACCGGGGCCGCTCGGGCCGCGGCGCGGTGTCCGGCACCTCGGGCGGCAGGCTGCCGGTGGGGCTGAAGCGCGCCGAGCTCAGGATGTGCCCGGCGGCGGAGTCCGGGTTCGCGGCGAGGGCGCTGAGCACGTGCTCCGGGCCGATGTAGCCGGTGCCCCGGGCCCGGGCCAGGTCGTGCGCGTCGAGCAGGGCGCGCTTGGCGGCCGGGGTGAGCGAGAGCGACGTCGGCGGGGGGACCTCGCCCGGCGGGTGCTGGACCGGGCCCGAGCGCTCGTCGATCTCCGTGGCCAGCGAGTCGGGGTCGGCCCCGGCCCGGCTGAGCAGGGTGCGCGTGGGCTCCGCGGACAGCGCGGCGCGGAGCAGGTGCTGGGTGTCCAGGTCCCGGCTGCCGTGTTCGGCGGCGTACTGGGCGGCGCCGCGGACGAGTTCCCGGGCCGGCTGGCTGAGCAGCTGGCCGATGTTGATCTGGCGGGGGCCGGGGCGGGGGCCGCCGAAGAATCGGGCCAGGAATTCGCCGAAGGGGTCGCCGTAGCCCTCCGGTCCGTTGAAGCCGTTGGTCATCGGTTCCGTACCTTCGTTGACGACGTACCGGAGTCGGGTAACCCGGACATGGTGCGCTTATGTCAGGTTGGCACGGATATGGGCGGTGGGCATGTGCAGGGCGCCCCCGGACGGGGGCCTGCCTAGCCCCGATCGGTCAGGACCCTGGGGCCGCTGTTCGTGATCGCCACCGTGTGTTCCGCGTGGGCCGCCCTCGATCCGTCGTTCGTCTTCAGGGTCCAGCCGTCCGGGGCCTCGTGGTAGCCGTCCTTGCCGCCCGCGATCAGCATCGGCTCGATCGCCAGTACCATGCCGTGGCGCAGGGGCATGCCCCGGTGGGGCCGGCCCTCGTTGGGGACCGAGGGGTCCTCGTGCATCTGGCGGCCGATTCCATGGCCGCCGAAGCCGTCCGGGATGCCGTAGCCGGCCGCGCGGCAGACCGTGCCGACGGCGTGCGCGATGTCGCCGATGCGGTTGCCGACCACGGCCGCCTCGATACCGGCCGCCAGGGCGCGCTCGGCGGTGTCGATCAGGCGCAGGTCCGCCGGGCGCGGCCGGCCCACGGTGAAGCTGATCGCCGAGTCGCCGGCCCAGCCGCCGAGCTTGGCGCCGCAGTCGATGGAGACCAGGTCGCCGTCGCGCAGGCGGTAGGCGGTCGGGATGCCGTGCACGATCGCGTCGTTCACCGAGGCGCAGATGACCGCGGGGAAGGGGGTCGGGGCGAAGGAGGGGCGGTAGCCGAGGAAGGGGGACGACGCCCCCGCCTCGCGCAGGACGGCATGCGCCACCTCGTCCAGCTCCAGCAGGGAAACGCCCACGTCAGCGGCTTCTCGTACGGCTGTCAGGGCGCGGGCGACGACCTGTCCGGCCTCGTGCATGGCATCGATCGATGTGTCCGTCTTCAGTTCCACCATGCCAATTACTATACCGGTATTAGTATGGGGGCATGGTCCGTAACCCCTTGACCCCCGAAGAGCGCGAGCGCGGTGAACGGCTCGGGCGGCTGCTCCGCGAGGCCCGCGGCGGCCGCAGCATGGCGGAGGTCGCGGCGAGCGCCGGCCTCTCCGCCGAGACCCTCCGCAAGATCGAGACCGGCCGGGCCCCGACTCCGGCCTTCTTCACGGTGGCCGCACTGGCGCGAGCGCTCGGCCTCTCCATGGACGAGCTGGCGGGGCTGTGCGCGCCGGTCGCGGCCTGAGCTTCTCGCGGTCACGTTGCGGCAGGGCGGGCGTACTCTGCGTTCCGCCGGAAAACTCCCCGTAGCCTCCCCGTAACACGACTGGTGTTGCCTACGGACCGGAGTGTTCCGGTCTTGGCGGGAGTTCAGCATGGCTGTGGAACAACTCCCGGCTCAGGTGCGGGAGTTCGCGAACTACCTGAACGGTCTGATGGCGCGCCTCGACCAGGGCGGCGGCTGGTGCGGGGTGTTCTGGCAGCGCGATCCGGACGGCATGCGTGCCTGCCTCGACGGCCGTGAAGTGCCGCCGTGGGACGTGGTGGAGGCGCTCCTGCAGGACCTCGCCTCGGAGTACGGCCCCGACGTCGCGCGCGCCGAGGCGGACGGAGCGCGCACGCGGCACGCCGCCGCGCTCCTCGCCCACGACACCCGCCCCGGCGGCCGGGACGCCCTCGCTGACCGGCTCGACGTCATGCTCCGCGAGCAGCGGTACGCCGCGGAACGGCAGGCGGAGCTGGGCCGTTCGCTGACCGAGGCCGCGACGCAGGATCAGGCGGACGCCCTGCGCCTCGACCTCGCCTGGGCCCGCGACGACCACACACGCGCCACGGCCCGTTGCGCCGAACTCCGTTCCCGCATGGCCGAGTTGGACCGCCGGTCGGCGGTCGTACGGCGAGAGGGGGCGGGCGTTCAGGGCGCGGGCTTCCCGGGGGGAGGCGCGGTGACGCGGGCGTCGGGCGGCCGGGCCGGGGGAGCCTCTGGATGGGGGCCCGGCGATGTGGTCGGGCAAGCCTCCGGGCAGCGGTCGGGTGCGGGCGCCGGAGAAGCCTCCGGGCAGCGGTCGGGCGCAGGTGCTGGGGGAGCGTCCGGGCAGGGGTTGGGCGGGGATGCCGGGGTGGCTCTCGGGTGGGGGTCGCGAACTGCCGGGCAAGCGTCCGGGCAGGGGTCGGGTGCCGAGGAAGCCCGGGGGCGGGGACCGGGCGTAGAGGCCGGGGACGCCCAGGGGCAGGGGCCGGGTGTGGAGGCCGGGGAGTCCTTCGGGTGGGGGTCGCGAGCGGCCGGGGGAGCCTCGGGGCGGGGGTCCAGTGATCGGGCCGGGCGGGCCTTCGGGCAGGGGCCGGGCGCAGGGGATGCCCAGGGGCAGGGGCCGGGCGTGGAGGCTGACGAGTCCCTGGGGTGGGGGTCGCGAGCGGCTGGGGGAGCCTTCGGGCGGGGGTCCAGTGACCGGGCCGGGCGGGCCTTCGGGCAGGGGCCGGGCGCAGGGGAAGCCCAGGCTCAGGGGCCGGGCGTAGAGACCGGGGAGGCCCCCGGGTGGGGGTCCGGCGTACAGGCCCGGAACGCCGCAACGCGGGCGTCCGCGGATCACGCCGACGACGCCTGGCCACAGGCACCCGGTGCGCATGCCGATGATCCCGGCGCCCGGGCAGCCGGTACGCACGCCGACACCCACGGGTCCCAAGCATCCGGCACGCACGCCCCTGGCCCTCAGGCACCCGGCATACACGTCCCCGGCCCTCAGGCACCCGACGCGCACACCCACGCCCCCGGCCCCCAGGCACCCGGCACGCACACCCCCAGCCCCCAGACCCCCGGCACGCACCCCGCGCAACCCCCCGCCCAGGCGTTCCCCTCCTGGGGTGCCGGGACCCCGCCCGGGTCTCCCACCCCCGCCCCCGTCCCCAAGCAGCGCAAGCGGCGCCGGGGCGGTGCTCGTTTCGCCGGGATGGATGAGGAGGCCGCCGCCCCCGTCGTCGTACCGCCCACCGCCGTACCGTCCCTCCTCGAGCCCTCCGACGCCCCGGGCCGCCGCACCCCCCGAGGGGCCCGCTTCGCCGGGGCCGCCGAGGTCGTGGAACCAGCCGCGCAGCCGCTGGTCGAGCCGGTGGACGGCGCGGACCGGCAGGAGGTCGCGGGGGCCGTCGAGAGGCTGCTGCGGCTGCGGCGCGATGGCCGTAGCGGTGAGGCGCACGCGCTGCTCGCCGAGATCACGTACTCGTCACCCGGGCGGTACCCCCTGCTCGCCGTCGAGCTCCAGCGGGCCGGGCTCGGCGCGGACTGGGCCACCCTGCTGTGGGAGGCCGCCTCGCTGCCCGCCGACCGGCTGGTCGCGGCGGCGGACGCGCTGGTCGCCGCGGGCCGGGAGGGCGACGCGGAGCAGATCATGCGGCAGGGAGTCGTCCGGTCCGCCGACGAGGTCGGGCAGGTCGTGCTGGCGCTCGCCGAGGAGGGGCGCCGGCGCGAGATGGGCGCCCTGCTGGACGCCTACGTACGGGTCCGCACGCCCGAGGAGGCCGCCCGCAGCGTGGCCGCGGACCCGGGGACCCTCGTACCGTTGCTGCTGGAGGCCGCACGGGGTGTGTCGGACGAGCGGCACTGGGATCTCGTCCACGCGCTGAGGGTCGCCGGATTCGCCGCCTGACGGGCCGCGGGACTCACCCACAGGAGTGTGAAACCGGATCGCCGCAGCGGGTTGCCGACGATGGTCTTGGCAAGCCCGTCCAGGAGGCTTACGTTCGTGCCTCTACGGCCTGCATCTACGGGCGTAGAGGCTCTGACGTCCCGTCGAAGGAGCAGCTCATGGCCAACGTCGTACGCGCCGCTCTGGTCCAGGCCACCTGGACCGGCGACACCGAGTCCATGGTGGCGAAACACGAGGAGCACGCACGCGAGGCGGCCCGCCGGGGCGCCCAGGTGATCGGGTTCCAGGAAGTCTTCAACGCCCCCTACTTCTGCCAGGTGCAGGATCCTGAGCACTACCGCTGGGCCGAGCCCGTCCCCGACGGGCCGACCGTGCGCCGGATGCGCGAACTCGCGCGCGAGACCGGCATGGTGATCGTCGTGCCGGTCTTCGAGATCGAGCAGTCCGGCTTCTACTACAACACCGCGGCCGTGATCGACGCCGACGGCTCCTACCTCGGCAAGTACCGCAAGCACCACATCCCGCAGGTCAAGGGCTTCTGGGAGAAGTACTACTTCAAACCCGGAAACGCCGGCTGGCCGGTCTTCGAGACCGCCGTCGGCAAGGTCGGCGTCTACATCTGCTACGACCGCCACTTCCCGGAGGGCTGGCGGCAACTGGGTCTGAACGGCGCCCAGTTGGTCTACAACCCGTCCGCCACCCACCGCGGGCTCTCGTCCCACCTGTGGCGCCTGGAGCAGCCCGCGGCGGCCGTCGCCAACGAGTACTTCGTCGCCGCGATCAACCGCGTCGGCGTCGAGGAGTACGGCGACAACGACTTCTACGGGACGAGCTACTTCGTCGACCCGCGCGGACAGTTCGTGGGGGAGGTCGCCAGTGACAGCGAGGAGGAACTCCTCGTCCGCGACCTCGACTTCGACGTCATCGAACAGGTGCGGCAGCAGTGGGCGTTCTACCGTGACCGCCGCCCCGACGCCTACGAAGGGCTGGTGCAGCCGTGACGGCCGACGATCTGCTGGGACGCCACCGCCGGGTGCTGCCCGACTGGCTCGCCCTCTACTACGAGGAGCCGCTGGAGATCACCCACGGCGAGGGCCGCCATGTCTGGGACGCCGAGGGCAACAAGTACCTCGACTTCTTCGGCGGCATCCTCACCACGATGACCGCGCACGCGCTGCCCGAGGTGACCAAGGCGGTGAGCGAACAGGCCGGGCGGATCATCCACTCCTCGACCCTGTACCTGAACCGCCCGATGGTCGAACTCGCCGAGCGGGTGGCCCAGTTGTCGGGCATCCCGGACGCCCGGGTCTTCTTCACCACCTCCGGCACCGAGGCCAACGACACCGCCCTGCTGCTCGCCACCGCCCACCGGCAGAGCAACACGCTGCTGGCGATGCGCAACAGCTACCACGGCCGCTCCTTCAGCGCGGTCGGCATCACCGGCAACCGCGGCTGGTCCCCGACCTCCCTGTCCCCGCTGCAGACGCTGTACGTCCACGGCGGGGTGCGCACGCGCGGCCCGTACGCCTCGCTCGGCGACGAGGACTTCATCGCGGCCTGCGTCGAGGACCTGAAGGACCTGCTCGGCCACACCCGGGCGCCCGCGGCCCTGATCGCCGAGCCCGTGCAGGGCGTCGGCGGCTTCACCTCCCCGCCGGACGGCCTGTACGCGGCCTTCCGCGAGGTGCTCGCCGAGCGCGGCATCCTCTGGATCGCCGACGAGGTGCAGACCGGCTGGGGCCGCACCGGCGACCACTTCTGGGGCTGGCAGGCGCACGGCAGGAACGGCCCGCCGGACATCGTCACCTTCGCCAAGGGCATCGGCAACGGGATGTCCATCGGCGGGGTGATCGCCCGCGCCGAGATCATGAACTGCCTGGACGCCAACAGCATCTCGACGTTCGGCGGCACCCAGGTCACCATGGCGGCGGGGCTCGCCAACCTGACGTACCTCCTGGAGCACGACCTCCAGGGCAACGCCCGGCGGGTCGGCGGGCTGCTCATCGAGCGGCTGCGGGCGGTCGCCGCGCAGGTGCCGCACGTACGGGAGGTGCGCGGGCGCGGCCTGATGATCGGCATCGAGCTGGCCGAGCCCGGGACGGACCGGGCGGCTCCCGAGGCGGCCGCCGCGGTCCTGGAGGCGGCCCGCGCGGACGGGCTCCTGATCGGCAAGGGCGGCGGTCATGACACCAGCGCGCTGCGGGTCGCCCCGCCGCTGTCGCTGTCCGTCGCGGAGGCCGAGGAGGGTGCCGCGATCCTCGAACGCGCTCTGCGGAGCCTTCGGTAACGCGCTCTGCGGAGCCTTCAGCAAGGGACACCGCCATGACCACCACCCTGGAACCCGCCCTGTCGGTCCGTCAGGTCCTCACCCTGGAGCGGGTGCTGGCCGGGGAGCCCGAGGTGGTGGCCGGCGCCGGCCAGCTCGACCGGCCGGTGCGCTGGGTGCACGTGGCCGAGGCCGCCGACGTCGGCGTGATGCTCAGGGGCGGCGAGATGGTGCTGACCACCGGGGTGCTGCTGGCCGGTGACGACGGCGCCCAGGCCGAGTACATCCGGTCCCTGCACCGCGCGGAGGCCGCGGCCGTGGTCCTCGGACTCGGCCGCGCCTTCCCGGCCGCCCCGGACGTGATGCGCCGGGCCGCCGAGCGGTGCGGGCTGCCGATGGTGGTCCTGCACCGGCCCTTCCCCTTCGCCGAGCTGACCGAGGAGGTCCAGTCCCGGCTGGTGCGGCGGAAGTTCGCCGCCGTCAGCCTCTCGGAGTCGGTACGGACCGCGCTCACCGCCCTGATCACCGGGGGTGCCCCGCTCCAGCGGCTGCTCGACGAGATCGCCCTGCACAGCGCCTGCCCGGTCGTCGTCACCAACCTCGCCCACCGGGTGCTGGCCACCGCGGGCGAGCGGTCGGCCGTGGACGACGTGCTGCGCGACTGGGACCGCATCGCCCGGCAGGCATGGGGGCACCACCCAGGCCTTTCAGGCACTGGGGGAGGCAGTGCGGGCGACGGCTGGATCCGGGCCGAACTCGGCGGCCGGGGCGAGCGCTGGGGCCGGATCGTGCTGTGCGGCCACCGCGGCGACTCCGCCACCGGACGGCTGCTCGCCGACCGCGCCGCCGAGGCCCTGGTGCTGCACCGCATGCTCGGCGGCGCCTCCGCCCGCAGCTGGGAGGAGCAGTCCGCGCAGGGCCTGCTCACCGACCTGGTCAGCGGGGTCGTACCGGCCAGGCAGGTGCTGCCCCGGGCGCGGGCGGCCGGACTGCCCGTCAACCGGCGCACCTTCGTGCCGCTGGTCGTCCGGGGCGGCGACCCCGTCCACCTGGACCGGGTGCTGCGGACGCTGGGGCTCCCCGGCATCGTCGCGGAGCTGGCCGAGCCGGTCACCGCCGTCCTGCTGAGCCTCGCCCGGGACCAGGACGCGGGCGTGCTCACCGCCAACTTCGCGACCCGGCTGCGCGCGGAGGCACCCGGCACCGTCGTGGCCGCCGCCGACCCCCGCGCCGCCTGGGACGACGTGCCCGCGGGACTGCGCGAGGCGCGGCATGTCGCCGACGCCGTGACCGACGTCCTCGACGTCCCCGCGGTGGTGCGCCTCAGGGACGTCCATCTGCGTGGCCTGATACGGCTGTTGCGGGACGACCCGCAGGTGCAGTCCTTCGCGGAACGGGAGTTGGACGGACTGCTCGGCGGCCCCGAGGAGGACCTGCTGGCGGTGCTGCGCACCTACCTCGCCACCGGCCGCAACAAGTCCCGCACCGCCCAGCTCCACCATGTCTCCCGGCCCGCGCTCTACCGCCGCCTGGAGGCCATACAGGGCCGCCTCGGGGTGGACCTCGACGACTTCGAGCAGGCCGCCTCGGTGCACATCGCCCTGCTCGCACACGATGCGCAACAGAGCTGAAACATACGACGACCTGGGAAAACGGCGGTGAAACATGGGCCTGAGACAGGGTGACACCGTGGCACGCCGGATGCCCGCAGACGTGACACCGTGCCAATCGAAGCAGGCCCTCGGACTTCCTAGTCTCGCTGCACACCGAGCGACCGGAGGTCCCGATGAGCCGAGTGATCCGCGCCGCCCTCTTCCAGACCGCGTGGACGGGCGACAAGGAGTCCATGATCCAGGTGCACGAGCAGGCGGCCCGCGACGCCGCCGCCCAGGGTGCACAGGTGCTGTGCTTCCAGGAGCTGTTCTACGGACCGTACTTCTGCCAGGTGCAGGACAAGGCGTTCTACGAGTACGCCGAACAGATCCCCGAGGGCCCGATCGTCCGGCGGTTCCAGGCGCTCGCCAAGGAGCTGGGCATCGTGCTGATCCTGCCGATGTACGAGGAGGAGCAGCCCGGCGTGCTGTACAACACCGCCGCCGTGCTCGACGCGGACGGCTCGTACCTCGGCAAGTACCGCAAGCACCACATCCCCCAAGTGCCCGGGTTCTGGGAGAAGTTCTACTTCCGGCCCGGCAACCTCGGCTGGCCCGTCTTCGACACCCGGGTCGGCCGGATCGGCGTCTACATCTGCTACGACCGCCACTTCCCCGAGGGCTGGCGGGCGCTGGGCCTCGCGGGCGCCGAGATCGTCTTCAACCCCTCGGCCACCTCGCGCGGCCTGTCCGCCTACCTGTGGCAGCTGGAGCAGCCGGCGGCGGCCGTCGCCAACGAGTACTTCGTCGGGGCGATCAACCGGGTCGGCGTCGAGGAGCTGGGCGACAACGACTTCTACGGGACGACGTACTTCGTCGACCCCGAGGCCCGGTTCGTGGGCGAGGTGGCCTCCGACAAGGAGACCGAACTCGTCGTCCGCGACCTGGACATGGCCACGCTGCGCGAGGTCCGCGACCGCTGGCAGTTCTACCGGGACCGCCGCCCCGACGCCTACCCCCCGCTGACCGCACCTTGAGCACACCGCCCACCCCGGGAGGAGAGGGACCATGAGCAGCCGTACCGTCATCCGTGGCGGTCTCGTCATCACCGCGTCCGACGAGGTCCACGCCGACGTCCTGATCGAGGACGGCCGCATCGCCGCCCTCACCGTGCCCGGTACGCAGAGCTGGAGCGCGGACCGCACGATCGACGCCACCGGGAAGTACGTCATCCCGGGCGGGGTCGACGCCCACACCCACATGGAGCTGCCCTTCGGCGGCACCTTCGCCTCCGACACCTTCGAGACCGGCACCCGGGCCGCCGCCTGGGGCGGTACGACCACCATCGTGGACTTCGCCGTGCAGAGCGTCGGACACAGTCTGCGCGAGGGCCTGGACGCCTGGCACGCCAAGGCCGAGGGCAACTGCGCGATCGACTACGGCTTCCACATGATCGTCTCCGACGTGAACCAGGACACGCTCAAGGAGATGGACCTGCTGGTGGAGGAGGGCGTCACCTCCTTCAAGCAGTTCATGGCCTACCCGGGCGTCTTCTACAGTGACGACGGCCAGATCCTGCGCGCCATGCAGCGCTCCGCCGAGAACGGCGGCCTGATCATGATGCACGCCGAGAACGGCATCGCCATCGACGTGCTGGTGGAACAGGCCCTGGCGCGCGGGGAGACCGACCCGCGCTACCACGGGGAGGTGCGCAAGGCACTGCTGGAGGCCGAGGCCACGCACCGCGCCATCCGGCTCGCGCAGGTCGCGGGCGCGCCGCTGTACGTCGTGCACGTCTCGGCGATGGAGGCGGTCGCCGAGCTGGCGCGAGCGCGCGACGACGGGCTCAACGTCTTCGGCGAGACCTGCCCGCAGTACCTGTTCCTGTCCACCGACAACCTCGCCGAGCCCGGCTTCGAGGGCGCCAAGTACGTCTGCTCCACGCCGCTGCGCCCCAGGGAGCACCAGGCCAGGCTCTGGCAGGGGCTGCGCACCAATGACCTCCAGGTCGTCTCCACCGACCACTGCCCGTTCTGCTTCGTGGGCCAGAAGGAGCTCGGCCGGGGTGACTTCTCCAAGATCCCCAATGGTCTGCCGGGGGTGGAGAACCGTATGGACCTCCTCCACCAGGCCGTGGTCGACGGGCACATCTCGCGTCGCCGGTGGATCGAGATCGCCTGCGCCACCCCGGCCCGGATGTTCGGCATGTACCCGAAGAAGGGCACCCTGGCGCCCGGCTCCGACGCCGACGTCGTCATCTACGACCCGGGCGCCGAGCAGGTCATCTCGGCGGACACCCACCACATGAACGTCGACTACTCGGCCTACGAGGGCAGGCGCATCACCGGCCGGGTGGAGACGGTCCTCTCGCGCGGCGAAGTCGTCATCAGCGAGCGGGAGTACACCGGCCGCGCCGGGCACGGGGTCTACACGCCCCGCTCCACCTGTCAGTACCTCATCTAGGAGTGGCGCACATGGACTTCGGACTCGTCCTGCAGACCGACCCGCCCGCCTCGAAGGTCGTCAGCCTGATGAAGCGGGCCGAGCGCAACGGCTTCACCCACGGCTGGACCTTCGACTCCGCCGTGCTGTGGCAGGAACCGTTCGTGATCTACAGCCAGATCCTCGCCCACACCACCAAGCTGACGGTCGGGCCCATGGTCACCAACCCGGGCACCCGCACCTGGGAGGTCACCGCCTCCACCTTCGCCACCCTCAACGACATGTTCGGCAACCGCACGATCTGCGGCATCGGCCGCGGCGACTCCGCGATGCGGGTGGCCGGCCGCAAGCCCAACACCCTCGCCCGGATCAGCGAGGCCATGAAGGTCATCCGCGCCCTCGGCAGCGGCGAGGAGGCCGACCTCGGCGGCACGGTGATCAGGTTCCCGTGGATCAAGCCGGGCGCCGAACTCCCCGTCTGGATGGCCGCGTACGGCCCGAAGGCGCTGAAGATGACCGGCGAGGAGGCGGACGGCTTCATCCTCCAGCTCGCCGACCTGTACCTCACCGAGTACATGGTCAAGGCGGTCAAGGACGCGGCCGTCGCCGCGGGACGCCGGGCCGACGAGGTGAGGATCTGCGTCGCCGCCCCCGCGTACGTCACCGACGACGACTCGCCCGCGGCCCTCGCCCACGCCCGTGAGCAGTGCCGCTGGTTCGGCGGGATGGTCGGCAACCACGTGGCCGACCTGGTGTCCAAGTACGGCGAGCACTCCGCCGCCGTACCCGATGAACTCACCGACTACATCAAGGCCCGTGAGGGGTACGACTACTCCCACCACGGACGGGCCGACAACCCCGACACCGCCTTCGTGCCGGACGAGATCGTCGACCGGTTCTGCCTCATCGGTCCCGTCGGCAAGCACATCGAGAAGCTGACCGCCCTGCGCGAGCTGGGTGTCGACCAGTTCGCCGTCTACGACATGCACGACGCCCAGGAAGCCGTCATCGACGCGTACGGGGCCCACGTCATCCCCGCGCTCCGCGGCTGACCTCCCTCCCGACACCCCCTTCCCGCCGTCCCGGGGAGGGGGCCCAGGGCGCATTCCCTCAGCGCACCCCCCCATCGGCGCCACCCGCACGGCCTTTCCCGTCCCACCGTCCCTGATTGGCCTGCCCATGACCGACACCGCTCCCACGGCGATACCGCCGTCCTCCCAAGTCACCCTGGCCGACGGCCGGGTGGAGCTCGCCCCGGGGTCCCCGCCGCCCAGCGGCCGTTACGCCAACGACGACCTGCTCCCGGTCCCGGTGGAGAAGCGGACCTGGACCACGTACAACTTCTCCGCCCTGTGGGTCGGCATGGCCCACAACACCGCCTCCTGGACCCTGGCCTCCGGGCTCATCGCCGTCGGCATGGACTGGAAGCAGGCGGTGTTCACCATCGCGCTGGCCAATGTGATCGTGCTGGTGCCGATGCTGCTCACCGGGCACGCCGGACCCAAGTACGGCATTCCCTTCCCGGTGTTCGCGCGCGCCTCCTTCGGCATCCGCGGCGCCAACCTGCCCGCCGTCGTACGGGCGTTGGTGGCCTGCGGCTGGTTCGGCATCCAGACCTGGATCGGCGGCGAGGCGATCTTCTTCCTGGCCGGGAAGCTGATCGGGGACGGCTGGGCCGACGCGGGGAGGATCGGCGGGTACGCCTGGACCATGTGGCTGTCCTTCGCGATCTTCTGGGCGATCCAGGTCGCGATCATCTACCGGGGCATGGAGACGATCCGCCGGTTCGAGAACTGGGCGGCGCCCTTCGTGCTGGTCGGCGCCTTCGTGATGCTGTGGTGGATGAGCGAGAAGGCCGGCGGCTTCGGCCCGCTGCTGGACCAGCCCTCGAAGCTCGGCTGGGGCGGCGACTTCTGGAAGCTGTTCTGGCCCTCCCTCATGGGCATGATCGGCTTCTGGTCCACGCTCTCCCTGAACATCCCGGACTTCACCCGGTACGGAAGGAGTCAGAAGGCCCAGACCTGGGGACAGGCTCTCGGACTGCCCACGACCATGACGCTGTTCGCGTTCCTGTCGGTGATGGTCACCTCCGGCTCGGCGGCGGTGTACGGCGAACCGATCTGGGACCCGGTGCAGTTGGCCGCCAAGACCGACAACGTGGTCGGACTGCTCTTCGCCCTGGTGACCGTGCTGGTGGCGACCCTGTCGGTGAACATCGCCGCCAACCTGGTCTCCCCGGCCTTCGACTTCTCCAACATCGCGCCTCGGAAGATCAGTTTCCGCGCCGGCGCCCTCGCCACCTGCGTCCTCGGCGTGCTGATCTTCCCCTGGAAGCTGTACTCCGACCCGCAGGGCTACATCTTCACCTGGCTCGGCCTGGTCGGCGGACTGCTCGGCACGGTCGCCGGCATCGTCATCGCCGACTACTGGATCCTGCGCCGCGCCCGGCTCGACCTGACCGACCTGTACCGCACCGGCGGGCGCTACTGGTACGAGGGCGGCTGGAACTGGCGGGCCGTCGTGGCCTTCCTGGCCGGCGGTGTGCTCGCCATCGGCGGCGCGGACTTCGACCCGCTGATCGACGGCACGCCCGTCCCCGCGCTCTCCTCGCTCGCCGACTACGGCTGGGCGGTGGGTCTGGGCACCTCGATGGTGCTGTATCTCGCGCTGATGCTGCCGCGTCGGAGCAGCGTCTAGCGGGCCCGCGGGAGGACGGTCAGCCCGTCCGGCCGTCCTCCAGCGCCGCCACCGCCTCCTTGGCGGCCTTGATGGCGCCCTTGTTGATCTCGTCCGAGCCGGGCGCCTGCTTCGTCTCGAAGTCGCTGCCGTTGTAGGTGACGACGACCAGCGCGTTGGACACCTGGGCCAGCACCACGCCCTCGCGGGTCTGCTGCTTGTCCTCGGTGGTCAGGTTCACCACCGAATACCCCGCGTCCCCGAGGCCCGGAACATCCCCTCCGCCGCTCTTGTCCTCGACTCGCTGCTGGTACGACTTCTGTGCCGCTTCGTCCGAGTCCGTGATCTCGAAGGAGACGTCGAGCCAGCGGTAGTCGTACCCCTGGAGCGCGTTCCAGGAGCAGGTGCGGCGCAGTTCGGCGTCCGTGGACGGGATCTCCTTGCCGGCGGCCTTGGCGCCCGGAACCAGCGACTTGACCGTGGCCGAGGAGACGCTGTCGCAGGGCGCGGGGGCCCCGGTGTACGTCTTCGAGGCGGCCGAGGTCGAGGGTGCCGAGGCGGACTTGTGCTCCGTCCTCTGCTGCGCCTGCGGCGCGGCGGCCTCCGGTTCCGCGGCGAACGGGCCGGACGTCAGCGCCCAGCCCGCCACGGCGAGCACCACGACGGGGGACAGGCGGGCGGTGAGGGCGAGCGGGAGGGGGTAGGAACGCACGGCGCACTTTTCGTGGGGGACGGTGCGGAGGGGGTCCGCACTGCGGACGGGACGGCAGTTTCGCACGACTGACTGTGGGGCGGAAGGGTCAACTCGCTCCGTGCACGGGCGGTGACGCAGGCCCACCGCCCGTGCGCGCTCTGCCCTGTTATGTCCGTGCGATGGACCGGCTCAGCGCGGACTCGATCCGGTCCACCGCCGTGAACGCCCCGTAGGCCACGAGGTGCACCAGGCAGTGGTCGGTGTGCTCGGGCCGCCGCCAGGCCGCCACGTCCTCGTCGGTGATCCGGTACGGCGCGAGGGCGGCCAGCAGCGCCAGCCGCGCCCCCGGCCGTTCCCGGCGGTCCGGGAACCCTTCGAGCGCCGGTCCCGGATGCCGCCCGTCCCAGTGCCACAGCCGCTCCCGTACGACGGCCCGCTCGTCGGCGTCGAGCAGCTCGGCGCCCGCCATGGCCGCCCGCAGCAGCGCCGCGTAGGCCGGTCCCACGGCACGGTCGCCCGCCCACGCGGGAGCCTCGCCGGGCTCAAGGCTGTCCAGCAGTGCGAGCGACGCGCCGGGCACGGCCGTGCGGCGCACGGTCCGGGAGAGCGAACGGCCGGCCAGGCTGCGCACCACCCTCAGCCGCTGGGCGTTCGCCGGCATCAGGCCCCCGTTCACCAGGGCCGACACCATCCGGTTGATGAAGTGGAAGGCGAGCGCCGTGCCGACGTACCCGGGGGCGTGGGCACGGGGGAAGGGGTACGGCTGCGACGCGGGGCTGGGCACCCGGGTCCGCCTGCCCCACTCCAGTACGCGCGCGTGCTCCTCGTTCTCCGGGCGCTCTCCTCGCACCAGGCGTTCGGCGAGGGTGTGGTCGCCGGTGGCGTGCAGCAGCACGGTGTGGGCGTCCACGCAGAACGGGCACTGGTTGGCCTGGGACACCCCGAGCGCCGCGAGCTCCTTGCCGGTCCGGCCGCCGGGGCCCGCGATCAGCGACTCGCGCATCAACGCCCAGGTGGCGGTGAGGATTTCCGGTGCCGAGGAGAGCACCACGAAGGTGACCGGTTCGTCGATGCCGAAGTCATGCGAGAGCTGCCGGTAGACCTCGGTGACACGGCCGGTGGCCGCCTTGGGCGGCACGGGCCGGGTGTAACGGAAGGGTGTGGTCATGGGCAGCAGCGTGCTCCGGGCGGGGGCCCGCGGTCGTCGTACGGCCGAAGGGAGTTGACGCTGCTCCGCGCGGGTCGCCGGGGAGCGGGAACTACTGCGGGGGGAGTAGTGCCGGAGTTGTCCACAGGGCTGACGCCGGTGTCGGTGCGGGCGTCTACTGTGCCGTCATGAGCGGGATCACGGTCACACGCGCGCAGCTCGCCGACGCGGCCCTGGCGGTCGTCGTCGGCGCCCTGGTGCTGGCCACGGCGGACGGTGCGGCGCTCGTGGACTACGCGCTCGCGGCCGCGGGCTGTGCGGCGCTCGCGTTCCACCGGGCGGCGCCCCGGGCCGTGCTGGCGGTCGCCACCGTGAGCGGCGCCGCCTACGTGCTGCACGCCCAGCCCGGAACCCTGGCCGCCCTGCCCGTCATCGGCGCCGTGCACACGGCGGCCCGGGTCGGCCACCGGGCCCTCGCGGGGGCGGCGGCCGGGGCCTTCCTCGCCGCGCACCTCGCCACCGGACCCGGCACCCAGGAGGTGCTGGAGAAGTCCGCGCTGCTCGCGGGCTGGTTCCTGTGCGCGGTGGTGACCGGGCTCGCCGACCGCAACTGGCAGGCCTACCTGCGCCAGACCGAACAGCGCGCCGTGGAGGCCGAGCGCACCCGGGAGGAGGCCGCCCTGCGCCGGGCCGGTGAGGAACGCCTGCGGATAGCCAGGGAGTTGCACGACTCGCTCACGCACAGCATCTCCATCGTGAAGCTCCAGGCCGGCGTCGCCGTGCACCTCGCCCGCAAGCGCGGCGAGGAGGTGCCGCCCGCCCTGCTCGCCATCCAGGAGGCGAGCGGGGAGGCCATGCGCGAACTGCGGGCCACCCTGGAGGTGCTGCGCACCGACGAGCCGGGCGGCGACCCGGCGCTGCTGGTGGAACGGGCCCGGGCGGCGGGCCTCGCGGCCGAGCTGGCGGTGACCGGGGACGCCCGCCCGCTGCCCGCGACCGTGGACCGGGCCGTCTACCGCATCGTCCAGGAGGCGCTCACCAACGCGGCACGGCACGCGGGACAGGCGCAGGTCAGCGTGGAACTCGCCTACGGCCGGCAGGACGTGACGATCCGGGTGGACGACGACGGCAACGCCGTCCCGGACCGTCCGCCGGTGCCCGGCATCGGGCTCACCGGCATGCGGGAGCGCGTCACCGCCCTCGGCGGCACGCTGCACGCGGGCCCGCGCGCGGAGGGCGGCTTCTCGGTGCGGGCGCGGCTGCCGCTGGGGGAGGCAGGATGATCAGGGTCGCGCTGGTCGACGACCAGGCGCTGATGCGGGCCGGGTTCCGGGCCCTGCTGGACGCCGAGGACGGCATCGAGGTGGTCGGCGAGGCGGCCGACGGGGAGCGGGGCGTGGCCCTCGTCCGCGCGCAGGCCCCCGACATCGCCCTGATCGACGTACAGATGCCGGTGATGACCGGTATCGAGGCGACCCGCCTGATCGCCGCCGACCCCGCCCTCGCGGACGTCCGCGTGGTGATGCTCACCAACTACGGCCACGACGAGTACGTCTTCGAGGCGCTGCGCGCGGGCGCGAGCGGCTTCCTGCTGAAGGACACCGAACCGGCCGACCTGCTCCAGGCGATCGAGGTCGTGGCACGCGGCGAGGCACTGCTGTCCCCGTCGGTGACCCGCACGCTCATCGGCGAGTTCGTCGCCCGCCCCCCGGACCGGGCCACCGCCCCCGGCCTGGAGGGCCTCACCCGCCGCGAACGCGAGGTGACGGCGCTGGCCGCCCGCGGCCTGAGCAACGAGGAGATCGCCGAGCACATGGTCATCAGCCCCTACACGGCCAAGACCCACGTCAGCCGCGCCATGACCAAACTGGGCGCCCGCGACCGCGCCCAACTGGTGGTGTTCGCCTACGAGTCGGGACTGGTGACGGCACGCGGCGGGAACTGAGCCGGGGCCGGCGACAGCGCGCGGCGGGAAGTGACCCGCGTACGATCGCCCGACCGGCAGCCGCGCAGTGAGGAGCCCGTCCGTGTTCACCTCCCGCCCCACGCTCCAGGGCACCTTCGGCATGGTGTCCTCCACCCACTGGCTGGCCTCCCAGTCGGCCATGGCGGTGCTGGAGGACGGCGGCAACGCCTACGACGCCGCCGTGGCGGGGGCGTTCGTCCTGCACGTCGTCGAGCCGCACCTGAACGGCCCGGCCGGCGAGGTCCCGATCCTGCTCGCCCCGGCGGGCGGCGAGGTACGGGTGCTGTGCGGCCAGGGCGTCACCCCGGCCGGCGCGACCGTCGCGCACTACCGGGGACTCGGCCTGGACCTGGTCCCGGGCACCGGCCCGCTCGCCGCCGCGGTGCCCGGCGCCTTCGACGCCTGGATGCTCCTCCTGCGCGACCACGGCACCAAGTCCCTCGCCGACGTGCTCAAGTACGCCGTCGGATACGCCGAACACGGACACGCGCCCGTGGAGAACGTCGGCGCCACCGTCGAGGCCGTACGGGAGCTGTTCGAGACGGAGTGGACGTCGTCGGCGCGGGTGTACCTGCCGGACGGCACGCCGCCGCGCCCCGGACGGCTGTTCCGCAACCCCGCCCTCGCCGCCACCTGGAAGCGGCTGCTCGCCGAGGTGGAAGGGGCCGGCGACCGGGAGGCGCGGATCGAGGCGGCCCGCCAGGTGTGGCGCACCGGATTCATCGCCGAGGCGCTCGTCCGGCAGGCCCGGCGGCCCACCCTGGACACCAGCGGCGAGCGCCAAACCGGCACCCTCACCGCCGACGACCTGGCCGGCTGGTCCGCGACGTACGAGGCACCGGTGACGTACGACTGGAACGGCTGGACGCTGTGCAAGCCCGGCCCCTGGAGCCAGGGCCCGGTGCTGCTCCAGCAGCTCGCGCTGCTCCCCGCCGAGCTGCCGCCCTACGGCTCCGCCGGCTACGTCCACCTGCTGATCGAGGGCTGCAAGCTCGCCATGGCCGACCGGGAGGCCTGGTACGGGGACGCGGGCGAGGTACCGGTCGGGGAGCTGCTGTCCGCGCGGTACAACGCGCACCGGCGGACGCTCGTGGGCACCGGCGCCTCCCACGAGCTGCGGCCCGGCAGCCCCGGCGGGCGGCAGCCCAGGCTGTCGGCGCACGCGCGCGTGGTGCTCGACGACGCCTCCCTCCCGGCACCCGGCGCCGGTGAGCCCACGGTCGCCCGGCACCCGGCCTCACCCGTGCCCGGCGAGCCCCAGGTGGGCGGGGACGGGGCCACCCGGGGCGACACCTGCCACCTGGACGTCGTCGACCGCTGGGGCAACATGGTCTCGGCCACGCCCAGCGGCGGCTGGCTCCAGTCCAACCCCGTCGTGCCCGAACTGGGCTTCCCGCTCGGCAGCCGGCTCCAGATGACCTGGCTGGAGGAGGGGCTGCCCGCCTCGCTGACCCCGGGGCGGCGCCCGCGCACCACGCTCTCGCCCTCGCTCGCCCTGCGCGACGGGGAGCCGGTCCTGGCCTTCGGCACGCCCGGCGGCGATCAGCAGGACCAGTGGCAGCTGCACTTCTTCCTGGCGGTGGCGCTGCGCGGGCCGGTGCGCGGCGGCCTCGACCTCCAGGGCGCGATCGACGCCCCGAACTGGCACAACGACAGCTTCCCCGGCTCCTTCTTCCCGCGCGGGATGCGGCCGGGCAGCGTGACCGTCGAGTCACGCATGGCCGCTGACGTGATCGAGGACCTGCTCGGGCGGGGGCACCGGGTGACGGTCGGCGACCCCTGGTCGGAGGGGCGGCTGTGCGCGGTCGCACGGGATCCGTACACGGGGGTGCTGTCGGCGGCGGCCAATCCGCGGGGGATGCAGGGGTACGCCGTGGGACGGTGACGGCCGGGGGAGGCCCGGCATCAACCGACGTATTCACGCCGATTCGGGATGCCCGGTGTGAATCTGCCTGTTCACGCTGATTCCACCCGGTTTTTACTGGCGGGGCGGGGATTGTCAGTGGGGCGTGCTCTCATGGAGACATGATCGTAGACACGGAAACCATCGACGAGTTTCTCGCTCGGCACGCCTCTGACGTGGAGGAAGCAGTCCGCCAGGCCGCCGCCCGGGAGATAGTGCCGCGCTGGCGGAAGCTCGCCGCGCACGAAGTCGACCAGAAGAGCGGACCGCACGACCTGGTGACGGACGCCGACCGCAGGGCCGAGCAGTACCTCACCGAAGCGCTCGGCGCGCTGTTGCCCGGCTCCGTCGTGGTCGGCGAGGAGGCGGTGCACGCCAACCCCGCGACCTACGCGGCGATACAGGGCGAGGCGCCCGTCTGGATCGTCGACCCCGTCGACGGCACCCGCCAGTTCGTCCACGGCGACCCCGGATTCTGCACCCTCGTCGCGCTGGCCCAGGGCGGCGAGCTGCTCGCCTCCTGGACCTACGCGCCGGCCCGCGACCAGCTGGCCACCGCGATACGCGGCCGGGGCGCCTGGCTCGACGGCGAGCGGCTGCACTCCGGTGCGCCGGAGGCGGGCCGCGACCTGCGGGTGGCGACGTCCCACCCGGACTACACCACCGACGAGCAGAAGCAGGCCCTGCTCGGCCTGTGGAGCGAGGGTGTGGCGCCGCGTGCCTGCGGCTCGGCGGGCCTGGAGTACCTGGCCGTCGCGCGGGGCGAGTCGGACGCGGTCGCGTTCAGCTGGGAAGCGGCCTGGGACCACGCGGCGGGCCTGCTGCTCGTGGAGGAGGCGGGCGGCGCCCATCTCACCCTGACCGGCGAGCCGTTCCGCATCACCGGCGGCAACGCCCTGCCGTTCACGGCGGCGCGGGACGCGGCCACGGCGAGGCGGGTGCGGGAGCTTCTGGGGCGAGCGGCGCCCTGACCCACCGAGCGGCGCGATCCGATAGGGCCCGGCCCTGCCCGTGGGCGGGCCCGGCATATCCTGACCTCGCATGGCCATCGGCTGACGAAGGAGTCCGAAGGTGCCGTCGATGCTCGACGCGGTAGTGGTGGGTGCGGGGCCGAACGGACTGACCGCTGCCGTGGAGCTGGCCCGCCGCGGGTTTTCCGTCGCCCTGTTCGAGGCGCGTGACACCGTCGGCGGGGGAGCCCGCACCGAGGAACTCACCCTCCCCGGGTTCCGCCACGACCCGTGCTCGGCGGTGCATCCGCTCGGCGCCAACTCCCCGGCGTTCCGGGCCCTTCCCCTGGAGCGGTACGGCCTGCGGTGGCTGGACGCCGACCTGCCGATGGCGCACCCGTTCCCCGACGGCACCGCCGCCGTGCTCTCCCGCTCGGTCGGGGAGACGGCCGCCTCGTTCGGCGCGCGGGACGCGGGGGCGTACCGCAGGCTGGTCCAGCCGTTCCTGCCGCGCTGGGACACCCTGCTCCGGGACTTCATGTCCCTGCCGCTGACCGCGCTGCCCCGCGATCCGGTCACGCTCGCCCGCTTCGGCCTCGCGGGCCTGCCGCCCTCGACCTGGCAGACCCGCCGCTTCCACGGGGAGCGCGCCAAGACCCTGTTCGCCGGTCTGGTGGCCCATGTGATGGCCCCGCTGAACGGCTTCGCCACCAGCGCCGTGGGCCTGGTCTTCGCGCTGGCCGCGCACGCCCGCGGCTGGCCGGTGGCCCGGGGCGGCTCCCAGGCGATCTCGGACGCGCTGGCCGCGTATCTGCGCGACCTCGGCGGCGCGATCCACACCGACTACGAGGTCAAGCGGCTCGACGACCTGCCGCCCGCGCGCGCGTACGTCTTCGACACCTCACCCACCGCCCTGGCTCGGATCGCCGGGCTCGGCCGCTACTACGACACCTACCGGTACGGCGCGGGCGTCTTCAAGATCGACTACGCGCTGGACGGACCGGTCCCGTGGACCGCGCCGGAGGCCCGCCGCGCGGGGACCGTGCAGATCGGGGCCGACAGCGCGGAGATCGGCGCCGCGCTGCGCGCCGCCTCCCGGGAGGGCCGGGCGCCCGACCGGCCGTTCATGATCACGGCCCAGCCGAGCGTCGTCGACCCGAGCCGGGCCCCGGAGGGCAAGCAGGTGTTCTGGGCGTACGCCCATGTGCCCAACGGCTGGACCGGCGACCTCACGGACGCGATGGAACGCCAACTGGAGCGTTACGCCCCGGGCTTCCGCGACCGCGTCCTCGCCCGCGCCACCGCAGGGCCGCCCGAGCTCGCCGCTCGCAACGCCAACTACGTGGGCGGTGACATCGGTTCCGGCGCGGCCTCCGGACTCCAGCTCGTGCTGCGGCCCAAGATCTCCCTGTTCCCCTACGGCACTCCGCATCCGGCGGTCTTCATCTGCTCCTCCGCCACCCCGCCCGGACCCGGGGTGCACGGGATGTCGGGACACAACGCGGCGAAGGCCGTCTGGAGGAGGCTGAGGCAGACATGACCACCCTCACGCTGGTCCAGGGCGACATCACCCGCCAGAGCGCCGACGCGATCGTCAACGCCGCCAACTCCTCCCTGCTCGGCGGGGGCGGAGTGGACGGCGCGATCCACCGCCGGGGCGGACCGGCGATCCTGGAGGAGTGCCGCAAGCTGCGCGCCTCCCGGTACGGCAGGGGCCTGCCCACGGGCCGGGCGGTCGCCACCACGGCCGGGGACCTGGACGCCCGCTGGGTGATCCACACCGTCGGCCCCGTCTTCAGCCCCACGGAGGACCGCTCCGACCTCCTCGCCTCCTGCTACCGCGCATCCCTGGCCGTGGCCGACGAACTGGGCGCCCGCACCGTCGCCTTCCCGGCCATCTCCACCGGCGTCTACCGCTGGCCCATGGCGGACGCGGCCCGGATCGCGGTCGAGACGGTCCGGACGACGCCGACGGAGGTCGAGGAGGTGACGTTCGTCCTGTTCGACGAACGGGCCTACGAGACGTTCACCGCCCAACTCCCCTGACCACCTGACCCTCCCGGAGCACGGCGCCCACCCTCTGGAAGGCCTGCGCCGGGCTGACACCCTGGCCTTCCGGGCCCACCGCGCGATCAACGCCGACCCGGAACAGGCAGCCCGAGTCCAGCCGGTATGACCGGGCCGCCCCCGGCCCCACCCCCCAGCCTCACCCGGACGGCCCGTCACGGTCGCCGCCCTCCCGCCCCCGGGGTCTGCTGACCCCAGGGCACAGGAGGGAGACCGGTATGGCAGGTGACGGGGAGCTGCCGAGAGGGCCTCAGGCGGAGCTGGAGCGGCTGCGGGCCCGAGTCGAAGCGCTGGAGGCCGAGCGCGCCGTGCGTCCGCGACGGCACCGCGTCAAGTCGCTGCTCGCCGCCCTGCTCATCGTCCTGGGCTGCATCCTCACCCCGCTGGGCGCCCTCGCGGCGTGGACCGCCGACATCACGCGGGACAGCGACCGCTACGTCGACACGGTCGAACCCCTCGCGCGTGACCGGGACATCCAGAACGCCGTGGCGGGGCGGGTCAGCGATGCCGTGATGGCCCATCTCGACCTGAAGGCGCTGCTGTCGCAGACCCCGGCCGCGGACCGGCCGCTGGTGGAGAAGGCCCTGGGACAGCTGGGCGGTTCGCTGGAGAACGCGGTCCGCAGCTTCGTGCACGACAAGGCACAGGCGGTCATCGCCTCGGACACCTTCGACCGCATCTGGGCCGAGGCCAACCGCCGGGTCCACAAGGCCGTCGTCAAGGCGCTGACCGGCGAGGGCGGCGGCGCGGTGAAGGTGGAGGGCGACGCGGTGACCATCGACCTCGGTCCGGTCGTCGCAGAGGTCAAGAAGCGTCTCGTCGACGACGGCTTGACGGTCGCGGGGAAGATCCCCGAGATCCACACCGACTTCACGGTCATCAAGTCGGAGGACATCGGCCAGGCCCGTACCGGGTTCCGGCTGCTGCAGCTCACCGGATTCTGGCTCCCGATCGTCTCCGTGCTGCTGATCGCGGGCGGGGTCCTGCTGGCCACGCACCGCCGCCGGGCCCTGATCGCGGGCGCGCTCGGCTTCGCCTTCGCGGCCGGCCTGCTCGGCATCGCCCTGACCGTCTTCCGCATCGTGTATCTCGACGCCCTGCCCTCCGGCATCTCGCAGCCCGCCGCCGAGGCCGTGTACAACACCATGGTCCGCTTCCTGCGCACCGGCATCCGCGTGGCGCTCGCCCTCGGTGTGGTCGTCGCCCTCGCCGCCTGGCTCACCGGACCCGGCCGCCGGGCAGGATTCGTACGGCAGATGTGGCACGCGGGCATCGGCGCCGTGCGCTCGACGGCCGACCGGGCGGGCCTGCGCACCGGACCAGTGGGACCTTTCACCCACCGCTACCGCGCCTGGATCTCCTGGCTGCTGGTGGCCGCGGCGGTCCTGACGTTCGTGCTGTGGCCCTATCCGACCGGCTGGGTCGTCGTCGGCCTGGCTCTCACCCTGCTCCTCGCGCTCGCGATCGTCGACTTCGTGGCCGAGGACGAGGTCACCGCGTAACCCTCACTCCGTGGCGTCACTGATCCCCAGCCGCAGATGCTCCACGTGATAGACGGCCTGGTCGAGGAGTTCGGCGACATGGTGGTCGTGCAGCGCGTACACGACCGACCGGCCGCGCCGCTCACCCACCACCAGGCCCAGATTGCGCAGCAGCCGCAGCTGGTGCGAGCAGGCGGACTGCTCCATGCCCACCTCCGCGGCCAACTCGGTGGCCGGCAGCGGTCCTTCGCGCAGCCGCGCGAGGATCAGCAGGCGGGAGGGGGTGGACAGGGCCTGGAGGGTGGTCGCCACCTTCGCGACATTGTCCGCGTCCAGGCGTACGCGCTCATCCGCGGTGGTGGTGACGGCTCCATGACCCATGGGCGTATCCTACCCACCACACATGAACAGATGAATGAGTCTTCATGTGTTCCTGTATGGTGGCCCGCGTGTCCACCGCACTCGCCCCCACCCACGCCCCCGCACCCGCCCCGGCGGCCCCCCGCCGCCGTACCCGGATCCTCGCCCTGCCCGAGGCCCGCTGGGCGCTCGCCGCGACCGTCGCCTTCCTGCTCGGCCTCGCCCTCGACCTGACCGGCGCCCCCGCCTGGGCCTACGGCCCGCTGTACGCCGTCGCCTACCTCACCGGCGGCTGGGAGCCCGCGCTCGAAGGGCTGCGAGCGCTGCGCGAGAAGACCCTGGACGTCGATCTGCTGATGATCGTCGCGGCACTCGGCGCCGCCGCGATCGGGCAGGTCCTCGACGGCGCCCTGCTGATCGTCATCTTCGCCACCTCCGGCGCCCTGGAAGCCCTGGCCACCGCCCGCACCGCCGACTCCGTGCGCGGCCTGCTCGACCTCGCGCCCACCACCGCGACCCGGGTCACCGAGGCGGGCGAGGAGACCGTACCGACCGTCGAACTCGGCGTCGGTGACGTGCTGTTGATCCGCCCCGGCGAACGCATCGGCGCCGACGGCCGGGTCCTCGACGGCACCAGCGAGGCCGACGAGGCCACCATCACCGGCGAGCCCCTCCCGGTCCTCAAGCGCCCCGGCGACGACGTCTTCGCGGGCACCCTCAACGGCGCCGGCGCCCTGCGCGTCCGGGTCGACCGCGACCCCGCCGACTCGGTGATCGCCCGGATCGTCACCCTCGTCGAGGAGGCGTCCCGCACCAAGGCGCCGACCCAGCTGTTCATCGAGAAGATCGAGCAGCGCTATGCCGTGGGCATCGTGATCGCCACCCTCGCGGTCTTCGGCGTCCCCCTCGCCCTCGGCGCCGAACTCACCGACGCCCTGCTGCGCGCGATGACCTTCATGATCGTCGCCTCGCCGTGCGCGGTGGTCCTGGCGACCATGCCGCCGTTGCTGTCCGCCATCGCCAACGCGGGCCGGCACGGCGTCCTGGTCAAGTCGGCCGTCGCCATGGAACGCCTCGGCGAGATCGACACCACCGCCCTCGACAAGACCGGCACCCTCACCGAGGGCGCCCCCGAGGTGACCGGCGTCCGTCCGCTGCCGGATTCCGGCCTGGACGAGGACGCCCTGCTCGCGCTCGCCGCCTCCGCCGAACACCCCAGCGAACATCCGCTGGCCCGCGCGATCGTCGCCGCCGCCCGCGGCCGGGGCCTCGCCCTCGCGCCCGCCGAGGACTTCAGCGCGATCCCCGGACAGGGCGTCACCGCCACCGTCGACGGGCGCCGGGTGAGCGTGGGCCGCGCCGAGGCCGACAGCGACGCCACCGTCGTCCAGGTGCACCGCGACGGCACGCCGGTCGGCACCCTCGCCCTCACCGACCGCCTGCGCGCCGAGGCCCCCGCCACCACGGCCGCCCTCACCGCCCTGACCGGCACCGCCCCCGTCCTGCTCACCGGCGACCACGCCGGCGCCGCCGCCCGGGTCGCCGAGGCCACCGGCCTCACCGACGTCCGTGCGGGACTGCTCCCCGAGGACAAGGTCGACGCCGTACGCGACCTGCAGCAGCGGGGCCGCAAGGTGCTCTTCGTCGGCGACGGCGTCAACGACGCCCCCGCCCTCGCCGCCGCCCACTCCGGCATCGCCATGGGCCGCGCGGGCTCCGACCTGGCCCTGGAGACCGCGGACGCGGTGATCGTGCGCGACGAGCTGACGACCGTGCCCGCGGTGGTACGGCTGTCCCGGGCCGCCCGCCGGCTGGTGGTGCAGAACCTGGTCATCGCGGGGGTCTTCATCACCGGCCTGGTCCTGTGGGACCTGATCGGACACCTTCCGCTGCCGCTCGGCGTGGCGGGCCACGAGGGCTCGACCGTGCTGGTCGGCCTCAACGGACTGCGGCTTCTGCGTGAATCGGCATGGACCCAGGACCGCTGAGGTTGATGTCGGATTCTCGCCAGCCTTCCCCCGGCGCGTGCTCGATGCTGGACGCATGCAGAAGGGGATGCACACCCAGACCGAGCACTGCGTACGGGCCGTCCAGGCCAAGGACGCGCGCTTCGACGGATGGTTCTACACCGCGGTCCTGACCACCGGCATCTACTGCCGGCCCAGCTGTCCGGTGGTCGCGCCCAAGCCGGGGAACATGGTGTTCCACCCGAGCGCGGCCGCCTGTCAGCAGGCCGGCTTCCGGGCCTGCAAGAGGTGCCGCCCGGACGCCAGCCCCGGCTCCCCGGAGTGGAACCGGCGCGCCGACCTGGTGGCCCGCGCCATGCGGCTGATCGCCGACGGCGTGGTGGACCGCGAGGGCGTGCCCGGCCTCGCCGCCCGGCTCGGCTACAGCACCCGGCAGGTCGAACGCCAGCTCCTCGCCGAACTGGGCGCCGGCCCCCTCGCCCTGGCCCGCGCCCAACGCGCCCAGACCGCCCGCCTGTTGATCGAGACGACGCCGCTGCCGATGGCGCAGATCGCCTTCGCCGCCGGGTTCTCCTCGATCCGTACGTTCAACGACACCGTGCGCGAGGTCTTCGCCCTCGCCCCGAGCGACCTGCGCGCCCGCGCACCCCGCAGCACCCCGGGCCGCACCCCGGGCGTCCTCGGCCTCCGGCTGCCGTTCCGCGCGCCTCTCAACCCCGACAACCTCTTCGGCCACCTCGCCGCGACCGCCGTACCGGGCGTGGAGGAGTGGCGCGACGGCGCCTACCGGCGCACCCTGCGCCTGCCCTACGGCCACGGCATCGTCTCCCTCACCCCGAAGCCCGACCACATCGGCTGCCGCCTCACCCTCAGCGATCTGCGCGACCTGCCCGTCGCCATCAGCCGCTGCCGCCGCATGCTCGACCTGGACGCCGATCCGGTCGCCGTCGACGAGCGGCTCAGCACGGACGACCTGCTCGCGCCGCTGGTCGCCAAGGCGCCCGGACGGCGCGTCCCGCGCACGGTCGACGAGGCGGAGTTCGCCGTCCGGGCGGTCCTCGGCCAGCAGGTCTCCACCGCCGCCGCCCGCACCCACGCGGCCCGGCTGGTCACCGCGCACGGCGAACCGGTCGACGACCCCGAGGGCGGCCTCACCCACCTCTTCCCCACGCCCGAGGCGCTGGCGGCGGTGGACCCGGAGTCCCTGGCGATGCCGCGCACCCGCCGTGCGACGCTCACCACCCTCGTGGGCCAACTCGCCGACGGATCACTCCACCTGGGAGTGGAGAGCGACTGGGACGAGGCCCGCGCCCGGCTGCTCGCCCTGCCCGGCTTCGGCCCCTGGACGGTCGACGTCATCGCGATGCGCGCCCTCGGCGACCCCGACGCCTTCCTCCCCACCGACCTCGGAATCCGCCGCGCGGCAGGCGAGTTGGGCCTGCCCTCCACCCCCGCCGCCCTCACCGCACGCGCCGCCGCCTGGCGGCCCTGGCGGGCGTACGCCGTCCAGTACCTGTGGGCGACCGACAGCCACCCGATCAACTTCCTCCCGGTCTAAGGACGTTCCATGTACCAGCACACCATGATCGACAGCCCCTACGGCCCCCTCACCCTGGTCGCCGACGACGGCGTCCTGTGCGGCCTCTACATGACCGAGCAGCGCCACCGACCACCGGAAGAGACCTTCGGCCACCGCGACGACACCGCGCTCCATGCCGCGCGGGAGCAGCTGGCGGCCTATTTCGCGGGCGAGCTGAAGGAGTTCACCCTCGAACTGCGCCTGAAGGGAACCCCGTTCCAGCGCCGCGTCTGGGACCAGCTCCGCACGATCCCCTACGGCGAGACGCGCTCCTACGGCCAACTGGCCGACGCCCTCGGCAACCCCGCCGCCTCCCGCGCGGTCGGACTCGCCAACGGCAGGAACCCGATCGGCATCATCATCCCCTGCCACCGGGTCGTGGGAGCCAACGGCAGCCTCACCGGCTACGGCGGCGGCCTGGCCCGCAAGGAGCAACTGCTCGGCTTCGAGAGCGGCGCGGCCCTGTTCTAGAGCCCGCGCAGCAGTTCCGGCAGCGCGGTGCCGATCGGCTCCCGGATCACCTCGTCGGCGCGTGCGTCGTACGGGGTCGGCTCGGCGTTCACGATGACGAGCCGTGCCCCGTGGTCGGCGGCGACCCCGGCGAGGCCCGCCGCGGGCTGCACCTGGAGGCTGCTGCCGACCGCGATGAACACCTGGCAGGCCTTGGCGATCGAGACCGCCTCGCCCAGCACCACCGGGTCGAGCCGCTCGCCGAACATCACCGTGGCCGACTTCAGGATCCCCCCGCACGTCAGGCACGGCGGATCCTCCTCACCGGCCTCGACCCGGGCCAGGGCGTCCTCCATCGGCCCGCGGGCATGGCACCCGGTGCACACCACACCGCGCGCGGAACCGTGCAGTTCGAGCACCTTGCGCGCGGGCATCCCGGCGAGCTGGTGCAGCCCGTCCACGTTCTGCGTGATCACCCTGACCGGCACCCCGGACCGCTCCAGCTCGGCGACCGCGTGGTGCGCGGCGTTCGGCTCCGCCCGCAGCGTGCCGTTCTCGCGCCGCATCTGCCAGGAGCGCCGGCGGATCTCCGGGTCGCCCATGTAGTACGCGTACGTCACGAGCTTCTCGGCGTCCGGATCGCGCCGCCACAGTCCGTTCGGCCCGCGGTAGTCCGGGATCCCGGAGTCCGTGCTGATACCGGCGCCGGTGAGGAGGGCGACGAGGGGCTTGGCCATGGCACCGAGGGTAGGCCGGGGGCCGGAGCCCGGCGAACGGATATTCGGGCCACCGGGCCGCCGACAGTGGTAGCGTCCGCGCATGGCCAAGGTCACCGTCTCGCTCGACGCCGAACTCGTCGTCGAAGCCATGGTCCTGGCGGGCGTAGGCAGCCCCCAGGACGCCGTCGAACTCGTCGTCCGCGACTACATCGCGCGCGGTCACCGCACCGAGGCCCGCCTCGCCGAACGCGACGACGCGCTGCGCGAGGTCGACGCCCGGCCCCGGGACGTCGAGGGCTGACCCGGGCCCGGCTCAGCCGGCCCGGTGCCCGTTCTCCAGCTCCGCCGTGCCCCCGCCGTCCGCGAGGACGTCCAGCGCGGCCAGCACCCGGCGGCCCAGGGCGCCCGGCAGATACCCGGTGAGCTCCTCGCGCGGGACCAGACGCCAGGACAGCAGCTCCTCCTCCTGGAGCCGGATCGCCTTGAAGTCGTCCTCGCCGAGGACACCACCGTCGTACAGATAGGCGACCAGCGGCGGCCGGCCCGTGCCGTGCACCCAGTCCACCGCGAGCAGCGGGCCGAGCGGCACGTCGAGGCCGATCTCCTCGGCCGTCTCCCGGCGCGCGCCCTGGCGCGGGGTCTCACCGTCGTCGGACTCGACCGTACCGCCCGGAAGCGCCCAGCCCGCCCGGTAGTTGGGCTCGACGAGCAGCACCCGCCCCTGCGCGTCCCGGAGCAGGGCGGCGGCACCGGCGAGGACGCGGGGCAGCCCCGCGATGTACGTGGCGAAGTCCTGAGTGGTCACCCTGGAAGGGTAACCACCGCCTCACTCGCTCCCGGCCAGCCGCAGGGTCCGCTCGGCCAGCTCGCTGATCCGCACCCCGTCGAAGCCGAACACCGCGCTGCGCACCGTGTCCTCCAGCGGGTCCCGCCACTGCGCCGGGATCGCCTCCGCGCCCGTCAGCACCCCGGCCACCGAGCCCGCGGTCGCCCCGTTGGAGTCGGTGTCCAGACCGCCCCGGACCGTCAGCGTGATGGTGCGGGTGAAGTCGCCGTCGCCGTACAGGAGCCCGGCGGTGAGGACGGCGGCGTTCGGGACGGTGTGGATCCAGCCGAGCCCCGCGGTCTCCTCGGCGACCGTGGTGAGCGTGTCCTCCCAGGTCATCCGGGTGTCGTGCAGGGAGATCACCCGGCGCACGGTGCGCGCGAGGCGGCTGCTCGCCGGGATCACGGTGAGGGCCTCGGTCAGCGCGTGCCGGACGGTGGGCGCGGCAAACGCCGCCGAGACCAGCGCCGCCGCCCACATCGCGCCGTACACCCCGTTGCCGGTGTGCGACAGCACCGCGTCCCGGCGGGCCAGGCCGGCGGCCCGGCGCGGGGCCGCGGGGCAGGTCCAGCCGTAGATGTCGGCCCGGATCAGGGCGCCGATCCACTCCTGGTAGGGGTTGTCGTAGGTGGCGGTCAGCGGCGGCTTGAGCCCGTTGGCGAGGTTCCGGTACGCCGCCCGCTCGGCGGTGAAGGTCTGCAGGTACGGCAGCCGCAGCAGCCACAGGTCGCCGACCTGCTCGGTGCTGAAGCCGAAGCCGTGGGTCTCCAGCAGGTCCAGGCCGAGGATGGCGTAGTCGACGTCGTCGTCCCGGCAGCTGCCGTGGATCCGGCCGCGCACGCACTGGCGCCACTCCGGGCGCAGCTCGAAGGCGTCGTCCTCGCCGGGCGGCGGCTCGGGCAGGTAGTCGGTGAGCGGCAGGGCGTCGGCCCGCCGCAGGTAGCGGTCGATCCGGTCCCGCGTCCACAGGTCGCCGTGCTCGACCGGTTTGCCGAGCATGTTGCCGGCGATCCGGCCCAGCCAGCCGCCGAGCACGCGGTCGGCGAGTTCCGGCTCGATACCCACAGGGGTCATACGACCGGTCTACCCGATTCCGGGGGACACGGACAGCGGGGCGCGGTGTGGGCCTGTGGTTCCGGGGCACCTCGTCCAGGGACCGGGCGGGGCATGACGGCGAGGGTGTCCTGCGGTTAAGGTCGCAGCGGCGCGACTGGCCTTGACATGCGCGAGGCCCGGAGAGCAAGGGGATCACAGGTGACACAGCGCGTGCTCATCGCCGCGGACAAGTTCAAGGGCTCGCTGACGGCCGTGCAGGTCGCCGAGCGGGTGACGGCCGGGCTGCGGCAGGTCGTGCCCGACGTCGAGGTCGAGGCGCTGCCCGTGGCCGACGGCGGCGACGGCACCGTGGACGCCGCGGTCGCGGCCGGTTTCGAGCGGCACGAGGTACGGGTCGCGGGGCCCCTCGGCGACGAGGTCACGGCGGCGTTCGCGCTGCGCGGTGACACGGCCGTCGTCGAGATGGCGGAGGCCAGCGGCCTCCAGCGGCTCCCGGCGGGCGTCTTCGCGCCGCTGACGGCGTCCACGTACGGCTCCGGGGAGCTGCTGCGGGCCGCCCTGGACGCGGGCGCCCGGACCCTCGTCTTCGGCGTCGGCGGCAGCGCCACGACCGACGGCGGCGCCGGGATGCTCGCCGCGCTCGGCGCGCGGTTCCTGGACGCGGACGGCCAGCCGGTGACGCCCGGTGGTGGCGGCCTCGGCGAGCTGGCCTCGGCCGACCTGTCCGGCCTGGACCCGCGGCTCGGCTCGGTCGAGCTGGTGCTCGCGAGCGACGTCGACAACCCGCTGACCGGCCCCACGGGCGCCCCGGCGGTCTACGGCCCGCAGAAGGGCGCCTCACCGGACGACGTGGCCACCCTGGACGCGGCCCTCGCGCACTTCGCGAAGGTGCTGGAGGGCGCGATCGGAGCCAAGGCCGCCGAGCACGCCGCGGCCCCCGGCGCGGGCGCGGCGGGCGGCATCGGCTACGGCGCCCTGCTCCTCGGCGCCCGGTTCCGCCCCGGCATCGAGGTCATGCTCGACGTCCTCGGCTTCGCGCCGGCGCTGGAGCGTGCGGAGCTGGTGATCACCGGGGAGGGCTCCCTGGACGAGCAGACGCTGCACGGCAAGGCCCCGGCCGGCGTCGCCGCGGCGGCCCGGGCGGCCGGCAAGGAGGTCGTCGCGGTGTGCGGACGGCTGGCCCTGCCCCCGGAGGCGCTGGGGCGGGCCGGGATCCGGCGCGTGTACCCGCTGACCGACCTGGAGCCGGACGTCGAGAAGTGCATCGCGGAGGCCGGGCCGATTCTGGAGCGCTCGGCCGCGCGTATCGCCGAGGACTTCCTGCGCTGATCCTCGCGGCGCCTTCCTCGCCCGGGCGGGGAAACGCGAAGGGCCCCGGACCGTATCGGTCCGGGGCCCTTCGCGTGCCGGCGTTACGGCAGCTGCGCCGCCCGCGCCTCGCGGCGGTTGTCGCGGAAGTTGTTCACCCGGCGCGCCGTGGCGAACAGCGGGATCACCGCGCCCATGACCAGCTGCAGCGCGCAGCCCGTCTGGAGCAGCAGCTGGCCGCTCGGGGCGTCGAACGCCCACGCCGCCAGCAGCCCCATCGAGAGCACGATCCACGCCAGCATCGCCACCGCCAGCCGCCCCCGCGGCTTCGGGTACTCCACCCGGCTCACCATCAGCCACGCCGTCCCCAGGACCGCCAGCAGCGTCGCCACGAAGGGCAGCTCCAGCAGCACGATCGAGACGACGGTCAGCGCCCCGAACGGCGAGGGCATGCCCTGGAACATGCCGTTCGGCGGGGTCACGCACGAGAAGCGCGCAAGCCGCAGCACCACCGCCAGCAGCACCACGATCGCGCCGACCGCGGCCACCTTCTGGTGGGCCCCGTCGGTCACCATGCCGTAGACCAGCACGAAGTACGCCGGCGCGAGGCCGAAGCTGATCAGGTCCGAGAGGTTGTCCAGCTCGGCGCCCATCGGCGAGGAGCGCAGCTTGCGCGCGACCAGGCCGTCGAACAGGTCGAAGATGGCCGCGCACAGCATCAGGATCACGGCCGTGGCCGCGCTGTGCCGCGCCATGCCGACCTCTTCACTCCCCGTGAAGTGGGGGATGAGGATGCCGGTGGTGGTGAAGTACACGGCCATGAAGCCGCATGTGGCGTTGCCGAGGGTGAGGGTGTCCGCTATCGAGAGGCGGAGAGAGAGGGGCATCTCCTCCTCTTCGTCCACCTCGTCCGCCTCGGGCACCCAGCCCGTCTGTGTCTCCGGATCAATCACGGTCAATGCGAGTCACCCCAGCCACGGTCTTCTGCCCGACCTCGACCGCGACCTCCACGCCCTCGGGCAGATAGATGTCGACCCGCGAGCCGAAGCGGATCAGACCGATCCGGTCCCCCTGCTCGACCTTCGTCCCCTGAGGGATGTAGGGCACGATGCGACGGGCGACCGCGCCTGCGATCTGGACCATCTCGATGTCGCCGAGTTCGGTGTCGAAATGCCAGACTACGCGCTCGTTGTTCTCGCTCTCCTTGTTGAACGCCGGAACGAACCCGCCCGGGATGTGCTCGACCGAGGTCACCGTGCCGGAGAGGGGCGCGCGGTTGACGTGGACGTTGAGCGGGCTCATGAAGATCGCGACGCGGGTGCGCCCGTCCTTCCACGGCATGATGCTCTGCACCACACCGTCGGCGGGCGAGATGACCCGGCCCTGGGCGATCTCGCGCTCGGGGTCGCGGAAGAACCACAGCATGCCCGCCGCGAGGGCGGTGGCGGGCACGGCCACGGCCTTGGCGGCGCCGGAGCGGCGCGCCTTGACCAGGCTGAGGGCTGCGGTGGCGACGGTCGGGAGAAGCCACGGCGATGCTCCGCGCGCGAGGCGTACGCCGGCCCGGCTGTCGCGAGGTGCAGAGGTTTGGCTGTGGGGCATGGATGACCTTCGTAGCGGATGATGCCGCGCACTGAGGGGGGACGGCGGCTTTCCCGGGATCGTACCGGTCGCGGGCCACAACTGGGCAAGCCAGGAAGCCGAGTCGGCGGCTGAAGAGTGTTGACGGGGTGTGATCTTCTTCTCGAAGAAAACACCCCGAACCAGGACATCTAGCCCTGGAGTCGATACTCTTCGAGCAACCTGCGCCCGATGATCATTTTCTGGATCTCGGCGGTACCTTCACCGATCAGCAGCATCGGGGCCTCACGGTAGAGGCGCTCGATCTCGTACTCCTTGGAGAAGCCGTAGCCGCCGTGGATCCGGAAGGCATCCTCCACGACCTCCTTGCAGTACTCGGAGGCGAGGTACTTCGCCATCCCAGCCTCAAGGTCGTTTCGCTCCCCGGAGTCCTTTTTGCGTGCCGCGTTCACCATCATGGCATGGGCGGCCTCGACCTTGGTAGCCATCTCGGCGAGCTTGAACTGGATCGCCTGGTGCTGGGCGATCGGTTTGCCGAAAGTGTGGCGCTGCTGGGCGTAATGGACACCCAGTTCGAAGGCACGCTGAGCGACGCCGCAGCCACGCGCCGCCACGTTGACGCGGCCGACTTCGACGCCGTCCATCATTTGGTAAAAACCTCGGCCGGTGACCCCGCCGAGCACCCGGTCGGCGGGAACCCGCAGGCCATCCATGATGAGTTCGGTGGTGTCGACCCCCTTGTACCCCATCTTGTCGATCTTGCCCGGAATGGTCAGGCCGGGGCGGACCTCACCGAAGCCGGGCTCCTTCTCGACGAGGAAGGTGGTCATCGACTTGTGCGGCTTGGCGGCCGCTTCCTCGGGGGAGAGACCTTCGTCACTTCGCACCAGAACGGCCACCAGAGACGACGTTCCGCCGTTCGTGAGCCACATCTTCTGACCGTTCAGGACGTACTCGTCGCCGTCCTTGACCGCCTTGGAGGTGATCGCCGACACGTCCGAGCCGAGCGCCGGCTCCGACATGGAGAAGGCGCCGCGGATGTCGCCGGCCGCCATCCTCGGCAGGAAGTGGTCCTTCTGCTCCTGCGTGCCGTGCTGCTTGAGCATGTACGCCACGATGAAGTGGGTGTTGATGATGCCGGACACCGACATCCAGCCCCGCGCGATCTCCTCCACACACAGGGCGTACGTCAGGAGGGACTCGCCCAGGCCGCCGTACTCCTCCGGGATCATCAGGCCGAACAGGCCCAACTCCCTGAGCCCGTCGACGATCTGCTGGGGGTATTCGTCGCGGTGCTCCAGCTGGGTCGCGACCGGAATGATCTCCTTGTCCACGAAGTCCCGGACGGTGGACAGGATCTCCTGCTGGATGTCGGTCAGACCGGCGGTCTGGGCGAGTCGCGCCATGGCTACTTCTCCTGCTCCTTGAGCTCGGGGCGGCCCGGCTGCTCGCCGCCGCGCTCCTTGATGTAGGTCTCGGTCGGCACCATCACCTTGCGGCGGAACACACAGACCAGCGTGCCGTCCTGCTTGTAGCCCTTGGTCTCGACGTAGACGATGCCGCGGTCGTTCTTCGACTTCGACGGCCACTTGTCGAGCACGGTCGTCTGGCCGTAAAGGGTGTCGCCGTGGAAGGTCGGCGCCACGTGCTTGAGCGACTCGATCTCCAGGTTGGCGATGGCCTTTCCGGAGATGTCCGGGACGGACATGCCGAGCAGCAGCGAGTAGATGTAGTTCCCGACGACGACGTTCTTGCCGAAGTCCGTCGTCTTCTCCGCATAGTTGGTGTCCATGTGGAGCGGGTGGTGGTTCATGGTGAGCAGGCAGAACAGGTGGTCGTCGTACTCGGTGACCGTCTTGCCCGGCCAGTGCTTGTACGTCGCCCCGACCTCGAACTCCTCGTAGGTGCGTCCGAACTGCATCGCGCTCAGGCCTCCGGGATCTCGAACTTCGACGTGCGCCGCATGCCGGCGGCGCGTCCCTTGCCGGAGATGACCAGGGCCATCTTGCGGCTGGCCTCGTCGATCATCTCGTCGCCGAGCATCGCCGAGCCCTTCTTGCCGCCCGCCTCGGACGTGTAGTAGTCGTACGCGTCCAGGATCAGCTCGGCGTGGTCGAAGTCCTCCTGCGACGGCGAGAAGATCTCGTTGGACGCCTCCACCTGGCCCGGGTGCAGCACCCACTTGCCGTCGAAGCCGAGCGCGGCGGCGCGCCGGGCGACCTCGCGGTAGCCGTCGATGTTGCGGATCTGCAGGTAGGGGCCGTCGATCGCCTGGAGGTTGTTGGCGCGGGCGGCCATCAGGATCTTCATCAGGATGTAGTGGTAGGCGTCCGCCGGGTAGCCGGGCGGCTGCTCGCCCACGACCAGCGACTTCATGTTGATCGACGCCATGAAGTCGGCCGGGCCGAAGATGATCGTCTCGACGCGCTGGGAGGCCGTCGCGATCTCGTTGACGTGGTTGAGGCCCTGCGCGTTCTCGATCTGCGCCTCGATGCCGATCTTGCCGACCTCGAAGCCCATCGTCTTCTCGATCTGCGTCAGCAGCAGGTCCAGCGCCACGATCTGCTGGGGCGTCTGCACCTTCGGCAGCATGATGCAGTCGAGGTTCTGGCCCGCGCCCTCGACGACGGTCACCACGTCGCGGTAGGTCCACTCGGTCGTCCAGTCGTTGACGCGCACGACCCGCGTCTTGCCCGTCCAGTCGCCCTCGTTGAGGAACTTGACGATGGTGTGCCGCGCCTCGGGCTTGGCGAGCGGCGCGCACGCGTCCTCCAGGTCCAGGAAGACCTGGTCGGCCGGGAGCCCCTGGGCCTTCTCCAGGAAGCGCGGGTTCGAGCCCGGCACCGCCAGACAGGAACGCCGGGGGCGAAGGCGGTTGACCGTGGTCATGCGGGGACCTCCAGGGGGTCGAGCTTGTTCGCTGTGCGGATCTCATCGACGATGCGGCCGATGATCCCGGTGATGTCGAAGTCCTTCGGGGTGAAGACCGCGGCCACTCCGGCGGCCCGGAGCTGTTCGGCGTCACCCTTCGGGATGATGCCACCGGCGATCACCGGGATATCTGTGGCACCGGCCACACGCAGCCGTTCCAGGACGTCCGGCACCAACTGGGCGTGCGAGCCGGACAGGATGGACAGCCCCACCGCGTGCACGTCCTCGGCGAGGGCCGCGTCCACGATCTGCTCCGGGGTGAGCCGGATGCCCTGGTAGACCACCTCGAACCCGGCGTCCCGGGCCCGCACGGCGATCTGCTCGGCGCCGTTGGAGTGCCCGTCCAGGCCCGGCTTGCCGACCAGGAAGCGCAGCTTGCCGACGCCGAGGTCGCGGGCCGTCTCCGCCACCCGGTGGCGGACCAGCGCCATCGCGGTGCCCTCCTCGGCGGTCACCGCGACCGGCGCGGAGGACACACCGGTCGGCGCCCGGAACTCCCCGAACACCTCGCGCAGCGCCCCGGCCCACTCGCCGGTCGTGACGCCGGCCCGGGCGCACTCCAGGGTGGCCTCCATGAGGTTGGCGGTGCCCTGGGCGGCCTCCTTCAGCCTCTCCAGCGCCTTGCAGGGGCGCGGGTGGTTGAAGGGGGGCTGGTAGCGGGTGCCGCGCCAGTGCTCCAGGGCGGCGATCACCCGGGCCTCGACCGCGGGGTCGACCGTCTGGATCGCGGCGTCCAGGTCGGCCGTGAGCGGGTTCGGCTCGGTCGACTCGTAGATGTTGACGCCGACGATCTTCTCCTGGCCGGACTCGATCCGCGCCCGGCGCTCGGCATGGGAGGCCACCAGCTGCGACTTGAGGTAGCCGGACTCGACGGCGGCCATCGCGCCGCCCATCTCCTGGATCCGCTCGATCTCCGCGAGCGACTCCTCGACCAGCGCCTCGACCTTGGTCTCGATCACCTTCGAGCCCTCGAAGATGTCCTCGTACTCCAGCAGATCGCTCTCATGGGCGAGGACCTGCTGGATCCGCAGCGACCACTGCTGGTCCCAGGGCCGGGGCAGGCCCAGCGCCTCGTTCCAGGCCGGGAGCTGGACGGCACGCGCGCGGGCGTCCTTGGAGAGGGTGACGGCCAGCATCTCCAGCACGATCCGCTGGACGTTGTTCTCCGGCTGCGCCTCCGTCAGGCCCAGGGAGTTGACCTGGACGCCGTAGCGGAAGCGGCGCTGCTTGGGGTCCTGGATGCCGTAGCGCTCGCGGGTGATCTTGTCCCAGATGCGGCCGAAGGCGCGCATCTTGCACATCTCCTCGACGAAACGGACGCCCGCGTTCACGAAGAAGGAGATACGGGCGACGACCTCGCCCATCCGCTCCTCGGGGACCTGGCCGCCGGCGCGCACGGCGTCCAGGACCGCGATCGCGGTGGACATCGCGTACGCGATCTCCTGGACCGGGGTCGCGCCCGCCTCCTGCAGGTGGTAGCTGCAGATGTTGATCGGGTTCCACTTGGGCAGGTGGGAGACCGTGTACGCGATCATGTCCGTCGTCAGCCGGAGCGACGGCCCGGGCGGGAAGACGTGCGTGCCCCGGGACAGGTACTCCTTGACGATGTCGTTCTGGGTCGTGCCCTGGAGCTTGGTGATGTCCGCACCCTGCTCCTCCGCGACGACCTGATAGAGCGCCAGCAGCCACATGGCGGTGGCGTTGATGGTCATCGAGGTGTTCATCTGCTCCAGGGGGATGTCCTGGAACAGCCGGCGCATGTCACCGAGGTGCGAGACGGGCACCCCGACCCGGCCGACCTCGCCGCGGGCGAGGATGTGGTCCGGGTCGTAGCCGGTCTGGGTCGGCAGGTCGAAGGCGACGGACAGACCCGTCTGGCCCTTGGCGAGGTTGCGCCGGTACAGCTCGTTGGACGCCTCGGCCGTGGAGTGACCGGCGTAGGTCCGCATGAGCCACGGCCGGTCCTTCTGACGCTCAGTCATGAGGCTGTCCTCAGATGTCGCGGAAGCGGTTGATGGCGTCGAGGTGCTTGGCGCGCATCTCCTGGTCGCGCACGCCCAGGCCCTCCTCGGGGGCCAGGCACAGCACGCCGACCTTGCCCTGGTGGAGGTTGCGGTGCACGTCGAACGCGGCCTGGCCGGTGTCCTCCAGGGAGTAGACCTTCGACAGCGTCGGGTGGATCTTGCCCTTCGCGATCAGCCGGTTGGCCTCCCAGGCCTCCCGGTAGTTGGCGAAGTGCGAGCCGATGATCCGCTTCAGCGACATCCACAGGTAGCGGTTGTCGTACTCGTGCATGTACCCCGAGGTGGAGGCGCAGGTGGTGATGGTGCCGCCCTTGCGGGTGACGTAGACGGAGGCGCCGAAGGTCTCGCGGCCGGGGTGCTCGAAGACGATGTCGATGTCCTCCCCGCCGGTGAGCTCGCGGATGCGCTTGCCGAAGCGCTTCCACTCCTTCGGGTCCTGGGTGCTCTCGTCCTTCCAGAACTTGTAGCCCTCGGCGTTGCGGTCGATGATCGCCTCGGCGCCCATCGCGCGGCAGATCTCCGCCTTCTGCGGGCTGCTCACCACACAGATCGGGTTGGCGCCGCCGGCCAGCGCGAACTGCGTGGCGTAGCTGCCGAGTCCGCCGCTGGCGCCCCAGATCAGGACGTTGTCGCCCTGCTTCATGCCGGCGCCGTTGCGGGAGACCAGCTGCCGGTAGGCGGTGGAGTTGACCAGGCCCGGGGCCGCGGCCTCCTCCCAGCTGAGGTGCTTGGGCTTCGGCATCAGCTGGTTGGACTTCACGAGCGCGATCTCGGCGAGGCCGCCGAAGTTGGTCTCGAAGCCCCAGATGCGCTGCTCGGGGTCGAGCATGGTGTCGTTGTGGCCGTCGGACGACTCCAGCTCGACGGAGAGGCAGTGCGCGACGACCTCGTCCCCGGGGGCCCAGGCGTTGACGCCGGGGCCGGTGCGCAGGACGACGCCCGCGAGGTCGGAGCCGATGATGTGGTACGGCAGGTCGTGGCGCTTGGTGAGCTCGCTGACCTTGCCGTAGCGCTCCAGGAAGCTGAACGTCGACACCGGCTCGAAGATCGAGGTCCACACGGAGTTGTAGTTGACCGAGGAGGCCATCACGGCCACCAGGGCCTCGCCCGGGCCGAGTTCCGGCACCGGCACGTCGTCCAGGTGGATCGACTTGCGGGGGTCCTTGTCGCGGGTCGCGAGGCCCGCGAACATCTCCGTCTCGTCCTTGTGCACGGTGATCGCGCGGTACGACTCGGGGAGCGGCAGAGCGGCGAAGTCGGCCGGCGTCGATTCCGGCGACTGGATCGCGTCCAGGATGTCCTTCACGGTCACGGTGTTGCCTCCGGCGATACGCGTCCTGAGGGGGGACGCTCGAGGGTTACGTCGGTGCTGCTGAGGGTGTGTGTGGGTGCCGTCGGTTCGGCGTGTGGTGCGGTGCGGCGGCGCTTTGTGGCGCGGGAGGGTGCCTGTGACGCAGGCGTCCGGCGCGCGAGCCGTTGGGCTCGTCGGGACAGGCCGGACACCTTGAACGTATGACACCGCGTGTCAGGCCGCAAGGCACTGAGTGCCAGAAGTTGCTCTCAGGTGAAATCTTTACGTAACAGATGAGCGATGATCGATCGAACGCGGGGTGAAAGAAGCCGAAAAACCTGCTCTGACATGCCAAAACGGCCACCCCGGGGGGTGGCCGTCATCACAGTGGCGAAGGGTCCTGGCGGCGGGCCTCAGCGCTCCTTGAGCGCCTCTTCGATGGTCCGCATCACCTGGTCCAGCGGGGCGTCGGTCCGGGCGACGGTCACCAGGACCTCGCCCTGCGCGGAGACCGTCGCCGCGGCCGGCTGGGGGGTGGTCGCCGTCCGGCCGGCCCCTATGCCGCTGCCGAAGGTCTTGCGGACGATCGCGAAGGCATGGTCCAGCTGGGCCTCCACATCGCCCTGGCCGCCCGCCCGCAGCCAGCGCCGCAGCACATGGTTGTGGGCGGTGACCACGGCGGACGCGGCGACCTCCGCCAGCAGCGGGTCGTCGTTGGCGTCGTCGTCGTGCGCGTGCTCGTCGAAGTGGCCGAGGAGGTAGCGCGTGAAGAGACGCTCGTAACGGGCCACCGAGGCGATCTCCGCCTCGCGCAGGGTGGGCACCTCACGGGTGAGCTTGTAGCGGGCGACCGAGATCTCCGGGCGGGCCGCGTACATCCGCATGACTTCCTTGATGCCGCGGCACACCGTGTCGAGCGGATGCTCGTGCGCGGGGGCGGCGTTGAGCACCGCCTCGGCACGGATCAGGGTGTCGTCGTGATCCGGGAAGATCGCCTCTTCCTTGGAGCGGAAGTGACGGAAGAAGGTGCGGCGCGCGACCCCGGCCGCGGCCGCGATCTCGTCGACGGTGGTCGCCTCGTACCCCTTGGTGGAGAACAGCTCCATCGCCGCGGCCGCCAGTTCTCGGCGCATCTTGAGCCGCTGGGCGGCCGCGCGACTGCCTGCGGCACTTTCCGGTGCATCGGGCGTGGCTGGTGTACGTGAGGACCTGGCGGGCTGGGGCATGACCCGAACGTACTGCATCCGCGCAGGACGGTGCGCAGGTCCCGGGCTTCCCCCGCCCTGGGCGGGCGGGGGAGCGGCCGCGGGGTCGAGCAGTCCGCCCCAGTCCTCGCCTACGCGGAACCAGTCGCCGGGACGGTCACCGGCGGGCATATTCGCGGAAGCCGCGGCCCGTCTTGCGGCCGAGGCAGCCCGCGGCCACCAGGTGCTCCAGCAGCGGCGCCGGAGCCAGGCCCGGGTCACGGAACTCGCGGTGCAGAACCTTCTCGATGGCCAGCGACACATCGAGCCCGACCACGTCCAGGAGCTCGAACGGGCCCATCGGGTAGCCGCCGCCCAGCTTCATCGCCGCGTCGATGTCGTCGAGCGTGGCGTAGTGCTCCTGCACCATCTTGATCGCGTTGTTCAGGTACGGGAACAGCAGGGCGTTGACGATGAATCCGGCCCGGTCGCCGCAGTCCACCGCGTGCTTCCTGATCCGGCCGCACACCTCGCGGACCGTGGCGTGCACGTCGTCGGCGGTCAGGACGGTACGGACGACCTCGACCAGCTTCATCGCCGGGGCCGGGTTGAAGAAGTGCATGCCGATCACGTCCTGCGGGCGCGAGGTGGCGCGGGCGCAGGCGACGACGGGCAGCGAGGAGGTGGTGGTGGCCAGCACCGCGCCGGGCTTGCAGACCTTGTCCAGGGTGGCGAACAGCTGCTGCTTGATCTCCAGGTCCTCGGCGACCGCCTCGACGGCCAGGTCGACCTCGGCGAAGGAGTCGTAGGAGCCGGCCGGGGTGATCCGGTCCAGGGTCTGGGCCGCGGCCTCCGCGGTCATCCGGCCCTTGTCGACCGAGCGCGACAGGGACTTGCCGATGCGGGCCTTGGCGGTCTGCGCCTTCTCCTCGCTGCGGGCGGCGAGGACGACGTCGTAGCCCGCCTTGGCGAAGACCTCGGCGATTCCGGAGGCCATGGTGCCGGAACCGGCGACGCCGACGGAGCGGACCTCGCGGCCCGGCACCGGGACCGAGCCCTCCAGCGGGGTCAGGGCGTCCCGCACGACGGTCGCGCTGCCCGGCGCCTCGTAGGTGTAGAAGCCGCGGCCCGTCTTACGGCCCGTCAGGCCCGCCTCGCTCAGCTGCTTGAGGATCGGCGCGGGGGCGTGCAGCCGGTCGTGGGACTCGGCGTACATGGCGTCCAGGACGGTGCGCGCGGTGTCGATGCCGATGAGGTCGAGCAGGGCGAGGGGGCCCATGGGCAGGCCGCAGCCGAGCCGCATGGCGGCGTCGATGTCCTCGCGGGAGGCGTACTTGGCCTCGTACATCGCGGCGGCCTGGTTGAGGTAGCCGAACAGCAGGCCGTCGGCGACGAATCCGGGCCGGTCGCCCACCGCGACGGGCTCCTTGCCGAGGTCGAGGGCGAGGTTGGTGACGGCGGTGACGGCCGCGGGCGCGGTCAGCACCGAGGAGACGACCTCGACCAGCTTCATCGCCGGGGCCGGGTTGAAGAAGTGCAGCCCGAGCACCCGCTCGGGACGCGCCGAGTCGGCGGCGAGCCGGGTGACGGACAGCGCGTTGGTCCCGGTGGCCAGGATCGTCCCGGGGCGCACGATCCCGTCCAGCGCGCGGAAGATCTGCTGCTTGATCTCGTACGACTCCGGCACGACTTCGATCACCAGGTCGGCGTCGGCCGCCGCGGCCAGGTCGGTGGAGGTGCGAACCCGGGCGAGGGCGTCGGCGCGCTCCTGCCCGGTGAGCCTGCCGCGCTCCACGGCGCGGGTGGTGGAGGCCTCCAGGGCGGCCACCGACCGGGCTGCCGCGGCCTCGCTGATGTCGATGCCGACGACCTCGCGGCCGGCCTTGGCGAGGACCTCGGTGATACCGGTGCCCATGGTGCCGAGGCCGATGACGGCGACGGTCCGGATCGGGGACAGAGGGGTGTCGGACAGGGGAGTGGCCATCGCGGGACTCCAGGAATGAGGGTGACGACTGGGAGCGCGGCCCGGGTGCGCCGAAGCGGCGCACCGGGTGCGTGAGAGATGCGGGTGTGGTCCGGGCTACCTGCGCACACGCCCGGTGCCGTCGACACGGACGTGCACACGTCCGGTGAACGGTCCTGCCCGACCGGCCCTGTCCCGTGGCCGAGTCGTACTGCGGTATCCGAGATACCGAACCGACAGTCCGCGGCGGCTGCGTCACCAGGCCACCGCGGGTGGAACGCGAGGGGGTACCTCGCTCGTCTGAGCTTAACCGGCCGGTAACGAGCGCGCCAGTCCCCGTCCTTCACCGTCTTTGTGATGTAGGTCCCGACGCGGCGGACACGCCCATAGGCTCGATGTCATGGACGAAGAGTTGCGATCACTCACGGAGCGCTTACGGCGGGAGTCGGGCGGCGGCCCGGGTTTCGAGCAGCTGGCGGGGACCACGGACCCGGATGCGCTGGCCGATGTCCTCACCGCGCCGGGGCAGTCGCTGTGGGCCCGGGAGCTGGCCGCGTTCCGGCTCGGACTCGCGGGGGACCGGCGGGCGTTCGAAGCCCTGGTCCTGCTCCTGAACCACCGTGACCCGCAGCGCTGTTCGTCCGCCGCGTACGCCCTGGCCCGGCTGGGCGATCCGCGGACGGCCCGGGCGGCGGCGGCGCTCGCCACGAACGAACTGCGCGTCGCCTACGCGCTGCACCCGGTCCGGCTGCTGGTCGAACTGCGCGCCCCCGAGGCCGTCCCCGCGCTGATCACCACCCTGGAGCGACGGCTGCGCCCGCACGACCCGTACCGCCGGGTGGCGCTCGCCTGCGTCGAGGGTCTCGGCGCGCTCGGCGACACCCGGGCCCGGACCGTGCTGAGCGAGGCGCTGGCCCATCCGGCGCTCGCGGAGGCGGCGGTGCGGGCGCTGGCGCGGATCCCCAGGCAGCGGTGAGGCGGATGCGCGGGCAGCATGGCGCGGATGCGCGGGCAGCGGTGAGGCGGATGCTCAGGCAGCGGTGAGTTCTCTGGCGTACCGCACCTCCGGCACCAGCACGCCGTCGACCTCGAAGGGTTCCTCGGCGCCGTCGGGGAGGAACCCGGCCCGTTCGTAGAAGCGGCGGGCGTCGGTGTTCTCCTTCAGGACCCAGAGCAGCATGCGCGGGTATCCGGCGGCCGTGCACCGGCGTATCGACTCCTGGAGGAGGGCCTGACCGATCCCGGCGCCGTACTGACCCGGGTCGACATAGATCGCGTACAGCTCGGCGTCTTCGCCGGGGAGGTCCTCGGATCGGTAGGGGCCGTGGCAGGCCCAGCCGACGGTGCCGCCGTGCCGCTCGGCGATGAGGTTCACCGCGCTGCCGTCGCCCTGGGTGAAGCGGGCGCGATGGCGCTCGGCGTCCTCCGCGACGCTGAGACCGTCGAGGTAGCCCTGCGGCAGCAGCCCCCGGTAGGCGGTGCGCCAGCCGCCGACGCGGATCTCGGCGACGCGGTCGCAGTCGGCGTACACCATGTCCCGCAGGTGGATGTCCGTCACTCGGCCACCACCGCGAACGCCTCGATCTCCATCCGGAACTCCGGCCGCACCAGAGCCGCCACCTGCACCGCCGACGCGGCCGGCAGCCGGTCGTCCGGTATGTGCTCGGCGCGGGCCGCGCGGATCGCGGGCAGGTCCGCCAGGTCCGTGACGAAGAAGGTGAGTTTGACGACGTCGTCGAAGGTCGCCCCGGCGGCGGCCAGGCAGCGCCGCAGGTTCTCGAAGACCTGACGGGCCTGCGCGGCCGGGTCGCCCTCGCCGACCGGTTCGCCCTTCTCGTCGAGCGGAAGCTGGCCGGCGACGGCCACGAAGCGGCCGGTGCCCATGACCACATGGCTGTACTGCGGCGCGGCGGCCACCCCGTCGGGGGCGGGAATCCTGGTCAGCTCACTCATGCGTCCATGGTGGACCACGGGTCTGACAACGCCCGCCCCCGAGGGGGGAGTCAGCCGCGGAAGCCGAGCAGGCCGTGCAGGGTCGCGCCCCGCGAGGCCGAGGACGACGCCGGGCTCAGCGGCTTCGGGTCGGGCAGCGCGTCGCACACCGCGTCCACCTCACCGCCGCCGCGCGGCACCGTGCCGTCGGTCAGATACGCCGCCAGGTGCCGGTCCAGGCAGGCGTTCCCGCTCAGTGAGATGCCGTGGTTCTGACCGCCCTGTTCGACCACCAGGCTGGAGCCGTGCAGCATCCGGTGCACCGTCACGGCGCCGTGGTACGGCGTCGCCGCGTCCCCGGTCGCCTGGAACAGCAGCGCCGGCGGCAGCGTGCCGTTGGCGACGTTCACCGGCTCCAGGGAGCCGGTGGGCCAGAACGCGCAGGGCGCGTTGTACCAGGCGTTGCTCCAGGTCATGAACGGTGCCTTCGCGTACACCGCCCAGTTGTCGGCACGCCACTGCTCCCAGTCGCGCGGCCACTGTGCGTCCCGGCACTGGACGGAGGTGTAGACGCTGTAGCCGTTGTCGCCCGCCGCGTCCACGGCGGCGAAGTTCTCGTACGCCTCCACGAGCGGATCGGTGTTCTTGTCGCCCACGTACGCCGCGAACGCCTCGGCGAGATGGGGCCAGTAGCCGTTGTAGTAGCCGCCGGGCAGGAAGGTCTCCTCCAGCTCGGCGGGGCCCACCGTGCCGCCGGCCGGTTTCTTCGCCAGGGCGGCCCGCATCGCGTACCACTCGGCCTCGATCCTCGCCGGGTCGGTGCCCAGCTTGTAGGTCGCGTGGTGCTTGGCGACCCACGCCATGAAGGCGAGGTGACGGTCGTTGAAGGCGTGGTCCTGCGCGAGGTTGTTCTCGTACCAGACACCCGTGGGATCCACCACGGAGTCCAGGACCAGCCGCCGCACGCGCTCCGGGAAGAGCTTGGCGTAGACCGCGCCGAGATACGTGCCGTACGAATAGCCGAAGTAGTTGATCCGCTCGGCGCCGACCGCGTGCCGGATCCGGTCCATGTCCCGTACGGCGCTGAGCGTGTTGATGTACGGCAGCAGATGCCCGTACTTGTCGCCGCACGCCTTCGCGAAGGACTGCGCGCGGCTGAGGTTGGCCTTCTCGAGCGCCGGGGTGCTCGGCACCGAGTCCGGGCGCACCGGGTTGAAATGGCCGGGCTTGCAGTCGAGGGCGGGCTTGCTCTTGCCGACCCCGCGCGGGTCGAAGCCGATCACGTCGTACTGCGCCGCCACCGACTTCGGCAGCGTCTTCGCCACGAACCCGGCCAGGGTCAGGCCGCTGCCGCCGGGGCCGCCGGGGTTGACCAGCAGCGGGCCCTGGTACTTCTTCGCGGTGTGCGGCACGCGCGACAGGGCGAGCGTGATCTGCTCACCGTGCGGATTCGCGTGGTCGAGCGGCACCTTCAGGGAGGCGCACTGGAGCGTCGGATAGGTGGTGGTGCCGCAGCTCTTCCAGGTGAGCTTCGGAGCCGGCTTCGGCACGCCGGCCTCGGCGGGGACGGCCGTGAACGTCCCGGCCACGACGACGGCCGCACCGCACAGCACGGCTGCGCGTTTTCTCATCGAGTCCTCCCAGGACGGAGGTGTGCGGACCGCGAGGGTCACGGTCCACGCGGCATCGTCCCGGAAAGGCCGCCCGGAAGAACGTGTTCTGGCGATACTTGACCCAATTGGGTCGGTTGTTGCGCTCGGATGCTCTCAGGCGTCGGTGTTCTCAGGCGTCGGTGTTCTCAGGCGTCGGGTGTTCTCAGGCGTCTGTGTTCTCAGATCAGGGAGAGCTGCACCGGCCCGGCCGGCTGGGGCCCGGCCGGTTCGGGCTCACGGATCCGGCGCGGCATGCCCGCGCGCGTGGGGCCGATGCCGTACTCCTCGGCCAGCTCGTGCACCTGACGGGTGATCCGGCGCTGGTACCACTTCGGGGCGTAGGCGCCGTCCGCGTACAGCCGCTCGTACCGGCGCACCAGACAGGGATGGTGGCGTTCGAGCCAGGCCATGAACCACTCCCGGGCGCCGGGCCGCAGATGCAGCACCAGCGGGGTCACCGAGGTCGCCCCGGCCGCGGCTGTCGCCCTCACGGTGGCCCGCAGCTGGGCCGGGGAGTCGCTCAGGAACGGGATGACCGGCGCCATCAGCACCCCGCACCCGATGCCGTGCTCGCTCAGCGTGCGGACGACCTCCAGGCGCCGCTCGGGGGCGGGCGTGCCCGGCTCGACGGTCCGCCACAGCTCGGCGTCGGTGAAGCCGACCGAGACGGAGATGCCGACGTTGGTGACCGCCGCCGCCTGCTTCAGCAGCTCCAGGTCGCGCAGGATGAGCGTGCCCTTGGTCAGGATCGAGAAGGGGTTGGCGTGGTCGCGCAGGGCGCCGATGATGCCCGGCATCAGGCGGTAGCGGCCCTCCGCCCGCTGATAGCAGTCGACGTTCGTGCCCATCGCGATGTGCTCGCCCAGCCAGCGCCGTGAGCCGAGCTGGCGGCGCACCAGCTCGGGGGCGTTCACCTTGACCACGATCTGGGAGTCGAAGCCGAGCCCGGTGTCGAGGTCCAGATAGCTGTGCGTCTTGCGCGCGAAGCAGTACACACACGCGTGCGAACAGCCCCGGTAGGGGTTGACCGTCCACTCGAAAGGCATGCGGGAGGCCCCCGGCACCCGGTTGATGATCGAGCGGGCCCGTATCTCGTGGAACGTGATCCCGCGGAACTCGGGGGTGTCGAAGGTACGGGTGGTCACCGCGTCGGCGCCGAACAGCGCGGCGTCGGCCCGGCTGTGGTCGGACTCCAGGGCGAGGTTCTCCCAGCGCATGAGGCCTCCTCGGTAGCACTGACCACAGAATAGAACACATGTTCCCTTGATCGTGCGACCTCGATTTGGGCGGCCGGGTCGCGGAGTGGTTGGCTTGCCCCCGATCCCCGAGCAATTCACCTCACGGAGGAACTCAATGGCGCAGGTCGAGGCCACTACGGAGCGGGTCGTCGCGGCGGACGCGGAGAAGGTGTTCGACGCCCTCGCCGACTACAGCGGCACCCGCGAGAAGCTGCTGCCCGAGCACTTCAGCGAGTACGAGGTGCGCGAGGGCGGCGACGGCGAGGGCACCCTCGTCCACTGGAAGCTCCAGGCCACCAGCAAGCGGGTGCGCGACTGTCTGCTGGAGGTCACCGAGCCCACCGACGGCGAGCTGGTCGAGAAGGACCGCAACTCCTCCATGGTCACCACCTGGCGCGTCACCCCGGCCGGCGAGGACAGGTCCCGGGTGGTCGTCACCACCACCTGGCAGGGCGCCGGCGGTATTGGCGGCTTCTTCGAGAAGACCTTCGCCCCCAAGGGCCTCGGCCGGATCTACGACGCCCTGCTCGACAAGCTCGCCGCCGAGGTCGAGAAGTAAGTCCCAGGTGTCCGGGGGGCGTTGACGCCTCTCACTGGATCGAGTGGATCCGCCCCCGCCGTACCGGTCTGCCGTAACTCGTCGCGCTTGCTCGCAGTTGTCGCCATAAGCGGGAATTGCGTGGCAGGCGCGGCGAGGGGAGCGGGACGTGGGCGGGACGACTGTGGTGCAGGACCGAGCGGTCGAGGCACCCCCCGAGACCCCCGCACCGGCCCCGTCGGCGCTCGTCGAACTCGGCCCGCGCCGGGTGCGGTTGGTCTTCGTCGGGCTGATGCTCGCGCTGCTGCTGGCCGCGCTGGAGCAGATGATCGTCGCCACCGCGCTGCCGAAGATCGTCGGCGAGCTGCACGGCCTGGACCGGATGTCCTGGACGATCACCGCCTACCTGCTCACCTCCACCATCGGCCTGCCGGTCTACGGCAAGCTCGGCGACCTCCTCGGCCGCAAGGGCGTCTTCCAGTTCGCGATCGTCGTCTTCGTCATCGGCTCCGCGCTCGCCGGGCGGGCCCAGACCATGGACCAGCTGATCGCCTACCGGGCCGTCCAGGGCGTCGGCGCGGGCGGGCTCATGATCGGGGTGCAGGCGATCATCGCCGACATCGTGCCGCCCCGGCAGCGCGGCCGCTACATGGGCCTGATCGGCGCCGTCTTCGGGCTGGCCTCCGTCGCGGGCCCCCTGCTCGGCGGCTACTTCACCGACCATCTCTCCTGGCGCTGGTGCTTCTACATCAACGTCCCCTTCGGCCTCGTCACCCTCGCCGTCATCGCCGTCGTGCTGAAGCTGCCGAAGCCCACCGCCAAACCCCGCCTCGACGTCCTCGGCGCGCTGCTGCTGGCCGCCACCTCCACCTGCCTGGTCCTGCTGACCAGTTGGGGCGGCACCGAGCACGCCTGGGACTCGCGCGTCATCCTCGGCCTCGGCGCGGGCGCGGTGGCAACCGCCGTCCTCTTCCTCGTCGCCGAGCACTTCGCCCCCGAACCCCTCATCCCGCTGCGGCTGTTCAGGGACTCCGTCTTCGTCGTCACCGGCCTGGTGGGCCTGGTGATCGGCGTCGCCCTGTTCGGCGCCGCCAGCTATCTGCCGACGTTCCTGCAGATGGTCGACGGGGCGTCCGCCACCGAGTCGGGGCTGCTGATGCTGCCCATGATGGGCGGCATCGTCGGCGCCTCCATCCTCTCCGGACAGCTCATCAGCCACACCGGCCGTTACAAGCTCCACCCCGTCCTCGGCGGCGCCCTCTCCGTCGTCGGCATGTGGCTGCTGTCCCGGCTCGACGCCGAAACGCCCCGGCTGCACTACAGCGTCTGGATGGCCGTCCTCGGCGCGGGCATCGGCATGGTGATGCCGGTGCTGATCCTCGCCGTGCAGAACTCCGTGCGCCCCACCGACCTCGGCACCGCCACCAGCGCCAGCAACTACTTCCGGCAGATCGGCGGCTCGGTCGGCGCCGCGATCTTCGGCACCCTCTTCGCCCACCGGCTCACCGACGCGCTCGCCGACCGGCTGCCCACGCCCGCGGGCGCCGGCCTTCCCGACCCCGAGTCCATCACCCCGCAGGTGGTCCACGCGCTGCCCCCGGCCCTGCGCGAGGACTACATCCAGGCCTACGCCGACGCCATGCCGAGGATCTTCCTCTACCTCGTGCCGGTGCTCGCCCTCGGCCTGCTCCTCGCCTTCTTCCTCAAGGAGAAACCCCTGGTGTCCCACCCCACCGCCGAAACCGAGCCCGCGCCCGTCAACGCCGCCGTTCCCGGCGCCCGTTCACCGCACGCGGCCGGTATCCCCGTGTGCGGCACGGTCCAGCACCCCGACGGCACCGTCGTCCCGCGCGCGGCGCTCACCCTCATCGACTCCGTCGGACAGCAGATCGGCCGGGGCGCCAGCGGCGAGGACGGGCGGTACGCGCTGTCCACGGCCGGACCGGGGGCCTACGTCCTGATCGCCGCGGCGGGCGGACACCAGCCGCAGGCCGTCTCCGTCACCGTCGGCGAACGCCCGGTCGAGGTGGACGTGGTGCTCGGCGGCGCCGGGCGCCTGACGGGCACCGTGATGACCGCCGACGGCAGCCGCGTACGGGAGGCGACGGTCACCCTCACCGACGTCCACGGCGAGGTCGTCGCCAGCACCCGCAGCGGACGCGAGGGCGGCTACGTCATCACCGAGCTGGTGGCCGGCGAGTACACCCTCGCCGCGAGCGCGCCCGCCTTCCGGCCCGCCGCGCTCCCCGTCACCGTGCAGGCGGCCCGGGAGACCCGGCAGGACATCGAACTCGCCGGGGGCGCCGTGCTGCGCGGGACGGTCCGGGCGAGCGGCGGCAGGCCCGTGGAGGACGCGCGCGTGACGCTGCTGGACGCGGCCGGGAATGTCGTCGACACGCTCATCACGGGACCGGACGGCACGTTCCGGTTCGTGGACCTGTCCTCCGGCGAGTACACGGTGATCGCCGCGGGGTATCCGCCGGTCGCCACCGTGCTCCAGATGGCCGGCGGCGGCCGCACGGAACGCGACCTTCAGCTGGGGCACGAGGACTGAGGAGCGCGGGGGCGCGCGCCGGGGCGTGGGCAGTCGCCAATTCCCGCATTGACGCACATCACGACCGCCGCTCGCCGTACCGTGGAGTCGGCGGCATGAGATCTTGCCAAGCCGTGGGGAGAGAGGCCTTGGCCATGGACCGTGGCATCGAGAGGGACGTACCTCCCAGCCGCGGAGCTGGGAACGGCGCGAGGGAAGGTATCGCGACCGGCCGCGTCCCGCTGGCGGTCGTCGTGGTGGACCGCGAGGGCCTGGTGTCCCACTGGAGCACCGGCGCCAGACGGCTGTTCGGCGCCGGCAAGGACGAGGCGATCGGACGCCCCGCCGCCGACCTGCTGCCCGTCTCCGGGGCGCTGCCCGACGCGGCCGACGCCGGCCCGCACGGGGCGTACGCCGCCTACGACGGGCTCGGACCCGGCCTGGAGTCCTCCCTCGACGGGCGGCTCGACTACCCCGCCGCGGGCCGCGCCCGGCTCACCGTGCCGGGCGAGAGCCGCTCCGACGTCCTGTGGTGGGCCTACCCCCTCGTCGGACCGGGGAGCGAGCGGCTGCTGGTCCTGGCGGCCGACGCGGACGCACTCCAGCAGCACGATCCCGACGGCCTCGGCGTCGAGCGGATCGCGCCCGGGTTCGCCCTGCACACGGACTTCCCCGGCGCCGAGGAGCTGGCCCGCCGGCTGCCCGAGATCCTGCCCAGCATGAGCGTGGGCGAGAGCTCCCGCATCGTGGCGCAGATCCTCGAACTCGGCTATCCAGTTCTGGAGTTCAGCCAGAACGACCGGGTGCCCGTCACCCCCGACTGGGGTGTGCCGCGGCGCGCCGAGCGCAGGGCCCGCCGGGAGCGGGCCGCCCGCGCCGCGGTGCTCGGGCTGCCGCTGCCGACGGAGAGCGCCGAGGAGAGCGAGGACCTGGAGTACGCCGCGGTCCGCGAACGCCTGGAGTTCCTCAACGAGGTCAGCGGCCGCATCGGCACCTCCCTCGATCTGTCCCGGACCATCGTCGAGGTCAGCAAGGCCGTCGTGCCCCGCTTCACCGACGTCGCCGGCACCTATCTGCGCGAACAGGTCGTCGCGGGCGAGGGGTTCCCGGAGGGTGTGCCGGACACCACCACCCTGTGGCACCGGGTCGCCGTCGAGCACACCGACGAACCCGGCCGCTGGGACGACGTCGTGCCGGTCGGCGAGGCGATGCCGTTCCCGGCGCACACGCCGTTCTTCCAGTGCATGACCACCGGCGAGCCCGTGCTGGTGCCGCGGATCAGCGAGGAGATGGGCCACGCCATCGCCTCCCAGTTCGAGAAGCGTGACATCCGGCCGCTGATCACGGGCCGCTCCATGCTGGTCGTACCGCTCAAGGCCCGCCAGGTGGTCCTCGGCTTCATGATCCTGCTGCGCCACCCCGAGCGGCCCGTCTTCAACGACATGGACCGGGTCACCGGCGCCGAACTCGCCGCCCGCGCGGGCCTGGTGCTCGACAACGCCCGCATGTACACCTTCCAGGAGAGCGTCGCCGAGACCCTCCAGGACAGCATGCTGCCGCACATCCCGCCGCGCATGGCGGGCTGCGACATCGCCACCCGCTACCTGCCCGGCACCCTGCTCGGCCGGGTCGGCGGAGACTGGTTCGACTCCGTCAAGCTGCCCGGCGCGCGCACCGCGCTGGTCGTCGGCGACGTGATGGGGCACGGCCTCAACTCGGCCGCGATGATGGGCCAGTTGCGTACGGCCGTCCAGACCATGGCCGCGCTCGACCTGCCGCCCGCCCAGCTCCTGCGCAACCTCGACGACCTCGCCCAGCGCCTCGGCGACACCTACCTCGCGACCTGTCTCTACGCCGTCTACGACCCGATCGCCGGGGAGCTGCACCTCGCCAACGCGGGCCATATCCCGCCGGTGCTGGTGCGCGCCGAGGACGGGCGCAGCGAGCTGCTCGACCTGCCGACGGGCGCGCCGATAGGAGTCGGCGGCGTGCCCTTCGAGGCGGTACGGGTCCGGGTCGAGCCCGGCGACCGGCTGGTGATGTGCACCGACGGTCTGGTCGAGGTGCGCGGGGAGGACATCGGGGTGGGGCTGGCGACGCTGTGCGAGTCCGCCGCGCATCCGGCCGCGTCCATGGACGACGCCTGCGACATGATCATCCGGGCGCTCAACACCCGGGGTGGCCGCAAGGACGATGTCGCCCTGCTGATGGCGCGGCTCAACGGCATCGGGCCGGAGGACGTCGCCGAGTGGCGGCTCGCCCTCGACCCCGTGGAGGTCGGCCGGGCCCGCGCGGTGGTCCGGGAGCAGTTGCACGACTGGGGTCTGGCGCGGCTGGCCGGCCTCACCGAGCTGCTGGTCAGCGAGCTGGTCACGAACGCCCTGCGGCACTCGCACGGCCGGCCCGTCGATCTGCGGCTGGTCCGCGGTGACACCCTGCTGTGCGAGGTGGACGACGACGACCACGAGCTGCCGACCCTGATGAACGCCGGGGCGGGCGACGAACTCGGGCGGGGGCTGCGGGTGGTGAGCACCCTCGCGCGGGAGTGGGGCACCAGCCGGACGGGTGCCGGAAAGACCGTCTGGTTCGAACTGACGCTGCCGCGACGCTGACCGGTCCCGTGGCCCCGGGAGCGCGCGGGGCGCACGGTGGCGGACGCGGACCGAACGCGGCGTGAAGGTATGCACGGCGTGCTTGTCGTGCCGCGCGGGGCGCGGTAGACCGTACTCGCCCGTCACTTCGTGGCGGGATGTCCGTCGCATCCTGGGGAGTTGGGCATGAGCGTGACGAGTCGGTACCGGCAGGCATGGGAGGGCTTCTGGCGGGAGGCGCCCGGGGAACAGGGGGCGGTGTTCTGGGACGCGGAGCCGGCGCTCACGGTCGGTCTCCATCTGGCGCTGTTCGAACCGCACTTGACGGCGCCGACGCTGCCCCTGGTGGATCTCGGCTGCGGCAACGGCACCCAGACCCGTTTCCTGGCCGGGCGGTTCCCGCATGTCGTCGGGGCCGACCTGTCCGGCGCGGCGATCGACCACGCCCGCCAGGCCGACCCCGCGGGCCTGGCCACGTACCGCGTCCTGGACGCGGGCGAGAAGGACGAGGCGCAGACGCTGCACGCGGAGCTGGGCGACGCCAACGTCTACATGCGGGGCGTCCTGCACCAGGCGGAGCCCGACGACCGGCAGGCGCTGGTCGACGGCATCGCCACCCTCATCGGCACCCGTGGCCGGGCCTTCCTGGTCGAGCCGGCCGAGGCCGCCAAGTCCGTCCTGCTGGGCCTCGCGCAGGGCCCCGCCGGCCCGCCCCCGAAACTCGCCCCCGTCTTCCGGCACGGCATCGCACCCGGCGAGCTCGCCGATGACGCGGTACCGGCGTACCTGCGGGCGGCCGGACTCGAGATAGTGGCCTCCGGCGAACTTCCCCTCGCCACCACGGAGTACACCCAGGACGGCACCCGGATCGAGCTGCCGTCGAAGTGGGTCGTCGTCTCCGCCGTCTAGCCGGGGGCACGTTTCCGGTGCCCTGCGGGCGGCCGGACTGGCGGGGATGGGGTCGGGGGGTGCCGCTGGAGAAGGTGAAGCGCGTCCCCGGGTGCGACTCGGATAGAGCGGGCGGCGGAGTGGGTCGTCGTGTCCTGCGTCTGGTCGACGCCCGGGTCGTGGAGCCTCGCCGCCCCTGCGTGGGCGGCGTCCCTCTCGGCGGCGCTTGCGGGGTGCCGCGGGTGGCCCGGCTGGCGGTGGTGGCGTCCGGTGAGGTGTCACTGGGCGCGGCGGAGCACGTCCCCGGGTGTGGCTCGGACGAGCTGTGTCGGAGTGGGTCGTCGTGTCCTGCGTCTGGTCGACGCTCGGGTCGTGGAGCCTCGCCGCCCCTGCGTGGGCGGCGTCCCTCTCGGCCGGGGTGGCGCCGTGCTAGCGGTGGTGGCGTCCGGGGCCGGGTGCGGATCGAGCTGTCGTCGGAGTGGGTCGTCGTGTGCCGGGGCTGGCTGCCGCCCGGGCCGTGGAGCGGTGGCTTGCGGCCGGCGACGCGCATGCGGCGTCGGTCGGCACGGCGGGGCACGTCCCGAGCGAGGTGCCTCGTAGTGGGGCGTCGTGTTCCGTGGCTGGCTCGCGGCCGGTCGTGGCACCGCGTCGAGCGGACGCGGCGCACGACGGACCGCTCCGGCGGCCACCGCCAGGCGATGGTGTTCGCTGGCCGGGGGCGGGTTCGGCGCGTAACGTGACCGGGCATGAAGATCCTCATCAGCGCCGACATGGAGGGCGCCACGGGGGTGACCTGGCCGGCCGACGTGCTGCCGGGCACTCCGCAGTGGGAGCGCTGCCGCTCGATGTTCACCTCGGACGTCAACGCCGCCGTCCTCGGGTTCTACGACGGCGGCGCGGACGAGGTCCTGATCAACGAGGCGCACTGGACCATGCGCAACCTCCTGCTGGAGCAGCTCGACGAGCGGGCCGAGATGCTCACCGGGCGGCACAAGTCGCTGTCCATGGTGGAGGGCGTGCAGCACGGCGACGTGGACGGCATCGCCTTCATCGGCTACCACGCGGGCGCCGGCATGGAGGGCGTCCTCGCCCACACCTACCTCGCCAACTCCATCACCGGGGTGTGGCTGAACGACGTACGGGCCAGCGAGGGGCTGCTCAACGCCCATGTCGTCGCCGAGTACGGCGTGCCCGTCGTGCTGGTCACCGGCGACGACGTGGCCTGCGAGGACGCCCTCGGCTACGCCCCCGAGGCCCTCAAGGTCGCGGTCAAGGACCATGTCTCGCGGTACGCCGCGGTCTGCCGTACGCCGGGCCGGACCTTCGCCGACATCCGCGCCGCGGCCAAGGAGGCCGCGGCGCTGGCGGTCCGGCACGAGCCGGTCAGGGGCGGGCCGTTCACCGTCGCCGTGGAGTTCGACGCCGAGCACCTGGCGGCGGCCGCGACCGTCGTGCCCGGTGTGGAGCGGATCGGGGAGCGCAAGGCGGGGTACACCAGCGGGACCATGTACGAGGCGATCCGGACCTTCAAGGCGGTCACCACGATCGCCGCGGCGGCGGTGGAGGAGCAGTATGGCTGACCGGCAGGCACTGGAGGAGGTCGTGACGTTCACGTCGGACCTCATCCGGATCGACACCACCAACCGGGGTGGCGGTGACTGCCAGGAGCGGCCCGCCGCCGAGTACGCCGCCGCCCGGCTCGCGGAGGCGGGGCTCACCCCCACCCTGCTGGAGCGCACCAGGGGCCGCACCAATGTCGTCGCCCGCATCGAGGGCAGCGACCCCTCCGCGGACGCGCTGCTGCTGCACGGTCATCTCGACGTGGTGCCCGCCGAGGCCCGGGACTGGAGCGTGCACCCCTTCTCCGGGGAGATCCGCGACGGGGTCGTGTGGGGGCGCGGGGCCGTCGACATGAAGAACATGGACGCGATGATCCTCGCCGTCGCCCGCTTCTGGGCCCGCCAGGGCGTGCGCCCCCGGCGGGACATCGTGATCGCGTTCACCGCGGACGAGGAGGCGAGCGCCGAGGACGGATCCGGCTTCCTCGCCGACCGGCACGCCGCGCTGTTCGAGGGCTGCACCGAGGGCGTCAGCGAGTCCGGGGCGTTCACCTTCCACGACGGCTCCGGACGGGAGCTGTACCCGATCGCCGCCGGTGAGCGGGGCACCGGCTGGCTGAAGCTCACCGCGCGGGGGCGCGCCGGGCACGGCTCCAAGGTCAACCGGGACAACGCGGTGACCCGGCTGGCCGCCGCCGTGGCCCGGATCGGCGACCACGAGTGGCCGCTCCGGCTCACCCCGACCGTGCGCGCGGCCCTGACCGAGCTCGCCGCCGTGTACCGGCTCGCGCCCGGCCTGGACGACGTGGACGGGCTGCTGAAGAAGCTCGGCCCGGCCGCCGCCCTGGTCGAGGCCACCGTCCGCAACAGCACCAACCCGACGATGCTGGACGCCGGTTACAAGGTGAACGTCATCCCGGGCGAGGCCGTCGCCCATGTCGACGGTCGGTTTCTGCCGGGCACCGAGGACGAGTTCCGCACGACCCTTGACCTGCTCACCGGACCTGACGTGGAGTGGGAGTTCGACCATCGGGAGGTGGCCCTCCAGGCGCCGGTCGACTCGCCGACGTTCGCGAAGATGCGGGCCGCCGTCGAGGAGTTCGCGCCGCAGGGACACGTCGTGCCGTACTGCATGTCCGGCGGCACCGACGCCAAGCAGTTCTCGCGCCTCGGGATCACGGGGTACGGGTTCGCGCCGCTGAAGCTGCCGGAGGGCTTCGACTACCAGGCCCTGTTCCACGGCGTCGACGAACGCGTGCCCGTCGAGGCGCTGCACTTCGGTGTACGGGTCCTGGACCGCTTCCTGCGCACGGCCTAGGCGAGTTGGGGGAGAACGTGCAGACGCTGCCGTACGGTTCCTGGCCCTCGCCCATCGACGCGGCCCTCGCGGCCGCGCACGACGGGCACCCCGAGTACGTCGGGTTCGTCGGCGACGAGGTGTGGTGGACCGAGCCACGGCCCACCGAGGGCGGCCGGCGCACCCTCGTCCGCCGCCGCGCCGACGGCACCCAGGAGCCGGTGCTGCCGGCGCCCTGGAACGTGCGCAGCCGGGTCATCGAGTACGGCGGCCGGCCCTGGACCGGAGCCGTCGTGGACGGCCGGCCGCTCGTGGTCTTCGTCGACTGCGCCGACCAGCGGCTGTACCGCTACGAGCCCGGCGACGCCCCGCGCCCGCTCACCCCACTGTCACCGGTGGGCGGCGGACTGCGCTGGGCCGACCCGCAGTTGCTGCTCGACCGGCGTGAAGTGTGGTGCGTGCTGGAGGAGTTCACCGGTGACGGCCCGACCGATGTGCGGCGCGTCCTGGCCGCCGTACCGCTGGACGGGTCGGCCGCGCGGGACCGGGACGCCGTGCGCGAACTCAGCGACGGCTCCCACCGGTTCGTCACCGGGCCGCGGCTCTCGCCCGACGGGCGGCGGGCGGCCTGGCTCGGCTGGGACCATCCGCGGATGCCGTGGGACGGGACGGAACTGGTCGTCGCGGACGTCGGCACCGCACTGACCGGCGCGCGGACCGTCGCGGGCGGGCCCGAGGAGTCGATCGCCCAGGCCGACTGGGCGCCCGACGGATCCCTGCTGTACGCGAGCGACCACTCCGGCTGGTGGAACCTCTACCGCGACGGCAGACCGCTGTGCCCGCGCGAGGAGGAGTTCGGCGGGCCGCTGTGGAAGCTCGGCCACCGCTGGTTCGCTCCGCTGGACAGCGGCCTGATCGCGGTGGTGCACGGCCGGGGCGCCACCGCGCTCGGGATACTCGACCCCGAGAGCGGCGAGGTCGTCGACGCGGCCGGACCCTGGACCGAGTTCGCGCCCACCCTGGCCGTGCACGGCGAGCGGGTCGTCGCCGTCGGGGCCAGCCCGCGCAGCGCCTACGAGGTGGTCGAGCTGGACACCCGCACCGGCCGGGCCCGGGTGATCGGCGCCGAGCACGACGACCCGGTGGACCCGGCGTACTACCCCGAGCCGCAGATCCGCACGTTCACCGGACCGGCCGGACGGGAGATCCACGCGCACGTCTACCCGCCGCACAACCCCGGCTGCGTCGCCCCCGGTGACCGGCCCGCGCCGTACGTGGTGTGGGCGCACGGCGGCCCCACCGGACGGGCGCCGCTCGTCCTGGACCTGGAGATCGCCTACTTCACCTCGCGCGGCATCGGCGTCGCCGAGGTCAACTACGGCGGCTCCACCGGATACGGCCGGGAGTACCGCGACCGGCTGCGCGAGCAGTGGGGCCTGGTCGACGTCGAGGACTGCGCGGCCGTCGCGCTGGCCCTCGCCGACGAGGGCACCGCCGACCGCGACCGGCTCGCGGTGCGCGGCGGCAGCGCGGGCGGCTGGACCGCGGCGGTCTCGCTCGCCGCCACCGACGTCTACGCCTGCGGCACCATCATCTACCCCATCCTCGACCTCGCCGCGTGGGCCGACGGCGAGACCCACGACTTCGAGTCGCGGTACCTGGAGAGCCTGGTCGGGCCGCGCGAGGAGGTGCCCGGCCGGTACGCGGAGCGCTCGCCCACCGAGCACGCCGAGCGGATCACCGCGCCGTTCCTGCTGCTGCAGGGCCTGGACGACGTGATCTGCCCGCCGGTGCAGTGCGAACGGTTCCTGGCCCGGATGGCGGGGCGGCGGGTGCCGCACGCCTACATCGCCTTCGAGGGGGAGGGGCACGGCTTCCGCCGGGCGGAGACCATGGTGCGGGCGCTGGATGCCGAACTCTCCCTCTACGCCCAGGTCTTCGGACTCAACCCGCCCGGCATCCCCACGCTGGAGCTCGCCAAGTGAAGCCACTCCTGCGCCCGTCCCGGCTCGCCCCCGGCGCCCGCGTCGCCGTCGTCGCCACCAGCGGGCCGGTGCCCGAGGAACGGCTGCAGGCCGGGCTCGACGTGCTGCGCGGCTGGGACCTCGACCCGGTGGTTGCACCCCATGTGCTGGACCGGCACCCGCAGTTCGGCTACCTCGCGGGGACGGACGCCGACCGGGCCGCCGACCTGCAGAACGCCTGGTGCGATCCGTCCGTGGACGCCGTGCTCTGCGCCCGCGGCGGCTACGGCGCCCAGCGGCTGACCGGTCTGCTCGACTGGGAGGCGATGCGCGCGGCCGGGCCGAAGGTGTTCGTGGGGTTCAGCGATCTCACCGTCCTGCACGAGGCGTTCGCGCGGCGGCTCGGGCTCGTCACGCTGCACGGGCCGATGGCGGCGGGCATCGACTTCGTCAAGAGCGCACGGGCCCAGGAACACCTCAGGGCCACGCTGTTCACCCCCGAGACGGTCCGTCACATCGCCTCTGGCGGCCGGGCCATGGTGCCGGGACGGGCCCGCGGGGTCACCCTCGGCGGCTGTCTGAGCCTGCTCGCCTCGGAACTCGGCACCCCGGACGTCCGGCCGTCCGCCCGGGGCGGGCTGCTGTGCCTGGAGGACGTGGGGGAGGAGACGTACCGCATCGACCGGTACCTCACCCAACTCCTGCGCGCGGGCTGGCTCGACGGGGTCGCCGGGCTGCTGCTCGGCTCGTGGGACCGGTGCGATCCCTACGACCGGCTGCACCCCCTGCTCGTGGACCGGCTCGGCGGGCTCGGGGTGCCGGTGGTGGAGGAGTTCGGGTTCGGGCACTGCGCGGACGCGCTGACCGTCCCCTTCGGAGTGATGGCCGAACTGGACGCCGACGCGGGCACGTTGACCCTGGACGAACCCGCGCTGCGCTGAACTCCCGTGAAGAAACCCCCGGCACGGTGATTGACCTCCTCTGACACGTGTCACACCATGACTACCGGCCGGTACTTACCGGTCGGTAAGCCGGGTTGTCCTCAGTGTGGAGGTCTCGTGTCCCGTCGCGTGCTCGGATCCTGCATCCCCCTCGCTCTCCTGCTCGGCGCCACCCTCGCCCCTCCCGCCACCGCGACCTCGCAGTACACGGTCACCGCGCTGAAGTTCACCGTCCGGGCGGGCGACCGCAGTTGCACGATCGACGCCGATCTGTACCGGCCCTCCGGCGTGGACCGCGCCCCCGCCGTGCTCGCCACCAACGGCTTCGGGGGCAGCAAGAACGACGGCTCCACCGACGCCATCGGCAAGGCCTTCGCCGAGCGCGGCTATGTCTCACTCGTCTACTCCGGACTCGGCTTCGGCCGCTCCGGCTGTCTGATCTCCCTCGACGACCCGGCGATCGACGGCGCGGCGGCCTCCCGGCTCATCGACTTCCTCGGCGGCAAACGGTCCGCCGACGACGGCACCACCGCCGACTTCGTCACCCTCGACTCCGCGGGCGACCCGCGCGTCGGCATGATCGGCGGCTCCTACGGCGGCGCGATCCAGCTGGCCACGGCCGCCGTCGACCAGCGCATCGACGCGATTGTCCCGATGATCACCTGGAACGACCTCGCCTACTCCCTCGACCCCAACAACGCCCTCGGCGCCGACTTGGTGCCCGGTGCCTTCAAGTGGCAGTGGTCCAACGGCTTCTACCTCATCGGCGAGGGCCAGCCGCTGCTCCAGCCGAGTCTGGACCCGTCCCGGATCAACTCCCTGGCGTGTCTGCACTTCGTCACCCGGGCCTGCGAGACCGTCCGCACCCTCAACTCCGGCAGCTACCCGGCCGACCGGACCGCCGAGCTGCTCTCCTACGCCCGCAGCGTCTCGCCGGTCTCCTACCTGAGCCGCGTCAAGGCACCCACCCTCCTCGTCCAGGGCCAGGCCGACAGCCTCTTCAACCTCAACGAGGCGACGGCGACGTACCGGGCGCTGACGGCGCAGGGCACGCAGACCAAGATGATCTGGCAGAACTGGGGGCACAGCGGTGGCATGGCCGCCGGTGAACTCGACCTCAGCCGGGGCAACCTGGAAACCAGCTACGTCGGCCGGCGCATCCTCGCCTGGTTCGACCGCTACCTCGACCGGGAGAACGTCGACACCGGTCCCGCCTTCGCCTACTACCGCCACTGGATCAGCGACCCCGACGACACCTACGCCACCGCGGACGCCGTGCCCTCCCTCAGCCGAAAGCTCTACCTCTCCGGCGACGGCAAGCTCGTCGACAACCGGTCCAAGGTGGTGCGCGGCAGCCGTACGTACACCAACTGGGCGGTCCCCACCAGCCATTCGGAGAGCTCGCTGGCCGGCCTGCTCGGCCTGCCCGACCCGGCGCCGTACGACACCGCGGGCACCTACCTCGGCTGGACCAGCGAGCCGCTGGCCCGCACTACCGATGTCGTCGGCGCGCCCCGGGCCACGCTCAAGGTGGTCTCCCCGAAGGCCGAGCGGACCCAGGACTCCGGCGACGCCGCCGACCGGCTCGTCCTGTTCGCCAAGCTCTACGACATCGCACCCGACGGCAGCAAGACCCTGGTGCACCGGCTCGTCGCGCCGGTACGGGTGCCGGACGTGACGAAGAGCTTCACGGTGACCCTGCCCGGCATCGTGCACCGGTACGAGAAGGGGCACCGGCTGCGGTTCGTCGTCGCGGCGAGTGACGGCGCCTACCTCGGCAACCGGGGGATCAAGCCGGTGACCGTGGTCAGCGCCCCCGAGGAGACCGGGGTGCTCCAGCTGCCGGTGACCGGCGGCTGAGTCACCCGGAGGAGCGGTCTCACCGTGCGTGACGGGGTCTTCGGGCGCACCCTGGTGACATGACGACCTCCGAGAAGGGCGGCGGCAAGGCCGGCGGCAAGGGCGGTGGCAAGGGCGAGGGCCGCAACCCGGCCTTCACGCCCGCGCGGATCGCCGTGCTCACGCTGGCCGTCCTCGCCCTGATCTTCATCTTCGAGAACACCCGGCAGACCAAGATCCGCCTGCTGGTCCCCGAAGTCACGATGCCCCTGTGGACGGCGCTCCTGGCCACCGGGCTGATCGGGGCGCTGTGCGGGGCGTACTTCACGAGGCGGCGCGGATAGTCCGCCGTAGGCTGGCGGGATGCCGCACATCGCATCCCGCTACCTGGCCGAAGGCCCCCGCGTGGGCATACGCCCCTTCCGCCCCGAGGACTCCGCCGAGTTCACCGCCCGGGCCCGGGAGAGCAAGGAGCTGCACCAGCCCTGGCTCTTCCCGCCGGACACCGACGCGGCCTACGCCGCCTACGCCGGGCGGCTGATCGAGGATCCGGCCAAGGCGGGCTTCCTGGTGTGCGAGAAGGACGACGGTGGCTCGATCGCCGGGTACATCAACATCAACAACATCGTCCGGGGCGCCTTCCAGTGCGGCGCCCTCGGCTACGGCGCCTTCGCGCACTCCGCCGGGCGCGGACTGATGCGGGAGGCGCTCGGACTCGTGGTGGACCACGCGTTCGGCCCGCTCGGGCTGCACCGGCTGGAGATCAACGCGCAGCCCGGCAACACCGCGTCGCTGGCCCTGGCCCGCTCCTGCGGCTTCCGCCTGGAGGGCTTCTCCCCGGCCATGCTGTACATCGACGGGGCCTGGCGCGACCACGAACGCTGGGCGCTCACCACCGAGATGCGCGCCCGCGCCCCGCGTCAGGACTGACGGTCCACGTACTCGTAGACCGCGCCGTCGGGATGCATGGCGATCAGATTGCGGCCCGCCGGGGTGGCCAGCGGACCGGCGATCACCCGGGCACCGAGCTCGACGAGCACGTCCCGGGCCTCCACGACGTCCTGCACGGCGATCGTCGCGGCGACCTTGCGCAGCACCTCCAACTCCGCCTCCGGGCCGCTCATCAGCAGGAAGCAGCCGACCGCGGCGACCTGGACGCCGCCGCGCTCGAAGCGGAGGGCCCGGCCGCCGGCCAGGCGCTCGTAGAAGGGGACCGCGGTCTCCAGGTCGTCGACGCATACGCGCAGCGTGGCTCCCAGAATCTCCATGAGGAGGAGCCTAGTTGGGGCGCGCCGCACAAGGAGATCGTTTCGCCCGATCTCCACAGGGCCCTTGTTATGCCCACCCCGGCACGGGTACCCGCCGGCCATGGAGCGCTTGGATCACCTTGAACATCTGGACAGGCATCTGGTCGACGAACTGGCGCAGGTGGCGCGGGAGACGATCCGCGAGGAAGTGCGCGAGCAGACCCGCAGGCAGCGCCGTACGGCGATGCTGTACGCCGCTTCCGGCACCGTCGCCCTGTACGCGGGCGCGGCCCTCGCGCTCGCCGCCGGACTGGCCCTGGCCCTCGTCCTGCCCGACTGGGCGGCGGCGCTGATCACCGCGGCGCTCCTCGCCGTGGTGGCCTATGTGCTGCGCGGGGCGGCCCGGCCGAAGCACGCCGACGCGTCCTCGCCCGGGCAGGCGCTCGCAGGCACGGCGCCGACCGCCCCGCCGAGCGGGACCGGCGTGCCGTACCCGCCGATGCCGTCCGCCACGCCCCCCGTCCCCGCGAACCCGCCGCGCCCCGGCGGCACGGCCCCCGAGCAGCCGCACCCCCGGGCCTGACCCACGCCGGCCAGGCCCTATCCGGGTCACGTGTTCGGCACCCGGGCCGCGCCGCGGGAAGAGGCGGGCACCCATTGCGGGTGCCCGCCTCTTCGTCACCGGTCCAGCCTTTCGTCAACGGTCCAGCTGCGGCAGCACCTTCGTGCGGTAGAAGTCGAAGAAGCCGCGCTGGTCCGGGCCGATCTGGTTGACGTAGACCCGGTCGAAGCCCGCGTCGGCGAAGGCCGACAGCGCCGCGACGTGTTCCTCGACGTCGTCCCCGCACACCGCCTTCTCGCTCACCGTCTCCTCGGTGACCAGCGGCTGCAGCTGCTCGAAGTGCTTCGGCGAGGGCAGGATCTGGGCCATCTCACCGGGCAGGAACTGGTTGGACCACAGCCGGCGCACCGTGCGCACCGCCTCGTCGCGGTCCGTGCCCCAGCAGACCTTGGTCCCGCCGCTGACGGGCTTCGCGCCCCCGCCGCCCTTGCGGAACTGGGCCACCATGTCCTCGTCCGGCGTCATCGTGATGAACCCGTCGCCCACCCGTGCCGCGAGCGAGGTCGCCGCCGGGCCGAAGCCGGAGATGTCGATCGGGACGGGCTCGTCGGGGACGGTGTAGAGGCGGGCGTTCTCGACCTGGTAGTGCGTGCCGTAGTGGCTGACCTCCTCGCCGGAGAACAGCCGGCGCATCACCTGGATCGCCTCCTCCAGCATCTCCAGGCGGACCCGCGCGGGCGGCCAGACATGGCCGAGGATGTGCTCGTTGAGGGCCTCGCCGGTGCCGACGCCGAGCCGGAAGCGGCCCTGAGACATCACCGCCGCGGTGGCCGCGGCCTGGGCGATCACCGCCGGGTGGATCCGTACGGTCGGGCAGGTCACGGCCGTCTCCACGGGCAGTGACACCGCCTCGGAGATCGCGCCGATCACCGACCACACGAACGGGCTCTGGCCCTGCGCGTCGTTCCACGGGTGGTAGTGGTCCGAGATCCACAGGGACTGGAATCCGGCCTGCTCCGCCATCCTCGCCTGCTCGACGAGCTCGGCGGGCCGGAACTCCTCGCACGAAAGGAAGTAGCCGTATTCGGGCATAAGGAGACACCTCCGGTACTGCCGCGGGGGGCGGCGGGTCGGGACGCGGTCCGGGTACCCGGCGGCGGAGGCGGAAACCGGGCTGTCCGGGGTGACGTTTGGCGGTCCTGACCAGGGGGACGCGGAAAGCTTCCGAGGTACGCGAACCAGCCGCCACAACGGCCGGAGGCCCATGGTGAGTCGCCCCCGCATCGTGATCGTCGGCGCCGGATTCGCCGGGTACCGGACGGCCCGGGTGCTGTCCCGGCTCACCCGTCACCGTGCGCACATCACCCTGCTGAACCCGACCGACTACTTCCTGTATCTGCCCCTGCTGCCCCAGGTCGCCGCCGGCGTCCTGGAGCCGCGCCGGGTGACCGTCTCGCTCCCCGGCACCCTGCCCGGCGTACGTCTGGTGCTCGGCGAGGCGCAGGCCATCGACCTCGACGGCCGCACCGTGCACTACAGCGGACCCGAGGGCGATCCCGGCACGCTCTCCTTCGACCGGCTGGTGCTGGCCGTGGGAAGCGTCAACAAGCTGCTGCCGGTCCCCGGGGTCGCCGAGCACGCGCACGGCTTCCGCGGCCTGCCCGAGGCGCTGTACCTGCGCGATCACGTGACCCGGCAGCTGGAGCTGGCCGCCGCCGACGACGATCCGAAGACCTGCTCGGCGCGCTGTACGTTCGTGGTGGCCGGCGCCGGATACACCGGCACCGAGGTCGCCGCGCAGGGCAAGCTCTTCACCGACGCCCAGACCAGGCGCCGCCCCCTCAAGCCGCGCTGGCTGCTCCTCGACGTCGCCGGCCGGGTCCTGCCCGGACTGGACCCACGGCTCTCCCGCACCGCCGACAAGGTGCTGCGGCAGCGGGGTGTCGACGTCCGGACCGGCACCTCGGTGAAGGAGGCCACGCCGGACGGAGTGCTGCTGAGCGACGGCGAGTTCATCGACACCCGCACCCTGGTGTGGTGCGTGGGCGTACGGCCCGATCCGCTCGCCGCGTCGCTGGAACTGCCCCTGGAGCACGGCCGGCTGCTGGTCGACCCGCACCTTCAGGTGCCGGGCCGCCCCGAGCTGTTCGCCTGCGGGGACGCGGCGGCCGTACCGGATCTGGAGCGGCCCGGCTCGTACACCCCGATGACCGCGCAGCACGCCTGGCGGCAGGGGAAGGTCGCCGCCCGCAATGTGGCCGCCTCGCTGGGCATGGGGGAGAGCGGGGTCTACCGCCACCGGGACCTGGGCTTCGCCGTCGACCTCGGCGGGGTGAAGGCCGCCGCCAATCCGCTCGGCGTGCCCCTGTCCGGGGTGGCCGCCGGCGCGGTCACCCGCGGCTACCACCTCGCGGCGATGCCCGGCAACCGCGTCCGCGTCGCCGCCGACTGGCTCCTGGACGCCGTACTCCCGCGCCAGGCGGTCCAGTTGGGGCTCGTCCGGTCCTGGGCGGTGCCGCTGGACACGGCCTCGCCGGAGCTGGTGCGGGCGCCGGGGGCGACGCAGGCACCCGGCCGTCAAACCCGCACGGACGGCACCGAACCGGCCAGGAATCAGCCCGGTGGCGGGCCCGCGGACCGGCCCGGCGGCGCACCGGCCAGGCATCAGCCCGGTGGTTGGCCCGCCGGGAAACGGTCCGCCGAATCACCCCGCCGCCCCGTCGAACGTCGCGGCAATCCCGCGTAAAGGAGACTCATGAACACCGCCGAACTCGTCGAACTGGGCCAGCAGTTGCGCGTGGACAGCGTGCGCGCCTCCGACGCCGCGGGGTCGGGGCACCCGACCTCGTCCATGTCCGCCGCCGACCTGATGGCCGTCCTCCTCGCCAACCACTTCCGTTACGACTTCGACCGCCCCGCCCACCCCGGCAACGACCGCTTCGTGCTGTCCAAGGGACACGCCTCGCCCCTGATGTACGCCGCCTTCAAGGCGGCCGGAGTCGTCGAGGACGCCGAACTGCTCACCTTCCGCAAGCTCGGCAGCGCCCTCGAAGGACATCCCACGCCGCGCCGGCTGCCGTGGGTCGAGACGGCCACCGGATCGCTCGGGCAGGGGCTGCCGGTCGGCGTGGGCATCGCGCTCGCGGGCAAGCGGCTCGACCGCAGCGGCTACCGGGTGTGGGTGCTGTGCGGGGACAGCGAACTGGCGGAGGGCTCCGTGTGGGAGGCCGCCGAGCACGCCTCGTACGAGCATCTCGACAACCTCACCGCCGTCGTCGACGTCAACCGGCTCGGCCAGCGCGGGCCCACCCGGCACGGCCACGACCTCGACGCCTACGCACGGCGCTTCCGGGCCTTCGGCTGGCACACCATCGAGATCGACGGACACGACGTCGACGCGATCGACCGTGCCTACGGCGAGGCCAGGTCCACCACCGGACAGCCCACCGTGATCCTCGCCCGCACCCTCAAGGGCAAGGGCGTCGAGGCCGTCGAGGACCGGGAGGGCCTGCACGGCAAGCCGCTCAAGAGCGCCGAGGAGGCCGTCGCCGAACTCGGCGGGCGGCGCGACCGCGTGATCCGGGTGCACGAACCGGCCGCCGCGCGCCTGCTGCACGCCGTCGAGGACGGCGACGTCGACCTCCCGCAGTGGCCGATGGGCGAGGAGGTGGCCACGCGCGACGCCTACGGCAAGGCGCTCGCCGCGCTCGGCGCCGGACGCGGCGATGTCGTCGCCCTGGACGGCGAGGTCGGTGACTCCACCCGCGCCGAACTGTTCGCCAAGGAGCACCCCGACCGGTACTTCGAGTGCTACATCGCCGAGCAGCAGATGGTCGCCACCGCGGTGGGGCTCTCCTCGCGCGGCTGGGTGCCGTACGCCGCCACCTTCGCCGCGTTCCTGACGCGCGCCTACGACTTCGTGCGCATGGCGTCCATCAGCGGCACCGGCCTCAACCTGGTCGGCTCGCACGCGGGCGTCGCCATCGGCCAGGACGGGCCCTCGCAGATGGGCCTGGAGGATCTGGCGATGATGCGCGCGGTGCACGGCTCGACCGTGCTGTACCCGTGCGACGCCAACCAGACCGCCCGGCTCGTCGCCACCATGGCCGGCCTGGAGGGCATCCGCTACCTGCGCACCTCGCGCGGCGAGGCCCCGGTGATCTACGGGCCCGACGAGGAGTTCCCGGTCGGCGGCAGCAAGGTGCTGCGCTCCTCCGGCGCGGACCGGATGACCCTGGTCGCCGCGGGCGTCACCGTGCACCAGGCGCTGGTCGCGGCCGACGCGCTGGAGCGCGAGGGCATCGCGGCCCGGGTGATCGACCTGTACTCGGTCAAGCCCGTCGACCGGGTCGTCCTGCGCCGGGCCGCCGAGGAGACCGGCTGCCTGATCACGGTGGAGGACCACCGCGAGGAGGGCGGCCTCGGCGACGCCGTCCTGGACGCCTTCCTCGACGGGCGCCCGGTGCCCCGGCTGGTGCGGCTCGCGGTCCGGACGATGCCCGGCTCGGCCTCCCCGGACGAGCAGCTGCACTCCGCGGGCATCGACGCCGAGTCGATCGCCGCCGCGGGCCGGCTGCTGGTGGCGGAGGCGATCGTGCCGTGAGCGGGGAGGACGGCGTACGGAGCGTGCGGGCCGGGCGGCGCACCGTCGAGGTGCACCGGCCCGGGAAGGTGCTGTTCCCCGGCGACGGCGGCACGAAGGAGTACACCAAGGCCGACCTCGTCGACTACTACCGGTCCGTCGCGCCCTTCATGCTGCCGCATCTGCGGGGCCGCCCGCTGATGCTGGAGCGGCACCCCGACGGGCTCGACGGACCCCGGTTCATGCAGAAGAACACCCCGGAGAGCTATCCGGAGTGGGTGACCCGCGTCGAGGTCCGCAAGGAGGGCGGCACGGTCTGTCACACCGTGTGCGACGACACCGCCACCCTCGTCCTCCTCGCCGACCAGGCCGCCCTCACCCTGCACCGCTGGCTCTCCCGGACCGGGCGGCTGGACCGGCCCGACCGGATGGTCTTCGACCTGGACCCGGCGGGGGACGACTTCGGGCAGGTGCGCGAGGCGGCCCGGCTGCTGGTCGAGCTGCTGGACGAACTGAGGCTGCCGTCGGCCCTGATGACGACCGGCTCGCGCGGACTGCATGTGACCGTCCCGCTGAACGGCCGGCACGACTTCGACGAGGTGCGGGAGTTCTCCCGGGACGTCGCCGACACGCTCGTCGCCGCCCACCCCGACCGGCTCACCACCGCGGCGCGCAAGAAGGACCGCGGCGACCGCCTCTACCTCGACATCCAGCGCAACGCCTACGCGCAGACCGCCGTCGTGCCCTTCACGGTCCGCGCCCGGCCCGGCGCCCCCGTGGCGGTCCCCATCGACCGGTCCGCGCTGGACGACCCGCGGCTGCGCGCCCGCCGGTGGACCATCGCCGACGCGGTGGACCAGGCCCGCACCGATCCGTGGGCCGGACTGCTCGGCCGGGGCCGGGCTCTCGGGCCCGCCTGGCGCAGGCTCAACGCCCTCAGTGGCCACGGAAAGTAAAGCCAGGGGTTTGACCACGCCCTCTCGGGCCACCCGATGTCGGGAGGGGACCATGACTGATTCACACGACACACACAAGAAATCCCACGAAGAAACGGATGAATCGGACGCCGAGTCGACGCCGACGCCGATGGAGGTGCTTCGCCAAGCCCGCGCCCAGCTGGCCGAACTCACCGGCATGACCGCTGAGTCGGTCTCGTCCTTCGAACAGACGGAGGACGGCTGGGCGCTCGAGATCGAGGTCCTGGAGCTGGTTCGTGTCCCCGACACGATGAGCCTGCTCGCCAGCTACCAGGTGGAACTCGACCGGCAGGGCATGCTCACCGGCTACCGGCGGGTGCGCCGTTATGAGCGAGGGCGTTCCGACGCACGCGGGCAGGGCGGCCGCTAGGCCGTCCCCCCGTCCCGTTTCGATCACCATCACAGAAGAGGAGGATCGGTCGGCATGACCGTAGTCCCGGCACAACAGAGCGGTGGCGGAGGCGGCAGCAGCGGTCTCTACGACGTCTTGGAGCTCGTCCTGGATCGGGGGCTCGTCATCGACGCATTCGTCCGCGTGTCCCTGGTGGGCATCGAGATCCTCAAGATCGACGTACGAGTCGTCGTCGCCAGCGTGGACACCTATCTCCGCTTCGCCGAGGCGTGCAACCGCCTCGACCTGGAGGCCGGTCCGCGCAAGAGCCCGGGTCTGCCCGACATGGTCGGCCAGATAACCGAGTCCGGCGCCCGCGGCAAGTCCAAGGGAGCGCTGTCCGGCGCGGCCGAGACCGTGTCCGAGGCCTTCAAGCAGGCCCGTGACGACGGGCAGGCCGAACCCCGGCGCGCCCGCAAGTCCACCACGACGCGTAAGAAGGAGGAGCAGGAGTGAGCACGTACGTCTATGGCATCACCGCGAGCTCGCATCCCTCCCTCCCCCACGACATGACCGGGGTCGGCGAGCCGCCGCGCCCGGTGCGGGTGCTGAAGGCGGGCGAGCTGGCCGCGCTCGTCAGCGACGCGCCCGAAGGGCTGCGTCCCAAGCGGCGGGACCTGCTCGCCCACCAGAGCGTCCTCGCGGAGACCGGCGCGGCCGGCTGTGTGCTGCCCATGCGGTTCGGCAGCATCGCCCCCGACGACGACACGGTGACCGGGGTGCTCACCGAGCGCGCCGACCACTACCAGGAGCGGCTGCGCACGCTGGACGGCAAGGTCGAGTACAACATCAAGGCCACGCACGACGAAGAGGCCGTGCTGCACCGGGTGATGTCGCAGAGCCCGGAGATCCGCACCATGACCGAGGCCAACCGGCAGGCGGGCGGCGGAAGTTACGACCAGAAGCTGAAGCTCGGCGAGATGGTGGTGGCCGCCGTCAAGGCCCGCGAGGCCGAGGACGCCGCCGAGGTCCGGCGGGTGCTGGAGGCCGAGGCGTCCGCGGTCAGCGTGGGCCCCGAGTCCAGTGGCTGGCTCGCCAACATCTCGTTCCTGGTCAGCCGGGACACCGCCGATGTGTTCCTGGCCGCCGTCGACGAGCTGCGCAAGAACCGGCCGCACCTGGAGGTGCGGGTCAACGGTCCGCTGCCGCCGTACAGCTTCGTCGAGCCCGGGCCGGCGGAACCCGCGACCACCCTGTCCGCCGCGGAGGAGTAGGCACATGGGTCTGCTCGGAGAGGTCCTGCTGCTGCCGTTCGCCCCGGTACGCGGCAGCGCGTGGGTGATGAGCCAGGTGCTCAGCGAGGCGGAGCGCATCTATTACGACCCCGCCACGATCCGGGCCGAACTCGCCCGCCTCGAAGAGCAACTGGACGCCGGAGAGATCGACGAGGAGGAGTTCGACCGCCGGGAGGACGAACTACTCGACAGGCTGGAGCACACACCATGAACAGAGCAGGACTTGGCCTCGCCGTAGGGGCGGGGTATCTCCTCGGACGGACGAAGAAGCTGAAACTGGCGTTCGCCGTCGGCACCCTCGTCGCCGGCAAGCGCATGAACCTGAGCCCGAAGATGCTCGCGGACCTGGCCTCCCAGCAACTGCGCAACAACCCGCAGTTCAAGGAGATCGGGGACCAGCTGCGCGAAGACATGCGCGGCGTCGGGAAGGCGGCCAGCGGGGCGATGCTGGAGCGGAAGCTCGACGCGTTCGCCGACCGGCTGCACGGCCGGACCGCGCAGGTGCGCGACCAGCTGTCGGGCGTGACGCCGGACCTCGACTCGGAGGACTCGGAGGACTCCGAGGAGTACGAGGAAGAGGACGACGCCGCCGAGGGCCACGACGACCGCGACGCCGAGGGCTACGAGGACGACGCCCACGACGCCCACGACGCCGACGAGGACGACGAGCCGGAGCGGCGCGCGCCGCGCAAGAAGGCGCCTGCGGCGAAGAAGGCGGCGGCGAGGAAGACCGCCCCGGCCAAGAAGACCGCGAAGAAGGCGGTCCCCGCGCAGAAGGGATCGGCCGCCAACACCGCCTCCGCCGGAAAGAAGACGGCTCGCAAGACCGTCTCCAAGAAGGCGACAGCCGCTCGCGGTGCCCGCTCGAAGGGCGGTGAAGGGCGATGAGCGAGAACACCGGACCCGTGAGCTCCCTGGCCCGCAGCGAAGCCGGTGAACGGCTGAAGGCGGAGATCCAGGAGTATCTCGCCGCGCAGGCCCAGCGCCTGCTGGTCGGCGCCGGCCAGAAGCTCGGCGAGACCACGCTGAAGTTGAACGACATAGCCGACGGCAAGAGCCCGGGCTTCGCCAAGCTCGCCCTCGACGGCGGCCGCAAACTGGCCGAGGGCAAGGGCCCGTTGCGCAGCGCGCTGGAGATCGGCGCCTCGCGCGCCAAGGACAGCGTGACCGACGCGCTGCGCAACCTCGGCGGCGGCAAGGGCAAGAGCAAGACCGCGGCGGGGAAGAAGCCCACCGTCATCATGGAGTACGTCGATGTCGGCGTCCCGCTGCGCACCGCCTACGACCAGTGGACCCAGTACCAGGAGTTCAGCACCTTCGCCAAGGGCGTGCAGAGCGCGAACCGCGCCGACGACACCACCTCCGACTGGCGGATGAAGATCTTCTGGTCCAGCCGGAGCTGGAAGGCGCACACGACCGAGCAGGTGCCGGACGAGCGGATCGTCTGGACCTCGGAGGGCGCCAAGGGCACCACGAAGGGCGTCGTGACCTTCCACCAGCTCGCCGACAACCTCACGCGCGTGCTGCTGGTGATCGAGTACTACCCCAAGGGGCTGTTCGAGAAGACCGGCAACATCTGGCGCGCCCAGGGCCGCCGGGCCCGGCTGGACCTCAAGCACTACGCCCGGTACGTCTCGCTCAAGGGCGAGGTCGAGGACGGCTGGCGCGGCGAGATCCGGGACGGTGAGGTCGTCGTCAGCCACGACGACGCGGTGGCCGAGGAAGAGCAGGAACAGGAGCAGGAGCAGGAGGAGCCGCAGGACGCCTACGAGGAGGACGAGGCGGACGACGAGGCGACGGACGAGGTCCAGGACGAGGCGGACGACGAGCCGGAGGACGCCTACGAGGACGACGCCGAGGAAGCCGCTGAGGACGACACCGAAGAAGTGGCCGAGGACGAAGCGGCCGAGGACGAACTCGCCGAGGACGAGGCGGGCGAGGGAGAGGAAGAGTACGAGAGCGAGCCGGAGGAGACCTACGCCGGCACCGGGGACCGCCGATGACGATGCCCAGCCGGCTCCCCGATCCCTACGGCCAGGGTGGCGGCTCCAATCTCGCCGACATCCTGGAACGCGTCCTCGACAAGGGCGTGGTCATCGCGGGCGACATCCGGATCAACCTCCTCGACATCGAACTGCTCACCATCAAACTGCGTCTGATCGTCGCCTCCGTCGACAAGGCGCGGGAGATGGGCATCGACTGGTGGGAGGACGACCCGGCGCTGTCCTCGCGCGCCCGGCGCGACGAACTCGCCCGGGAGAACGCCGAGTTGCGTGAGCGGCTGGCCCAGCTGGAGCCCAGCCTGGAGCCCAGCCGCTCGCAGGAGGAGGCCTGATGTCCGGGCTGCGCTATGTGTACGCCGTGTGCCGGCCCTTCGGGTCGGCCCTCCAGTCCCAGCTCACCGGCGTCGGCGGGCAACCGCCGCGCCAGCTGACCCATCACGGCCTGATCGCCGTGTACAGCGTGGTGCCGGAGGAGGACTTCGCCGAGGAGCCGCTGCGCGCCCATCTGGAGGACCTGGACTGGCTCACCGAGACGGCCAGGGCCCACCAGGGCGTCATCGACGCGCTCACCGCCGTCACCACCCCGCTCCCGCTGCGGCTCGCCACCGTCTTCCGGGACGACAGCGCGCTGCGCACGATGATGGAGTCCCGCGAGGAGTACTTCCAGCGCACCCTGGACCGGCTGACGGGCCGGGTGGAGTGGGGTGTCAAGGTCTACGTCGAACCGCCGGCCGAGGACACCCGGGCGGCGGCCGCCGGGAAACCGGCCTCGGGCCGGGACTACCTCCGCCAGCGACGCCGCAGCGTGCGCAGCCATGAGCAGACCTGGCAGGAGGCGTCGGCCTTCGCGGACCGCTTGCACGCGGCGCTTTCCTCCTTCGCGGAGGATTCCCGGCTGCACAATCCGCAGAACTCGGCGCTCTCCGGTGCCTCGGGGCAGAACGTGCTCAACGCGGCCTACCTCGTGACGCGCGGCAATTCCGAGGAGTTCGTGGAGATGGTGGACCGCACGAAGGACGAGGCCGAGGGAATGCGGGTGGAACTCACCGGTCCCTGGGCGGCCTATTCCTTCACGGACGAGGGGCCGGGCGAGGAAACGGGAGCGGACAGGAGGGGCGAGGGCAGGTGACGGTCATAGAACGCCGGGAGGTCGCGCTGGTGGACCTCCTGGACCGGCTGCTGGCCGGCGGCGTCGTCATCAAGGGCGACATCACGCTGCGCATCGCGGACGTCGACCTCGTGCGCATCGACCTCAACGCGCTGATCAGCTCGGTGAACGCCAACGTCCCCTCGCCCTTCGGAGACCTCACGTGAGCGCCCGCAACCGGCTCGACCTCGACCCCGAGAGCGTGGACCGGGACCTCATCAAGCTCGTGCTCACCGTGGTGGAACTGCTCCGCCAGCTCATGGAGCGCCAGGCGCTGCGCCGCTGCGACGAGGGCAATCTGAGCGAGGAGCAGGAGGAGCGGATCGGGCTCACGCTGATGCTGCTCGACGAGCGCATGACCGAGCTGCGCGAGCGCTACGGACTGCGGCTCGAGGACCTGAACCTCGACCTCGGGCCGCTCGGCCCGCTGCTGCCCCGGCAGTGATCCCGCAGCCGGTCACCACCTGTACCAGCGGCCCCTGCCTCCGGCGGCAGCGGGGCCGCTGTCGGTGATCGTCGGCTACAAGGGCGCCGCGGCCGGCACCGAGCCGTCCTTGCGGCACAGGATTTCGCCGTGCAGCACGCTGAACCAGCCGTCCGCCCGCTCCCCCCACTCCCGCCAGGCCGCCGACACCGCGCGCAACCGCTCCTCGGTGGCGTGGCCGCCCTCCACGGCCCGCTCGGCGTAGGCCGAGGCCAGTGTGCGGTCGGCCCACAGCCCGCTCCACCAGGCCCGCTCCTCGGCGGCCGCGAAGGTCCAGGTGGCCGAGGTGGCCGTGATGTCCCGCAGCCCCGCCGCCAGCGCCCAGGACTTCAGCCGCCGCCCCGCGTCCGGCTCCCCGCCGTTGGCACGGGCCACCCGCCGGTACAGATCCAGCCAGTCGTCCATCCCCGGGGACGCCGGGTACCAGGTCATCGCCGCGTAGTCCGAGTCGCGGACCGCGATGAGCCCGCCGGGCCGGGTCACCCGGGCCATCTCGCGCAGCGCCCGCACCGGGTCGCCGACGTGCTGGAGCACCTGGTGGGCGTGGACCACGCAGAAGGTGTCGTCGGGGAAGTCCAGCGCGTGCACGTCGGCGACCGCGAAGTCGACGTTGTCCAGGCCCCGTTCGGCGGCGGTGGCCCGGGCCTGCTCCAGCACCCCCGGCGCCCGGTCCACCCCGGTGACCCGGCCGTCCGGCACCAGCGCCGCGAGATCGGCGGTGATGGTGCCGGGCCCGCAGCCGATGTCCAGGATCCGCATGTGCGGTTCGAGCGAACCCAGCAGGTAGGCAGCGGAGTTGGCGGCGGTGCGCCAGGTGTGCGAGCGCAGCACCGACTCATGGTGCCCATGGGTGTACACGGCCGTTTCGCGCGGCTTCGACATGCGTTCCCCTCGTTTCGTCGTGGTGGCGCCACGGTACGCCCGCATGTCGAATAATGAGACCCGCGTTTTGGATAGTGGACTGACGTCCCGTCAGTTCCCGGGCAGCGGCCGGTACACGGTCAGCGCCTCCGGCAGCTTCTCCAGCGTCACCTCGCCCTCCACCTCGGTCACTTCACCGTCGTAGGCGAGAAGCGAGCCGGGGGCGACGCCGGACAGGCGCAGCCGGCCGACCTGGACCGCCGCGTGGGCGGGGGAGCGGGTCAGCGGGCCCGCGACGGCGGCCGCCAGCAGCCGGGCCGCGGGACGGCGGCCGCCGTGCACGACCCGCACGTCCAGCACGCCGTCGGCGAGGTCGACCCGGCGGCCGGGGGCCAGGCCCATCCGGTGGTAGGTGCCGTTCCCGGCGAACAGCAGCCACAGCGGCCGGGTGCTGGTGCCGATCTGCGCCTCCAGCGGATGTCCGTCGGTCCGCAGCACCCGCAGCGCGGCCAGGACCCCGGCCGGCCAGCCGCCGATCCGGGGCGACCAGCGGTCCCGCTCGCGCACCAGCTCCGGATAGACGCCCAGGCTGCACGTGTTGACGAACACGCCCTCCCGCGCGCCGCAGCGGAACCGGCCCAGGTCCACCCGCACGGCCTGTCCGTTCACCAGGGCATGGGTCAGATCGCGCACGTCCTCCACGCCCAGGTCGTAGGCGAAGTGGTTGAGGGTGCCGCCGGGCAGGACCGCGAGCGGCAGCCCGTACCGCAGGGCGACCTCGGCGGCGGTGTTCACCGTGCCGTCGCCGCCGCACACCCCGAGCACCCGGGCCCGGGCCGCCGCCTTCTCCAGCTCCGGCCGCACCTGGTCCGGTTCGCACTCCACGACCTCGGCGCCGGGCAGGACGTCCAGCAGGGTGCGCACCCGGTCGGCGGTGCCCGAGCCCTTGTTCGCCACCAGCACCAGGCCCTCGCCCTCGATCAGCGCCGGCACCTCCGCCCGCGGCCGGGCGGGCGGGCGGAGCTGGGCACGGGTCGGCACCAGACCCCGTACGGCGTACGCGGCGCCCGCGCCGAGCACCGCGCCCGCCAGCACATCGCTCGGGAAGTGGACCCCGGTGTAGACCCGGGACAGCGCCACCGACCAGGCGACGGGCGCCACCGCGGCCCCCCAGGCCGGGGACTCCAGCGCCACCCCGGTCGCGAAGGCCGCCGCCGACGCGGAGTGGCCGGAGGGGAACGAGGTGGTGATCGGCTGCCGCTTGAGCTGCCGCGCCCGCGGTACGGAGTCCAGGACCGGGCGGGGCCGGCGCACCGAGCGCTTGCCGAGCGTGTTGATGGTCAGTGAGGCCAGGCTCAGCGAGGCGAGCCCGCGGACGGCCGCCCGGCGGGCCCGCGGGGTGCGGCTCGCCGCGATGACCGCGCCGGCGGCGAACCAGAGCACGCCGTGGTTGGCGCTCCGGCTCAGCCGGGGCAGCACCCGCTCGGCGCCGGGCCAGTGCTGCCCGGCGGCGAATTCGAAGAGCTGGGAGTCGAGGGCGAGGAGCCGGTCGCGCAGCGCGTGGCGGCCGGGCTTCGGCAAGGTGAGGTCGACATCGGGACTCATAGGGTCACGGGTACCCTGAAGTGGCTGTGTCTTGTCCGGTCCCGTCCCCGGAGGGCCCCCGATGCGACTGCTCCTCGTCCGCCACGGCCAGACCCCCACGAACGTCGACTGGCTGCTGGACACCGCCGTCCCGGGACCGGGTCTGACCGCACTCGGCGAGGCCCAGGCCGCCGCGCTGCCCGAGGCGCTCGCCGACGAGGACATCGAGGCCCTGTACGCCTCCACCCTGGTGCGCACCCAGCTCACCGCCGCCCCGCTGGCCGCCGCCCGCGGACTGGAGGTGACCGTCCGCGACGGCATCCGGGAGGTCACCGCCGGCGACCTGGAGATGCTGCCCGGCGACACGGAACTGGGCGAGCTGTACATGCGGACGGCGTTCTCCTGGGCGGCCGGGGACACCGAGCTGCGGATGCCCGGCGGGGAGAACGGCACCGAGTTCCTGGCCCGCTACGACGCCGTGGTCGAGGAGGCCGCGCGCAGCGGCGCCGGCACGGTCGCGATGATCAGCCACGGCGCTGCCATCCGTACCTGGACGGCGGCCCGCGCGCACAACGTCGACCTCGCCTTCGCCGCCGAGCACCGGCTGGCGAACACAGGCGTGGTGATCCTGGAGGGCTCGCCGTCCGACGGGTTCAAGGCGCTGTCGTGGGCGGGCGCGAGCGTGGCCCCGGCGGGCGCGGGCGGTCCGGCGGGGGAGCCGCTGGCGGACGCCGGATAACGGTTTGCCGCAGGCGGCGGCGGACCCGCAGAATGCCACCTCATGGGACATCTGGAAGCCGCGCACCTGGAGTACTGCCTCCCCGACGGGAGGGCGCTGCTGGGCGATGTGTCCTTCCGGGTGGGCGAAGGGTCCGTGATGGCCCTGGTCGGCCCGAACGGCGCGGGCAAGACGACCCTGCTGCGGCTGATCTCCGGTGAGCTGAAGCCGCACGGCGGCTCGGTCACGGTCAGTGGCGGCCTCGGGGTGATGCGCCAGTTCGTGGGGTCGGTACGGGACGAGACGACCGTACGGGACCTGCTCGTGTCGGTCGCGCCGCCCCGCATCCGGGAAGCGGCGCGGGCCGTCGACGAGGCCGAGCACGCGATCATGACGGTCGACGACGAGGCCGCCCAGCTCGGGTACGCGCAGGCCCTCGCCGACTGGGCCGAGGTGCGCGGGTACGAGGCGGAGACCCTGTGGGACATGTGCACCACGGCCGCGCTGGGCGTGCCGTACGACACGGCGCAGTTCCGGCAGGTGCGCACGCTCTCCGGCGGTGAGCAGAAGCGGCTGGTGCTGGAGGCGCTGCTGCGCGGCACCGACGAGGTGCTGCTGCTCGACGAGCCGGACAACTACCTCGACGTGCCCGGCAAGCGCTGGCTGGAGGAGCGGCTGAAGGAGACCCGCAAGACGGTCCTGTTCGTCTCCCACGACCGTGAACTGCTGGCCCGCGCCGCCGAGAAGATCGTCTCGGTCGAGCCCTCGCCGGCGGGTGCGGACGCCTGGGTGCACGGCGGCGGCTTCGCCACCTACCACGAGGCCCGCCGCGAACGGTTCGCCCGCTTCGAGGAACTGCGCCGCCGCTGGGACGAGAAGCACGCGCAGCTGAGGAAGCTGGTGCTGACGCTCCGTCAAGCCGCCGCGGTCAGCCATGAGATGGCCTCCCGCTACGCCGCGGCCCAGACCCGGCTGCGCAAGTTCGAGGAGGCGGGCCCGCCGCCGGAGCCGCCGCGCGAGCAGGACATCCGGATGCGCCTGAAGGGCGGCCGGACCGGAATCCGCGCGGTCACCTGCGAGGCGCTGGAGCTCACGGGCCTGATGAAGCCGTTCGACCTGGAGGTCTTCTACGGCGAGCGGGTCGCCGTGCTCGGCTCCAACGGCTCCGGGAAGTCGCACTTCCTGAGGCTGCTGGCCGGGGAGGAGGTGGCGCACACCGGCACCTGGAAGCTGGGGGCGCGGGTCGTGCCCGGCCACTTCGCCCAGACGCACGCCCATCCGGAGCTGGCGGGCCGCCCCCTGCTGGACATCCTCTGGCAGGAACACGCCCAGGACCGGGGTGCGGCGATGTCCCGGCTGCGCTGCTACGAGCTGACCCAGCAGGCCGAGCAGACCTTCGACCGGCTCTCCGGCGGTCAGCAGGCCCGCTTCCAGATCCTCCTGCTGGAGCTGGAGGGAGTCACCGCCCTCCTGCTGGACGAGCCGACCGACAACCTCGACCTGGAGTCGGCGGAAGCCCTCCAGGAGGGTCTGGAGGCCTTCGACGGCACGGTTCTCGCGGTGACCCACGACCGCTGGTTCGCGCGCGCGTTCGACCGCTATCTGGTCTTCGGCACGGACGGCCGGGTACGGGAGACCGCGGAGCCGGTCTGGGACGAGCGGCGGGTGGAGCGGGCGCGCTGACGCCCTCCCGCCCGCGGGCCCGGGGCCCGGGATGTTCGCAGAGTGGACGCAGGCGGGCGAAATCCGCCCATGCGGGTACTCGGACCGCGGACCAGACACGGACGAGACGAGTGGGGCACATCATGACCGGAGTCGACCCCGGCCGGCTGGACGACCAGCAGCTCATGAAGGAGCTGGAGACCATCCACCGCACCCGCCACGACACCCTCCTGTACGGCTCGAACGACGCGCTGCGGGCCCACAACGAACGCATGGCCCAGCTGGAGGGCGAATACCTCCGCCGCAACCCGCGCCGCCCGGTCGCCTCCGGCCGCACCCGCGAAGGAGCCCGGGACCGCGGCTCGGGCGACGCCGCGACCCCGGGCACCTGATCGGCCCGCCTCCCCTCAGCGGCGCAGCGGCGACCGGTCCCAGAACCGGTGGGCCGCCACCGCCGCCGCGAAGGCCCGGCAGAACTCCTCGCTCGCCGTGCCCGGCGAGGTGTCCGTCACCACGCCCTGATCCTCGACCACCCGGTGGAACTCGGTGGAGACGTCCAGGCTCTCCGGCTCCAGCGACGCCAGGATCCCCACGCCCGAGCCGAGCGCGCCGACCGGCTTGCCGTGCCGGTAGGCGTCCCGCACGAAGCGCAGGACGTCCGGATCGGCCGCGCCGGGCGGGGTGCCTCCCGGGCCCCCGGGCAGCAGCACCGCGTCGTACAGCACCGACGCCATGGTCGGCAGCGCCCGGTCCACCGGGACCCGGTCGCCGTCCGCGCCGGCGACGGTGCCGTCGGTGGCCGCGAGCACCTCGACGACCGCACCCTCGGCGGTCAGGCTCTCGCGCACCGACGTCAGCTGGTCACCGTCGACGCCGTCGGTGACCAGGGCCGCGATCCGCCGGGTGCGCAGGGAGCCGTCGCCCCGCAGCGACACAAGGCTCAGCGCGGGGGAGAGCACCTTGGGGGTGCCCTCCGCGGCCCCGGACGGCTCCGGAACCCCGATGCCGCGGGCCACCTGGGTCGCCAGCTCGCCGTTGACCTTGGCCAGTTCCTCCACCGTCCGGGTGCGGACGGCCATCGTGTCCACCTTGCCGAGTTCGAACCGGAATGCCTCGACGATGTGCTGCCGCTCCCAGTCCGTCATGCTGTGCCAGAACAGCGCGGGCTGGCTGTAGTGGTCCTGGAAGCTCGGACTGCGCCGGCGGATCTTCGCGCCGTCCACGCGTTCGGCGTAGTGCGTGAAGGCGCCGCTGTCCACGCCCGCGTGCGCGGGGCAGCCGCCGCCCAGGGAGTTGGGGAAGTAGTTGGTGCCCCGGTGGATCGCGCTCTGGCCGTAGCCGTCGCGCTGGTTGGTGCGGACCGGCACCACGGGCCGGTTCACCGGCAGCTGCGCGAAGTTCGGCCCGCCGAGCCGGATCAGCTGCGTGTCCAGGTAGGAGAAGTTGCGGGCCTGCAGCAGCGGGTCGTTGGTGAAGTCGATGCCGGGGACCACATTGGCCGTGTGGAAGGCGACCTGTTCCGTCTCGGCGAAGAAGTTCTCCGGGTTGCGGTCCAGGACCATCCGGCCGATCGGCCGCACCGGCACCAGCTCCTCCGGGATGAGCTTGGTGGCGTCCAGCAGATCGAAGTCGAAGGCGAACTCGTCCTCCTCCGGCACGAGCTGGACGCCCAGCTCCCACTCCGGGTACTCGCCCGCCTCGATCGCGTCCCACAGGTCCCGCCGGTTGAAGTCCGGGTCGCGGCCCTGGCACTCCTGCGCCTCGTCCCACACCAGCGAGTGCACACCGAGCCGCGGCTTCCAGTGGAACTTCACGAACGTGCCGCGGCCCTCGGCGTTCACGAACCGGAACGTGTGCACGCCGAAGCCCTGCATCATGCGGTAGCTGCGCGGGATCGCCCGGTCCGACATCAGCCACATGATCGCGTGCAGCGTCTCGGGCTGCAGCGACACGAAGTCCCACAGGGTGTCGTGGGCGGACGCCCCGGTCGGGATGTCGTTGTGCGGCTCGGGCTTCACGGCGTGCACGAAGTCCGGGAACTTGATGCCGTCCTGGATGAAGAACACCGGGAAGTTGTTCCCGACGAGGTCGTAATTGCCCTCGGACGTATAGAACTTGGTCGCGAAGCCGCGCACGTCCCGTACGGTGTCCGCCGACCCCTTCGGGCCCTGCACGGTGGAGAACCGCACGAACACGGGCGTCCGCACGGACGGGTCCTGGAGGAACGCCGCCCGGGTGAACTCCGCGCAGGACTCGTACGGCTCGAAGTAGCCGTACGCGCCCGCGCCCCGGGCGTGCACCACCCGCTCAGGGATCCGCTCGTGGTCGAAGCGGGTCAGCTTCTCCCGGAAGTGGAAGTCCTCCATCAGGGTCGGCCCGCGCTCACCGGCGGCCAGCGAGTCGTCGGTGTGGTCCACCGGCACACCCTGGTCGGTGGTGAGCGGCCCGCCCTTGGGGTCGTCCGCGCGGAACCGGTCGCGCTGCTCCTGCTTGCGGTCCTCCATCAAGCGGCCTCCTTGGCGAACACGTCCAGGAATGTCTCGCAGAATGCCTTCAGGTCGTCGGGCTTACGGCTGGTGACCAGCTTGTTGGGCCCGTGGTCGCACACCTTCACCTGCTCGTCGACCCAGGTGCCGCCCGCGTTGCGGATGTCGGTGCGCAGGCTCGGCCACGAGGTGAGCACCCGGCCCCGTACGACGTCCGCCTCGACCAGCGTCCACGGCGCGTGACAGATCGCGGCGACCGGCCGGCCCTGCTCGAAGAAGGCGGCGACGAAGGCGACCGCCCGCTCGTCCATCCGCAGGAAGTCCGGGTTGGCGACGCCGCCGGGCAGGACGAGGCCCCCGAAGGAGTCGGCCGTGGTCTCACCGACGACCTCCTGCACCGGGAAGGTGTCCGCCTTGTCGAGATGGTGGAACGCCTGGATCTTCCCCGGCTCCGTCGACACCAGCACGGGTTCGTGACCGGCGTCCACCGCCGCCTGCCAGGGGTCGGTCAGTTCGACCTGTTCCACGCCCTCGGGCGCGGTGAGAAATGCGATGCGCATGGTGGTTCAGCTTCCTTTCGTCCTCGTGCGCGTGCTCTTGCGTGGCGCCGCCCGCCGGTCCCGCGGCAGCACACGGGCCGGGACAGCGGGCGCCCGCGCGGTACCAGCCGCGAGGCGTCCGGCGGCCCGGCCCTCGTGCGGCAGGGACCGCGCGCTCACTCGTCCGGCGTGGCGCGACTGATGTCGGCCAGCGCCGAGTCCGGGTCCTGGGCCTCGGCCAGGTCGCCGAGGCTCACCACGCCGACCGGCAGGCCGTCCTCGACGACCGGCAGCCGGCGCACGGCGTGCCGCCGCATCAGGGCGACCGCGGCCGTCACCGGGTCCTGCGGGGCGACCACCAGGGGATCGGGCGTGCACACCGACCGGACGCTCGCCGTCAGCGGGTCGACGCCCTCGGCGACCGCCCGCACGGTGATGTCACGGTCGGTGAGCATGCCCACGATCCGCTGGCCGTCGGCCACCAGCACATCACCGATGTCCTGGTCGCGCATCAGCTGCGCCGCCTCGGCCAGTGAGGCGTCCGGGCGGACGGCGACCACTCCGGCGGTCATCACGTCCCTGACGAAATCGGCCATGGTGTTCCCCTCCAGGGCTAGCGTCGGGTGAGGGCTTCGGCGAGCTCCTGGACGGTGGTGTAGCGCTCCGCGCGCGGCAGCCGCTCCACCGGCTCCACCAGGGCGTCGGGCGCGTAGGCGCGGCGCAGGGTGCCGGCCAGCTCGCGCGGGCTCGCGGGGAACAGACTGCGACTGAGGTACCGGGCCAGCTCCTGGCGGACCGCCGCCAGTGAGGCCGTACCCCCGCCGGGTGCCACCGGTCCGCCCGCCACCTGCGGGTCGTCGTCGGCGCTCGGCTCGGGGTCGTGCCACTCGTCGACCCGGGTCGGATGACCGGACCTGAGCAGGCCCTGGAGTTCGTGCTTCATCTCGTCGTCACGGTGAACGTTCAGCCGGTCGCTGCCTCGCTGCATGACTCCCTCCAGATCTTCGGGTCCGCACCGCGTACCCGAAGAGCCACGGCCGACACGGTCCGGCCGGGTTTGCCCGGTGCACGGCGGGAGACCCGGCCTGCGCCCCCCGCGCTTCATCCCCGGGGAAGGACAGGCCATGGTGTTGCTCGCTGTGATCATTCCGCTGCTCATGCTCGGCGTCATGCTGGCCATGGGCCGCTACGAGGAGCTCCTGCTCCCCAAAGAGCCGGGCGAGGCTACTTCTTCGCCCGTCCCGGCAGGAACTCCTGCATCTTTGCCTTGAATCCCTGCTTGACCATGGAGCCGCGGTCCGCGTCACCCTTGAGGATCGACGCGGCCGTGGCCTCCATCTGGTCCCAGGTGGCGTGCGGCGGCACCGGCGGGACCGCGGGGTCGGTGAGGAACTCGATCACGGCCGGACCGTCCGCCTCCAGACCGGCCCGCCAGGCGGCCTCCACGTCCTCCGGCTTCTCCACCCGGATCCCGGTCAGCCCCAGCGAACGGGCGAAGGCGGCGTACTGCACGTCCGGGAGCTCCTGCGAGGGCAGGAAGGACGGGGCGCCCCCCATGGCCCGCATCTCCCAGGTGACCTGGTTGAGGTCCTGGTTGTTCCAGATGCCGATCACCAGCCGCGGATCCTGCCACTGATCGCGGTACTTCGCCGCCGTGATCAGCTCCGCCATCCCGTTCATCTGCATCGCCCCGTCCCCGACCAGCGCGATCGCGGGCCGGTCCGGATGCGCGAACTTCGCGCCGATGGCGTACGGCACCGCGCAGCCCATGGTGGCGAGCGTGCCGGACAGCGAGCCGCGCATGCCGGGCCGCATCGTCAGATGCCGGGCGTACCAGTTCGCCATCGAGCCCGCGTCGGAGGTGACGATGGCGTCGGCCGGCAGCAGCGGGTCCAGGGCATGGGCGACGTACTCCGGGTTGATCGGGTCCGCCGACAGCTTCGCCCGCCGCTCCAGCACGTCCCGCCAGCGCGTCACGTTGTCGCACACGGTGTCCAACCACTCCCGCCCGCGCGCCGGATCGATCATCGGGATCAGGCGTTCCAGGGTGGCCCGCGCGTCGCCGACGAGATTCACCTCGTACGGATAGCGCATCCCGACCATGTGCGGGTCGATGTCGATCTGCACGCCCCGCGCCTCGCCGAAGTCCGGCAGGAACTGGGAGTACGGGAAGGAGGACCCGATGGTCAGCAGCGTGTCGCAGTCCCGCATCAGCTCGTACGACGGCCGCGTGCCCAGCAGGCCGATGGAGCCGGTGACGTACGGGAGCTCATCGCTCAGCACGTCCTTGCCGAGCAGCGCCTTGGCGACACCCGCGCCGAGCACCTCGGCCAGCCGCTCCACCTCGGCCCGCGCCCCGGCGGCGCCCTGGCCGACCAGGATCGCCACCTTGTCACCGGTGTTGAGGATCTCGGCGGCCCGCTCGATCGACTCCTGCGAGGGGAGCGCCGTCCAGGAACTGCGGTCCAGGCTGGACGGCACCATCTTGAACTCGTGCGTGGGCGGTTCGTAGTCCAGCTCCTGGACGTCGCCGGGGATGATGACCGCGGTCGGGCAGCGCCGGGCGTACGCGGTGCGGATCGCCCGGTCCAGCACGTTCGGCAGCTGCTCGGGGACCGTCACCGTCTCCACGAAGTCCGAGGCCACGTCCTTGAACAGGGTGTGCAGATCGACTTCCTGCTGGTACGAGCCGCCCATCGCCGTGCGATGCGTCTGACCGACGATCGCCACCACCGGGACATGGTCCAGCTTGGCGTCGTACAGGCCGTTCAGCACATGGATCGCACCCGGCCCGGAGGTCGCCACGCACACCCCGAGACGGCCGCTGAACTTCGCGTACCCGACGGCCTGGAGCGCCGACATCTCCTCGTGCCGGGACTGGATGAAACGCGGCTGGTTCTCCGCCCGCCCCCAGGCCGCGAGCAGGCCGTTGATGCCGTCACCGGGATAGCCGAAGACATGCTCGACCCCCCACTCGCGCAACCGCTGAAGTACGTGATCGGAGACCTTGGTGCTCATACGGGGACCTCCCGGCCGGGACGAAGGGGCAGCATCCCTACGAGTCACCCTGGGCGTCCGCCGAAAACCTGAGCCGGTGTTTGCGGGACAGGGGCACGGGCAGGCGCACCCCCAGTGCTTCGGACAGGAGGCACATCCGTGGGAGCGGCGGATCGTCGACACGGCTGCGTACCGTCCGGTTCTGCTGCGCGCTCCCATGCTGACCGTCCAACCCAGAGCACAGACGAGGGAGTTGCGACGCATATGCCCACACGAGTGAGCGCGAAGCACCACCCGCACGACGACGCCCCCGACACCGCGGAGGCGTTCCGCACGCTCAGCACGCTGCCGGCGGGTCCGGAGCGCGACGCGCTCCGTGGGCGGATCGTCGAGGCCTGGCTGCCGATGGCGGACCGGCTCGCGGGACGGTTCCGCAGCCGTGGCGAGAGCTACGAGGATCTGCGTCAGGTCGCGGCCCTCGGCCTGGTCAAGGCCGTCGACCGGTACGACCCCGAGCGCGGCAACGCGTTCGAGAGCTACGCCGTGCCGACCATCACCGGCGAGATCAAGCGGCACTTCCGCGACCACATGTGGACGCTGCACGTGCCGCGCCGGGTGCAGGACCTGCGCAACCGGGTGCGCTTCGCCGTGCAGGACCTGCAGACCGTCTCCGGGCGCACCCCCTCGGTGGCCGAGATCGCGGAACACGCGGACATGAGCGAGGCCGACGTCCGGGCCGGTCTCGAGGCGCTGGAGAGCTTCACGGCGCTGTCCCTGGACGCGGAGCTGCCCGGCAGCGAGGACGGGTACTCCCTGAGCGACGCGCTCGGCTCGGCGGATCCCGCCCTGGACACGGTGGTGGACCGGGAGGCCGTGAAGCCGCGGCTCGCCGCACTGCCGGAGCGGGAGCGCGCGATTTTGTACATGCGGTTCTTCGGGGACATGACGCAGAGCCGGATCGCCGAGGAGCTGGGCATCTCGCAGATGCACGTGTCCCGGCTGATCAGCCGGTGCTGCGGACGCGTCCGGGAGCAGATCCTCCGGGACGCGGCCTAGATCTTCCGGCGGGTGAAGCTTTCCCCCGGTTTTCACCCGCACGGCCGCCTCGCGTCCCGCGAACGGCGGACGCCGCGCGCGGCCGGGCCCCGGGCGGGCTGTGATGGCTGCGGGACACGTGTCTGCGTGTCCCGCAGCCGTCCGCGCGAGGAGCCCGCACCATGCGCCGCAGAGTCCGTGTCCTGTCCGCCCTCGCCCTGGGGGGTGTCCTCCTGGGCTTCGCCGCCTCCTCGGCCTTCGCGGAACCGGCCGCGGAGATCAGCCCGGCCGCCGCGCATCCCGGCGGGAGCATCACCGTCTCGGTCACCTGCGACCCCACCGGCGGCCCCGCGCCCGCCACCCTCGACGCCACCTCGCTGGCCTTCGAGGAGGAGACCGTCGCCCTGCACAAGGTCACCGGCGACGACGGGGCCGCCTACCGCGGCACCGCCCGGATCGCCTCCGCCGAGGAACTCGAAGGCGGTGTCGAACCGCTGGGCCCCGACACCGCCTGGACCGTCGAGGGAACCTGCCCCGCGGCCCCCGGCGGCCAGGGCAAGCAGTGGAGCGCGACCTTCACCGTCGCCAAGGGCGGCCCCACCGCCCCGCGGCCGTGCCCCACCGGGCACCACACCCCGTCCTGCCCGCCGGCGGTCACCACCCCTCACCCGTGCGTGACCGGCGGACACCGCGCGTCCTGCCCGCCCGCGGTCGTCCAGCGCGGGGTACGCGCCGGCGAGGGCGGTACGTTCACCGACTCCGTCCCCGCCCTGGTGGCCGGCGGCGTGCTGATCGCGGGAGCAGTGGGCGGTGCCGTGTACCGGCTGCGCCGCACGGGAAGAGGTGCCGACAGCTGATCTCGTACCGTGTACGTACCAGGAGGGAGTCCATGTGGCGCGGAGCGTTCCCGAGAGCCACGGCCCCGTCCGGTACGGGCCGCCGCTGCCCGGGGACGGGCTGCCCGTGCTGCCCGAGCTGTCCGCCGAGCTCGCCGCTGCCGCCGCCCGCCCGGAGAGCGAACCCGTCGGAGGCGGCGGGGCCCTGCTCGACGCCGCCTGCGGCCACTGGGACCGGCGTGGTCTGCCCGCCGTGCCCGACCGGGTGGTCGCCGCCCCCGGCGCCCCCGCCCTGCTGCTCGCGCTGACCGCCGCGCTCGGCGGTGACGTCCTGGTGCCCCGGCCCTGCGCGGCCTGGTGGGGGCCGTACGCCCGCCTGCTGGGACGACCCGTCTTCCATGTCGCCACCCCGGCCGAGTGCGGCGGGGTGCCCGACCCGTACGCCCTGCTGGAGACCGTGCGCCGGGTCCGCGCCGAGGGCGGTGACCCCCGGCTGCTGGTGCTGTCCGTCGCCGACGACCCCACCGCCACCGTGGCGCCGCCCGAGCTGCTGCACGAGACCGTCGAGGCCGCCGCGGGCGAGGGCCTGCACCTGGTCAGCGACGAGACCTGGCGCGACACCCGGCACCTCCCGTACGACACCGTGCTGCTCAGCCCCGCCGAGATGCTGCCGGAACGGGTCACCGTCGTCACCGATCTGGCCGGAGCCCTGCTGCCGCCCGGCTGGCCGGCCGCGATCGCCCGGTTCCCCTCGGACGAGGTCGGCGCGGACCTGCACGCGCGCGTGCTCGACGTGCTCACCGCGATGGGCGCCCGCGTCGCCGGTCCGGTCGCCGCCGCGGCCGGATACGCGCTGACCGAACCCGAACCGGTCCTCGTCCGCCGGGCGGCCGCCGTGGCCCTGCACACGCACCTGGCCGCCGCCCTGCACGCGGCCGTCGTCGGGGCGGGAGCCCTCGCCCTCCCCCCGCAGTCCGGCCGCCACCTCTACGTCGACCTCGGCCCGCTGCGCCCCGCGCTGAGCGCCCACGGCGTCGGGGACGCCCAGGACCTGGAGGACTTCCTGACCGACCGGCTCGGTCTGCCCGCGCCGGGCGGCCACCGTTTCGGCGACGACCTCGGGGCACCGCGCGTACGGCTGTCCACCGGGGACCTGCTGGGCGCCACGGACGAGGAACGCGCGGCCTGCCTCGGATCCCCCGCGCCCTGGGAACTGCCGCACGTGCGACGGGCGTTGAGTCATGTGACATCGGTCTTCGACGATCTCCGCGACGACGCCCGGCGAGGGGAGCCCGCTCGATGACGCAGCAGTCCGAGACCACCCGGGAAAAAGAAGGGGCAGCCGAGCGGGAAAGGGCAGCCGAGCGGGAGAAGGCAGTCGAGCGGGAAAGGGCGGCCGGGCCGGAAGAGGCAGCCGGGCCGGAAGGGGCAGGCGGTCACCCTGCCTCCACGGCACCGTTTCCGCCGCTCGCCGAGCCCCGCCCGCTGGGCGAGCCCCGGGTGTGGCCGCGTTCCTTCCACGACCGGCTGACCGCCCCGCTGCCCGGCCTGAAGGCCATGGCCCGGTTCGCCCGCGAGGGCGCCGTCCGCCCCGGCCGCGAGGGCCTCGCCGACCTCCCGCTGCTGCCCTTCGAACCCGGCCCGCTGCCGAGCGTCGACGCCCGCACGGTCGCCGTCTCCTGGGCCGGACACGCCAGTTGGGTGGTCCGGACAGGCGGACTCACCGTCCTCACCGACCCGGTCTGGTCCCGCCGCATCATCGGCACCCCCGCCCGGATCACCCCGGTCGGCATCGACTGGGACGCCCTGCCGCGCGTGGACGCGGTCGTCATCAGCCACAACCACTACGACCATCTGGACGCCCCCACCCTGCGCCGGCTCCCGCGCGACACACCGGTGTTCGCGCCGGCCGGCCTCGCCCGCTGGTTCCACCGCCGCCGCTTCACCCGCGTCACCGAACTGGACTGGTGGGAGGCGGCCGAACTGGACGGCGTGCGCTTCGACTTCGTCCCGGCCCACCACTGGTCCAAGCGCAGCCTCACCGACACCTGCCGCAGTCTGTGGGGCGGCTGGGTCCTCACGGCCCCGGACGGCCGGCGCGTGTACTTCGCGGGCGACACCGGCTATGGCCACTGGTTCGCCCGCATCGGCCAACGCCACCCCGGAATCGACCTCGCCCTGATGCCGATCGGCGCCTACGACCCGCGCTGGTGGCTCAGCGACGTCCACTGCGACCCGGAGGAAGCGGTACGGGCCGTACAGGACCTGGGGGCGCGCAGGATGGCCCCCATGCACTGGGGCACGTTCGTCCTGTCCGCGGAGCCGGTCCTGGAGCCGCTCACCAGGGTGCGGGCGGCGTGGGCGGCGGCGGGGCTGCCCAGGGAGGACCTGTGGGACCTGCCCGTCGGGGCGTCCCGGGTACTGGAGGACGAGTGACCGGCGGCGGGTGACCTCACCCGGCGGCCCGAAGGCGCCGCCAGACAGTGGGCGCCGCACTGACGGCCAGCGTCAGCGCCACCGCCGCGACGACCCCCTCCCAGGGCTCCGGGAACAGCGACCCGCCCAGAATCCCGATCAGCTGATACGTCACGGCCCACGCCAGGCACGCCGGGAAGTTCCCCCGGGCGAACCTCCGCATCGGCCACTTCGCGACCAGACAGGCGAGCATCACCGGAAGCCGCCCCGCCGGAACCAGCCGGGACAGCACCAGCACCGCCACCCCGTGCTCGGCCAGCTTCGTCTGCGCCTGCTCCAGACGCTCCTCCGGCGCCCGCGACCGTATCGCCTCCAGCCACCGCGACCCGTTCTTCGACTTCATCCCCCGCCGCCCGAGCCAGTACAGCGTGGCATCCCCCAGGAACGCGGCCAGGGACGCCGTGACGAACACCATCGCCAGCGCGAAGGGCGCCGTCTGATGGAACGCCACCACCGCGGCCGTACTCACCAGCGCCCCCGTCGGCACGACCGGCACCAGCGCGCCGAGCAGCACCAGCACGAACAGCGTCGGATAGCCGATCGCCTGCTGCGTGGACTCGGCCGACACCGTCGACGACACGGTGGCGAGCCAGGTCACGCGGTCACCCCCAGCCGTACGCTCTCGCCGTGCCCGAGCCGGTGCACGGCGACCTCCGGCGCGCGCTTCGCGGCGAGCCGGACGAACTCGTGGCCGGGCGAGTGGAACTCGTGGGGGCGCACGGCGTCCATGCCGATCGGCCAGTACGTGCCGTAGTGCACCGGCACGGCACTGCGGGGCGCCAGCCGCGCCAGTGCCTCCGCCGCGCGCCCCGGGTCCAGATGGCTCTCGCCGAGATACGGGCCCCAGCCGCCCACCGGCAGCAGCGCCGCGTCCACCGGCCCGACCTCCTCGGCCATCTCGTCGAACAGGGCGGTGTCCCCGGCGAAGTAGGTGCGCGCCTCGCCCTCGACGACGAAACCGAGAGCGGGGGAGTGGCGGCGCCCGACCGGCAGCCGGCGGCCGTCGTGCCGGGCGGGCACGACGCGCACCCGCACCGCGCCCACCTGCGCCACATCCCCGGGCGCCACCTCGGTGACCCGCAGATGCGTGAGCCGGCGCAGTCCCGGCACGGCCCGTGGTGCGCCCCGGGGCACGAGCAGGCGCGTGCCCTCCGCGAGCCGCGCCAGGGAGGGAACATGCAGGTGGTCGGCGTGCAGATGGGAGACGAGCGCGACGTCCGCGCGCCAGGCGCCGGGCGCCGGGAGCGCGCCCCGGCGCCGGCGCAGATGCGCGAGCCGGCGTGCGAACAAAGGGTCGGTGAGGACGCGTACGTCCGAGTCGGCGACCGTGCAGGTGGCGTGACCCCACCAGGTGATCTCCACGGACACCTCTTTGCCTCCTTCGCGCGACTCCCCGAAGCCTACGGGCAGGAGTAGTGTCGGCGCCTGAAACCCGGAGGTGAGGGGGACCCCATGGGACCGGTGCGGGTCACGGCGATCGCGAGTCTGACGCCGCTGGAGGAACTGGACGCCGACCCCTTTCTGGTGGACTCCCGCAGCCAGCACGCCATCTGCGCGCGGTGGGCGGCGGAGCGGGGCTACACGGTCAGCCGGGAGCTGCTGGTCCGCAAGCTGCGGCCGGACCACCTGGTGCTGTGGGACGGGGTGCGGCCCGGCGTCGACCTGTTCGTGGTGCCCAGCCGCCGGGTGCTGGAGAGCGCGCTGTCCTCCGCCGAGGAGTTCACCGCGGAGTGCGCGCGGCGCGGGGTGCGGGTGGAGACCGTGGGCTGCGAGGAGCCGCGGTACGACTCCCGGATGAAGGCCCAGGTGCACCGGCGGCTGTCGCTGCCGACCGCGGGGTACGACGGCCGCTAGCGACGGCGCCCTGCTCCCGCGCGTCCATATGACAAGGTGGAGGGCAGGCCCGCCGGTGCCGGGCCGGGACGTGAGGTGTGCGGGGAGTGCTGGGGCGGCGTTGGCGGCGGGTCGCCAGTCAGATCGGGCGCAGCGTCGCGGTGTGGGCGGTGTCGACGCTCACCCTGCTGGTGCTCGCCGGGATCCTGCCGGACTTCCAGCTCCAGTCCCCCCGCGGCGACAGCTCGACCCGGATCGCCGTCACCGCCGCGTTCGGCGCCGGCGCCTTCGGTGTGCTGTCCGCCCTGGTCTGGCCGCTCCTGGTCCGGTTGCTGCTGCTGGTGCCCGCGCTCGTCCTCGGCCTGCTGGTCTTCTTCCTCAACGGCGCCCTCCTGCTGGTCGCCCTGCGGCTGAACCCCGCCGAGCGCGGCGGCGCCGCCTGGGAGACCGCCGTGGTGGTCGCCGCCGTGATGTCCGCGGTCGCCTCCGCCACCGGCGCCGCCCTCGCCGTACGGGACGACGACGCCTACCGGCGCCGGCTGTACCGCCTGGCCGACCGCCGGCGCGGCACCGGGCCGCCCTGTCCGTCCACTCCGGGCACCGTCTTCCTGCAGCTCGACGGGGTCGGTCACGACGTGCTGCGGGACGCCGTCCGCAAGGGGCTGATGCCGACCCTGGCCCGCTGGACCGGCGGGGACCGCCCCACCCACCGGCTCACCCCCTGGCGCACCGACTGGTCCAGCCAGACCGGCGCCAGCCAGCTCGGCATCATGCACGGCAGCAACCACGACGTCCCGGCCTTCCGCTGGTACGAGAAGGACAGCGGGGAGGTGATGGTCTGCAACCGCCCGACCAGCGCCGCCGAACTCCAGCGCCGTGCCGTGCGGCACAGCGGCGACGGCGGGCTGCTCACCGTCGACGGCGCCAGCCGCGGCAACCTGTTCAGTGGCGGCGCCGAGGAGCAGGCCCTGGTGCTGTCCATCGCGACCATGCGCCGCAGCCGCGAGAACCGCTCCCGCGCGGGCTACTTCGCCTACTTCTCCGACCCGGCCAACGCGGTGCGCACCGCCCTGTCGTTCGTCGCCGAGGTCGGCCGGGAGATCGGCCAGTCCACCCGGGCCCGGCTGCGCAAGACCCGCCCGCGGGTCTCCCGCGGCGGCCTCTACCCCTTCGTCCGGGCCTTCGCGACCGTCGTCGAACGGGACGTCGTGGTCGCCGCGGTGATGGGCGACATGCTCGCCGGGCGCACCGCCGTCTACGCCGACCTCGTCGCCTACGACGAGGTGGCCCACCACTCGGGACCGGCGAGCCGGGACGCCGAGAAGGTCCTCGAACGCCTCGACCGGGCGCTGGAGCTCATCGAGAAGGTCGCCGAGCACGCCCCCCGGCCGTACCGGATCGTGGTGCTGTCGGACCACGGGCAGAGCCCCGGCGAGACCTTCCGCGCCCGCTACGGCCTCACCCTCGGCGACCTGGTGCGGGCCGGCTGCGGGCTGCCCGTGCCGCGCCGGGCCCGCCGCACCCACAGCGATGCCGAGGCCCGTACCGCCGTGCGCGCCGCGCTGCGCATCCCCGTCGAGGAGCGCGGCGAGAAGGACCGCCCGGCCCGCCGCTCGGAGCCGATCGTGCTGGCCTCGGGCAACCTCGGCCTGATCTCCTTCCCGGACGTCCCCCACCGGATGACCAAGGAGGAGATCGACGCCCGCCACCCCGCGCTGCTGACCACGCTCGCCAACCACCCCGGCATCGGCTTCCTGCTGGTGCGCAGCGAGCGGCACGGCGGGGTCGTGCTCGGCCCGTTCGGCACCGAGATCCCGCTGGACCGCCTCGACCAGGACCCCGGCCCGCTCGCCCCCTTCGGGCCCGGCGCCGCGGACGCCGTGCGGCGCACCCACTCCTTCCCGCACACCGCCGACATCATGGTCAACTCCATGTACGACCCCGCCGACGGCGAAGTCCTCGCCTTCGAGGAGCAGATCGGCTCGCACGGCGGACTCGGCGGCGCCCAGGGCCGGGCCTTCCTGCTCTCGCCGCTCGTCCTGTCCGCGCCGGCCGAGGACGGGGCGGACCTCGTCGGCGCCGAGCACATCCACCGGGTGCTGCGCCGCTGGCTGGACGAGGCGGGCGGGCCCCAAGTGCCGCTGGAGCGGCCGGCGGAGGAGCGGGCGGCCTGAGAACCGGGGCGGCCTGAAAACCGGGTGCGTCACCAGGGCCGTACGCCCACACTGTTCGCAGTCGACATCGCTCGAACACCCTGAGGAGTCCTGCTTTGCAGGCTGCCGTCACCGTCACCCCCGCCCGCCTTCCCGAACTCCTCCTCGGCCTCGCCACCGTGCGGCCCGTGTTCGTCTGGGGTGCCCCCGGCATCGGAAAGTCCTCCCTGGTGAGGGACTTCGCCGCCTCGCTCGGGCTGGAGTGCGTCAGCCTGCTCGGCACCCAGCTCGCGCCCGAGGACCTGATCGGGGTGCCGCAGATCAAGGACGGGCGGTCGGTGTTCTGCCCGCCGGAGACGATCGCCCGCGACGAGCCGTACTGCCTGTTCCTGGACGAGCTGAACGCGGCCGGCCCCGATGTGCAGAAGGCGTTCTACTCGCTGATCCTGGACCGCCGGATCGGCAGCTACGAGCTGCCCGAGGGGTCGATCGTCATCGGGGCCGGCAACCGCGCCACCGACAACGCGCTCGCCCGCCCGATCGCCTCCGCGCTGATCAACCGCCTCACCCATGTCCATCTGGCGGCCTCCCCGAAGGACTGGCTGGTCTGGGCCGGGGAGAACGGCGTGCACCCCTGGGTGGTGGACCACCTCACCGACCGGCCCGACCAGCTGTGGTCCAAGCCGCCCAAGACCGAGGAGCCGTTCTCCACGCCCCGGTCCTGGCACATGCTCTCCGACGCGCTGCACTCCTTCGGACGGGACCTGGACGAGGAGACTCTGAAGGTCCTCGCGCACGGCACGCTGACGCCCGCCCACGCGACCGCGTTCTGCGGCTACGTCAAGATCGTCCGCAGCCGGTTCGGCATCGAGGCGATCATCAAGGGCGAGGCCCGCTGGCCGAACCGCCCGGAGGACCGCGACCTGCTCTACTACCTCGCCGACTCCTTCCGCGGCCGGCTGGTCAAGGAACTGCCCGCCGGCAAGGAGCACATGTCGGCGAGCGGCCGCCAGACCGCCTACCGCGCCAAGTCGCTGCTGGTGCAGCTCGCGGAGATCTCCGTCGAGGTCGCCCAGACCGTCATCGCCTCCGACGCGGACGGCAACCCCGTGCTGCCCTCGTGGTTCCTCGTCGAGGCGGCCCGGGACATGCCGCGGCTGGTGGAGGCCCGCCGGTGAGCCGTCAGCGGCCGAAGAAGCGGGACCTGGCCGCGGAAGCCCTCGCCGAGGGGATGCGGCTGGTGAAGGCCAACCCGGCGCTGGCAGCGGTGGAGTTCGACCTGTGCCGCCAGGAGGACTGCGCGCTGGCCCCGCGCGAGGGGCTGGTGCGCGTCACCTCCTCCGCCACCCTGCACGTCCACCCCGACCTCCCCCACGCTCGAACAGACTCGCGCGGGGGGACCCCCATGGCCGCGCCGGCCGCGTGGGCCTGGGCGCTCGCCCACGCGATCCTGCACCTCGGCTTCGGCCATGTCCCGGCGGCCCAGGGCGTCCGCGAGCAGCCCGACGCCTGCGACCTCGCCGCCCGCTGTGTCGTCGTCAACCGCTTCCTGCTCGGCTTCCCCGTCGGCGAGACCCCCGAGGAGCTGCCCGCCGCCTACCCCGACGGCGACGAGGAACAGCTCGCCGCGCGCTGGCGCCGCACCGGCCTGCCGGCCGCCTACGAGCGCTGCGGCACCGCGGGCGGCGAGCCGGACCTGCGCCTGGTGGAGTGGCACGGCTGGTACGGGCAGCCGCCCGACCACCAGCTGGCCTTCGCGACCGCGCTGACCCGGACGGTGTCCGCGGCGATGGACGTGGCGGGCGGCCGCCGCGAGAGCCTGGACGGCGAATCGGCCCGGCAGCGCCCCTGGCAGCGCGCCCTGAGCTGGTTCATCGCCTCCTACCCGCTGCTCGCCGGGATCGCCTCCGGCATCAGGCTGGTCGCCGACGCCGAACTCGCCCGCGCCCACGGCATCTCCGTCGCCGCGGTGAACGCCGAGGCGGGCGAGATCTACGTCAACCCGCTCCGCTCCCTCGACGACGAGGAGTGGCGGTTCGTGCTCGCCCACGAGATGCTGCACGCCGCCCTGCGCCACGGCGACCGCTGCGGCGCCCGCGACCCCTATCTCTTCAACATCGCCTGCGACTACGTCGTCAACGGCTGGCTCAAGGAGATGGACGTCGGCACGATGCCCGAGGGCCTGCTGTACGACGCCGGGCTCACGGGACTGTCCGCCGAGGAGGTCTACGACCGCATCGCCGGCGATCTGCGCCGGATGCGGCGCCTGGCCACCCTGCGCGGCAAGGGCGTCGGCGACATCCTCGGCGCGCCGCTGTGTCCGCCGGGCGACTTCGTCGACCTCGACGAGTTCTACCGGCGCGGCTTGTACCAGGGCCTGGATCTGCACCAGCGCCAGGAGCGCGGCTTCCTGCCCGGCGGCCTGGTCGAGGAGATCCGCGCCCTGAGTCATCCGCCGCTGCCCTGGGACGCGCAACTGGCCCGCTGGTTCGACGAGTTCGTGCCCCGCCCCGAGCCGGTACGGACGTACGCCCGCCCGGCGCGCCGGCAGGCCGCCACGCCCGGCATCCCGCGCGCGGGACGCCGGTTCCCGCCCGAGGAGATCGCCCGCTGCACCTTCGGCGTGGTCCTGGACACCTCCGGCTCCATGAACCGCGTCCTGCTCGGCAAGGCGCTCGGTGCCATCGCCTCCTACGCCGAGGCCCGGGACGTCCCGGCCGCGCGGGTGGTGTTCTGCGACACGGCCCCGCACGACGCGGGCTATCTGCCGGTCACGGAGATCGCCGGGCGGGTGCGGGTGCACGGCCGGGGCGGCACGGTCCTCCAGCCGGGCATCGATCTGCTGCACCGCGCCGACGACTTCCCGCCCGGCGCGCCGGTCCTGGTGATCACGGACGGCTGGTGCGATGTGCTCAGGGTGCGGCGCGAGCACGCCTATCTGATTCCGCAGGGTGCCCGGCTGCCGTTCTCCGCAGGCGGGCCGGTCTTCCGGGTGAGCTGAGCCGGAATGTGATCGGATAGTGCTCACGGACCCCGAACACGGGACCTCACTGAAGGGATTCATCGTGGCAACCACGCGCTCCGCACACACCGTGTGGGAAGGCAACCTGTTCCAGGGCAACGGCGTCGTGACCTTCGACTCCTCCGGCAGCATCGCCGCGCAGCCGGTGTCGTGGCCGTCGCGCGCCGAGGAGGCGAACGGCAAGACCAGCCCCGAGGAGCTGATCGCGGCGGCGCACTCCAGCTGCTACTGCATGGCCTTCTCCAACGGCCTGGACAAGGCGGGCACTCCGCCCACCAAGCTCGTCACCTCCGCGGACGTGACCTTCCAGCCCGGCCAGGGCATCACCGGCATCCACCTCACCGTCGAGGGCACGGTGCCCGGCATCAGCGAGGAGGACTTCCTGGCCGCCGCCGAGGACGCCAAGGCCAACTGCCCGGTCAGCCAGGCCCTCAAGGCCGTCCCGATCACGCTGTCCGCGAAGCTCGCCTGAGCGTCGGGGAGCAGGGTTCGCGCAGGCCGCCCGCCGGGGTGGCCTGCGCGACGTCGGTTCGGGGTATGACATGGACGCCGATGAGTCGGAAGGACCGCGATGGTGACGGGAACCGCAGGCGGCGGGACGGTGCTCGACTCCGCCACCCGGGAACTGACCCGCGTTCTGCTGCTGTTCAGCCTCGGCTGCCGGGTCCGCCCGCCCGACCCCGCCCCGGACACCCTCGTCGACCGCTTCCCCTTCGGCCGGTTCCGGCCGCACCTGGAGTCCGGCGAGGCGGTGCTGCCGGTACCGGTACTGGCCGAGACGACGGCCCCGGGTGATCTGAGGCTGCCCGGCGGCGACCACGGTCTGACCCTGGCCCGCGTCGACCTGCTCGTCGTCGCCACCCCGCGCGGGGACGCCACGCTGCTGCTGGACTGCGAGTTCGCCGGAGACACCGAGGCGCTCGCCGTCGCCTCCTGGCTCGCCACCACCTGCTTCGAGCGCGACCGTCTTCGGCTCGGCGGCCGGCCGCTGCTGGAGGTGCTGAGGGAACGCCTGGGCCTGCGGGAGCCGGTCACCTTCGGCCTCAACGTCCACCAACTCGTCTACCCGGGCGGACGGTTACGCGAGGACGTGCTCTCCCACGCCGACGACACCCACCGGGCCGCGCTGCTGAACAGGATCATCTACCGCGGCATGATGCCCGCCGAGGCCGCCGACCGGCTCGCGGTCAGCGTGCCGCCCAACCTCACCAACCACGGCGTCACGCTCACCGCCCACGGCCGCGGGGTCTCCGTCCAGGCCGGCTGGGCCGTCCATGTGGAGAACGGCCTCGCCGTCGTCGCGCTCGGCATGATCTCCGCGCTGGCGGTGCTCCAGCGCACCCGGCTCGCGGCCTTCGCGATGATGAAGCAGAACGAACAGGCCCTCACCGACTCGGCGTCCGAGGTCCGCACCCTGATCTCCCGCCTCTCCGACGGCGTGAACGAGCTCCAGCTGGACCTCGCCTTCGGTGTCGAGGCGTACGTCGACAGCCTGCTGATCCCGGAGATGCTCACGGAGGGTTTCCAGTCGTCGCTGCGCGACACCCTCGGCATCCGCGACAGCCTCGACAACTCCGCCCGCATGGTCGAGCGGCTCACCTCCGTCATCAGCGCCCGCTCGGCCGCCCTGGACGCCGCCCTCGCGGAACGGGACGAGCGGCAGAACCGGGTCGTCTCCGCGCTGGTCGCGGCGGCCACCCTGATCGCCCTGCCGCCGACCCTGCTGCTGGCCTTCTTCGGCGTGAACGCCACCGACGTCGACGAGGGCCGCTCCATCCTCGACCTCGGCCGGTACGGCACCGCGTACGCGCTGGCCTGGCTGCCCTTCGTCGTGCTGGCCGTGCTCGGCTACCTGCTGCTGCGCAGGGTCGGCAGACGGCCCGGCACGCTGCTGCCCGCCTCCGACCCGCCGACCGCTCCGGTGCCCGCACCGCGTACCTCTCCCGGGAGTTGACCGATCATGCCGCGACGACCCGCCGTCTCCGCCCACCGCGGCGGCTGTGAACGCGCCGGTGCCGCCACCTGGGAGGCGTACGAGGACGCGCTGCTCAGCGGCGCGGAGTACGTCGAGTTCGACATCCGGCGGACCGCGGACGGCGTCCTCGTCGTCTACCACGACGCCCGCGCCTGCCACACCGGGCCGCTCCTGTCGACGATCACCCACGCGGAGCTCAGCGAGCGGGCCGGGTACGCGGTGCCGGTCGTCGACGAGGTGATGGAACTGATCGCCGGGAAGCTCGTCGGCCACCTGGATCTCAAGGAGGTCGGCTACGAGCGCGAGGTGATCGACCGGGCCGTCGCCCTGCTCGGCGAGGACGGCTTCGTCGCCACCACCCTGGAGGACCGTTCCGTCGCCGCGATCTCCCGGGCCTTCCCCCGGGCGCGCACCGCCCTCTCGCTGGGCCGCGACCGGGACGAGATCGGCTGGGCGCGGCTCCCCGGGACCCGGCTCAGCGAGTTGCTGCCGATGCGGCGGGTGCGGGCCTGCGGGGCCGGCGGGGTCGCGGTGCACCAGCGGCTGGCCCGTGCCCGGGTGCTCAGGGAGGCGACCCGCAACGGCCTGTTCACCATGGTGTGGACGGTCAACGACGACGCCCTGATGCGGACCTTCCTCGGCCACCCGCGCGTGGACGTGCTGATCACCGACCGGCCGCGGCGGGCCGTGGCCCTGCGCGGCGAGCCCCGGGAACCGGAGCGGGTGACCGGCTGAGCCCGCGCCGGGGTACCCGCACCATTGACAAGAGCGCACTCAAGTTTTGTGCTGGAGTTCGGGGAAGTGCCCTGGCGGAAGGGGACAGCGATGGGACGTGCGGTCGGTATCGATCTCGGGACCACGAACTCGGTGGTGGCCGTGCTGGAGGGCGGCGAAGCCACGGTCGTCGCCAACGCGGAGGGGGCCAGGACCACACCCTCGGTCGTGGCCTTCGCCAAGAACGGCGAGGTGCTCGTCGGTGAGGTGGCCAAACGGCAGGCGGTGACCAACGTCGAACGGACCGCCCGCTCGGTCAAGCGCTGGATGGGGGACGGCGGCTGGCGCTTCCCGCAGGAGGGCTCGGTCGACGGCACCCGCTACCGCGCGCAGGAGCTGTCGGCCCGGGTGCTGCAGAAGCTGAAGCGGGACGCCGAGTCCTATCTCGGCGAGGACGTCACCGACGCCGTGATCACGGTCCCCGCCTACTTCGACGACGCCCAGCGGCAGGCGACCAAGGAGGCCGGTGAGATCGCGGGCCTGAACGTGCTGCGGATCATCAACGAGCCGACCGCGGCCGCCCTCGCCTACGGCCTGGACCGCGGCGAGGAGCAGACCGTCCTCGTCTTCGACCTCGGCGGCGGCACCTTCGACGTCTCCCTGCTGGAGATCGGCGACGGCGTCATCGAGGTCAAGGCCACCAACGGCGACACCCACCTCGGCGGCGACGACTGGGACCAGCGGGTCGTCGAGCACCTGGTGAAGAAGTTCAAGGGGCAGTACGGCGTCGACCTGGGCAACGACAAGATGGCCCTGCAACGGCTGCGCGAGGGCGCCGAGAAGGCCAAGATCGAGCTGTCCAGCTCCTCGGAGACCACGATCAACCTGCCCTACATCACGGCCTCCGCCGAAGGGCCGCTGCACCTCGACGAGAAGCTGACCCGCGCCCAGTTCCAGGAGCTCACCGCCGATCTCCTGGACCGCTGCAAGACGCCGTTCCACCAGGCGGTCAAGGACGCCGGGATCAAGCTCGCCGCGGTCGACCACGTGATCCTCGTCGGCGGCTCGACCCGGATGCCGGCCGTGACGGAGCTGGTGAAGGAGCTGACCGGCAAGGACCCGCACAAGGGCGTCAACCCCGACGAGGTCGTGGCGGTCGGCGCCGCCTTGCAGGCGGGGGTGATCCGCGGCGACGTCAAGGACGTGCTGCTGCTCGACGTGACCCCGCTGTCCCTGGGCATCGAGACCAAGGGCGGCATCATGACGAAGCTGATCGAGCGCAGCACCACGATCCCGACCCGGCGTTCGGAGATCTTCACCACCGCCGCCGACAACCAGCCCTCCGTCGGCATCCAGGTCTACCAGGGCGAACGCGAGATCGCGGCCTACAACAAGAAGCTCGGCGTCTTCGACCTGACGGGACTGCCGCCCGCGCCCCGGGGGGTGCCGCAGATCGAGGTCGCCTTCGACATCGACGCCAACGGCATCATGCACGTCTCCGCCAAGGACCTGGCCACCGGCCGCGAGCAGAAGATGACGGTCACCGGTGGCTCGGCCCTGCCCAAGGAGGACATCGACCGCATGATGCGGGACGCCGAGCAGTACGCGGAGGAGGACCGCAAGCGCCGCGAGACCGCCGAGACCCGCAACCAGGCCGAGCAGCTCGTCTACCAGACGGAGAAGTTCGTCCGGGAGAACGAGGACAAGGTGCCCGCCGACACCCGCTCCGAGGTGGAGTCCGCGCTCACCGAGCTGAAGGCGCTCCTGGAACGCGAGCCCGACACCGCCGAGTTGCGCAGCGGTGTCGAGAAACTCGCCACCGTCAGCCAGAAGATGGGGCAGGCGATGTACGCGCAGGCCGATTCGGAGCCCACCGCCGGGCACACCGCACCTCAGGAGGACGAGGGCGTGGTGGACGCGGAGATCGTCGACGACGAGAAGGACGAGAAGGACCAGAAGGACCAGAAGGGAGGGGCCGCCTAGCGGTCAGCGGCGGGTCGTCTCCCAGCCCCGCCGCTCCGGTCGCGGGCCGAGCTGCTTCGGGTCCCGGCTGCGGTACACCACGTACGGCCGGAACAGATACTGCACCGGCGCGCTGAACATGTGCACCAGCCGGGTGTACGGCACCAGCGCGATCAGGACCATGCCGATCACCGCGTGGACCTGGTACAGCACCGGCACGCCCGCCATCGCACCGGTGTCCGGACCGAGCGTGAACAGGCTGCGGGCCCACGGGGCGAGGGAGTGCCGGTAGTCGTATCCGTCGCCGGAGGAGTGGGCCAGCTTGGCGGCCATGCCCAGCACGATCGCCGCGACGAGCACCAGGTACATCAGCTTGTCGTTGGCGGTCGTGGCGCGGAACACCGGCGCCCGGGTGCGGCGGCGGTAGACCAGCAGCGCGATCCCGGCGACGGTGACGACACCGGCCGCGGTGCCGCCGTAGAGGGAGAACAGGTGGTAGGCGTGCTCGCTCACGCCCAGGGCGGCGGTCCACGACTCCGGGACGAACAGGCCGACGAGATGGCCGACGAGGACGAAGAGGATGCCGTAGTGGAAGGCGGGCGAGGCGATGTCGAGCAGCTTCGACTCGTACACCTGGGAGGAGCGGGTGGTCCAGCCGAACCTGTCGTAGCGGTGGCGCCAGAACAGTCCGGCGACGAGCAGGACGAGGACGACGTACGGCAGGACGCCCCACAGGAACAGTGTCATCGGCGTGTCCCCGTGGGCGTGGTCGGCAGCGTGGCGCACACGGCGTCCAGGACGGAGGCGTACGGCGTGCCGAAGTCGGTGAGCCGGGAGCGGAGCTGCTCCAGGGCGTCGCGGTGTTCGAGGAGCAGGTCGAGGTTGCCGGTGCGGGCCGCGAACTCCAGTACCGCGGGCAGGAAGTCGGGCAGTTCCTCGCCGCTGAACTCCAGGCCGTGCTCGCGGTAGAGGTCCTTGAAGCGCACCAGCGACATCCCGCGCCGCCGGGTGTCCCCGTCCCGCCACCAGCTCAGGTACAGGCTGTGCCGGTTCTTGAAGTCGAAGACCTGCACATAGTGCGCGGCCAGCTCCTGAGCGTCGGTCACCGCCGCGTGGTCGGTGAACTCCCGCAGCTGGGGCGCGGCTTCGCGCAGCAGCGGAAGCCGGGCGCGGAAGTCGTCGTCGGGATAGGTCAGGCAGAGGGCAGCCGCCTGGTAGAGCACCGCGTCCGAGGGCATCAGGTCTCCTCCGCGTCGTCCGAGGTCTGGCGTCTGCGCAGCAGGTGGAAGTTCTCCACCGACACCAGGGGCAGCAGCCGGCGGCCCGAATCCTGGCCGAACGGCCCGTCGCCGCCCATGCCGGGCCCGCCGTCGTGGTCGAGGGAGCAGTCCTGCGGCAGCGCGGACTCCTCCAGGCGCCGCGCGTCACCGACGGCGGCGGTCGGAATCACGTACCGGTCCTCGTACTTGGCGATGGCCAGCAGGCGGTACATCTTCTCGATCTCCTCCGGTCGCATCCCGACGGCGGCCGGCACCGCCGGGTCCGGGTCCTCGCCGAGGTTCAGCGCCCGCATGTGGGAGCGCATCGCGGCGAGCTTCTCCAGCGAGGCCCGCACCGGCGCGGTGTCCCCGGCGGTGAAGAGCTCCGCGCAGTACTCCAGCGGGATCCGGAGGGTGTCGATGGCGCCGAACAGGTTGTCCGCGTCCTCGCCGTCGTGGCCCGTCTCCGTCAGCGCGTCCACCACCGGTGACAGCGGCGGGATGTACCAGACCATCGGCATCGTGCGGTACTCCGGGTGCAGCGGGAGGGCCACCCGGTAGGTGCTGATCAGCGCGTGCACGGGGGAGCGGCGGGCGGCCTCCAGCCAGTCGTACGGGATCCCCGCCTCCTCGGCCGCCCGCCGCACCTGCTCGTCCTCGGGGTCGAGGAAGACGCCCAACTGCGCCTCGTACAAAGCTTTCTCGTCCCGCACGGACGCGGCGGCCGTCACCTTGTCGGCGTCGTAGAGCACGACCCCGAGATAGCGCAGCCGGCCCACGCACGTCTCCGAGCAGACCGTCGGCAGCCCGGCCTCCAGGCGCGGGTAGCACAGGGTGCACTTCTCGGCCTTGCCGGTGCGGTGGTTGAAGTAGACCTTCTTGTACGGGCATCCCGTCACGCACATCCGCCAGCCCCGGCAGCCGTCCTGGTCGACCAGGACGATGCCGTCCTCCGCCCGCTTGTACATCGCGCCGGACGGACAGGCCGCCACGCACGCCGGGTTCAGGCAGTGCTCGCAGATGCGCGGCAGATAGAACATGAAGGTCTGCTCGAACTCGAAGCGCACCTTGTCGGCGACCTGCTGCCGGGTGCGTTCCACCATCGGGTCCAGGTCGCCGTAGGCGGGGGCGCCCGCGAGGTTGTCGTCCCAGTTCGAGGACCACTCGATCTTCATCGGCTTGCCGTCGAGCTGGGAGACCGGGCGGGCCACGGGGTAGTCGTCGCCGAGCGGGGCGTCGGTGAGGTTCCTGTACTCGTACGTCCAGGGCTCGTAGTAGTCCTTGATCTCCGGGAGCTTGGGGTTGGTGAAGATCCCGGCCAGCGTGCGCAGCCGCCCGCCCGACTTCAGTCTCAGCGCGCCCCGCCGGTTCAGCTCCCAGCCGCCGCGCCAGCGCTCCTGGTCCTCGTAGCGGCGTGGATAGCCCTGTCCGGGGCGGGTCTCGACGTTGTTGAACCAGACGTACTCCATGCCCTGCCGGTTGGTCCACGTCTGTTTGCAGGTGACCGAGCAGGTGTGGCAGCCGATGCACTTGTCGAGGTTCATCACCATGGCGATCTGGGCCATCGGGCGCATCAGTACTCGACCTCCTGCCCGCGGCGGCGGATCACCGTCACCTCGTCGCGCTGGTTGCCCGTCGGGCCCAGGTAGTTGAACGCCCACGACAACTGGGCGTAGCCGCCGATCAGATGGGTCGGCTTGAGGATCAGCCGGGTGAGCGAGTTGTGGATGCCGCCGCGCCGGCCGGTCGTCTCCGCGGTGGGGACGGCGATCGTGCGCTCCTGGGCGTGGTGCATGTACACCGTGCCGGCCGGCATCCGGTGCGAGACGACCGCCCGCGCGACGACGACGCCGTTGCGGTTGACCGCCTCGATCCAGTCGTTGTCGGCGACCCCGATCGCCTCCGCGTCCTGCGGGGACATCCAGATGTTCTGGCCGCCGCGGGAGAGCGCCAGCATGAACAGGTTGTCCTGGTACTCGGAGTGGATGGACCACTTGTTGTGCGGGGTGAGGTAGCGGACCGTCACCTCGTGGGTGCCGTCCGGACCCGGACGCGGTTCCCCGAACAGCCGGTGCATGTCCAGCGGCGGCCGGTACACGGGCAGCGCCTCGCCCAGCTCATGGATCCAGTCGTGGTCCAGGAAGAAGTGCTGCCGCCCGGTGAGGGTGTGCCAGGGCTTGAGGTGTTCGGTGTTGAGCGTGAACGCCGTGTAGCGGCGCCCGCCCGATTCGCTGCCCGACCACTCCGGCGAGGTGATGACCGGCACGGGCGCGGCCTGGGTGTCGGCGTACGTGACGCGCTTGCCCTCGTGCTCGGCGGCGAGGTGGGCCATCGGCTGCCCGGTGCGGGCCTCCAGGGTGCGGAAGCCCTGGGTGGCGAGGCGGCCGTTGGTGGTGCCGGAGAGGGCGAGGATGGTGTTGGCGGCCTTCACCGCGGTGTCGAGGCGGGGGCGGCCCTCGAAGCCGGTGCCGTTGAGCCGCCGCAGGTGCTCGACCTCCTCGTCCGGCCGCAGGGCGATTCCCTTGGCGGGCAGCCCCAGTTGCTCGACGAGCGGGCCGAGCGCCGCGAACTTCGCGCCGATCTTGGTGTAGTCGCGCTCGACGACGGCCAGGTGCGGCATCGTCCGGCCGGGCACGGGGTCGCACTCGCCGCGCTTCCAGTCCCGTACCACCCCGCCCGGCTGGGCGATCTCGCCCGGGGTGTCGTGCTGCAGCGGTGAGGCGACGAGATCCTTGCGCACGCCGAGGTGGCCGGCGGCCAGCTCGCTCAGCTTCTCCGCCAGCGCCTTGAAGGTGTCGAAGTCGGTGCGCGCCTGCCAGGGCGGGTCGACCGCCGGGGTGAACGCGTGCACATAGGGGTGCATGTCCGTGCTGGACAGGTCGTGCTTCTCGTACCAGGTCGCGGCCGGGAGGACGACGTCGGACAGGAGCGTGGAGGAGGTCTGCCGGAAGTCCAGCGACAGCAGCAGGTCGAGCTTGCCCTCGGGCGCCTCGTCCCGCCAGGTCACCTCGCGCGGCCGCTCCCCGGGCCGGGCCTCCTCGGCGCGCAGCGAGGAGTGCGTGCCCAGCAGGTGCTTGGTGAAGTACTCGGCGCCCTTGGCCGACGAGCCCAGCAGGTTGGCCCGCCACAGCGTCAGTACGCGCGGCCAGTTCTCCGGCGCGTCCGGGTCCTCGCAGGCGAACTTCAGGGTGCCCGCCCGCAGTTCGGCGACCGTCCTGGCCACCGGATCGCCGAACGCCTCACCCAGCTCCAGCGGATTGCGGTCGAAGGTCGGGTACGACGGCATCCAGCCCGCCCGCGCGGACAGCGCGAGACAGTCCGCGCCCGTCATCCCCGCCAGCCGGCCCGCACCCAGCGGCGAGGTGAGCGCGTCGGCGGTGAACCGGTCGTAGCGCCACTGGTCGGTGTGGAGGAACCAGTACGCCGTGCCGATCATCTGCCGCGGCGGGCGGGACCAGTCGGAACCGGCCGCGAGGGTGGCCCAGCCGGTCACCGGGCGGCACTTCTCCTGGCCGACGTAGTGCGCCCAGCCGCCGCCGTTGCGGCCCTGGCAGCCGGTGAGCTGGAGCAGCGCCAGAAAGGCGCGGTAGATCGTCTCGGAGTGGAACCAGTGGTTCGTCCCGGCGCCCATGAGGATCATGCAGCGGCCCTTGGAGCGCTCGGCGGTACGCGCGAACTCCCGGGCGATCTTCACGCACTTGGCCGCCGGGACGGAGGTGTGGGCTTCCTGCCAGGCGGGGGTGCCGGGCGCGTCCGCGTCGTCGTAGGAGGCGGGCCAGCTGCCGGGCAGACCGGGGCGGGAGACGCCGTACTGGGCGAGCAGGAGGTCGTGGACGGTGGTGACCAGCGGGCCGTCGGCGCCGCCGAGACGGATCGCCGGGACGCCCCGGCGCAGCACGTCCCCGGAGCCCCGCGCGGTGTCGAAGCGGGGGAGCAGCACCTCGACCCCGGCCGCGACGGACTGGCCGTACAGGCTCAACCGCGGCACGACGTCGCCGAGTTCCAGATTCCAGTCGCCCTTGCCGGAGTCGGTCCAGCGGAAGCCCAGGGAGCCCTTCGGGACGACCGCGCGGCCGGTGACCTCGTCGAGGACGACCGTCTTCCACTCGGCTCCCTCACCGTCCTCGCCGAGGTCACCGGCGCGCAGGAACTTGCCGGGGACGTGGGCGCCGTCGCGTTCGGTGAGCGTGACGAGGAAGGGCAGGTCGGTGAACTGCCGTACGTAGTCCGCGAAGAAGGGTGTCTCGCGGTCGACGAAGAACTCCTTGAGGACGACATGGCCCATCGCGAGGGCCAGCGCGCCGTCCGTGCCGGGGTGCGGGTGCAGCCACTCGTCGGCGAACTTGGCGTTGTCGGCGTAGTCGGGGGCGACCACCACGACCTTCTGGCCGCGATAGCGGGCCTCCGCCATCCAGTGCGCGTCCGGGGTGCGGGTGACCGGGACGTTCGAGCCCCACATCATCAGATAGGCCGCGTCCCACCAGTCGCCGGACTCCGGTACGTCGGTCTGGTCGCCGAAGACCTGCGGGGAGGCCACCGGCAGGTCGGCGTACCAGTCGTAGAACGACAGCATCGGGGCGCCGATCAGGGAGTGGTAGCGGGCGCCCGCCGCGTGCGACACCATCGACATCGCGGGAATGGGGGAGAATCCGGCGATGCGGTCGGGGCCGTGGGTCTTGATGGTGTGGACCTGGGCGGCGGCGACGATCTCCACCGCCTCGTCCCAACTCGCCCGCACCAGACCGCCCTTGCCACGGGCCCGCTGGTAGCGGCGGCGGCGCTCGGGGTCGCCCTGGAGGTCGGCCCAGGCGAGCACGGGGTCGTGCAGGCGCTGCTTCGCCTCCCGGTACAGCTCCAGCAGCACGCCTCTGACGTACGGGTAGCGGACCCGGGTGGGGGAGTAGGTGTACCAGGAGAAGGCGGCGCCGCGGGGACAGCCCCGGGGCTCGTACTCGGGGCGGTCGGGGCCGACGCTCGGGTAGTCCGTCTCCTGGGTCTCCCAGGTGATGATGCCGTCCTTGACGTACACCTTCCAGCGGCACGAGCCGGTGCAGTTCACGCCGTGCGTGGAGTTCACGACCTTGTCGTGGCTCCAGCGGTCCCGGTAGAAGACGTCCGCCTCCCGGCCGCCCGTGATCCGGACACTGTGCAGGTCCGGCGCGGCCGTGCCGGACCGGAAGAACCGGCCGGCCCGCAGCAGGGCCGCACCGGGCTCGGTGGGCGGTACCCGGGTGTCGGTCACCTGCGCTCCCTTGCTTGCCCGTGGTTTTCGAACCTAGGCCGGAGCGGGAAAGCGCACCCGCTGACGGCACCCGTACGGGTCAGGCGGTGCGGGCGGTGCGGGCGGACGGGAAGCCGGGAGGGCTCAGAAGTCCGCGCGGCGGTCGCGGAGGAGCTTCTTGGTGCGGTCGGCGGTGGCGGCGCTGGTGGACATGTGGTCCAGCACCTCCAGGTGCGCCGCGACCTCGGTGCGCGAGTCCAGGTACAGGGCGCCGGTCAGGTACTCGGTGAACACCATGTCGGGCAGCTCGGGCTCGGCGAAGCGGAACAGGGTGAAGGGGGCGTAGGTGCCGGGGTGCGGGCCCCGGGCGAACTCGGCGAGCTGCAGGGTGACCCGGTCGCGCTCGGCGAACTCCAGCAGCTTGTCCAGCTGCGCGCGCATCACCGAGGGGTGGTCGCTCACCGGCCGCCGCAGCACCGTCTCGTCCATGATCACCCACAGGTGGGGGCGGTCCGGGCTCTCCAGCAGGCGCTGGCGCTCCATGCGCAGGGCCACATGCCGCTCGATCGCCGCGGGCCCGGTCTGGCCGATGGTGCCCGCCTCCAGCACCCCGCGCGCGTAGTCCTCGGTCTGCAGCAGGCCCGGCACGAAGTGCGGCTCGTAGGAGCGGATGAGCCGCGCCGCGCCCTCCAGGCTCACGTACAGGCTGAACCAGTCCGGCAGGACGTCGTGGTACCGCTGCCACCAGCCCGGCTGGTTCGCCTCCTCGGCCAGCGAGACGAAGGCGGCCGCCTCCTCCTCGGGCACCCCGTAGGTGTCGAGCAGCACCTGCACGTACGGGATCTTCAGGGAGACCTCGGCCATCTCCATCCGCCGTACGGTCGCCGAGGCCACCCGCAGGACCTTCGCGGCCTCCTCGCGCTTGAGTCCGGCCGCCTCCCGAAGCTCCTGCAACCGTTTGCCGAGCACCACTTGCCCCACGGTCGGCGCAGGCCGCCGCTCACTCACGCCACGCCTCCCCTACGCGCCGAAGTACCCGTGCAGTGTGCCACGTTCCGCTTCCGCTCTCACCGGTTCGGCGGTGAGGCACTCACCACTGCCCGGAACCCCATTACCCGCGAGGTAATCGACCCCGTTCCCCGGGCGCGGGATCGTAGGGGTCACCGGGCTCCGGATCGGCGCACTCCGATCCGGGACCCGGGTCCCCTGACCCAGACCCGACGGAGGGTGATTCGTCATGTCCGCGACCCAGCTTGCCGCGCTCGCCAGGACCACCGAGCCGGGAACCGTGCTGCGCCGGTTCCTCGCCCTCGACGCGGTGGTGACGGGCACCAACGCCCTGGCCTACCTGGCCGCCTCCGGTCCGCTGGGACGGCTCCTGGGGGTCGACTCGGCGCTGCTGCTCGCCCTCGGAGCCTTCCTCGCGGTGTACGCCGCGGGCGTCGGCCTGCTCGCCTCCCGCGCCCGGCCGGCCGCACTCGGGGTCCGGGCCGTGATCGAGGCCAACTTCGCCTGGGCGGCCTTGAGTCTGCTCGCCCTCGCGGTGTGGCTGTCCCCGACCACGGCCGGCGCGGTGTGGACCGCCGTGCAGGCGCTGACCGTCGCCGGGTTCGCCGCCCTGCAGCACCTTGCGCTGAAAAGCCGTCAGGCCACCAGTCCCTGAAGGTACTTGACCGTCGCCGGGTCGGCCGGGAGCAGCGTCTCGATGGCCAGCTCGGCGACGGTCACGTCCATCGGGGTGTTGAAGGTGGAGATGGAGGAGATGAAGGACAGCGTCCGTCCCCCGTGCTCGATCTGGAGCGGCAGCGCGAAGTACGGCACCGGCTCCGCCGGTTCCTCGCTCGGGTCCTCCTCCGGCACCGGGTAGGCCGCCACCTCCTCGTACAGCCTGCGCAGCGGCTGCGAGCGGTGCAGGGCGATCTGCCGCTGCATCTGCTCCAGCAGATGGCCGCGCCACTCACGGAGGTTGCGGATGCGCGGTGCCAGGCCCTCCGGGTGGAGGGTCAGCCGCATCGCGTTCAGCGGCGGAGCGAGCAGATGCTCAGGGATGCCGTCCAGCAGCATCAGGATGCCCCGGTTGGCGGCCAGGACGTTGTACATCGCGTCCACCACGATCGCCGGGTAGGGCTCGTAGCCCTGGATCAGCCGCTCCATGCCCTGGCGCACGGCGTCCAGCGCCGGGTCGTCCAGCGGTGTCTCCGGGTAGTGCGGGGCGTAACCGGCGGCCAGCAGCAGGGCGTTGCGCTCACGGACCGGCACGTCCAGGTGCTCGGCCAGCCGCAGCACCATCTCCTCGCTGGGCCGGGACCGGCCCGTCTCGATGAAGCTGATGTGCCGGGCCGAGGAGTCGGCGCGCAGCGCCAGTTCCAGCTGGCTGACCCGGCGCTGCTCCCGCCAGGCCCGCAGCAGCGGCCCGACGCCCCGGTCGGTGGAAGTGACGGTCATGCCACGACCGTAGACGACCCACCGGCACCCCGGCGATGGCACCCCTTGCGACCAGGGCTCGGGCGGTGGCTCTGTGGCAGGCTTGGAGGGCATCCGCAGCCCAGGAAGGAGCGGCGCATGGCCGTCGAACCGCTGTCCCACAAGGAGATCGAGGACCGTCTCGCGGAACTGCCGGGCTGGTCGCTCGACGGGGACCGCCTCGCCCGTTCCTACCGGCTCTCCTCGCACTTCGCGGCCACCGCGATGGTCGTCCACATCGCCCAGGTCCAGGAGGAGCTCGACCACCACTCCGACCTCACGCTCGGCTACCGCTCCGTCTCGCTGACCGTGCACACGCACAGCGCGGGCGGCGCGGTCACCGAGAAGGACTTCGAGCTGGCGCGCCGGGTCGCCGAGCTGGCCCCGGGGCACGGGGCCGAGTGAGGGGCGCGTGCTCGACTACGACAAGGAAGCCGACGCCTACGACTCCTCCCGCGGCGGTGAACCCCGGGCCGCCGCGGCGGCCGAGGCGGTCCTCGGCCTGATCCCGGACGGCGCCCGGACTCTCCTCGACGTGGCCTGCGGCACCGGGATCGTCACCCGGCGGCTCGCGGCGGCACGGCCCGCGCTGCGGGTGACGGGCGCGGACCTGACGTACGGGATGGCCCGGATGGCCGCTGCCCGGCTGCCCGGCGCGATCGTGCTGGCGGACAGCCGGCGGCTGCCGTTCCCCGACGGGACCTTCGACGCGGTGACCAGTGTGTGGCTGCTGCATCTGCTGGACCGGGGCGACGACATGGGCGCGGTGGTCGCCGAGTGCGCCCGGGTGCTGCGGCCCGGCGGGGTGTACGTGACCACCGTCGACAAGGCCGCCGCCCATGACGTCGGCAGCGACATCGACGCCGTGCTCGCACCGCGTCCGCGCCGGTCCGCCCCGGACGCCTCGCCCCGCGTCGAGGCCCGCGCCGCCGAGCACGGCCTGCGCCCCGTCGCCGGCGCGCGGTTCCGGGGCGTCGGTCAGGGCCGCAGCCCCCGTGGCACCGCGGCCGATCTGCGCCGGGGCTGGTTCACCCAGCTGCCGCCCGGCGCCCCGCTCACCGAACGCTTCGCCGCCGAGCTGGAGACCCTGCCCGACCCGGACCGCCGCCGCCCCGACCCGGTGTTCGGCCTGCGGGCGTTCCGGAAGCCCGGGTGAACTCCCGCTCCAGAACTCCCGCTCCATTGGGGCGAGACGGTGATGCGACGCGCGTACGGAGGGGGCTCCGAACCGGCCGGGCGACGCGGCAACTTCGCGGACAGCGGTGGCGACTGAAGGGGAACGGAACCCGTCCGTTCTCCCGGGAGGTATCTCTCGTGCAGCACCCGCGCAAGCACCGCAGACGCAGCATCCTCCTGCCCGCCCTCGGCGCCACCGCGGCGCTCCTCGCCGCCGGGCTGACCTCGCTCACCGTCGCCGACCGCGCCGAGGCCGCCACCGCACGCCAGGTGGAGGCCCTGGACCGGGGTGTGGTCAGCGTGCACACCGGCAGCGGCAACCTGGTCAGCTGGCGCTGGCTCGGCACCGACCCCGACAGCGTCTCCTTCAACCTCTACCGGGCCGGTACGAAGGTCAACGCGACCCCCATCACCGGCTCCACCAACTACTTCCACTCCGGCGCCCCCGCGCACGCCGACTACACGGTCCGCGCGATCGTGGGCGGCGTGGAGCAGGGCGACTCCGTCCACGCGATCCAGTTCCGCACCGGATACAAGGACGTCCCCCTCTCCCCGCCGGCCGGCGGCACCACACCCGACGGGGTGGCCTACACCTACGAGGCCAACGACGCCTCCGTCGGCGACCTGAACGGCGACGGCGCCCTCGACCTGGTCCTGAAGTGGCAGCCGACCAACGCCAAGGACAACTCCCAGTCCGGCTACACCGGCAACACGATCGTCGACGGCATCACCCTCGACGGCACCCGGCTGTGGCGCATCGACCTGGGCCGCAACATCCGCTCCGGCGCCCACTACACGCAGTTCCAGGTCTACGACTACGACGGCGACCGCAAGGCCGAGGTCGCGATGAAGACCGCCGACGGCACCGTCGACGGCGGCGGCACGGTGATCGGGAGCGCCTCGGCCGACCACCGCAACTCCAGCGGCTACGTGCTGTCCGGACCCGAGTACCTGACCATGTTCAACGGGCAGACCGGCCGGGCCATGCAGTCCGTGGACTACGTCCCGGCGCGCGGCACGGTCTCCTCCTGGGGCGACTCCTACGGCAACCGCGTCGACCGCTTCCTCGCGGGCACGGCGTACCTGGACGGCTCCCGGCCCTCGCTGATCATGGCCCGCGGCTACTACACCCGGAGCGTGATCGCCGCCTGGGACTGGCGCAACGGCTCCTTCACCCGCCGCTGGACCTTCGACACCAGTTCCTCCACCAACTCCGGCAAGGGGTACGACGGTCAGGGCTCGCACAGCCTGTCGGTGGGGGACGTCGACAACGACGGCAGGGACGAGATCGTGTACGGCTCGATGGCCGTCGACGACAACGGCAGCGGACTGTGGACCGCGCGGACCGGCCACGGGGACGCCCAGCACCTCGGGGACCTCGACCCGGCCGCCTCGGGCCTGGAGTACTACAAGGTCTCCGAGTCGACGTCCCAGCCGGCCGCGGTGTACCTCAACCCCGCTACCGGGGCGGTCCGTTGGAAGCTCGCCGCCTGCTGCGACAACGGGCGGGGAGCGGCCGCGGACATCTGGGCCGGGAACGACGGCGCGGAGGTGTGGTCGGCCTCGGACACGAGCATCCGGGACGAGGCCGGCGCCACCAAGGGGCGCGAGCCGTCGTCGGTCAACTTCCTTACCTGGTGGGACGGGGACCCGGTCCGCGAACTCCTCGACGGCACCCGGATCGACAAGTACGGCACCACGGCGGAGACCCGGCTGCTGACCGGCGCCTCGGTCCGCTCCAACAACGGCACCAAGGCGACCCCGGCCCTGTCCGGTGACATCCTCGGCGACTGGCGCGAGGAGGTCATCTGGCCGACCAGCAGCAACACGGCCCTCAGGATCTACTCGACGCCCCTCGAGACGACCACGAGGATCACGACCCTGCTGCACGACACGATGTACCGCACGGGCCTGGCCTGGCAAAATACCGCGTACAACCAGCCCCCGCACCCGAGCTTCTACCTGGGTAACGGCATGCCGACAGCCCCCCGACCGGCGGTGTACGCGCCCTGAGCGAAGGCGGGTGCCCATCCCCCGGGACTCCCACGGGATCGGCACCCGCCGACGGGGGTGTGCCGGAATCGCCACACCCCCGTCGTCTCAACTCACCGCGCAGTTCTGGTCGCCGACCTTGAATGTGGTCGGCTTGCCGTTCGTGCCCGACCAGTTGGCCGTGAAGCCGAAGCTCACTGACCCGCCGGCCGCCACGTTGGCGTTCCAGCCGACGTTCTTCGCCGTGACCGAGGAACCCGACTGGGTGCGCTCGGCGTTCCAGATCTGCGAGATCGTCTGGCCGTTGGGGAAGGACCAGGCCAGCGCCCAGCCGGACCAGGCGCTCGTGCCGGTGTTGGTCAGCCGCACGTCCGCCTGGAAGCCGCCCTGCCACTGGTTGGTGACCTTGTACGTCACCGCACAGGCCCCCGTGGGCCCGGGCCCGGGATCGGGATCCGTACCGCCGCCGCTGTCGGAGGAGTCCCCGTAGATGATCCCCCGGCCGTTGGTGGCGATGTAGACGCGGCCGTAGACCCTCGGGTCACCGGTGATCGCCGCGCCGGTCCAGCCCCACTGGTGGGCGTCGTCGTTGATGCGCGTCCAGGTGGCGCCCTGGTCGGTGGAGCGGAAGATGCCGCGGACCCCGCCGATCTTCGCGCTGGTGTAGAGCGTCTGGTACGAGGCCCCGGGCGCCGCCTTGCCGAACCCGATGGTGTCGGCCTGCTCGACGTTGGCGAGCTTCGTGAAGCTGGTGCCGCCGTTCGTCGAGCGCCACAGCCCGTACGCGCCGTCACTCGCTCCGCCCGCCAGCCACACCTCGCCCTTGGCACCGGGCAGCGCCTTGAAGCGGACGCTGTCGCCGCTCGGCAGCCCGGTCGCGGCGGAGGCGGTGAAGGTGGCGCCGCCGTCCGTACTGACGTAGAACTTCCCGGACTTGAAGCCGTAGAAGACCTTCGGGTCGACGCGGTCGGACTCCACGATCGCCCCCGCCGGAATGCCGGCGGACGCCGACCAGGAGGTGCCGAAGCCGGTCGTGTGGTGGACGCCGGTGCCCTGCGGGCTCCAGACGAACCGGCTGCCGTCCGCCGCCGCGGCGACCGTGCCGCCCCCGGAGACACCCGAAGGGTCCGTCCCGGCGAACCAGTTGGCGCCGTTGTCGGTGGAGAACGCGATGTGCGGGCCCGACTCCAGGTTGCCGGAGCGGACCACCGTGTTCGGGTTGGACTCCGCGAAGTCCAGGCTGGTCGTCGAGGTGAAGTTGGGCTGGGTGAACATCATCGAGGGAACCTTGGTGAGGTCCGTGTGGCGGAAGCCGCCGATGTCACCGAGCGCGCTGAGCAGCGGGGCGCCGGACGGGGGAGAGATCAGGTCGTTGACCGCCGTCTCCTCCAGGCCCCGCACCATCGGCTTGATGGTGAACTGCGCACCGCTGTCCCAGGCGGTGAGGTTCTCGGTGCCGTAGATCGTCGCGCCGGTGCCGTACATCATGCGGTCGGAGTCGAACGGGTCGATCTCCAACGCCTCGGTCATCCAGCCGAGTTTGGGTGTCTGCTCGGGCGGGCTCGGGTTCGCGCCCCAGGTCAGCCAGGGGGAGGAGGAGACGTCCATGGTGTAGCGGTTGGCGCGGTTGGGGTACGACGTGTAGTCCCACGCCTTCGTCCAGGTGGCGCCGCTGTCGGTGGAGCGGAAGATCTGGGTGTCCGGCCACCAGGAGCTGTACGCCGTCGCCATCACCGTGCCCGGATCCTGCCGGTCGACGGTGAGGCCGCTGAAGCCGAAGTAGGTGTCGGCCTCCGCCACCGGGCTGATGTCCGTCCAGGTGCCCGTCGCCGTCGCGTACCGCCACAGCCGGCCCTTGCCGCCGTCGTAGGGGCCGCCCTTGTCGCTGTACGACAGATAGAGGTGGCCGTTCTCCGCGTCCAGCACGCCCTTGTGGGCGAGATAGCCGCTCGGCTGCCCGGCGACCCTGCTCCAGGTCGCGCCCGCGTCCGTCGAGCGGTACACGGCGTTGTCCTTGTCGGCCACGCCGACGTAGATCGTCCGGGTGGCGCTGCCGGGGGTGCCGGTGGACTCGTCGAAGGTGACCCAGACGATGCCCTGGTTGTCGGAGGCGTAGCCGCTGGTGTCGCTCGGATCCTGGACGTAGTTGCCGACGTTGGGGAAGTTCGCCACCTGCGACCAGCTCGCCCCGGAGTCCGTCGACCGCCACAGGCCCTTGCCGCTCGGCGCGCCCAGGTACAGCACGCTGTTGCGGTGCGGGTCGACCGCCAGGCGCTCGCCCATGCCCCGGCCCGGCATGTTGCCGCCCAGCTTGAACGGCAGATCCGCCTTCCGCCAAGTGGCCCCCCGGTCCGCGGAGCGCAGCACGGCTCCGTTCCCCGGGTCCCAGCTGTTGGTGTACGTGCCGACGGCGGCGTACACCCGGTTCGGGTCGACGGAGTCGGAGGCGATGCTGACGACGCCGGTGTGGCCCCAGTCGTCCCAGCCCACCGAGTCCAGCAGCGGGGTCCAGGTCTTCGACGACTCCACCCAGCGGTAGGCGCCGCCGATGTCGGTGCGGGCGTAGGCGAGGTTCTTCTCGGTGCGGTTGAACACGATGCCGGGGACGAAGCCGCCGCCGTCGATGCGGGCGTTCTTCCAGGTGTAGGTGTCGGCGCTGATCGACACCGTCTTCTTGTCGGGCTCGGCGGCGGCCAGTGCGGGCGGCGCGCCCGACAGCAACCCGGCAGCGAGCGCCAGGACGGCCGTGAGGATGCGGGTTCTTCGCACGGGGAGTCCTTTCCGGTGGGGGAGTGGAAAGCGCTTTCTCAGTGCAGCGAGAGGTGCCGGGCGGTCCCCCGTGCGGGAAGGGACCGCCCGGCCGTCCGGCCTCGCCGTCAGGTGGCGAGACCTTGCACGCGGGGCTCTTTCAGGCGCCGTGGAGCGCCTGGCGGGGGCGGGTTATTCGAGCAGCTCCGCGTACGACCCCATGGCCAGGGCGATGTCCGCCTGGGCCCAGAAACGGTGGTACGTGAACGTGGGAACCGCTCCGCCCGCCAGATACGCCTCGATCTTCGACCAGGCCGGGTCGTCCTCGTAGAACGAGCGGATCGACTCGAACGTCGACGAGGAGTTGATCGCGTCGCCGTTCGGCATCGTTCCGGTCCAGCCGCTCGGGATGTGGACGCGGTCGTCGAAGCGGTTGTAGTCGGCGCGGTTCTCCGGGACGGCGATGCCCAGGGCGTCCTGGTGGTGGTCCCACATGCCGTCGAGCAGGGCCTTCGCCGTCGTCGCCGCCGCGGTGTCACCGGAGCGGTCGGCGTAGTACGTCAGGGTCTTGGCGTACGCGGCCGCCACACCGACGTCGTTGGTGTAGTCGGCGACGGTGACGTGCAGGCCCGTGTTGGCACCGGGGTTCGCGGCGTTCCAGGTGTCGGGCTGGCCCGACCACTGCAGCGTCGACGGGATCCGGTAGGTGCCGTCCGGGTTGATGGTGGTGTGCTCGATCGCCCAGTCCACCCACTTGTCGAGGACCGCCTTGGCCGCCGCGTTCCCCGTCTGCTGGTAGTACTCGGCCACCCGCTCCATCGACCACGCCTGGAAGCCGAACCACTGGTTGGACGGCGGGTCGTGGTAGACGGGCTGCTGGTCGTAGTACATGCCGTAGAAGGTCGACTTGCCGGCCGGCGGGGTCGCGTAGCGGCCCGCCCAGCTGTTGGTCGCCCCGCCCGCGATGGCGCCCTCGCTGGACTGGAGCCAGCGGTAGAACTCGATCTGCCGCTGCAGGGACTTGGCCCAGTCCGCCTGTCCCGTCGCCGACTTCGGCTTCAGGTCGGGGTAACTTGCCAGCGCGTACGCGGCCATCGGGTTCTGGTAGCCGCCGTGCGCGTGACTGGAGCCGATGCGCCAGGCCCAGCCCGCCGACGTGTCGGTGGCACCGCCCCAGGCGTAGTACCAGGAGAGCAGGTAGTGCGAGGAGTCCTTGCCGGTGCCGGCCGGGCACGCCGACGGACCGACACAGTTGCCGATCTTCTTGAAGTACTTGTCGTACATGGCGTAGCGCAGATAGTCGCCCATCTTCGCGGCCTTGGCGACGGTCGCGGAGATCTGGCTGCCCTTGCCCTGCGCGTCGGCCCACTTGTCGGCCCAGTACGCGGCCTGCACCGCACGCGCGTCGGCGTCCGGGGCGTTGGTGAACTTCCACTGCTTGGCGTAGGAGGAGTCACCGGTGAACAGGTCCAGGTAGCCGTTCGGGCCGCCGTACTTGAAGGCGTCACAGGTCGGCTGCGGCACCGTCTCCCACACCGACTCCTGCACTCCGCGCTGGAAGGTGTTGATGTACGACGGACCGGTGTCCGACGGGCCCGCCTCGCACTTGCCGGGCGAGTTGCCGAAGCCGTAGACGTTGTCCACGTCCTGCAGCCAGTGCATGCCGTAGATCTCGTCCGTGCCGTACGCGCTCTTCAGCTCCGCCGCGATCGGGTCCGGGCCGACCGAGACCGAGGCGTCGAGCCGGGCCGGGTACTCGTTCGGGGTGTCCAGCTCGGGCGCGTAGGTCGCGGGCTTGGAGGCGTTGTAGAAGGAGTTGGTCGGCTGGTCGGCCCGGGTGGGGATCATGTACTTCTCCATGATCTCCCAGGCGCCGTTGAACCTGGTCCAGTCGCCCGTCACCTTGCCGTACATGGCCTGCAGCCACAGCAGGTAGCTGTAGGCCTCCGAGGTGGTCTCGTGGCCGTGGTCCGGCGCCTCCACGATCAGCGTCTCGACCGAGTGGTAGGGGATCCCCTCGGGCGAGAAGTAGCCGTTGGCCGGGTTGGTGATCTTCTCGTACAGCTCCAGGAAGCGGGCGTCGTACTCACCCGACGCCTCCACCTGGGTGACGGTCACCGTGGCCTTGCCGTGGCCGTTCGCGGTCGACTCGAAGGTCGCCGCGCCGGTCCCCGAGGAGTCCGCGGTGATGGTCACGCGCTGTGCGGTGTTCCAGTTCGCCGGGGTGAAGGTGAGCGAGGCACCGCCGGTCACCGACAGGCCCGAATTGCCGCCGGTGCGGGCGGTGGTGACGGTCACGTTGGCCGACGGCTGCGTGGACAGCTTGATGTCGAACGTGCCCGTCTCGCCCTGTCGTACGGCCAGTTGGTTGGTCGAGGCCACCACGGCGGGACCCGAGGCGACCGTGATGCCGACCGGCGTGGACTCCGCCGACGCGCCCAGGCTGTCGTACGCCTTGGCCAGCAGCGAGTGGTTGCCCACGGTCAAGTTGGAGACGGAGAGCGAGAAGGGGGCGCTCGTGTCCGTGCCCAGCAGCCGGGTGTCGTCGTAGAACTCCACCTTGCTGATCGTGGCGTTGTCGGCGGCCGCGGCGGTGGCCGCGAGCGGCACCGCGTCCCCCTGCGAGTAGACGGCACCCGCGGCCGGGCTGGTCAGCACCGTGATCGGGGGCTGATGGGCGCCGGTGCAGCGCGTTCCGTTGATGGCGAAGGAGGCCGGGGCGGCGTTGGTGCCGCTGTAGCTGAACTGCGCGCCGGTGGAGACCGCGGCGCCGGCCGCGATCCGGCCGTTGTACGGGGCGTTGCGCACGGTGATGTTCTGGCCGGACTGGGACCAGGTCCCGTTCCAGCCGTTGCTGAGCCTCTGGTTGCCCGTGTAGGCGTAGGTCAGGGTCCAGCCGTCGACCACGTCGGTGCCGCGGTTGGTGATGGTCAGATCCGTGGTGAAGCCGGAGCCCCAGTCGTTGGTCTTGTAGTCGACGCTGCACTGCAGCGGCGCCGCCTGGGCGGGCGTGGTGCCCGTCGCGAGCAGCGTGAACGGAAGCGCCAGGGCGGCGACGACGGCCGTCCAGGCACGCCGTACCGCTCTTCGCCTTCGGTGTGGAGGTTGCATGTGCTGGTTCCTCCTTGCGGCTCGGAGAAGTCAAGGCTTGAACCAGTGGGAGCGCTCCCATAGTGGAGACGGGTGTGCGGGGGGTCAAGATGCTTGAAGAGTCGAAAAGATTCGACGACTACCGTCGAGCGAAAGTCAAGCAACTCCCCTGTCCCTGACGGTCACTTGGCGCTAACTTCGTTGGCACCAGTGGGAGCGGTTCCACCAGTCGACGCGTCGCTCACGACGCGCTGATCTGCAAGGAGACGCTCATGCGCCACCCCCCGCGTTCAGTACTTTTAGCCGTCACCGGAGTGATCCCCATGGTCCGGTACGAGTGTGACGGCGGTGCACCAGAGCCCTCCGCGCGCACCGCATGTCATCCGCGCTGATCACCTCCTGCGCCGGAACATCCACGTCGTACGGCAGCGGGCTGCGTGTCTTCGGCGCGCCCGACGGATGACATCCCGCAACGGACCACACCCCTGCATCCCGTAACGGACCACACCCCTGACGGAGAGGGAAACCCGCACTCATGAGTCGTACCAGAACAGCCATGCTCGCCGCCCTGGCGCTGGTCGCCGGGGCCTCCGGGACGGCGTTCGCCGCCGTGCCCGACGACGTCGGCACCGCCGCCGTGCCCTGCACCGTCGACTACAAGGTGCAGAACCAGTGGGGCACCGGCTTCACCACCGCGGTCACGGTCACCAACAACGGCGCCGCCAAGAGCGGTTGGGCCGTGAAGTGGTCGTACGCCGGCAACCAGAAGGTCACCAACGGCTGGAACGCCAAGATCACCCAGAGCGGTACGGCCGTCACCGCCGCCAACGAGTCCTACAACGGCGCCCTGGGCACCGGCGGTTCGGTCAGCTTCGGCTTCCAGGGCTCCTACAGCGGCACCAACGCCGTCCCCGCCACCTTCACCCTGGACGGCGTGACCTGCAACGTCGACGACGGGGGCGGCGGCACCGACCCGGATCCCGATCCGGACCCCGGCACCCGCGTGGACAACCCGTACGCCGGGGCCAAGGTCTATGTGAACCCCGAGTGGTCCGCGAAGGCCGCCGCCGAGCCGGGCGGCAGCCGGATCTCCAGCCAGCCGACCGGTGTGTGGCTCGACCGGATCGCCGCCATCAACGGCGTGAACGGCGGCATGGGCCTGCGCGACCACCTGGACGCGGCCCTGACGCAGAAGGGCAGCGGCGAACTCGTCGTCCAGCTGGTCATCTACAACCTGCCCGGCCGCGACTGCGCCGCCCTCGCCTCCAACGGCGAGCTCGGCCCGACGGAGATCGGCCGGTACAGGACCGACTACATCGACCCGATCGCCGCGATCCTCGCCGACCCGAAGTACGCCGGGCTGCGGATCGTCACCACCGTCGAGATCGACTCCCTGCCCAACCTCGTCACCAACACCGGCAGCCGCCCGACGGCCACCCCGCAGTGCGACGTGATGAAGGCCAACGGCAACTACGTCAAGGGCGTCGGCTACGCGCTCAGCGAGCTGGGCGACGTGCCCAACGTCTACAACTACGTCGACGCCGGGCACCACGGCTGGATCGGCTGGGACGACAACTTCGCGCCGTCCGCCCAGGTGTTCAAGGAGGCCGCGACCGCCGAGGGCGCGACCGTGAACGACGTCCACGGCTTCATCACCAACACCGCCAACTACAGCGCCCTGAAGGAGAACAACTTCACCGTCAACGACACCGTGGCCGGCAAGTCGGTCCGCGAGTCGAAGTGGGTCGACTGGAACCGGTACGTGGACGAGCTGTCCTTCGCCCAGGGCTTCCGCAACCAGTTGGTCACCGTCGGCTTCAACAGCAGCATCGGCATGCTGATCGACACCTCCCGCAACGGCTGGGGCGGCTCGGCCCGGCCCGCCGGTCCCGGGGCGACGACCAGCGTCGACACCTACATCGACGGCGGCCGCTACGACCGCCGCATCCACATCGGCAACTGGTGCAACCAGTCCGGAGCGGGCCTCGGCGAGCGACCCCAGGCCGCCCCGGCCGCCGGGATCGACGCCTACGTGTGGATGAAGCCGCCGGGTGAGTCCGACGGCGCCAGCCGGGCGATCCCGAACGACGAGGGCAAGGGCTTCGACCGGATGTGCGACCCGACGTACACCGGCAACGCCCGCAACGGCAACAACCTCTCCGGCGCCCTTCCGGACGCCCCGGTGTCCGGGCACTGGTTCTCCGCCCAGTTCCAGCAGCTGATGCGGAACGCCTACCCGCCGCTGCCGTAAGCGGCGGACCTCGCCGGGGCCCGGGAGGGCCGGGCCCCGGCGCAGGTCGTCCGCTCGGCCCTTTTGCGATTACGGCAACGTCGTTTGCCTTTCGACGGTGCGTCGGCGCACGCTGGCGCCAACCGGAGGAGAGGCTGACCACCATGGCGCACCAGCACGCACACCAGCACGCGCACCACCACGACCACACCGACATCGACTGGGCCGACATGGCCGGGCACCTGGAGACCCAGGCCGAGCTGTACACGCCGCTGACCGAGCACGCGCTCGCCTGGCTGGGCGGAAAGCAGTCCGAGCCGGGTCTGATCGTCGACGCGGGCAGCGGCCCCGGCGTCGTCTCCTGCATGCTCGCCGACGCCTTCCCCGGCGCCCGGGTCGTCGCGGTCGACGGCTCCGAGCCGCTGCTGGAGCGGGCCCGCGCCCGCGCGGAACGGCTCGGGGTCGCGGATCGCTTCGGCACGATCGCCGGTGAACTCCCGGACGTCATGGCCGAGCTGGACTATCCGGCCGACCTGATCTGGGCCAGCCACAGCCTGCATCACCTCGGCGACCAGCAGGCGGCCCTCGCGGCCTACGCCGGGCGGCTGGCGGCCGGTGGCACGCTCGCCCTGGTGGAGGGCGGCCTGCCCACCCGCTTCCTGCCCCGCGACTTCGGCATCGGACGGCCGGGCCTCCAGGCACGGCTCGACGCGCTGCAGGAGGACTGGTTCAGCGAGATGCGGGCCGGCCTGCCGGGCAGTGTCGCGGTGACCGAGGACTGGCGGGCGCTGATGTCGGCCGCCGGACTGAGGCCCACGGGCTCCCGGACCTTCCTGCTGGACCTGCCCGCTCCGGCGCCCGACCGGGCGCGCGCGGTCGCCGCGGACACCTTCGGCCGGATCCGTGAGACCTGCGGTGACGCCCTCGACGCCACCGACCGGGCCACCCTCGACCGGCTCCTGGACCCGGACGACAAGGCGAGCGTCCACCACCGCCCGGACCTGTTCGTCCTGGCCGCCCGTACGGTGCACACCGCGGTGCGCCCGGCCTGATCCCGGCGCTCAGCAGCCGCCCGGCCGGGCATGGACGGTGACCCGCGCGCCCTGGACGCCGCGGGTGCCGCACTCCACGAAGTACCGGTCGAGCACCCGGCGCTTGATGCTCTCCTGAGCCGTCCGGTCGACGGGCTGCCCGGCCGGATCGCGGACCGACACCACGCGGCGCACCGCGAGCAGGCGGACGCGGATCTCCGGGGCGGGCAGCTCCGTGCCGTACAGCGTGCGCGAACCGGACGGTGAGCCCTTCAGCGCCACATCGCGCAGGCCGTGCACGGACGACGGGTCGGTCAGGGTCCACACCCGGCGCCGGGACGGCATGAACACGATCGCGTCGGCGTCGGCCGCCCGGATCGCCGTCGCGACGGCGGTGACGTCGTCCGTGCGGCTCTCGGGGGTGCGCAGATGCAGCGTCACCGGCAGCAGGGCGACCACGGCCGCCCCCGCGGCGGCCACCGCGAGCAGGCGCCGCTGCCGCAGCAGCCGGTCCAGGGCCGCGCCAAGCAGCAGAGCCGTGCCGATATGGCCGTAGAGGACGTAACGGTCCACGTACAGCGGCTTGTTCAGGGAGAGCAGCAGGAGCAGCAGGCCGGGCAGGACCAGCAGGGGCAGGGCGAGCCCGGCCAGTGGGCCCCTGACCAGTACGGCGCACCCGGCCCCGAGCGCGCTCACCCCGGCGAAGCCCAGCAGTGCCCCGGCGCCGGGGCCGCCGATCCAGGCGACCTGCTCCGCCTGGCCCGAGCTCAGCACCGCCAACGGCGCGAGACCGGCGCCGACCGCGAGGATCACCACCGTCCCTGCGCGGCGGGCCCGCCGGGGGAGCGTCACCAGGTGGACGAGGGCGGCCAGGACCGCGAACTCGTGCAGCAGACACGCCGTCAGCAGCACCGCGCCGTACCCCGCCCAGGCCCGGCGGCTCCCCGACCGGACCGCGCCGAGCAGCAGATACGACGCCCAGGCGACCAGGGCGCACACCAGCGCGTAACCGCGGCCCTCCTGCGCGTACCGCTGCACCGGCGGCAGCAGCGCGAACACGGTTCCGGCGAGCAGCCCCGCCCGCGGTCCGGCGAGCCGCTGCCCCAGCAGCGCGACGAACCCGCCCGCCGCGGCGGCGGCCAGCACCGAGGGCAGCCGGAGCACCAGCAGGGGGTCCAGGTCGCCGGAGATCCGGAACAGGCCGTGCAGCAGCAGGTAGTACAGACCGTGCACGGCGTCGGCGTGGGCGAGGGTCCCCACGAGGTCGGACAGCGGGCGCCGCGCCATGTCGTAGGTCACCGCCTCGTCCCGCCACAGGCTGCCGCCGCGCCGCACGCCCCACAGACCGAGGACGAGGCCGAGGGCGACGGGCACCAGGACAGCGGCGGCGGAGCGGCGCGGCGCGGGCCGCGCCCCGCGGACGTGCGGGGGCCGGGCGGACAGGAGGGCGGGCTCGGGTACGTGTGCGGTGGCGATGGTCGGCTCCGGTACGGGACGAAAGGACGGTCACCGACGAGTCCAGACGCCGGCGGATTGTTGGGCAGCCCCGATCCGCGGTGCCCAACAATCAGCCGGGAGGCGGTTGTTAGCGTGGGTGGGCGAACGGGGGGAGGCCCGCATGGGGCGCCGGGAGAAACCACTGGACCCGGGGGAGGGTCCGGTACAGCGGTTCGCCTACGAGTTGCGCAAGCTGCGCGACGAGACGGGCGGCCTGACCTACCGCGCGATGGCGGAGCGCGCGGGCTACTCCGCGCCGACCCTGGCCGCGGCGGCGGGCGGGGAGCGGCTGCCGTCCCTCGCGGTGCTCACCGCCTACGTCACCGCGTGCGGCGGTGATCCGGACGCCTGGGCGCGGCGGCTGCGGGAGGCCGTCGAGGAGCGGCGCGCCCCGGACGACGGCGCCGGCCCCTACCCGGGTCTGGCCCGCTTCGGGACCGGGGACCAGGAGCACTTCCACGGCCGGGACGACCTGATCGGCGAACTCCTCCGGCTCACGGACCGGACCCGGTTCGCGGCGGTCGTGGGGGCCTCGGGCAGCGGCAAGTCGTCCCTGTTGCGGGCCGGTCTGGTGCCCGCGCTGCGTGGCCGCGACGGTGACCGGCCGGCCGTCGTCCGGCTGCTCACCCCGGGCCCCCGTCCGGCCAGGACCCACCAGCGGCTGCTCACCCCGCACGAGGGCCCCGGCGACACCCTCCTCGTCGTCGACCAGTTCGAGGAGCTCTTCACCCTCTGCACCGAACCCGGCGAACGCGACCGCTTCCTCGGCCAGTTGCTCACCGCTCGCGACCCCGCCTCCCGGCTGCGCGTGGTGATCGCCGTCCGCGCCGACTTCTACGGCCGCTGCGCCGAGCACGGCCCGCTCGCCGAGGCCCTGCGGGACGCCGCGCTGCTGGTCGGGCCGCTGTCGCCGCGCGGGCTGCGCGAGGCCGTGGTCCGGCCCGCCGCCGCCCACCGGCTGGTCGTCGAACGCGCCCTGACGGCCCGGATCGTCGCGGACGTCGCCGGTGAGCCCGGGGGACTGCCGCTGATGGCGCACGCCCTGCGGGAGGTGTGGCGCCGCCGCTCCGGCAAGGCCCTCACCCTCGCCGCCTACGAGGCCATCGGCGGGGTGCGGGGCGCCGTCGCGCACACCGCCGAGGCGGTCCACGCCCGCTGCACCCCCGCCGAGGCCGCCGCGGCCCGGGCGCTGCTGCTGCGGCTGGTGCAGCCCGGCGACGGCACCGAGGACACCCGGCGGCCGGTCTCCCGCACCGAGCTGGACGCCGACGACACCACCGCGCAGGTGCTCGAACACCTGGTCCGCGAGCGTCTGCTGACGGTGGACGGGGACATCGTCGAACTCGCCCACGAGGCCCTGATCGGTGCCTGGCCCCGGCTGCGCGACTGGGTGGCGGAGGACCGCGACCGGCTGCGCCTGCACCGCACGCTCACCGAAGCCGCCCACGCCTGGGCGGAGCTGGGCCGTGACGCGGGCGCGCTCTACCGGGGGATACGGCTGACGGAGGCGCGGCGGGCGTTCGGCGACGGAGCCGGACTGAGCCGTCTGGAACGCGACTTCCTCACCGCCGGCATCGCCGCCCACGACAGCGCCCTGCGCTCGGCGACCCGGACGGCCCGCCGGCTGCGCGCGCTGACCGGCGCCCTGGCGGTGCTGCTCTGCCTGGCGGTGGTCGCGGGCGTGACCGCCTGGCGGGAGAGCGGGGTCAGTTCCCGGCAGCGCGACGAGGCCGAGGCCCGCCGGGCCGCCGCCCTCGCGGAGACCCTGCGCGCCACCGAGCCACGCACCGCGATGCGGCTCGCCCTCGCCGCCTGGCGCACCGCCGATCTGCCGGAGACCCGCACGGCGTTGCGCTCGGCGGCGGGCCAGAGCGAGCAGGACGTCTTCGTCCAGCCCGAGGAGGGCGGCCGCGCCCTGAACGCGCCCGCCTGGCTCAGCCACGACGGGCGTATCCTCACCGCGGTCGTGCGCGACCGGGCCGTTCAGTGGGACGTGCCGGGCCACCGCCGGCTGCGGTCGGTGCCGCTGGACGGGCTGGCCGAGAACGTGGTCGACGTCAGCGACGACGGCCGCCTGATCGCCTACCGCACCCCCGGCAGCCGGAACGGCCTGGTCATCGCCGGTCTGACGGACGGCAGCAGGCACCGCCTGCCGACCGGCCCCTGGACCGACACCGACGTCGCCTTCGGGGCCGGCGGGCAGACGCTCGTCCTGCGCCGGCTCGACCACGGCTCGTCCGACGGGCGGGCCGTGCTGGAGGTGTGGGACGTACGCCGCGAACGCCGGATCCTGCAGTACGACCGCGGCGACGACGACGGTGCCCTGCCCGTGCTGAGCGCCGACGACCGCCACCTCGCCTGGTGCGCGCGGGACGGGGAACAGCTGAAGATCCTCGACGTCGCCGAGGGACGACCGGTGCCCGGCGAGGCGCCTGCTGCGACCCAACGCGCGGTGTGCCAGGGCGAGCTCACCTTCACCGCCGACCAGCGGGCCGTGGCGTCCGGCACCCCCGCGGGGATCGTGACCTGGGACTTCCGGGCCGGGCGGGAACGGCCCCGGCTGCCGATCGCGGGCGGCGCGCACCAGGTGGCGTTCGTTGGTGCGTACGCCCTGGCGTGGGGTCCGGACAGCATCACCGTGTGGCGTCCGGACCTTCCGGCGCCCGCCGGTGGGGGCCCGCGCGAGCCGCTGCTCGCTCTCGCGCCCGCCTCCTCGGCGGTCGGCGACATCCGGCTCGACCTCGCGGGCGGAGTGCTGCGCCTGCGGGAGGCCGGCCGGACCAGCGTCGTACGGACCTACTCACTGCACGGGCTGGCGGGCCCGGCCTGGTCGGACCGGGCCGCGGCCGGGGAGGAGACCGAGGGCGGGCGGGCGGCCGTCCTGGGCCGCACCGCCCTCACCGACGAGGGCGCGGTGGTGGACGCCTCGACCGGCCGGAGGATCGAGGGGGCCAAGGGCGTGACCGGTGAGGACTTCCTGCGGGCCGCCGCCTTCAGCCCCGACGGCCGGTATCTCGTCGCCGAGGACGTGGTCGGCCGGCTGACCCTGTGGGACGCCCGCACCTGGCGTCGGCTCGCCGTCCTGCGGGCCGCGGCCTCCACGGTCCACCGTGCGGCGCTGGCGTTCTCCGCGGACGGCACGCTCCTCGCGGCCGGCGCTCCCGACGGATCCGTGCAGGTGTGGGAGACGGACACCCCCGGGCTCGCCGCGGCCACCCTCCCGGCCGGGGACGGCCCGGCGGTCGGCCTCGCCTTCGCCCACGGCGAGTTGCGCATCACCAGCGCCCATCTGCCCGTACGGAAGCGGCCGTTGACGCCCGAGCGGGCGGCGGCCGAGGTGTGCGCCCGGGCGGCGGGCGGGGCGAGCGAGACGGAGTGGCGCCGTCATCTGCCCTCGGTGCCGTACCGCGAGACCTGCGGTGACCGCCCTTGACTTGGAGAGCGCTCCAACTGATGAACTCCCCCTCACCGAACGACAACAGGGGGCAACCATGACCGACTCTCCGGTCGCACTCATCACCGGCGGCGGCAGCGGCATCGGCGCCGCCGCGGCGCGCCGGCTGCTGGACGCCGGGCACCGGGTGGCCGTCACCGGCCGCGGCGAGGCGCGGCTGCGCGGCTTCGCCGAGGAACTCGGCCATCCCGAGGGGCTGTTGACGATCGTCGGGGACGCCGCGGACCACGAGCAGATCCAGGGCGCGGTGGAGACCACGCTGAAGCGGTTCGGGCGCCTCGACACGGTCGTCGCCAACGCCGGCATCGCCACCCATGACTCGGTCGCCGAGGGGGACCCGGCCGGCTGGCCGGAGATGATCCTGACCAACGTCCTCGGACCGGCGCTGCTCATCCGCGCCTCGATCGACGCCCTGAAGGAGACCCGGGGCCGGATCGTGCTGGTCGGCAGTGTCGCCGGGTTCGTGCACACGCCGGGCAACCTCTACGGCGCGACCAAGTGGGCGGTGACCGGGCTCGCCGAGAACACCCGCCGTGAGGTGACCGAGTGGGGCGTCGGCGTGACGCTGATCGCGCCGGGCCGGGTGGAGACGCCGTTCTGGGACGGCTACGGCAGCCTGCCGCCCGGGCATCTGCTCACCGCCGACCAGCTCGCCGACTCGATCGTCTGGGCGATCCGCCAGCCGGACGGGGTCGACGTGAACACCGTCGTCGTACGGCCGGTCGGACAGCCCAACTGACGGGCGCGGGCGGCCCGGTGACCCGGACCGCCCGCGCTGGACGGCTCAGACGACGTCGAACGTCGCGGGGTCCGGACCGATCCGGCGGTCCTCGTTCAGCGCGCTGATCGCCGCCAGGTCCTCGTCGTCCAGGCGGAAGTCGAACACGTCGATGTTCTCCTGGATCCGGGACGGCGTGACCGACTTCGGGATCACCACGTTGCCGAGCTGGAGGTGCCAGCGCAGCACGACCTGGGCCGGGGTGCGGTCGTGCTTCCGGGCGATGGCCACGATCGCCGGGACCTCCAGCAGGCCCTTGCCCTGGCCGAGCGGCGACCAGGCCTCGGTGGCGATGCCGTGCTCCGCGTGGAACGCCCGGGAGGCGTGCTGCTGGAGGTGCGGGTGCAGCTCGATCTGGTTGACGGCCGGGACGACGGACGTCTCGCCGATCAGCCGCTCGAGGTGCTCCGGCAGGAAGTTGGACACGCCGATCGCCTTGACGCGGCCGTCGGCGTGCAGCTTCTCGAACGCCTTGTAGGTGTCGACGTAGGTGTCCCGGGCCGGCAGCGGCCAGTGGATGAGGTACAGGTCCACGTAGTCCAGGCCGAGCTTGGCCAGCGACGTGTCGAAGGCGCGCAGGGTGGTGTCGTACCCCTGCTCGGAGTTCCAGAGCTTGGTGGTGACGAAGAGGTCCTTGCGGGGGATGCCGGCGGCGGTGATGGCCTTGCCGGTGCCCTCCTCATTGCCGTAGATCGCCGCTGTGTCGATGCTGCGGTACCCGGCCTCCAGAGCCGTGCTGACCGCCTGCTCCGCCTCGTCGTCCGGCACCTGCCACACGCCGAAGCCCAGCTGGGGCATCTCGACGCCGTTGTTGAGGATGATCGGGGGAACCTTGCTCACGAGCTCGTGATCCTTACGGTTGTCGTCAAGTGGTACTCCCATCGTCAACGATCACGGGCCGCGATGCATTCCTGATCGCGCAATCCGTACGGAGTCCGACCTGAACCCTCAGGCCGGGTACAGCGCCGCCACCTCGCCGGCGTAGGCCTTCTCGATCGCCCTGCGCTTCAGCTTCAGCGACGGGGTGAGCAGGCCGTGCTCCTCGGTGAAGGGCTGGGCGAGGACACGGAAGGTACGGATCGACTCGGCCTGCGAGACCAGGGTGTTCGCGGCGACCACCGCGCGCCGCACCTCCGCCTCCAGGTCGGCGTCGCGCACCAGGTCGGCCGGGGGCAGCCGCCGCTTGCCGCGCATGGCCAGCCAGTGGTCCACGGCCTCCTGGTCGAGGGTGACCAGCGCTGCGATGTACGGGCGGTCGTTGCCGACGACGATGCACTGGGCGACCAGCGGATGGTCCCGGACCCGCTCCTCCAGCACCCCCGGCGAGACGCTCTTGCCGCCCGAGGTGACCAGGATCTCCTTCTTGCGCCCGGTGATGGTGAGATAGCCGTCCTCGTCGAGGGAGCCGAGGTCACCGGTGGCCAGCCAGCCGTCGTGCAGGGCCTCGTCGGTGGCCTTGGGGTTGTTGAGATAGCCCTGGAAGACGTTGGCGCCGCGCAGCCAGATCTCCCCGTCGTCCGCGATGTGCACGCTCATCCCGGGGATGGGCTGTCCGACCGAGCCGTAGCGGGTGCGCTCGGGCGGGTTGGCGGTGGCCGCCGCCGTGGACTCGGTCAGGCCGTAGCCCTCGTAGATGTGCACGCCCGCGCCCGCGAAGAACAGGCCGAGCCGGCGGTCCATCGCCGAGCCGCCGGACATGGCGTGCCGGATCCGGCCGCCCATCGCGGCCCGCATCTTGCCGTAGACGAGCTTGTCGAAGAGCTGGTGCTGCATGCGCAGGCCGGCCGAGGGGCCGGGCCCGATCCCCCAGGCCCTGGCCTCCATGGCGTCCGCGTACTTCACCGCGACCTCGACGGCCTTCTCGAAGGCGCCCGCCCGGCCCTCCTGCTCGGCCTTGCGGCGGGCGGCGTTGAAGACCTTCTCGAAGATGTACGGCACGGCGAGGAAGAAGGTCGGCCGGAACGCGGCGAGGTCGGGCAGCAGGGCGGCGGCGTTCATCTGCGGCTGATGGCCGAAGCGGACGCCCCCGCGGACCGCGGCGACCTGCACCATACGGCCGAACACATGCGCGAGCGGCAGGAAGAGCAGGGTCGCCGCCTCGTCGCCCTTCTTCGAGTGGAAGACCGGCTCCCAGCGCTCGATGACGGTGTCCGCCTCGTACATGAAGTTGCCGTGGGTCAGGACACAGCCCTTGGGGCGGCCGGTGGTGCCGGAGGTGTAGATGACGGTCGCGACCGAGTCGGGGGTGACCGCCTGGCGGTGCCGGTGCACCACCTCGTCGTCGAGGTGGGCGCCGGCGTCGTACAGCTCCGGGACGCAGCCCGCGTCGAGCTGCCACAGCTCGCGCAGCCGCGGCAGCCGGTCGATGACCGTGGCGATGGTCATCGCCTGGTCCTCGTGCTCGACGACCGCCGCCGAGACCTCCGCGTCGTGCAGCATCCAGAAGCACTGCTCGGCGGAGGAGGTCGGGTAGACCGGCACCACCTGGGCGCCGATGGTCCACAGGGCGAAGTCGAAGAGGGTCCACTCGTAGCGGGTGGGGGACATGATGGCGACCCGGTCGCCGAACCGGACGCCCCGGGCGAGCAGCCCCTTGGCCAGGGCGAGCACCTCGTCGCGGAACTCGGCGGAGGTCACGTCCCGCCAGCGGCCGGCGTCGTCCTTGCGGCCGAGGGCCACATGCGCCGGATCCTCCCGGGCACGCTCGAACACCACGTCGGCCAGTCCGCCCACCGGCGGGGCCGACGCCGACGGAGGGTTGGTGAACTCGCGCAAACCCCGCTCCCCGCTTTCGACGCTCCGCACAGAGCCGTGAAAGCTACCCCACGCTCCTCTCGGACGGGAGGGGGCAAAAAGCCGGGCGGGGCCCGGGTACGCACAGGTCAGTGGCGGAAAATGCGCCCACATGGGGAAAGGTCGGACAGAAAACTGACCGTTCAGTAAGTTTCGGTGCCGTAATCTCCACCGAATCTGTACGAGCACATCAGCGGCGGTGCAGTCGCTCCCCGCCCGCCAGGATCGCCGCCGCCAGCGCCTCGGCCGCTCCCTGGGCGGCCGTCCGCCGCTGCCCGTGGACCAGCACGAAGTCCACCCGGCCCAGCTCCGGCAGCCCCGACCGCTGCGCCATCCTGACCAGCCCCGGCGGGATCAGCCCCCGCGAGTGCGCCATCACGCCCAGGCCCGCCCGGGCCGCCGCGATCAGGCCGTTGAGGCTGCCGCTGGTGCACACGATCCGCCACTCCCGCCCCTGGCGCTCCAGGGCCTCCAGCGCCAGGGCGCGGGTGATGCCCGGGGGCGGATAGACGATCAGCGGCACCGGGCGGTCCGCCTCCAGCCGCAGCCGCTCCGCCCCGATCCACACCAGCCGGTCGTGCCACACCAGCTCGCCCCCCGGCTCCTCCGGACGGCGCTTGGCGAGGACCAGGTCCAGCTTTCCGGCGGCCAGCTGCTCGTGCAGGGTGCCCGAGAGCTCCACCGTCAGCTCCAGGTCGACCTCCGGATGCTCGTACCGGAAGCCCTCCAGGATCTCCGGCAGCCGGGTCAGCACGAAGTCCTCGGACGCGCCGAAGCGCAGGCGCCCGCGCAGCCGGGTCCCGGTGAAGAAGGCCGCCGCCTGCTCGTGGACCTCCAGCATCCGCCGGGCGAAGCCGAGCATCGCCTCGCCGTCCTCGGTCAGCTCCACCGAGTGGGTGTCCCGGGCGAAGAGCTGCCGCCCCGTGGCGTCCTCCAGCCGCCGTACGTGCTGGCTGACCGTCGACTGGCGCAGCCCGAGCCGCCGGGCGGCCTGGGTGAAGCTCAGCGTCTGGGCGACCGCCAGGAACGTGCGCAGCTGGGAGGGGTCGTACACGCCCCCAGACTAGCGCGGCTATCGCGGAACGTGATGACAGTCAGAGCGGTATGCCGGATTCCCGATCAGGCCGCCGGGGAGGACGATGGGGAGGGCACGACCGTGCCCTCGGACCGGACGTACAGCGAAGTAGTGGAGCACAGTGAAACGCCTGCGATGGCCGCGTCGGCTGCCGATCGACCCGTACATCCTGCTGCTGCTCGGCACGGTGGGGCTGGCCGCCCTGCTGCCGGCGCGCGGGACGGGGGCCGAGGTGGCCTCCGGTGCCTCGACGGCGGCGATCGCGCTCCTCTTCTTCCTCTACGGCGCCCGTCTCTCCACCCGGGAGGCGCTGGACGGACTGCGCCACTGGCGACTTCACCTCACCGTGCTGGCCTGCACCTTCGTCGTCTTCCCGGTGCTCGGCCTGGCGGCCCGCGGACTCGTCCCGGTGCTGCTGACGGACCCCCTCTACCAGGGCCTGCTCTTCCTCACCCTGGTGCCCTCCACCGTCCAGTCGTCGATCGCGTTCACCTCGATCGCCCGCGGCAACGTGCCCGCCGCCATCTGCGCGGGCTCCTTCTCCTCGCTGGTCGGCATCGTCGCGACCCCCCTCCTCGCGGCGAGCCTGCTCGGCGGCGCCGGCGGCTTCTCCGCCGACTCCGTGCTGAAGATCGTGCTGCAGCTGCTGGTGCCGTTCCTCGCCGGGCAGGTGCTGCGCCGCTGGATCGGCGGCTTCCTCACCCGCCACAAGAAGGTCCTCGGCCTGGTGGACCGCGGCTCCATCCTGCTCGTCGTCTACACCGCCTTCAGCGAGGGCATGGTCCAGGGCGTCTGGCACCAGGTCAGACCCGCCCGGCTGGGCGGACTGCTCGCCGTCGAGGCCGTGCTGCTCGCCGTGATGCTCACGCTGACCTGGTACGGCGCCAAGGCGCTGCGGTTCGGCCGGGAGGACCGGATCGCCATCCAGTTCGCCGGCTCCAAGAAGTCCCTTGCCGCCGGGCTGCCCATGGCGAGCGTCCTGTTCGGCGCGCACGCCTCGCTGGCCGTGCTGCCGCTGATGCTCTTCCACCAGATGCAGCTGATGGTGTGTGCGGTGATCGCCAAGCGGCGCTCCCGCGACCCCGTCACGGAGGTCACCCCCCGGCCGCCAGCCGGAGGGTCACGAACCGCGGTCGGTACAGGGCGACGTTCCGGCTGAGCTGGGCGGCGGCACCGGTAATCTCCAGCCAGTTGACGTCGTAGCTGAGCACCAGCCGCCCGTCCTCGCTGAGTTCGGGGTGGGTCTGCGGGTTGTACGCGGCCACCTGCCCGTCCGGCAGGGAGGGGCTGAAGTCCTTGGCCGGCCCGTGCCAGGGCCCGGTGGGCGAGCAGGACCAGTACGAGGTCACGGTCGTCAGCCCCGCCCCGCCCGCCGCCATGGTGAACAGCACATACGTCCGCCCGTCGCGCACCACCGAGAAGGCGCTGCCCACCCCGGTGCGCCGCTCGTCCCCGAGCACCGCGCGCGGGCGGACGCCCACCGCCCACTCCTCGCCGTCCCAGTACTCCCAGGCGCCCGGATCGGCGAGACCGCCCTCGGGGACCCGGGCGACGTACGCCCGTGACGCCGGACGGGACACCGCCCGGCCGTCGTCGCCGCCGAAGACGTAGGTGAAGCCGTCCTGCTCCACCAGCGTCGTGCCGAACAGCACGCGCCGGGACGGATCGGGGACCTGCTGCTGGTCGAAGACCTTGACCGTCGACTCGACGCGCAGATCGGGCAGCGAGAGCGTGGCGACCTCGGTGGCGGTGGGCACGCCGTAGATCCACGGCGACTGGCCGTTCGTCCGCACCCACAGCAGCACCCGCAGGACCTGTTCCGAGGAGCCGGGGGAGCGGGGCTCGACGCGTGCCGCGACCGGCCAGCGCCACTGCCCCGGCGCGGGATCGGGGAAGAGGGGGGCGGGCAGGGTGCTCTCCAGCCGTCCGTCCCGCATCACGACCGCCGAGTTCCGCACCATCGGCGCCGTGGTGTCCCGCCAGGCGTAGGACTCGCCGACCGGGTTGGGCGGGGCGTGCACCTGGCCCAGATAGGTGTCCGAGAACAGCCACACCACCCGTCCGTCCGGCAGCCGCACCGAGTGGGTGCCGTCGCCGCCGGTCCAGTCGTCGGTGCGCGAGGCATCGTTGCCGTAGCGCGCGAACTCCGAGGTGAGCCGCTGGTCGGCGGACCAGGCCCGGACGGTACGGGGTGCGCAGGCGCCGTCCGTGTCGTCGTCCTCGGGGAGCGCGGTGAGCAGCACGGCGCCGAGAACGAGGGCCAGCAGCAGACCGAGCCCCGTTCCCGTGCGGTGGCGTACGCGTGCGTCGTCGGGCACGCTCCGGGACGTTAGTGGCAGGAGCGCACCTGGTCCATGGTGCCTCCAAAGACACCCGGCCCTGAACGGGCCAACTGAGGCCAACAGGCCAACCAAGAGCCACTGGACCCAGGCGACCGACCCAGATGCCGGCGAGACCCCAGGCGGCGCAGGGGGCGCTCCCCGCCGCTCGGGGTCCCGCCGTCGTGCAGCGGGGAAACCGTTCAGCCCTGGGTGGCCGCGGCCCGCAGGGCGACGCGGTTCTCGCCCGCGTACACGTTCATGGAGGTGCCCCGCAGGAAGCCCACGAGGGTCAGCCCGGTCTCCGCGGCCAGGTCGACCGCCAGCGAGGAGGGCGCCGACACCGCCGCCAGCACCGGGATCCCGGCCATCACCGCCTTCTGCGCCAGCTCGAAGGAGGCGCGCCCGGAGACCAGCAGGAGTGCGCGGGACAGGGGCAGTTCGCCGTTCTGGAGTGCGCGTCCGACCAGTTTGTCGACCGCGTTGTGCCGCCCGACGTCCTCCCGGATGTCGAGCAGTTCCCCGTCCTCGCTGAACAGGGCCGCCGCGTGCAGCCCTCCGGTGCGGTCGAAGACACGCTGGGCGGCGCGCAGCCGGTCCGGGAGGCTCGCCAGCAGGTCGGGCTCGACGCGGACCGGGGGAGTGTCGGCGATGGGCCAGCGGGCGGTGGTGCGTACGGCGTCCAGGCTGGCCTTGCCGCACAGGCCGCAGGAGGACGTCGTGTAGACGTTGCGCTCCAGGGTGATGTCGGGGATCATCACGCCCGGCGCCGTCTTCACGTCGACCACGTTGTAGGTGTTCGTGCCGTCGGCCGTGGCGCCCGCGCAGTAGACGATGTTCTGCAGTTCTGCCTGCTCCGCGAGGACTCCCTCGCTGACCAGGAACCCGGCGGCGAGCGCGAAGTCGTCGCCGGGGGTGCGCATGGTGATCGCGAGCGGTCTGCCGTTGAGCCGGATCTCCAGGGGTTCCTCGGCGACGAGCGTGTCCGGGCGGGTGGATACCGCCCCGTCCCGGATCCGGATCACCTTGCGTCGTTCCGTGACTCGTCCCATGTCCCCATCAGCCCCGATCAGTTCCGGTTCTGGACGTGCTGGTAGCCGAAGCGGCCCTTGATGCACAGATTGCCGTGGGTCACCGGGTTGTCGTGCGGCGAGGTGACCTTCACGATCTCATTGTCCTGCACGTGCAGCGTGAGGTTGCAGCCCACTCCGCAGTACGCGCACACCGTGGTCGTCTCGGTCTGCCGGGCCTCGTCCCAGGTCCCCGCGGCCCGCATGTCGAACTCGGACTTGAAGGACAGCGCCCCGGTCGGGCACACCTCGATGCAGTTCCCGCAGTACACGCACGCCGAGTCGGTCAGCGGGGCGTCGTGCTCCACCGCGATCCGCGCGTCGAAGCCCCGTCCGGCCACCGAGATCGCGAAGGTGTTCTGCCACTGGTCGCCGCAGGCGTCGACGCACTTGTAGCAGAGGATGCACTTGTCGTAGTCGCGCACGTACAGGTCGTTGTCGATCCTGGGTTCCTCGTTCAGGCGGGCCGCGTCCGGGCCGAAGCGGTCCGGTTCGGCCCCGTACTCCTTGATCCACTCGGCGGCCCGCGGTGTCGTCGACAGGTCGACCGAGGAGGCGAGCAGTTCGAGCACCACCTTGCGGCTGTGCCGCGCGCGCTCGGTGCCGGTGCGGACCTCCATGCCCGGCTCGGCCTTCCGCGAGCAGGCCGGGACCAGGGTGCGGGCCCCTTCGACCTCGACGACACAGACCCGGCAGGCGTTCTTCGGGCGCAGGGTGTCGCCCTCGCACAGGGTCGGGACGTCCGTCCCGGCGGCCCGGCAGGCGTCCAGGATCGTCGAGCCCTCGGGCGCCCGCACGGGCTCCCCGTCGAGGGTGAACTCCAGCAGGCGGCGGGGGATCCCCAGCGGTGTCACGGTCATTCGTACGCCCCCAGGCGGTCGATGGCGGATTCCACGGCGTTCCACGCGGTCTGTCCCAGACCGCAGATCGAGGCGTCCCGCATCGCGCGGCCGACCTCCCTGAGCAGGGCGATGTCCCCGGCGGCCGCCGCGCCCGTGCGCTCGGCGATCCGGTGCAGCGCCTCCTCCTGGCGCACGGTCCCGACCCGGCACGGCACGCACTGCCCGCAGGACTCGTCCCGGAAGAACTCGGCGATCCGCAGCAGCAGCCGGGGCAGCGGGACGGTGTCGTCGAAGGCCATCACCACGCCCGAGCCGAGGGTGGTGCCCGCCTGGCGGGTGCCTTCGAAGGTGAGCGGGATGTCCCGCTCGTCGGGCCGTACGAAGCCGCCCGCGGCGCCGCCCAGCAGCACCGCCCGCAGCCCGTCGCGCACCCCGGCCAGGTCCAGCAGCTCGCCCAGCGTGGCGCCGAAGGGCAGCTCGTAGATCCCGGGGCGCGCCACGCTCCCGGAGACGCAGAACAGCTTCGGCCCGGTGGACTTGGCGGTGCCGATCGCCGCGTACGCCGGGGCGCCCATGGTCAGGATCGGCAGCACGTTGACCAGCGTCTCCACGTTGTTCTCCACCGTCGGCTTGCCGAACAGGCCCTTCTCGACGGGGAACGGCGGCTTGGAGCGCGGCTCGCCCCGGTAGCCCTCGATGGAGTTGAACAGGGCCGTCTCCTCACCGCAGATGTAGGCGCCCGCGCCCCTGCGGATCTCGATGTCGAAGGACCAGCCCTGCCCGAGGACGTCCTCGCCGAGCAGCCCGCGCGCGCGGGCCTGGGTGAGGGCGTGCTCCATGCGCGCCAGGGAGCGCGGGTACTCGCCGCGCAGATACAGGTAGCCCCGGTCCGCGCCGGTCGCGTAGGCGGCGATGGTCATCGCCTCGACCAGGGCGTACGGATCCCCCTCCATGATCACGCGGTCCTTGAAGGTGCCCGGCTCGGACTCGTCGGCGTTGCAGACGAGGTAGTGCGGGCGGTCGGGCTGGGACGCCGTCGCCTGCCACTTGCGTCCCGTGGGGAAGGCGGCGCCGCCCCGGCCGGCCAGGCCCGAGTCGGTCACCTCGCGGATGACGCCGGCCGGGCCGAGGGCGAAGGCCCGGCGCAGGGCGGTGTAGCCGCCGTGGGCGCGGTAGTCGTCGAGGCTCGCCGGGTCCACGACGCCGATCCTGCTGAGCAGGAGCAGGCCCGGGTCCCCGGCCTGGGGGACCGCCAGCGCCGCCGGTGGCTCCTCGGGGGCCGAGTCGGGCGCGGTCGCGGCGAGCACGGCGTCGGGCACGGTGGCCGGCGCCGACACGGCCGTACGCACCGGGTCCCCCGCCCTGATCGCCAGGGCGGCCGGGGCGCGCTCGCACAGGCCCAGGCAGGGGCTGCGCTCGACGTGGACGCCGGGGCCGAGGCCGCTCTCGACGCCGGCGCACAGGCCGGCCGCGCCCGCCGCCGCGCAGGCCAGGTCGGTGCAGACGTGCAGGACGGTCGCGGGGCGGGGCCTGACCGAGAACACGGCGTAGAAGGTGGCGACGCCGTACGCCTCGGCGGGCGGCACCGTCAGGCGGCGGCACAGGTAGTCGAGGGCGCCGTCGCTGATCCAGCCGATCCGGTCGTTGAGGGCGTGCAGCCCCGGCAGCAGCAGGTCCCGGCGGTCGCGGGCCTCGCGTCCGCCGCGCGCCCACCTGAGGTCCGCGTCGGAGCGGTCGGCGCCCTCCCAGGAGGACTCGGGCGGGCCCAGCAGGGCGTCGACGGCGGCCCGTTCGTCGTCCGTCGGCTTGCTGTCGCCGAAGTGCAGGTCCACTTGCGTCACCTCACGATGGTCGCGACGGGGAGCTTGTCGATCCGGATCGCCGACGCCTTGAACTCCGCCGTCCCCGCGATCGGGCAGTTGGCCTCGATCGTCAGCTGGTTGGTGTCCACCTCGTCGGGAAAGTGCATGGTCATGAAGGCGAGCCCGGGCCGGAGCGCGGTGTCGATCCACACCGGCGCGACCACGGCTCCCCGGCGCGAGGTCACCCGGACCTCCTCGCCCACCACGACCCCGTAGCGCTCGGCGTCCTCCGGGCACAGCTCGACGTACTCGCCGCGCCGCATGGGGGAGGCGAAACTGCCGCTCTGCACACCGGTGTTGTAGGAGTCCAGGCGCCGTCCGGTGGTGAGCCGGATCGGGTACTGCTCGTCGGTGAGGTCGACCGGCGGATCGTGCTGGACCAGCCCGAAGGGCGCCGGGCGGCCCCTGCGCGCGCGGTCCGCGTGCCACAACCTGCCGTGCAGGTAGGGCGGTTCGATTCCCTCGGTGCTGGGGCACGGCCACTGGATGCCCTGCTGCTCCGCCAGGCGTGCGTACGTCATCCCGTGGTGGTCCGGGGAGAGGGACCTCAGCTCGTTCCAGACCGCCTCGGCGTCGGCGTACTTCCACTCGTGGCCGAGCCGTGCGGCCAGTTCGCAGATGATGTCGATGTCCTCGCGCGCCTCGCCGGGCGGGGTGAGCGCCCGCCGCACCCGCTGGACCCGCCGCTCGCTGTTGGTGGTGGTGCCGTCGGTCTCGGCCCAGCCGGCGGTCGCGGGCAGCACGACGTCCGCGAGCTCGGCCGTCTTGGTCAGGAAGATGTCCTGGACGACCAGGAAGTCCAGTTGGCGCATGCGCCGTACGGCCTGGTCGCTGTCGGCCTCCGACTGCGCCGGGTTCTCGCCGATGCAGTAGACGGCCTTGAGCGTGCCCTCCTCCATCGCCTCGAACATCTCGGTGAGGTTCAGCCCGTAGTGCGGCTGGATGACGGTGTCCCACGCCGACTCGAACCTCGTCCGGGAGGCGGGGTCGAGGATGTCCTGGAAGCCGGGCAGCCGGTTGGGGATGGCGCCCATGTCGCCGCCGCCCTGGACGTTGTTCTGGCCGCGCAGGGGCTGCAACCCGCTGCCGTAGCGGCCGACATGGCCGGTCAGCAGGGACAGGTTGATCAGCGCGCGGACGTTGTCGGTGCCGTTGTGGTGCTCGGTGATGCCGAGGGTCCAGCACAACTGGGCGCGCTCGGCGCGGGCGTAGGCGTGCGCCAGCTCCCTGATCGCCTGGGCCGGTACGCCGGTCACCTTCTCGGCGAGCGAGAGCGTCCAGGGCTCGACGAGGGCCCGGTACTCCTCGAAGCCGCTGGTCGCCCGCTCGATGAACGCCTCGTTGGCGAGGCCCGCGTGGATGATCTCGCGGCCGATGGCGTGGGCCAGCGGGATGTCGGTGCCGACGTTCAGCCCCATCCAGCTCTCCGCCCACTCGGCGGTGGAGGTGCGGCGCGGGTCGACGGCGTACATCCGGGCGCCGTTCCTGATGCCCTTGAGCACGTGCTGGAAGAAGATCGGGTGCGCGAAGCGGGCGTTGGAGCCCCACATCACGATGACGTCGGTGTGCTCGATCTCCTCGTACGAGGAGGTTCCGCCGCCGGAGCCGAAGGCCGCCGACAGGCCCGCCACGCTCGGGGCGTGACAGGTGCGGTTGCAGGAGTCGACGTTGTTGGTGCCCATGACGACCCGCGCGAACTTCTGGGCCACGTAGTTCATCTCGTTGGTGGCGCGGGCGCAGGAGAACATGCCGAAGGCGCCGCGGTGGCGCCCGATGCCGCGGGCCGCACGCTCCAGGGCCTCCTCCCAACTCGCCTGCCGGAGGGGCTCGTCGCGGGAGTCCCGGACGAGCGGGTGGGTGAGCCGGGTGTAGGTCTTCGGTTGACGTTTCCTCATGCGGCGCTCCTCAAGGCGAGCAGGTCCGAGATGGCGTGCACGGTGCGCAGGGTGGGCACCGGAACGCCGGTGATCTCCGCCAGCTCGACGACCGCCGCGAGGAGCACGTCGAGTTCGAGCGGCTTGCCGCGCTCCAGGTCCTGGAGCGTGGAGGTGCGGTGGTCGCCGACCTTCTCGGCGCCGGCCATCCGGCGTTCGATGGAGACGCCCACCTCGCAGCCGAGGGCCTCGGCGACGGCGAGCGTCTCGGCCATCATGGTCTCGATCACCTTGCGGGTGCCGCCGTGCCGGCACATCTGCCGCATGGTGGCGCGGGCCAGGGCGCTGATCGGGTTGAAGGAGATGTTGCCGAGAAGCTTGAGCCAGATGTCGTTGCGCAGATCGGGCTCGACCGGGCACTTCAGTCCGCCGGCCCGCATGGCCTCGCCGAACGCCAGACAGCGCGCGGAGATGATCCGGTCGGGCTCGCCGATGGAGAACCGGGTGCCTTCCAAGTGCCGTACGACGCCCGGTCCTTCGAGTTCGGTGGCCGCGTAGACGACACAGCCGACGGCCCGTTCGGGCGCGAGCACCGCACTGACCGCGCCGCCCGGGTCGACGCTCTCCACGCGATGGCCGTCGTGGGGGCCGCCGTGCCGGTGGAAGTACCACCAGGGGATGCCGTTCTGGGCCGCGATCACCGCGGTCGTGTCGTGCAGCAGGGGCTCGATCAGCGGCCCGCACGCCGCGTACGAGTTGGCCTTCAGACCCAGGAACACATAGTCGACCGGGCCGATCTCGGCGGGGTCGTCGGTGGCCCGCGCGCGGGCGGTGAAATCGCCGCGCGGGCTGAGCACCCGCACGCCGTGCTGCCGCATGGCCGCCAGATGCGGGCCACGGGCGACGAGATGCACATCGGCGCCCGCGCGGTGGAGCGCGGCACCGACATAGGCGCCGATCGCACCGGCACCGAGGACTGCGACTTTCATACGGGGGAGCTCCGTTCGGTCGAGGGATACCGCGGAGATGGGAACAGTGCCGAGACTCTGTCGACGAAATATTGTCTACAGTATGCTTGTTGAGCCGACAAGGGTACGGGCAAGGTTCGGGCGGGGGTCGGCGCCGTACCGGAAACCGGTCGGTCCGACCGCTCGTCGCGCCCGGGTTACCGCTCACCGCATACGGTCGACGCGTCGCTTCTCAACTCCGCCGCCGGTTCCTACCGTTCTGGATCATGAGTCCCCCCGTCGCGCCACCGGGCTGGAGCCGCTGGCTGGTTCCCCCCGCCGCTCTCTCGGTCCACCTCTCCATCGGCCAGGCCTACGCCTGGTCCGTGTTCAAACCGCCCCTGGAATCCGCGCTCGGCCTCAGCGGCACGCAGAGCGCCCTCCCCTTCCAGCTGGGCATCGTCATGCTGGGCCTGTCCGCCGCGTTCGGCGGCACGCTCGTCGAACGCAACGGCCCGCGCTGGGCCATGACCGTCGCCCTGTGCTGCTTCTCGTCCGGCTTCCTGCTCTCCGCGCTCGGCGCGGCCACCGAGCAGTACTGGCTGATCGTCCTCGGCTACGGCTTCGTCGGCGGGATCGGCCTCGGCATCGGCTACATCTCGCCCGTCTCCACACTGATCAAGTGGTTCCCGGACCGGCCCGGCATGGCCACCGGCATCGCGATCATGGGCTTCGGCGGCGGCGCGCTGATCGCCTCCCCGTGGTCCGCGCAGATGCTGGAGTCCTTCGGCAGCGACTCCTCGGGGATCGCCCTCGCCTTCCTGGTGCACGGCCTGTCGTACGCGGTGTTCATGTCGCTGGGTGTCCTCCTGGTCAGGGTGCCGCGGACCCACCCGGAGGCGCGGGACGGTGTTGGATCTGCGGCTACCGCCGCGGGGGAGCGCTCGACCCCCACCGGCCCGCAGGTGACCGCGAACCAAGCCGTCCGCACCCCCCAGTTCTGGTGCCTGTGGGTCGTGCTCTGCATGAACGTGACCGCGGGCATCGGCATCCTGGAGAAGGCCGCACCGATGATCACGGACTTCTTCGCGGACACCTCGACAACGGTGTCAGCGACCGCCGCGGCCGGTTTCGTCGCCCTGCTGTCGGCCGCCAACATGGCCGGCCGCATCGGCTGGTCCTCCACCTCCGACCTGATCGGGCGGAAGAACATCTACCGCCTCTACCTGGGCGCCGGCGCGCTGATGTACGCCGCCATCGCCCTGTTCGGCGACTCCTCCAAGCCGCTGTTCATCCTGTGCGCCCTGGTGATCCTCTCCTTCTACGGCGGCGGCTTCGCGACGATCCCCGCCTATCTGAAGGACCTCTTCGGCACCCACCAGGTCGGCGCGATCCACGGCCGGCTGCTCACCGCCTGGTCCACCGCCGGCGTCCTCGGACCGCTGATCGTGAACTGGATCGCCGACCGGCAGGAGGCGGCGGGCAGAACCGGTGCCTCGCTGTACGGCCTGTCCTTCGTCATCATGATCGGCCTGCTGGTCGTCGGCCTCGTCGCCAATGAACTGGTCCGGCCCGTCCACCCCCGCCACCACATCCCCGCACCCCGGCAGGAGGCCGCCGATGCCGCACGACAGCAGCCAGAGTCCGCCTGACCGGCGCGCGCTGATCGCCTTCGCCTGGCTGTGGGTGGGGGCACCGCTCTGCTACGGGCTCTACGAACTCGTCCAGAAGGCGGCACAGCTGTTCACCGGGTAGCTGTCAGGGCGTCCGAGGGGCTGACCGAAGCCGACAACCCGGGCGCCCGATTCCTGTGACTTCACCTGCCGCCGTACCGGTGAGTCACTGATCAGACTGGTGGATCCCGCTACCCGAGCAATGAGGGGACCATCCGATGAACGGCTCGCGCATCGCCGCGCTCGGCCATTACCAGCCGGCCAGGGTACTCACCAACGAGGACCTGGCCGGCATGGTCGACACCAGCGACGAGTGGATCACGTCCCGGGTGGGCATCCGCACCCGCCACATCGCCGGGCCCGACGAACCCGTGGACGAGCTGGCCGCGCACGCCGCCGCGAAGGCGCTCGCGGCGGCGGGCCTCACCCCGGCCGACATCGACCTGGTGCTGGTGGCCACCTCCACCGCCGTCGACCGCTCCCCGAACATGGCCGCGCGCGTCGCCGCCCGGCTCGGCATCCCCTCGCCCGCCGCGATGGACGTCAACGTCGTCTGCGCCGGTTTCACCCACGCCCTGGCCACCGCCGACCACGCCGTCCGCGCGGACGCCGCCACCCGGGCCCTGGTGATCGGCGCCGACAAGATGTCCGACGTGGCCGACTGGACCGACCGCACGACCTGTGTGCTCGTCGGCGACGGCGCGGGGGCCGCCGTCGTGGAGGCGTCCGAGGAGCCCGGCATCGGACCGGTGCTGTGGGGATCGGTGCCCGAGATGGGGCACGCCGTGCGGATCGAGGGGACGCCCTCGCGGTTCGCGCAGGAGGGCCAGAGCGTCTACCGCTGGGCCACCACCCAGCTGCCGTCCGTCGCCCGGCAGGCCTGCGAGCGGTCCGGGCTCACCCCCGCCGATCTCGCCGCGGTCGTGCTGCACCAGGCCAACCTGCGGATCATCGAACCCCTCGCGCAGAAGATCGGCGCGGTGAACGCCGTGGTGGCCAAGGACGTCGCCGACTCCGGGAACACCTCCGCCGCGAGCATCCCGCTGGCCTTCTCCAAGCTGGTCGAGCGCGGCGAGATCACCACCGGCGACCCGGTGCTGCTGTTCGGCTTCGGCGGGAACCTCTCCTACGCCGGTCAGGTCGTCCGCTGCCCGTGACGCCGGGTCCGACACGGCCGACTCCGGCCGGGGTGCCCAGGCCGGCCCGCGGTGTGACAAGGCCAACTCCCCCTGTCCCTGGCCCTGGAGCGCCGTAGACTGTAGACGAAAGACAATCCATACTGTGCTGTCCGACGGCTCTGGAGGGGGACCGCGATGTTGTCGACAGGACTTCCGCAGGGGGCGGTGCCCAAGCTCGAACGGCCCGGGCCGCTGCGGGACCGTGTCTACGAGGCCCTGCTCGAACTGATCACCACCCGCGCCCTGCGCCCCGGCCAGCATCTGGTCGAGAGCGAACTCGCGGGCCATCTGGGGGTGTCCCGGCAGCCGGTGCGCGAGGCGCTGCAACGCCTGAACACCGAGGGCTGGGTCGATCTGCGGCCCGCCCAGGGCGCCTTCGTGCACGAGCCCACCGAGGAGGAGGCCGACCAGCTCCTCACCGTGCGCACCCTGCTGGAGGCCGAGGCGGCCCGGCTCGCCGCCGCCAACGCCGGAGCCGCCGGGATCGCGGCCCTGGAGGAGCTGTGCGCCGAGGGCGAGCGCGCGGTGGAGGCGGACGACGTGGACGGCGCCGTCGCCATCAACGCCCGCTTCCACGCCAAGGTCATGGAACTCGCGGGCAACGCCGTCCTCGCCGAACTCGCCGCCCAGGTCGACCGCCGGGTGCGGTGGTACTACACGCCGGTGGCCCGGCAGCGCGGGCAGCAGTCCTGGATCGAGCACCGGGGGCTGATCGCGGCGATCTCCGAGCGCGACCAGCAGCGCGCCACCGCGCTCATGCGCGATCACACCGAGCACACCCGCACCTCGTACCACGCCCGCCAGCGGTCCTGACGGCGCCGCGGGGCCGAGGAGGACACCACCCGGCTTTGTCCTCTCAGTGGCAGAAGTCGTCGCCAATTCGTGCACAGATTCTTCCCAGCCACGGCAGCCGCTGCTACGTTCCCCTCGAAAGCCCGGCAACTGGTGGCCGAAACAGGCGGGGAGGGGCACGTGAGACGTATGACGGCGCGACCCGCGAACGCCCATCAGGCCCGGCTGCTGAAGCTGTTGCGCGACGGGGGGCCCAACTCCCGTGCGCAGCTGGGTGATCAGGTCGACCTGTCGCGGTCCAAGCTGGCCGTGGAGGTGGACCGGCTGCTGGAGACGGGCCTGGTCGTGGCCGACGGACTCGCCGCCTCGCGCGGCGGCCGGCGCTCCCACAACATCCGGCTCAACCCGGGGCTCCGCTTCCTCGGCGTCGACATCGGCGCGACCTCGGTCGACGTCGCCGTCACCAACGCCGAGCTGGAGATCCTCGGCCACCTCAACCACCCCATGGACGTGCGCGAAGGCCCGGTCGCGGTCTTCGAGCAGGTCCTCGCCATGGCCGCCAAGCTGCGGGCGACCGGTCTCGCGGAGGGGTACGACGGCGCCGGCATCGGCGTCCCGGGCCCGGTCCGCTTTCCCGAGGGCGTGCCGGTCGCGCCGCCGATCATGCCGGGCTGGGACGGCTTCCCGGTGCGGGAGGCGCTCAGCCAGGAACTGGGCTGCCCGGTCATGGTCGACAACGACGTGAACCTGATGGCGATGGGGGAGCAGCACGCGGGCGTCGCACGCTCCGTGAACGACTTCCTCTGCGTCAAGATCGGCACCGGCATCGGCTGCGGCATCGTCGTCGGCGGCGGTGTCCACCGCGGTACGACGGGCAGCGCCGGCGACATCGGGCACATCCAGGCGGTGCCCGACGGCAGGCCCTGCGCCTGCGGCAACCGGGGCTGCCTGGAGGCCCACTTCAGCGGGGCGGCCCTCGCCCGGGACGCCGTGGAGGCGGCCCAGCAGGGGCGGTCGGCCGAACTCGCCGCACGCCTGGAGGCGAGCGGCGGACTCAGCGCCGTCGACGTCGCCGCCGCGGCCGCCGCGGGCGACGCCACCGCCCTCGATCTGATCCGCGAGGGCGGCAACCGCACCGGCCAGGTCATCGCCGGTCTGGTCAGCTTCTTCAACCCGGGCCTGGTGGTGATCGGCGGCGGGGTGACCGGCCTCGGCCACACCCTGCTCGCCGCGATCCGCACCCAGGTCTACCGCCAGTCGCTGCCGCTGGCGACCGGCAACCTGCCCATCGTGCTGGGGGAGCTGGGCCCCACCGCCGGAGTCATCGGCGCGGCCCGGCTCATCAGCGACCACCTGTTCTCACCCGCGTAGGCCCACTCGCTCACCGGCACGTCCCGTTGCTTCGCCCTGCCCTGAACCGGCCCGCACGCCCGCCAAGGGGAGCTCATGGCACCAGAACCACCGCTGCTCAGCATGTCCGGCATCACCAAGTCCTTCCCCGGTGTCCGGGCCCTCGACGGAGTCGACCTCGATGTCCAGGCCGGCGAGGTGCACTGTCTGCTCGGCCAGAACGGGGCCGGGAAGTCCACCCTGATCAAGGTCCTGGCCGGCGCCCACCAGCCCGACACCGGCACCATCCGCTGGCGCGGCGAGGACGTCACGCTGCGCTCCCCGATCGCCGCCATGCGCCTGGGCATCGCCACCATCTACCAGGAACTCGACCTGGTGGAGCACCTGTCGGTGGCCGAGAACGTCCACCTCGGCCATGAACCGACGGCCGCCGGTTTCGTCGTACGACGCAAGGCCGCCCGTGCGTCGACCGCGCGGCTGCTGCGTCGACTCGGGCACCCGGAGATCGAACCGGGGCGGCTGGTCGGGGAGTTGAGCGCGGCCCAGCAGCAGATCGTCTCCATGGCACGGGCGCTCTCCCACGACGTACGGCTGATCGTGATGGACGAGCCGTCCGCCGCCCTGGACCCCGACGAGGTCGACAACCTCTTCCGGATCGTCGGCGACCTGACCGCCGACGGCGTCGCCGTGGTCTACATCTCGCACCGGCTGGAGGAGATCCGGCGCATCGGCGACCGGGTGACCGTGCTCAAGGACGGCCGGGCCGTCGCGGTGGGGCTGCCGGCGAAGTCGACGCCCACCCGGGATGTCGTGGCGCTGATGACGGGCCGCAACGTCGAGTACGTCTTCCCCGACCGGCCCGTGGGCGTGGCGGCCGGCCCGCCCGTGCTCCAGGTCCAAGGGCTGGCCCGCGAGGGCGAGTTCGAGCCACTGGACCTGGAGGTGCGGCCCGGGGAGATCGTCGGGCTCGCCGGACTCGTCGGCTCGGGCCGGTCCGAGATCCTGGAGACGATCTACGGGGCGCGCAAGCCCTCGGCCGGGCAGGTCCTCGTGGACGGGCGGGCGTTGCGGCCGGGCAGCGTGCGTGCCGCCGTCCGGGCCGGACTCGGGCTCGCCCCCGAGGAACGCAAGGCGCAGGCCCTGCTGATGCTGGAGTCCGTCACCCGCAATGTCTCGGTCTCCTCCATGTCCCGCTTCGCGCGCGCCGGCTGGATCGACCGGGGCGCCGAACTGGGCGCCGCGCGGGCCGCCACGCGCGAGCTGTCACTGCGGCCCGACAACCCCGCCGTGCCCGTACGCACCCTGTCCGGCGGCAACCAGCAAAAGGCCGTCCTCGCCCGCTGGCTGCTGCGCGGCTGCCGGGTGCTGCTCCTGGACGAACCCACCCGCGGCGTCGACGTCGGCGCCCGCGCCGAGCTCTACGCGGTGGTCCGGCGCCTCGCCGACGAAGGACTCGCCGTGCTGCTCGTCTCCAGCGAGGTGCCCGAGGTGCTGGGCCTCGCCGACCGTGTCCTGGTCCTGCGCGAAGGGCGCGTCGTGCACACCGCGTCCGCCCGCGACCTGGACGAACACCGTGTCCTCGACCTCGTCATGGAAGGAAGCCCGGCGTCATGACGCAGCACGCGTCCCCACCGAGGGACAGCACCGGCAAGACCGCACCCGCGGCCGAACCCCCCGCCTGGCGGGGCATGATGGCCCGCGCCGACGTCCGCACCCTCTCCCTGCTCGGGGTGCTCGCGGCGCTCGTCGTCATCGGCGGCATCACCAAGCCGGACGAGTTCCTCGACACCCGCAACCTCCAACTCGTCCTCACCCAGGCCTCCGTCATCGGTGTCGTCACCGTCGGCATGACCTTCGTCATCACCTCCGGCGGCATCGACCTGTCGGTCGGCGCGATCGTCGCCCTGGCCTCGGTATGGGCGACCACGGTGGCGACCCAGGACTACGGCTTCGGCGGCGTCCTGTTCACCTCGGTCCTGGTCGGCGTCGGCTGCGGCCTGGTCAACGGCCTGCTCATCGCGTACGGCGGGATGGTGCCGTTCATCGCGACGCTCGCCATGCTCGCCTCGGCGCGCGGCCTCGCCCTGCAGATCACCGACGGCAAGACCCAGATCGTCACCATCCCCAGCATCCTCGACCTCGGCGAACGCGACGCCTACGTCCTCGGCATCCCGCCGCTCGTCATGGTCTTCGCCGTCGTCACCGTCATCGGCTGGCTGATCCTGAACCGCACCACCTTCGGCCGCCGCACGGTCGCCGTCGGCGGTAACTCCGAGGCCGCCCGGCTCGCCGGCATCGACGTCCGCCGCCAGCGCCTCTACCTGTACCTGCTGTCCGGACTGTGCTGCGGCATCGCCGCCTTCCTGCTGATCATCCTGTCCGGATCGGGTCAGAACACCAACGGCAACCTCTACGAACTCGACGCCATCGCCGCCGCGATCATCGGCGGCACCCTGCTCAGCGGCGGCCGCGGCACCATCACCGGCTCCGTGCTCGGCGTCCTGATCTTCACCACGATCACCAACATCTTCGCCCTGAACAACCTGCAGAGCGACGTCCAGCAGATCGCCAAGGGCGCGATCATCGTCGCCGCCGTGCTGGTCCAGCGCCGTACCGCGAGCACGACCTGAGGAAAGGGTTCACCGCCATGCCAGAGTTCACCAGCCGTAGAGGACTGCTCTTCGGGACCGCCGCCGTGGGAGCGGGTGCCCTGCTCGCGGGCTGCACCAGCAACGAGTCCGACGACGAACCGGCCGCCAACGACCAGCCGGCCGCCGACGACAAGCCCGGCAAGGCCGTCACCATCGGCTTCGCCGGGCCCCAGGCCGACCACGGCTGGCTCAACGCCATCAACGACAACGCCAAGAACCGGGCGAAGAAGTACTCCGACGTCACCCTGGAGATCACCGAGGGCTCCAACGACACCGCCCAGCAGATCGGCCAGATCGAGACGCTGATCAACAAGAAGGTCGACGTCCTGGTGATCCTGCCGGCCGACGGCAAGGCCCTCACCCAGGTCGGCCTGAAGGCGATGCGGGCGGGCATCCCGGTCGTCAACCTCGACCGCATCTTCAACTCCCCGCAGGCGTACCGCTGCTGGATCGGCGGCGACAACTACGGCATGGGCCTCAACGCCGGCCACTACATCGGGGAGAAGCTCAAGGGGAAGTCCGGGGCGCGGGTGATCGAACTGGCGGGCCTGGACAATCTGGAGCTCACCCAGCAGCGCACCAAGGGCTTCGACGACGCCCTGAAGAACTACCCCAACATCAAGAAGGTGGCCCGCCAGGCAGCCGAGTTCACCGTCGAGTCGGGGCAGGCCAAGATGGCCCAGCTCCTGCAGGCCCAGTCGGAGTTCGACGCGCTGTGGAACCACGACGACGACCAGGGCGTGGGCGCGCTGCGCGCCATCGAGCAGGCCGGCCGCGACGACTTCCTGATGGTCGGCGGCGCGGGCGCGCTCTCCGCCTTCCAGGCCATCAAGCGGGACGACGGCGTCCTCAAGGCGACGGTCCTGTACCCGCCGACCATGGCCGCCTCCGCGATCGACCTGGCCCGCGCGCTCGGCCAGGGCAAGGGAGTCGGCGGCCTCGCCGAGTTCGAGATCCCGGCCTCGCTGACCCTGTACTCGGCCGTCGTCGACAAGGACAACGTCGACCAGTACATGCCCACCGGCTTCAAGTAGGCCGTGCCGTGCGCCGGACGCCACTCCCACGAGTTCGAGGAGGACACTCGCATGTCAGAAGGGCCTGAGGTGGATCCGGAGGTGAATCCGGAGGTGAATCCTGGCGTGAATTCTGGGGCGGAGCCTGAGGTGGAGAAGCCGCCGCTTCGGATCGGCATGGTCGGCTACGCCTTCATGGGCGCCGCCCACTCCCAGGGGTGGCGCACCGCGGGGCGCGTCTTCGACCTGCCCCGGCGGCCCGTGCTGGCCGCGATCTGCGGACGGGACGCGGCGGCGGTGCGCGCGGCGGCCGACCGGCACGGATGGGCGGCGGCCGAGACCGACTGGCGTGCGCTGATCGCCCGGGACGACGTCGACCTCGTCGACATCTGCACCCCCGGCGACAGCCACGCCGAGATCGCCGTCGCCGCCCTCGCCGCGGGCAAGCACGTCCTGTGCGAGAAGCCTCTGGCCAACACGGTCGAGGAGGCCTCGGTGATGGCCCGCGCCGCCGAAGAGGCGTACACACGCGGCCAGTTGGCAATGGTCGGGTTCAACTACCGCCGGGTGCCCGCGACCGCCCTCGCCCGCCGGATGGTCGCCGAAGGGCGGATCGGCAGGCTGCGGCATGTGCGGGTGATGTACCTCCAGGACTGGCTGGTGGACGCCGGCTTCCCGCTGACCTGGCGGCTGCGCAGGGAGTACGCGGGTTCGGGCTCGCTCGGCGACCTCGGGTCGCACATCGTGGACCTCGCGCAGTACGTGGCGGGGGAGCAGCTGGCCGGGGTCTCCGCCCTCACCGAGACCTTCGTACGCGAACGGCCGCTGCCCGGCGGTGCCGTGCAGGGGCTGGCCGCCGTCTCGGCCGACGGGGACACCGGCCAGGTCACCGTCGACGACGCGGCCCTGTTCACCGCCCGCTTCACCTCCGGCGCCGTCGCCTCCTTCGAGGCGACCCGCTACGCCACCGGCCGCAAGAACGCCCTGCGCCTCGAACTCAACGGCGAGAACGGCTCGTTGGCCTTCGACCTGGAACGGCTCAACGAACTCTCCTACCACGACGGCACGGAGCCCGCGACCCAGGGCGGCTTCCGCCGCATCCTCGTCACCGAGCCCGAACACCCCTACCTGGACGCCTGGTGGCCGCCGGGCCACGGCCTCGGCTACGAGCACACCTTCGTCCACCAGGCCCGCGACCTCGTCCACGCCATCGCCGAGGGCCGGCAGCCCGACCCCTCCTTCGCCGACGGGCTCCAGGTGCAGCGCGTCCTCGCGGCGGTGGAGGAGAGCGCCGAGAAGAACTCCGTCTACACCCCCATAGCGGTCTGAGGAGGCCCCTGGTCATGCCGCGCACCTTCACGCTCTTCACCGGTCAGTGGGCCGATCTCCCGCTGGAGGAGGTCTGCCGTCTGGCCCGTGACTTCGGTTACGACGGTCTCGAACTCGCCTGCTGGGGCGACCACTTCGAGGTCGACAAGGCCCTGGCCGACCCTTCGTATCTCGACTCGCGGCGTCAGCTGCTGGAGAAGTACGGCCTGAAGTGCTGGGCGATCTCCAACCACCTGACCGGGCAGGCGGTCTGCGACGCCATCATCGACGAACGCCACCAGGCGATCCTGCCCGGCGCGGTGTGGGGCGACGGCGATCCGGAAGGGGTGCGGCAGCGGGCGGCGGAGCGGATGAAGGACACCGCCAGGGCCGCGGCGGCCTTCGGGGTGGACACCGTCATCGGCTTCACCGGTTCGGCGATCTGGCATCTGGTGGCGATGTTCCCGCCCGCGCCCGAGTCGATGATCGAGCGCGGTTATGAGGACTTCGCGCAGCGCTGGAACCCGATCCTGGACGTCTTCGACGCCGAGGGCGTCCGCTTCGCCCACGAGGTCCACCCCAGTGAGATCGCCTACGACTACTGGACCACCCAGCGCGCGTTGAAGGCGGTCGGGCACCGCCCGGCCTTCGGCCTGAACTTCGATCCCTCGCATTTTGTGTGGCAGGACCTGGACCCGGTCGGTTTCCTCTACGACTTCCGGGACCGGATCTACCACGTGGACTGCAAGGAGGCCCGCAAGCGTCTCGACGGCCGCAACGGCCGGCTGGGCTCCCACCTGCCCTGGGGCGACCCGCGCCGCGGCTGGGACTTCGTCTCCGCCGGCCACGGCGACGTCCCGTGGGAGGACGTCTTCCGGATGCTGCGCTCCATCGACTACCAGGGCCCGATCTCGGTGGAGTGGGAGGACGCGGGCATGGACCGCATCCAGGGCGCCCCGGAGGCACTGGCCCGCCTGAAGGCGTACGACTTCGATCCTCCGTCGGCCTCCTTCGACGCCGCCTTCGGCAACTGACGCCGACGCCACCGCCACCACCGGTTGAGGAGGGGAGCACGCCATGCGATCAACGGCCCGACCGGCAACGGTCGCCACGGGTACGAGCCCGCTCCTCGGCCGCGTGCCGATCCGGGTGGAGGGCGAGCACCCCCGCCTGTGGCGGCACGTCCGGATCAAGGAACTGCCCGTCCAGGGCTACTGAGCGACGGCGGGCGGGGGACGCCGGACCCCCGCCCGCCGTCTTCCACCCCCTCCGGGGGAGCACCGGGGTTCCGCTCACGACAAGGAGGCTGCCCATGACCGTGTCCCGTTCTGGATCCCGAGTCGGAGTGTGGCTGATCGGAGCGCGTGGCTCCGTCGCCACCACGGTGGTCGCGGGCTGTGCCGCGGTCTCCGCGGGGCTGCATCCGCCGACGGGCATGGTCACGGCAACCCCGCCCTTCGCCTCCGCGGGGCTGCCCCCGCTGCCCTCCCTCGTCTTCGGCGGCCACGACACCGTGGACTGCCCGCTGCCCAAGCGCGCGGAGGAGCTGGCGGCGGGCGGCGTGCTCCCGCCCGGCCTGCCGACCGCCGTGTCCTCCGAACTCGCCGTCGCCGAACGGGAGATCAGGCCCGGCGGCCCCCTCCCCGGGGACACCCGGGACCCCGACGCGCTGATCACCGCCTTCGCCGCCGACATCCAGGACTTCGTACGACGGCTCGGCCTGACCCGCGCGGTCGTGGTGAACGTGGCCTCCACCGAACCCGCACCCACGGACCAGGACCTCCCGCCCAGCACCCTGTACGCGGCGGCGGCCCTGCGCGCCGGCTGCCCGTACGTCAACTTCACCCCGTCCACGGGCCTGCACCACCCCGTCCTCGCCACCACCGCCGCCGAGTCCGGGCTCCCGTACGCCGGGCGGGACGGCAAGACCGGCCAGACCCTGCTCCGGGCGGCACTGGCCCCGATGTTCACCCAACGCGCCCTGGAGGTGCGGGCCTGGTCCGGCACCAACCTGCTGGGCGGCGGCGACGGAGCGGCGCTGGCCGACCCGGCGGCTGCCGCGGCCAAGAACGCCGGCAAGGAGCGCGTCCTGGCCGACACCCTCGCCACCCCTCCCGAGGGCCAGGTCCACATCGACGACGTCCCCGCCCTCGGCGACTGGAAGACCGCCTGGGACCACGTGGCCTTCGACGGCTTCCTCGGCGCGCGGATGATCCTCCAGACCATCTGGCAGGGCTGCGACTCCGCGCTGGCGGCTCCCCTGGTCCTGGACCTGGCCCGCCTGACGGCCCGGGCCCACGAGACCGGCCTGTCCGGCCCGCTCACGGAACTCGGCTTCTTCTTCAAGGACCCACTGGGGGAGGGCCCCGCGGCCCTGGCGGATCAGTACACGGAACTGATCCGGTTCGCGGGACGCCTGGGGGCGGCGGCTGAGGCGGGCGGGCTGCGGGATGGGCTGCGGGCGGCTGATGGTGGTGGACGGGGAAGGGCGGCTGATGGTGGTGGGCGGGAATGGGCGGCTGACGGTGGCGGGCGGGAGCGGGCCGGTGATGCGGGCGGACAGGAGTCGGCGGGTGAAAGGGCGGGGCAGGAACGGTGAGAGGGGGGCGGCCTCGCGGGGATCGGCGCCAGTGGCGGGCCGCGCCTGCTGGCGGCGGGGGCTGCCGGGGGCGGGGCAGTGGCGGCGGGCGGGCCCGCGGGGTTTCCCGCCCGTCCTCGCGGCCTCCTTCGGCACCGGTCACCAGGGCCTGACCGGCATGGAAGCGCCCCGCCACTCCCACGCCGCCGAACTCTGTCTCCCGTTCCCCCTTGACGCAGTCCTCGCAGTCACCGAGTCCCCCCACCCCGGCGATCCCTCCGCCACCCCCGAAGGGAGCACCCCATGACCCACCCCCGCCCCACGACGGACACCCCGACGACGGGCAACCAGGCCACCACCCAGGGCCCCCGCCCTACGGACGAGGCTCGCCGCACCACCGGGGCTCCCCCACCCGAGGGCGACCAGTCCCCGGCCGGTGCTGACTCCACTGACGGGGGCCAGCTCACTGACGGGGGCCAGCTCACCGACGGGGGCCAACCCGCCGAGGGTGACCAGCCCTCCGCCGATGCTGACCGCACCGAAGACGGCCACCCCACCGACGGGCCTGCCCCCCTCCCCCTCCCCCTCACCCCACCCCCCGCCCTCCACGCCCACCTCTCCACCCACCTCGGCGGAGCCGCTCGCGCCTGGCTGGATCAGGCTCTCGACGAGGCCGCTGCCCATCCCGGCGCCCACGGGCCCATCTCCGTATGGGAGTTGCGCCTGGCCGAGGCCGGTCGGCGCTGCGGCTCCGCGTACGCCGACGCCGTCCGCGTCCTCATCCTGCACACGGCCCGGGCCGACGCCGCCGCCCTCACCCGCGTCTACTACCAGGGCACCGGTGCCGAGCGCCGCGCCGTGCTGCACGCCCTGCCCCACCTCGTGCCGGGCCCGGACGCCCTCCCGCTGATCGAGGACGCCCTGCGCACCAACGACACCGGGCTCCTCGCCGCCGCCGTCGGCCCGTACGCGGCCCGGCACCTCGACGCCCACCAGTGGCGGCACGCCGTGCTGAAGTGCCTGTTCACCGGCGTGTCCGTCAGCGCGGTGGCCGACCTGGAGCACCGCGCCCGCGCCGACGCCGAACTCGCCCGCATGCTCGCGGACTACGCCGCCGAACGCACCGCCGCCGGCCGCCCCGTGCCCGACGACCTGTACCGCCTCCTGGCCCTGGCCGAGTCCGGCCCCGCACCCTCACCGCACGGCTCGGCCCACCCCCACGGCGCCCACCCCCACGGCGCCCACCCCCACGGCAAGGAGTCCTGATGCGCATCTTCGACCCCCACATCCATATGACGTCCAGGACCACCGACGACTACGAGGCCATGCACGCCGCGGGCGTCCGTGCCGTCGTCGAACCCTCCTTCTGGCTGGGCCAGCCCCGCACCTCCCCGGCCACCTTCTTCGACTACTTCGACTCCCTCCTCGGCTGGGAACCATTCCGCGCCGCCCAGTACGGCATCGCCCACCACTGCACCCTCGCCCTCAACCCCAAGGAGGCCAACGACCCCCGCTGCACGCCCGTCCTCGACGAACTGCCCCGCTATCTCGTCAAGGACCAGGTCGTGGCCGTCGGCGAGATCGGCTACGACTCGATGACCCCCGCCGAGGACACCGCGCTCGCCGCCCAGCTCCAGCTCGCCGCCGATCACGACCTGCCCGCCCTCGTGCACACCCCGCACCGCGACAAGGCGGCCGGCCTGCGCCGCACCCTCGACGTCGTCCGGGAGTCCGCACTGCCCCCGGACCGCGTCCTGGTCGACCACCTCAACGAGACCACCGTCAAGGAGGCCAAGGACAGCGGCTGCTGGCTCGGCTTCTCCGTCTATCCCGACACCAAGATGGACGAGGAACGGATGGTCGCCATCCTCCGTGCCTACGGCCCAGAACAGGTACTGGTGAACTCCGCCGCGGACTGGGGCCGCAGCGACCCCCTGAAGACCCGCAGGGTCGGCGACCTGATGCTGGCCGAGGGCTTCACCCAGGACGAGGTCGACCGGGTACTGTGGCGCAACCCCGTCGCCTTCTACGGGCTCAGCGGCCGGCTGAACCTGGACGCCACGGTCACCGACGCCACCCACGAGGGCAACTCGATCCTCCGCGGCGGAGCGTGACCCATGCGTTTCCGCCACCCCGACGGCTCCACCGTCCACCTCGCCTACTGCACCAACGTCCACCCCGCCGAGACCCTCGACGGCATCCTCGCCCAACTCCGGGACCACTGCGAACCCGTCCGCCGCCGGCTCGGCCGCGACCGCCTCGGCATCGGTCTGTGGCTCGCCCGCGACGCCGCCCACGCCCTGGTCACCGACCCGTCCGCGCTGCGCGGCCTGCGCTGCGAGCTGGACCGCCGTGGCCTCGAGGTCGTCACCCTCAACGGCTTCCCCTATGAGGGCTTCGGCGCCGGAGAGGTCAAGTACCGCGTGTACCGGCCGGACTGGACCGACCCCGAGCGCCTCGACCACACCACCGCCCTGGCCCGCGTCCTCACCCGGCTGCTCCCCGACGACGTGGACGAGGGCACCATCTCCACCCTCCCGCTCGCCTGGCGCACCCGGCCCACCGACACGGCCCACGACGCGCTGCGCACGCTCGGCGAACGGCTCGACGCGCTGGAGGAGCTCACCGGCCGTTCCCTGCGCATCGGCCTGGAACCGGAACCCGGCTGCGTCATCGAGACCACCGGTGACGCCATCGCCCCGCTCACCGCGATCGACCACCCCCGCATCGGCATCTGCGTCGACACCTGCCACCTCGCCACCTCCTTCGAAGATCCGCACACCGCCCTGGACGCCCTCGTCGCGTCCGGGGTGCCTGTCGTGAAATCCCAGCTCTCGGCGGCCCTGCACGCCGAGCACCCCCACCTCCCCGAGGTCCGCGACGCCCTCGCCGCCTTCGACGAGCCCCGCTTCCTGCACCAGACCCGCACCCGCACCGCCGCCGGCCTGCGCGGCACCGACGACCTGGGCGAGGCCCTCGGCGGCCGGGCGATCCCCGACGGGGCGCCCTGGCGTGCCCACTTCCACGTCCCGCTGCACGCGGCCCCCGCCGCGCCCCTCACCTCCACGCTTCCCGTCCTGAAGGCCGCCCTCGCCCGGCTGGTCGGCGGCCCGCACCCGCTCGCCCGCCATCTGGAGGTCGAGACCTACACCTGGCAGGCCCTCCCGCCCGCCCTGCGCCCCGCCACCCGGGCCCAGCTCGCCGACGGCATCGCCGCCGAACTCACCCTGGCCCGTGACCTGTTGACGGACCTCGGCCTCAAGGAGCTCCCATGAGCACGAGCACCCCACGGACCGCACCGGGCACCGGCCCCACCCCGCTCCTCGTCCTCGACGTCGTCGGCCTCACCCCCCGTCTCCTCGACCACATGCCCCACCTCAAGCGGCTCGCCCAGTCCGGCTCCCGTGCCGCGCTCGGCACCGTCCTGCCCGCCGTCACCTGCGCCGCCCAGTCGACCTTCCTCACCGGCGCCCACCCTTCCGAGCACGGAATCGTCGGCAACGGCTGGTACTTCCGCGAACTCGGCGACGTCCTGCTGTGGCGCCAGCACAACGGCCTGGTCGCCGGCGACAAACTCTGGGACGCCGCCCGCCGCGCCCACCCCGGCTACACCGTCGCCAACATCTGCTGGTGGTACGCCATGGGCGCCGACACCGACTTCACCGTCACCCCCCGCCCGGTCTACTACGCCGACGGCCGCAAGGAACCCGACTGCTACACCCGCCCCCCAGCCCTCCACGACGAACTCACCGACAAGTTCGGCACGTTCCCGCTCTTCCACTTCTGGGGACCCGGCGCCGACATCGTCTCCAGCCAGTGGATCATCGACGCGAGCCGCCACATCATCCGGACCCGGCACCCGGATCTGACCCTGTGCTACCTCCCTCACCTCGACTACGACCTCCAGCGCTACGGCCCCGACGACCCCCGCTCCCACCGAGCCGCCGCCGACCTGGACACCGCCCTGGCGCCGCTCCTGGACGACGCCCGAGCGGAAGGCCGTACCGTCGTCGCGCTGTCCGAGTACGGCATCACGCGCGTCAGCCGCCCCGTCGACATCAACCGCGCCCTGCGCCGGGCGGGACTCCTCGAAGTCCACACCCAGGACGGCATGGAGTACCTCGACCCGATGACCTCCCGCGCCTTCGCCGTCGCCGACCACCAGATCGCCCACGTCTACGTCCGCCGCCCGGAAGACCTCGACGCCACCCGCGCAGCGCTGGACGGACTGCCCGGACTCGGTCAACTCCTCGACGACGAGGGCAAGAAGGCGCACCATCTCGACCATCCGCGCTCCGGCGAACTGGTCGCCGTGGCGGAGCCGGACGCCTGGTTCACGTACTACTACTGGCTCGACGACACCCGCGCTCCCGACTTCGCGCGACTGGTCGAGATCCACCGCAAACCCGGCTACGACCCGGTCGAACTCTTCATGGACCCGCTCGACCCCTACGTCAAGGTCAAGGCGGCGACCGCGCTGGCGCGCAAGAAGCTCGGCATGCGCTACCGCATGGCGGTCGTGCCGCTGGATCCCTCACCTATTCGCGGCAGCCACGGCCGCCTTCCGGCGAGCGACGACGACGGTCCGCTCCTCATCTGCTCCACCCCCCGAGCTGTCGGCGACCGCCTCGCGGCCACCGATGTGAAGTCACTGCTGCTCCGACTCGCCGGTCTCACCTGAGGGATGAACCCCTCAGATCCGACTGGTCCCAAGTGAAGCACTCACCACTGACAACGGCCTGTGATCACGAGGAGTTCCCGCATGAGCCGCACCCACCGGACCGATCCCGACCTCACCCACCGCCTCAGCAGGCGCGGCATGCTCGGCGTCGCCGCGGGCGCCACCGCCGCCGCCCTGCTGGGCGCCGCGGCCCCCGCCACGGCCGTCACCGGCGCCGCCCCCTCCGCGGCCGGTCGCGGCCGTCCCGTCCTGCCGCCCGGCCGGCTCGGCATCCAGCTCTACAGCCTGCGCGACAAGGTCTCCACCCTCGGCTTCGCCGCCGTCTTCGCCGAACTGGAGAAGTACGGCTACGACGAGGTCGAGTTCGCCGGTTACAGCCAGGGCTCGGCGGGCCCGATCACCCTCGCCCAGCTCAGGCGGCTGGCCCGGAACCACGGCCTGAACCCCATCGGCAGCCACGTCGGCTACTACTCCGACGACCCGAACGCCTACACCTTCGCCCAGAACCTCACCAAGGTCCTCGACGACGCCCAGGCCCTCGGCCTCAAGCACATCGGCACCGCCTCGAACCCGTTCCGCTACGGCTCGACCGTCGACGCCTGGAAGCGCGCCGCCGAGGAGTTCAACACCTACGGCGCGGCGGCCCGGGCGCGCGGCATGAAGTTCTACCAGCACAACCACTCCGAGGAGTTCTCCTTCGCCACCGACAACCCCAGGGTCCGCCTCTACGACGTCCTGCTCGCCGAGACCGACCCCGATCTCGTGTACCTGGAGATGGACATCTACTGGGCGTACTCGGGCCAGTTCCGCTTCTCCCAGCGGCCCGACGGCACACCCGCGCCCTTCGACCCGCTCGACTACGTCCTCAAGCAGCCGGACCGCTACCCGCTGTTCCATGTGAAGGACGGAGTCAGTGACCCGGCGAACACCTACGGCTACCGCATGGTCGACGTCGGCGACGGCGACATCGACTACCAGCGGTTCATCTCCGGGGTGACCCGGCTGCGCGGCCAACGGCTCGCCCATCACTGGCAGGCCGAGCACGACAACCCGGCCGAGTCCTTCACCTTCGCCCTGCGGTCCAGCGAGCACCTGCACTCGCTGCGCGAGGACTGCTGACGGCCGTACCCGCATGAGGAGGCCCTCCCCATCGCGGGGAGGGCCTCCTCAGGAGGACCTGCCGTCATGTCACCCCGTCTCGTCGCCCAGCGGCTGTGGATTGGGCACGATGCGCTTGTCCTTGTCGCGGCCCGGCGGGGACAGGAACAGGGCCATGAAGCCGGCGAACAACGAGATGGAACCGGCCAGGATGAAGGCGCCGGAGTGCCCCCAGGCGCCGACGACCACGGCACCCATGCCCGCACCCAGACCGGAGACGAGCTTGGCGCTGTAGACCATGCCGTAGTTGGACGCGTTGTTGTTCTCACCGAAGTAGTCGGCGGTGAGCGCGGCGAACATCGGGAAGATGGCGCCGCCGCCGAACCCGGAGATGGACGAGAAGATCAGGAACAGCGGCAGGTTCTTCATCTCGGCCGACCAGAGGATGCCGTACTGGGACAGGCCCAGGATCACGCAGACCACCAGCAGGCAGCGCTTGCGGCCATAGAGGTCGGAGAGCCAGCCGATGACTCCGCGGCCGGTGCCGTTGACGATCGCCTTCAGGGACATGGCCGTGGCCACGACGCCGCCCGCGAACCCCGCTTCCTCGCCGATGTCCACCTGGAAGGCGATGCCGAAGATGTTCACGCCGGACGTGCAGGCCAGACAGAACCACATCAGAGCCACCCGGCCGGTCTTCCATGCCTCCCGGGGTGTGTACTGGTGGACCGCCGGCGGGTTCATCCGCATCGAGCGGGCCGCGCGGGGGTCCTTCGGCGGGTTGAGCGGGTCGATCGCGGCGGGCCACCAGTTCTTCGGCGGGTCCTTGAAGAAGTAGCCGGCGACCCCGACCATGCCGGCGAGCAGGAGACCCACCGAGACCAGCACCCAGCGGAAGTTCGTCAGGTCCATGTAGCCGTTGAAGAGGAAGACGAAGGGCACCGAGCCGTAGGCGAAACCGCCGTTGACGAAGCCGGTCTTGCCGCCCTTGCGCTCCGGATACCACTTGCCGACCATGTTGACGCAGGTGGCGTACACCATGCCCGCGCCCATGCCGCTGAACATGCTGAAGCCGATGTACGCGAAGACGACATGCGGCGCGAAGGCCAGCGACAGATAGCCCAGCAGGGTGCCCGTCGCGCCGAGCAGCATCGCCCAGCGGGCCGGGAGTCTGCCGCTCTCACGCAGCTTGCCCGCGGGGAAGGCCACCGCGGCCTGGAAGAAGACCCAGACGGTCATCATCCAGAAGATGTGCATGCTGTTCCATTGGTGCGCGGTGTGCAGGGTGTCCTCGGCGGACGCGAACGCGTACTCCGCGGAGGAGATGCCCATCATGCCGATCCACGGCAGGATCACCATCCACTTGCGCTTGCGCCCCATGATGTCGATGTCGGACTCGCCCACCCGGTAGACGCGTCCGTTCTTGTCGGTCACCTCCCGGTAGGCGGCGACCTGAGTAACGTCGGTGGTTGTCACGGCTCGTTGCACCCCTTGCGTCGAAAGATCTGGCCAGCGCCCCCTGTCCCATGCCTTTCGTGCGCGCACGGGTCCTGGGGCCGGCCGACGCGCACCGTCGGCCGGCCCCGTGCCCCCTCACCTCATGAGCCGCCCCCCAACAGGCCCGCCGCCCGCGCCCAGCGGTACTTCGCGCCGAGCACGGCCACCGGCTTCTCGGTGGTGTACGGGTACGCCACGACCCCGCGCTCGTAGAGGTACTGGCAGGCCTCCTCGACCTCGACGTCCCCCGCGAGTGACGCCACCACCGGCTTCTCGATCCCGCGCGCGCGGAACTCGGCCACCACGCGCGCGGTGAGCTCGGCGAAGACCATGGGGGGCGTGACGATGGTGTGCCAGTAGCCGAGGACCAGCGCGTGGATGCGCGGATCCTCCAGACCGAGCCGGATCGTCGCCTCGTACGTCGACGGCGGCTCGCCCCCGGTGATGTCGACGGGGTTGCCCGCGGCCCCGAAGGGCGGGATGAATTTCCGGAACGCCTCGTCCAGGTCGGACGGGATGTCCATCAGGGTCAGGCCGTTGTCGGTGACCGCGTCGGACAGCAGCACCCCACTGCCGCCGGCCCCGGTGATGATCACGATGTTGTCGCCCTGGGGGGTGGGCAGCACCGGCAACGCGCGCGCGTACTCCAGCATGTCGTTCAGACCGGGCGCCCGGATGACCCCGGCCTGCCGCAGGATGTCGTCGTACACGGCGTCGTCGCCCGCGAGCGCCCCGGTGTGCGACCCGGCCGCACGGGCTCCGGCGGCGGTCCGGCCGGCCTTGAGCACCACGACAGGCTTCTTCGGTACGGTCGCCCGAGCGGCTTCCACGAAGGCCCGCCCGTCCTTGAGGTCCTCCAGGTGCATGGCGATGCACTCGGTGTGCGGGTCCTCACCGAACCAGGTCAGCAGGTCGTCCTCGTCCAGGTCCGACTTGTTGCCGAGACCGACGATCGCCGACACGCCCGTCTTCGTGGTGCGGGCGAAGCCCAGGATGGCCATGCCGATGCCCCCGGACTGGGAGGTCAGCGCCACCCCGCCCTTGACGTCGTAGGGCGTGCAGAAGGTGGCGCACAGGTCGTGCCACGTCGAGTAGTAGCCGTAGATGTTCGGTCCGAGCAGCCGGACGCCGTGCCGTTCGGCGATGGCCACGATCTCGGCCTGGAGCTCGTGTTCCCCGGTCTCGGCGAATCCGGAGGGGATCAGCACGGCGTTGGGGATCTTCTTGCGTCCCACCTCCTCCAGGGCCGCGGCCACGAACCTGGCGGGGATCGCGAAGACCGCCACATCCACCTCACCGGGGACGTCCGTGACGCTCTTGTACGCCTTGCGGCCCAGAATGTCATCGGCCTTGGGATTCACCGGATGGATCTCCCCGGCGAAGCCGCCGTCGACGAGGTTGCGCATCACCGAATTGCCGATCTTCCCCGGTTCGCTGGAGGCGCCGATCACGGCGACCGAGGAGGGCTGCATCAGCCGGCGCATCGAGGTGAGGATCTCCTCGCGCGTGTACGTCCGGCGCGGCGGCGGCTGGTTCTCCGCGAGGATCACCCGGATGTCGGCGGCGACCGCACCGTCCGCGGTGGCGATCACCGGGTTGAGGTCCACCTCGGCGATCTCGGGGAAGTCCGCGACCAGTTGGGACACCCGGCGGATCTGCTCCGCGATCGCCCACCGGTCCACGGCCGCCTGGCCGCGCACCCCGCGCAGGATCTCCGCCGACCGGATCGAGTCCAGCATCGACAGCGCCTCGTCCGCGTCCAGGGGCGCGAGCCGGAAGGTGACGTCCTTGAGGACCTCGACCAGCACCCCGCCGAGCCCGAAGGCGACGACCTTCCCGAACGTCGGATCCGTCACGGCGCCGACGATCACCTCCTGCCCCGTGGGCAGCAGTTCCTGGACCTGGACGCCCTCGATGCGGGCGGACGCGTCGTAGGCCCGCGCGTTGTCGACGATGGTGCGGAACGCCGCCCGTACCTCGGCGGCGCCCTCGACGCCGACGATCACTCCGCCGGCGTCGGTCTTGTGCAGGATGTCCGGAGAGACGATCTTCATCACCACGGGCCCGGCGAAGCGCGCCGCGTACGCCACCGCCTCCTCGACGTCGGTGGCGAGCTCTTCCCCGGGTACGGCGATCCCGTACGCGTCGGCGATCACCTTGCCCTCGGGCGCGGTCAGCGCGGTGCGTCCCTCGGCCCGCACGGAGTCCAGGAGCGTGCGCACCCTCAGGGCCCGGTCTTCGGCCATCACGTCAGATCACTCCGTTCGACTTGAGCAGGCGCAGCTCCTCGTCGCCGAGACCGAGCTCGCCGATGAAGACCTCTTCGTTGTGCTGGCCGAGCAGGGGTGAACCGGTCACCTCCACGGGGGAGTCGGACAGCTTCAGCGGACTGCCGACGGTCACGAACTCGCCGCGCTCGGGGTGCGGCACGGTGACGACCATCTCGTTGTCGACCAGGGAGGCGTCCTCGATGATCTCCTTGGTGGACAGGATCGGACCGCACGGGATGTTGTGCGCGTTGAGCCGTTCCAGCACCTCCCACTTGGGCAGGGTCGAGGACCACTCCTCGATCAGCTGGAACATCTTGTTCAGCTGGGGCAGCCGGGCCTCGGGCGTCGCCCACTCCGGGTCCTCGGCCAGCTCGGGCCGGCCGATGAGCTCGGTGATCGGGCGCCAGCCGACGGGCTGCACGATGACGTACACGTAGTCGTTCGGGCCGCCCGGCGCGCACTTGACCGCCCAGCCCGGCTGGCCGCCGCCGGAGGCGTTTCCGGAGCGGGGAACCTCCGTGCCGAAGTCCTCGTTGGGATATTCAGCGAGTGGGCCATGGGCCAGGCGCTGCTGGTCGCGCAGCTTCACCCGGCAGAGGTTGAGCACCGCGTGCTGCATGGCCACGTTCACCCGCTGACCACGCCCGGTGGTCTCGCGCTGGAACAGCGCCGCGAGAATCCCGGCCACCGCGTGGACGCCCGTGCCCGAGTCCCCGATCTGGGCCCCCGTCGCCAGCGGCGGCCCGTCCTCGAAGCCGGTGGTCGACATCGACCCGCCCATGGCCTGCGCGACGACCTCGTACGCCTTGAAGTTGGTGTACGGGCCCTCGCCGAACCCCTTGATGGAGGCATAGACGATCCGTGGATTGATCTCCTGGATGCGCTCCCAGGTGAAGCCCATCCGGTCGACCGCGCCCGGACCGAAGTTCTCGACCATGACGTCGGAGCGCCGGATCAGCTCGGTGAGGAGCTCCTTGCCGCGCTCGGTCTTGGTGTTGAGGGTGATGCTGCGCTTGTTGCAGTTGAGCATCGTGAAGTAGAGCGAGTCGACGCCGGGGAGGTCGCGCAGCTGCTTGCGCGTGATGTCGCCGGTCGGCGCCTCCAGCTTGACGACGTCCGCGCCGAGCCAGGCGAGCAGCTGGGTCGCGGAGGGCCCGGACTGGACGTGCGTCATGTCCAGGACGCGGATGCCTTCGAGTGCCTTGGTCGGCGTTCCTGTCATGGGAGCCACCTCACTTGTACATCGTCTGGTTCATGGTTCCGGGGGCGTACGCGTCCGGGTCGACCCAGACGTTGATCAGCGAGGGCTTCCCGGACTCGCGGGCGCGCCGCAGCGCGGGGCCGATGTCGGCGGGGTCGCGGACCTCCTCGCCGTAACCACCCAGCATCTGCGCGAACTTGTCGTAGTGGACGTCGCCGAGGGTGTTGCCGACGCGCTCGCGGGCCTCGCCGTACTTGGCCTTCTGGCCGTAACGGATCTGGTTCATCGAGGAGTTGTTGCCGACGATGCCGACGAAGGGGAGGTCGTAGCGGACGAGGGTCTCGAAGTCCCAGCCGGTGAGGGAGAAGGCGCCGTCGCCGAAGAGGGCGACGACCTCCTTGTCCGGGCGGGCCTGCTTGGCCGCGAGGACGAAGGGCACGCCGACGCCGAGGGTGCCCAGCGGCCCCGGATCCATCCAGTGGCCGGGCGACTTGGGCTGCACGACCTGCCCGGAGAAGGTGACGATGTCGCCGCCGTCGCCGATGTAGATGGAGTCCTCGGTGAGGAAGTCGTTGATCTCGCTCACCAGCCGGTAGGGGTGGATGGGGGAGGCGTCCGAGCGCAGGTGCGGCAGCCGCTTGTCGAGCGCGGTCTGTTCGGCCGAGCGCAGCTCGTCCAGCCACTCCTTGCGCTTGGAGGCACCGCCGTTCAGCCGCCCGGACGCGGCCTCGGTGACCGCCTTGAGCACCAGCCCGGCGTCGCCGACGATGCCCAGGTCGATGTCGCGGTTCTTGCCGACGGTCCGGTAGTCGAGGTCGATCTGCACGACGGTCGCGTCCGGCGACAGCCGCTTGCCGTAGCCCATGCGGAAGTCGAAGGGCGTACCGACGATGACGATGACGTCGGCACCCGAGAAGGCGTACCGGCGGGAGAGCTGGAAGTGGTGCGGGTCGCCGGGCGGCAGGGTGCCGCGACCGGCGCCGTTCATGTAGGCGGGGATGTTGAGGGTGCGGACCAGTTCGATGGCGGACTCGGTGCCGCGGGTGGTCCACACCTGGCTGCCCAGCAGGATCGCGGGCTTCTCGGCGTGCACGAGGAGGTCGGCGAGCTTCTCGATCGCCTCGGGGTCGCCGGCGGAGCGGGTCGAGGCGCGGTAGGCGCCCGGCCGGGGCACCCGGGCCTTGGCGGCCGGCACCTTGGCGTCGAGGACGTCCCGCGGGATCTCCAGGAAGGAGGGCCCGGGCGCGCCGTGGTAGCACTCGCGGAACGCCATGGACACCATGTCCGCCGCGCGTGCCGTGTCCGGTACGGCCGCCGCGAACTTGGTGATCGGGGTCATCATGTCGACGTGCGGCAGGTCCTGGAGGGACCCCATCTTGTGCTGGGTGAGCGCCCCCTGGCCGCCGATCAGCAGCATCGGGGATTCGGCGCGAAAGGCGTTGGCGACGCCGGTGACCGCGTCGGTCGTACCGGGCCCCGCGGTGACGACGGCGCAGCCGGGCTTGCCGGTGATGCGGGCGTACCCGTCGGCGGCGTGTGCGGCGACCTGCTCGTGGCGTACGTCGACGACCTCGATGCCCTCGTCGACGCAGCCGTCGTAGATGTCGATGATGTGGCCGCCGCACAGGGTGTAGATGCGGTCGACGCCCTCGGCCTTGAGGGCCTTGGCTACGAGATGACCACCGGAAATGACGTCCTGGGTGTCGTCGGGCATGGCGAAGTCCTGTCCCTTCGTAGGGGGTTGGAACGCTCTCGCGGTACATTGCATACAGTCTACGAATACTGTATGAAGCTTGTTATCCCGCATCCGGTGGGTGGTGTCCAGGGGGCGTGCGGCACTTTTGAGTCAGGAGCCGGTATGGACCTGTACGAGCACCAGGCAAGGCAACTCTTCGAGGAACACGGCATCTTGGTGCCGAGGGCCGAGGTCACGGACTGCGCGAAGGAGGCGCGCGAGATCGCTCGCCGGCTCGGCGGCCGTGTCGTCGTCAAGGCCCAGGTGAAGACCGGCGGACGCGGCAAGGCGGGCGGAGTGAAGCTCGCCGCCGACCCGGCCGCCGCGGAACTGACCGCCCGCCAGATCCTCGGCATGGACATCAAGGGCCACCGCGTCGGCACGGTGATGCTGGCCCAACCCGTGGACATCGAGACCGAGTTCTACGTCTCCTACGTCCTCGACCGCGCGGCCGGCCGCTTCCTCGCCATCGCCTCCGCCGAAGGAGGAATGGAGATCGAGGAGGTCGCCGCCACCCGACCGGAGGCGGTGGCCCGCGTCCACATCGACCCGGCCGAGGGCGTCACCTCGGCGAAGGCGGGCGAGATCGCCGCGGCGGCCGGACTCCCGGCGCAGACCGTCGACGTCCTGGTCCGGCTGTGGGAGGTGCTGGTCCGCGAGGACGCCGTACTCGTCGAGGTGAACCCTCTCGTCCGCACGCGACAGGGCCGGATCCTCGCCCTCGACGGCAAGGTGACCCTCGACGACAACGCCAGTTTCCGGCAAGCGCGTTGGGGCGCCGAGGCGGAGGCGCACGCCGATCCGCTGGAGGCGGCCGCCGCCGCCAAGGGCCTCAACTACGTCAAGCTGGACGGCGAGGTCGGCATCATCGGCAACGGCGCCGGTCTGGTGATGTCGACGCTCGACGTGGTCGCCGGCTGCGGCGCCCGCCCCGCCAACTTCCTCGACATCGGCGGCGGCGCCTCGGCCCGGATCATGGCCGACGGGCTGTCGGTGATCCTTTCCGACCCGTCCGTGAAATCGGTGCTCGTCAACGTCTTCGGCGGCATCACCGCCTGTGACGCGGTCGCCGACGGCATCGTCAAGGCCCTGGACGAGGTGCGGCTGACCAAGCCGCTCGTCGTGCGCCTCGACGGCAACAACGCGGCACGCGGCCGAACCATCCTCGACGAGCACGCCCATCCGCTGGTCGAGCAGGCCACCACCATGGACGGCGCCGCCGCCCGGGCCGCCCGACTCGCCACCTCGGCCTAAGGAGACGGGACACCATGGCGATCTACCTCACCCAGGAGAGCAAGGTCCTCGTCCAGGGCATGACCGGCGGCGAGGGCATGAAGCACACCCGGCGCATGCTCGCGGCCGGCACCGACGTCGTCGGCGGCGTCAACCCCCGCAAGGCGGGCCGCACCGTCGACTTCGACGACCGTGCCGTCCCCGTCTTCGGCTCCGTCGCCGAGGGCATGGCGGAGACCGGCGCGGACGTCACCGTCGTCTTCGTGCCGCCCGCCTTCGTCAAGCCGGCCGTCACCGAGGCCGCCGACGCCGGCATCGGCCTCGCGGTCGTCATCACCGAGGGCATCCCGGTGCACGACTCCGTCGCCTTCACCACGTACGCACAGCGCAGGGGAACCCGGGTCATCGGCCCCAACTGCCCGGGGCTGATCACCCCCGGCCAGTCCAACGCGGGCATCATCCCCGCCGACATCACCAAGCAGGGCCGCATCGGCCTGGTCTCCAAGTCGGGCACGCTCACTTACCAACTCATGTACGAGCTGCGCGACATCGGCTTCTCGACCTGTGTGGGCATCGGCGGCGACCCGGTGATCGGGACGACCCACATCGACTGCCTCGCGGCCTTCCAGGAGGACCCCGACACCGACATCATCGTCCTCATCGGGGAGATCGGCGGCGACGCCGAGGAACGCGCGGCCGCGTACATCCGCGACCACGTCACCAAGCCCGTCGTCGGCTACATCGCCGGATTCACCGCCCCCGAGGGCAAGACCATGGGCCACGCCGGCGCCATCGTCTCCGGCTCCTCCGGTACGGCGGCGGCGAAGAAGCGGGCCCTGGAGGCGGCCGGAGTGCGGGTGGGGGACACCCCGACGGAGACCGCGAGGCTCGTGCTCGCACGGCTCGACGAGCAGCGGTAGTCCAGCTCCTACGTCCTGACGAGCATCCGTCGTCCGACTCGGGCGCCGTACCGAGCCCCGTGGTCCAGGCGCACCAGACCTTCGCCCCCCGCCCCCGACTGTGCACCGAGAGCGGAGCAACCCCATGGCAACCACCCTCACCCTCAAATCCGGCACCTCCTGGTCCGACGCCTGGCAGCGCTGTCTCGCCGTCGCCCCCGAGGCCTTCCGGGACGACCGCGTCCTCAACCTCTGGGCCGGCACCTGGCAGGCCGACGGCCGGACCCTGCCCGCCACCAGCCCCGTCGACGGGAGCCCCATCGCCGGCCCGCCCCGCCTGGACCGGGCCACCGCCCACCGGGCCGTACGCGCCGCGCTCGACCAGCACCGCGCCTGGCGGCACCTTCCCCTCGACGAGCGCCGCGCCCGGGTCGCCGCCACCCTCGACTCCCTCACCCAGCACCGCGAACTCCTCGCCCTGCTGCTGGTCTGGGAGATCGGCAAGCCCTGGCGGCTCGCACAGGCCGACGTCGACCGGGCCATCGACGGGGTCCGCTGGTACGTCGACGGCATCGAGCCGATGCTCACCGGACGGGCCCCGCTGGACGGCCCGGTTTCCAACATCGCGAGCTGGAACTACCCGATGAGCGTGCTCGTTCACGCAGTACTGGTTCAGGCACTGGCAGGCAACGCGGTCATCGCCAAGACCCCGACCGACGGCGGCGTCGCCTGTCTCACCCTGGCCTCGGCGCTCGCCGCCCGCGAGGGGATACCCGTCACCCTCGTCAGCGGCAGCGGGGGCGAGCTGTCCCAGGCGCTGGTGCGGGCGCCCGAGATCGGCTGCGTCTCCTTCGTCGGCGGCCGCGACACCGGCGCCGCGGTGGCCACGGCCGTCGCCGACCTCGGCAAACGACATGTACTCGAACAGGAGGGACTCAACACCTGGGGCATCTGGAACTACACGGACTGGGACGCGCTGACGGCGGTCGTACCCAAGCTCTTCGACTACGGCAAGCAGCGCTGCACGGCGTACCCGCGCTTCGTCGTCCAACGCACGCTGTTCGACGAGTTCCTGGCGGCGTACCTCCCGGCGGTGCGCACGCTCAGGGTGGGCCATCCGCTGGCCGTCGAGCACCCCGACGACCCGTACCCGGCGCTGGACTTCGGGCCGGTGATCAACGCGGCCAAGGCCAAGGAACTGCACGACCAGGTCGCCGAGGCCGTCGACCGGGGCGCCGTGCCCCTGCACCGCGGCAGTCTGACCGACGCCCGCTTCCTGCCCGGCCAGGACACCTCGGCGTACGTCCAGCCCGTCACGCTGCTCAACCCGCCGCCGTCCTCGCCACTGCACCACGCGGAGCCGTTCGGGCCGGTCGACACCATCGTCCTGGTCGACACCGAGGCCGAGCTGCTGGCCGCCATGAACGCCTCCAACGGCGCCCTGGTCGCCACGCTGTCCACGGACGACCGGTCGGCGTTCGAGCGCCTCGCCCCGCAGATCCGGGCCTTCAAGGTCGGCCACGGCACACCTCGCTCGCGCGGCGACCGTGACGAACTGTTCGGCGGGTTCGGGGCGTCCTGGCGGGGCGCCTTCGTCGGCGGCGAGCTACTGGTCCGCGCGGTGACACACGGGCCCGCGGGGGAGCGGCTGCCGGGGAACTTCCCGGAGTACCACCTCATGCCGTGAACGACGAGGGGCGCGGCCTGCGGGCGGGACGGCAGGCCGCGAGCACCGGCGGGCTGAGGTGACGTTGACCTGCTGCGGGGTGGGCGCGGCCTGCGTGGGGTGGCGGTCCGTGAGCGCTGTCAGGACCGTGAGGGTCGGGCTGGGTCGGGGACGGCGGGGCGTGTTGCGTCGCCCTGGGTCAGGGCCCGGCTGCGGTGGGCGGGTCGGCCTGCGGCGACGTTGACCTGCTGTGGGGTGGGCGCGGCCTATGTGGGACCGCAGGCCGTGAGGGTGGGGCTGCGTGGGGAGCGGCAAGGCGTGTGCGTCGGCAGGCCGTTGCGTCGGGGGGTCGTGCCTCGGCAGGCCCTGCCTCGGTCTGGGTGCGGGTCGGCCTGCGGGAGAGGGTGTGGCGGGCCGTGATGGACGGCGCGTGAGGGGGCGGCGGGCCGCGGAGGTCTGCTGGGGCCTTGCCGGGAGTGGGTGCCGGGCGGGCGCCCGGCGTGGTGGGGTGGCCGGATCCCTCGGGTCGGGTCGGCGGATGACCGGGTCGGGGCGGAGCTGATCGCTACAGTCTGCGCATGGTCCGTGACGAACCTCCCGCGTCCCCCGAGCCGCGGCCCGACGCTCGCCAGGACACCCGTCTCGGTCACCTCCTCCGGCTCGCGCAGACCAAGCTGGCCCGGGCATCCGCTCAGGCGCTGGCCCCGTACGGGGTGGACCGGCACGAGCTGGCGGTGCTCGCGGTGCTGTCCGGTGCCCGGCCGCTGTCGCAGGTGGAGGCGGCGGGCCGGCTGGGCGTCGACCGCACCACCATGGTGGCGTTGATCGACGGCCTGGAGGACCACGGCCTGGTCGCCCGGCGGCGCAGCACCCAGGACCGGCGCAAGAACATCGTCGAGCTCACCGCCGCGGGCGAGGAGTGCTACCGGCAGGCCGAGCTGGCCCGCCGCTCGGCCGAGCGCAGCTTCCTGGCCCCGCTGGACGAGCGGACGGCCGCCACGCTGCTCCGCGCGCTGCACCTGCTGACCTGGGAGGACCGCACCACGGACAGCCCAGGGTGAGCGCGAGATGGCTCTTGGTGAAACCTTCCGCCGGAAGCCCGGCTGAGGCCCTTCGCCTGACAGATATGCACGTGAAGGCCACTCCGAAAGCTTGGTATTGTTGTCCCTGTCGCCGCGGGGAACACCCCCGGCAAGGCGGCAGACACCTGGTCCGGGTGGCGGAATGGCAGACGCGCTAGCTTGAGGTGCTAGTGCCCTTTATCGGGCGTGGGGGTTCAAGTCCCCCCTCGGACACATCCCAGCTTGTGCGGGTCGAGATCTTCTCGGCCCGCACAAGCTTTTTTCGTACCGGCTACGGCACCCCGAGCTCGAACAGCACATACCCCGCGTACGACCCGGACGCCACCGCCGCGATGCCCAGGGGCCAGCACATCATCAGAGGGCTGAGGCGGCGCAGGGCGAAGGCGAGCGGGAGGTAGAGGGGGAACGCCGGCAGCAGGTAGCGGGAGACGTTGGCGAAGATCTGCTGGCTGCCGAGGATCAGGGCCAGCGTGAGGACCGTGTACACCACGAGCGGCGCCGGCGGACGATGGCGCAGCAGCAGCCCGAGCATCGTGACGGCGAGCAGGACGGTGCCCACCCCGACGACGTCCGCGAAGGGGTAGGCGAAGAGATAGTCGAAGTGGCCCACCGGGAGGGACGTGAGGACGTCCAGGGTCTGTGCGCCGTAGTCGAAGGTGTGCGCCCAGGCGCCGTCCTGGAGCTTGAAGTAGCCGCCGTAGTCGCCCATGCGGTGTCCGACCCAGGCCAGGTAGCCGAACAGCCCGAGCGGTGCCAGCGCCAGCGCGAGCAGGGGGCGTACGACGCCCTCGTCCTGTCGATGGCGGTGCAGGGCGAGCGCGACGGCGACGCCGAGGGCCGCGATCAGGGCGCCGGCGGTGGGGCGGTTGAGGCCCGCGAGGAAGGTGAGAAGGCCCGCGGTGAGCCAGGCGCGGCTCAGCATGGCGTGGCAGGACCAGGCGGCGAGGGCGACGTAGAGGGAGTCGGAGTAGACCGCCCACTCCACCCCGGAGCCGGGCCATACCGCCCACAGCCCGGCCGCCGCCAGGCCCGCCCGGCGTCCGCCGAGGTGTGCGGCGACCGTGTGGATGCCGAGGGCCGCCGCGAAGGACGCGAGGACGGAGACGAGCAGGCCAGCGCCGTAGGACCCCAGGCCGGTCGCCTCGGAGACCAGGCGCATCAAGGCGGGGTAGAGGGGGAAGAAGGCGGCCGAGTTGCCTTCCAGGGTGATCATTCCGGTGGCGCCGGGGACCGGGACGAGGGCGGGGTCGTAGCCGTGTTCGGCGATCTGCCGGTACCACCAGCCGTCCCAGGTGGCGAGCACGTCCCAGGGGTGTGCGCCGCCGCCGAAGCGGGGGTTCTTCTCGCGGAAGTCGCCCGCGGAGTGCAGCAGGGCCAGGAAGACGGTGAAGCCGATCAGCTTCAGAGTGCCGTAGAGGGCGAGGACGGGGCCGTAGCGGGCGGTGGCCTCGCGCAGCGGGTGCGGTGGCGGGACCGGTTCGGTGAGGCGGGCGTTCCAGGTCGGCCGGGTGTCGGTGGTGGCGTTCATCGGGTCCCCCGGCCGAACACCCAGGCGCGCAGGAGCAGGAACCGCAGCAGGGTCGCGGTGAGGTTGGCGGCGACGAGCACGGCGAGTTCGGTGCGCGGCGCGGCGCCGGGTGCCGCCAGGTGCAGGGCGGCGAGCGCTCCGGAGGTGAGCGTCAGGCCCAGGACGAAGACCAGCAGCCCGCGCGCCTGGTGCCGGAGCGCCCCGCCCGGGCCGCGAACGCCGAAGGTGAATCGCCGGTTCGCGGCCGTGTTCGCCACGGCGCACACCAGGAGCGCCAGCGCGTTGGCGGCCTGCGCCCCGGTCGCCGGGCGCAGGGCCGCGTAGAGCAGCAGATGGGCGAGGGTGCTGAGGGCGCCGACCAGGGCGAAGCGCAGGAGTTGGGGGAGCGGCCTGGGGGGCGAGGCGGCGGAGGGCAGTCCGCCGCGGGCGAGGGCCGTGCCGATCCGGACGATCCCGCGCAGGTCGGCGAGGGCGGTGGGGAGGAGGTCGACGCGGCTGTCCGGGTCGTCCACCCAGTCGACCGGCACCTCATGGATGCGCAGTCCGGCCCGTTCGGCGATCACCAGCAGCTCGGTGTCGAAGAACCACTCCTCGTCCCGCACCAACGGCACCAGCCGCTCGGCGACATCGCGCCGTACCGCCTTGAACCCGCACTGCGCGTCGGAGAACCCGACCGCGAGGGTGGAGCGGAGCAGGGTGTTGTAGCCGCGGGAGATGAACTCCCGTTTGGGGCCCCGGACCACGCGCGATCCGGGCGCCAGCCTGGTCCCGATGGCGAGGTCCGAGTGCCCCGAGATGAGCGGCGCGACCAGGGGCAGCAGCGCGGCCAGTCCGGTCGACAGATCGACATCGACGTATGCCAGGACCGTCGCCGGCGACCGTGACCAGGCCGCCCGCAACGCCCGCCCCCGCCCCTTCTCCTCCAGCCGCAGCCACTGCGCCTCCGGCAGTTCGCGGGCGAGGCGGGCGGCGATACGAGGGGTGGCGTCGGTGCTGGCGTTGTCGGCGACGGTGATCCGGAACGGGTACGGGAAGCCCGCGCGCAGATGGGCGTGGAGCCGCCGCACGCTCTGCTCCAGACCCGCCTCCTCGTTGAAGACGGGGACGACGAGGTCGAGAACGGGGGCGCGGGGGTCGACGTCCATGGGGCCCCGGGTCATGAGCTGCTCCCGCTGTTTCGTCACGGTCTGTCCTTGTCTGTGCTGTGCCACAGGGCGTGCCGAGGGCAGCCGGGGCGGGGTGTCCGGGAGGCGCGGGGCGCGGTCAGGGGGTGGCGGAGGTCTCCGGCGGCGGGGCCGAGGCCGGTTCGGTGGTGGAGGCCGGGGGCGAGGTGAGCGCGGAGATGTCGGGCGTGGACGTCGGCGGCTCTGACGTGGGTGTCGAGGTGGTGGCGTCCGTGGTGGCGTCCGTGGTGGTGGTCGACGGTGGCCGCGTCGTCGGCGTCGACGTGGCGGTGTCCGGCGGCGTGGACATCGGTGACGTGCTCGGCGGCGCGGACGTCGAGGAGGGGGAGGGGTCCGGAGGCGAGGTGGTCGGGCTGATCGTGGGCGCCGGGCGCGGCGAGCTGGGCTCGACGTGCTGTGCTCCGCCGGGCCGCAGCACCAGGGCGAGCGCGACCGCGGCCACGGCGAGCACCGATCCGGCGGCGTTACGGGCCGCCCGCAGCCGGCGCCGGGTCCTAACCGCCTCATGGAGCCGTTCCCGCTGCCGGGCCTCCAGGGGGGTGTACTCCGCGGAGGAGCGCATCAGATGGGCGAGTTGCTCTTCGAAGTGGTCCATGGCTCCTCCTTCACCCGACCGGTTCGATGACGTCGGACAGGAGCCGCCGCAGCCGGGCGACTCCGCGGGAGGCGTGCGAGCGGGCGGTGCCCACCGGGCAGCCCAGCACGTCGGCGACCTGCCGGTCGGGCAGGTCCTGGTAGTAGCGCAGCACCACGGCGGCCCGCTGATCGGGGGTCAACTGCGCGAGCGCGGCTTCGAGCCGGGACCGCTCGGCGACGGCGGCGGACACATCGCCCGGCAGTGCGGACTCGGGCACCTGCTCGACGGGCCGCTCCCCCCACCACCGCCGCCGGGCCGACCGCGCGGCGGCGCGTGCCATGACCTTGCGGACGTAGGCCTCGGGGGCCTCCTCGCCGACCTTCGCCCAGACGAACCAGAGCTTGACCAGGGACTCCTGCAGCAGATCCTCGGCGCGGTGCCGGTCCCCTCCGGTCAGCAGGCGCGCGAGATGGAGCAGCCCCGACCACCGGGCCGCCACAAAGTCGTCGAACTCACCCTCTCGAGCCCGTTGCATCCGCACGTCCCTGCTGTCGCCAGTCACCTACACCTGTGAGAAGGCCCTGGCACCCCTGGGGCGCTGCACTTGGATCAGGTGATCTGGGCCACATCCGGCACGGAACGCCGAGGGGGCCGGGAACTTCTCGGCCGTCAGGCCGCGACCAGCTCCTGGGCCTTGGCCCTCGGCTGAACCCGCGAGGTCCGGCGCAGCCACAGGACGTCCCGTCCGAACGACCACACCAGCGCCGCGAGAGCGGTGGCGACGACGCCGAGTTCGACGAGGTGCGGCAGCAGGCCCGAGGCCGCCAGCAGCAGGAACACGCCCTGGAGCGCGGCCACCGTCTTGCGGGCGGTGCTCGGCGGCAGCGAGGCGTTCAGCCACGGACACAGGCGGGCGGCGGCCACGAAGCCGTAGCGCATGCCGCCGATCAGCAGGACCCAGGGGCCATGTGCCGTCGACACGTGGACGCTGAGCACCAGGATCAGGAACGCGTCGACCTCCATGTCGAAGCGGGCGCCCAGCGCGGTGGAGGTGCCGGTGCGGCGGGCGACCTTGCCGTCGACGCCGTCGAGGATCAGGGCCACGGCCGTCAGACCGACCAGCAGGGTGAGCGGCGGCGGGCTCTGGAAGGAGTCCGCGACCAGGGCGGTGACCCCGCCGACCAGGATGGAACGGCCGAGGGTGACGCGGTTGGCGGGGCCGAAGGAGCGCAGCCGGGAGCGGTGCAGGGCCCGGGAGAGCACCGCCCAGGTGGCGACGGCGAACGCGAGTCCGGTCAGCCAGCCCGCCGGCCCCAAGCCGATCGCCGTGCCGAGCAGCGCCAGCACCAGGATCTGCACGCCCGCTCCGAGCGCCGTCTCCTGCTGGACCAGCCTCGCGTCATACGTGTTGTTCAGGGCCACCGAACATCCTCCGGCCGTGTGACAGAGTCGATCGACGCCGCGTACTGTGCGCGGCCTGTGCACACCTCGGTACGTGAACCACTTCCCGATCGTTCAGGAGGATGCGGATGACGCCACCCGCGCGCGCGTTCTGGCTCAGCAGTCCGGGTGAAGGCGAGATCCGGGAGGTCACCCTTCCGGTCCCGGCCGAGGGGGAGGTGCTGGTCCGCGCCCTGTACTCCGGGGTGAGCCGCGGCACCGAGACCCTGGTCTTCCGCGGCGGCGTCCCCGAGAGCCAGCACGCGGCGATGCGGGCACCGTTCCAGGAGGGCGACTTCCCGGCGCCGGTGAAGTACGGCTACCTCAGCGTCGGAGAGGTCGAGCAGGGTCCCGCGGACCTCGTCGGCAGCACCGTCTTCTGCCTCTACCCGCACCAGACGCGGTACGTGGTCACGGTCGGCGCCGTCACGCGGGTGCCCGCCGGCGTGCCCGCCGAACGGGCCGTCCTCGCCGGCACCGTGGAGACCGCCGTCAACGCGCTCTGGGACGCGGCGCCCCTGATCGGCGACCGGATCGCGGTGGTCGGCGGCGGCATGGTCGGCTGCTCGGTGGCCGCGCTGCTGGCCCGCTTCCCGGGCGTGCGGGTGCAGTTGGTGGACGCCGATCCGGCGCGGGCGAAGACCGCCGAGGCGCTCGGCGTGGAGTTCGCGCTGCCGCCGGACGCGCGCGGGGAGTGCGACCTCGTCGTGCACGCCAGCGCCACCGAGCAGGGCCTCGCCCGCTCGCTCGAACTGCTGTCCGCCGAAGGTACGGTCATCGAACTGAGCTGGTACGGCGACCGGCCCGTCACCCTCCCGCTCGGCGAGGCCTTCCACTCCCGCCGGCTCGTGATCCGCAGCAGCCAGGTCGGCACCGTCTCCCCGACCCGCCCCGGCCGTACCTACGCCGACCGGCTCGCCCTCGCCCTCGAACTCCTCGCCGACCCGGCGCTCGACGCCCTCGTCACGGGGGAGAGCGCGTTCGAGGAGTTGCCTGAGGTGCTGCCGAGGCTCGCGTCCGGGGAGATTCCGGCGCTGTGTCACCGCGTGCGGTACGGGACGAGCGCCTGACCTGAGAAAAGAGTGAGAGTCGGCTGAACAACGGGAAGCGAAGAGCCGTACTACTCCACATCCCCGGCAACGATCAGCCGGGGGTCAGACGCGCCGCACTTGGAGGGTCGTCCGTTGTTCAGCATCACCGTCCGCGATCACATCATGATCGCCCACAGCTTCCGCGGCGAGGTCTTCGGACCCGCGCAGCGCCTCCACGGAGCGACATTCCTGGTGGACGCCACCTTCCGGCGCGCACAGCTGGACGAGGACAACATCGTCGTCGACATCGGGCTCGCCACCCAGGAACTGGGCGCCGTCGTCGCCGAGTTGAACTACCGCAACCTCGACAACGAACCCGACTTCGCCGGGATCAACACCTCCACGGAGTTCCTGGCCAAGGTCATCGCCGACCGGCTCGCCGAGCGGGTGCACAAGGGAGCCCTCGGCGAGGGCGCCAAGGGCCTGGCCGGCATCACCGTCACACTGCACGAGTCGCATGTCGCGTGGGCGAGTTACGAGCGTGCCCTGTGACCGACCTGACGGTGGACCGGGCCCGGCTCGCCTACGTGCCCGTGCAGCATCCCGCCCTGAAGAACGCCGAGATCGTCCCCATGTCCCTGCGCTCCGTGCACTTCGTCCTGCCGGGCGGCGTCGACGACCCGGCCGCGCCGAGCGGCGGCAACGCCTACGACCGCCGGGTGAGTCTGGATCTGCCCGGCTTCGGCTGGCAGGTCCACCAGCACGCCGTGCCTGGCGAGTGGCCCCGGCCCGGCGCGGCGGCGCGGGCGGAACTGGCGCGGACGCTGCGGGAGTTGCCGGACGGCACGGTGGTGCTGCTCGACGGGCTCGTCGCGTGCGGGGTGCCCGAGGTCGTCGTACCGGAGGCGGAGCGGCTGCGGATCGCGGTGCTGGTGCACCTTCCGCTGGGCGACGAGACGGGTCTGCCGGCCGAGGTGGCCGCCGGGCTGGACGCCCGCGAGCGCACGGTGCTGCGGGCGGTCCCGGCCGTGATCGCCACCTCCGACTGGGCGGTCCGGCGCCTGGTCTCCCACCACGGACTCGCCCCCGACCGGGTCCATGTCGCCACCCCCGGCGCCGACATCGCCCCCCTGGCCTCCGGCACCGACGGCGTCTCCCGCCTGCTGTGCGTGGCCGCCGTGACGCCCCGCAAGGGACAGCACCGGCTGGTCGAGGCGCTGGCGGCGGTGACCGACCTGCCGTGGAGCTGCGTCTGCGTCGGCGGCCTCGGCCAGGCCCCCGAGTACGTGGCGGGACTGCGGGCCCTGATCCGCAAGCACGGCCTCCAGGACCGGCTGGTGCTGGCGGGACCGCAGGCCGGTGCCGAACTCGACGCCAGCTACGCCGCCGCCGACCTGATGGTCCTCACCTCCTATGCCGAGACGTACGGCATGGCGGTGACCGAGGCACTGGCGCGCGGCATCCCGGTACTGGCGACGGACGTCGGCGGGCTGCCCGAGGCGGTCGGCCGCGCCCCCGACGGCGGGGTGCCCGGCATCCTCGTCCCGCCCGAGGACCCCGCCGCCCTCGCCGCCGAACTGCGCGGCTGGTTCGGCGAGGCGGACGTACGACGACGCCTGAAGGCGGCCGCCCGGGGCCGCCGGGCCGCCCTCGACGGCTGGGCGACCACGGCCCGCAGCCTGGCCGCGGTACTGGGCCGGCTGCCGAACGAACCCAGGAGGGCGGCATGAGGGAACCGGCACCGACACAACGGCTGGGGCTCGGCACCGGCACGGCCGCGGACCGGGACGACCCGGCCGACCTGCACGTGACCTCCGCGGACGGCTGCGGCACCGCGGACCCCGTGGGGCCGGCGGAGCCGCCGCCGTCACCGGACGAGACGGAGCGGCTCGCGGTGCCGCCCGGGACGCGGGACGCGGCGAGCGAGGACCTGGTGATTCCCGGCGCGGGCCCCGGCGAACGTCCCACGCTCAGGCTGCGGGACTCCGGCCCGGAGGAACCCTCGCGCTATGCCCCCGAGTGGCTGGAACTGCGCGAAGGGCCCGACGGGGCCGCGCGGGCGGCCGAGGTGCTCGATCCGCTGCGGATCCGGCTCGCCGAACCGCCGGACGGGGCCGACGGACTGGTCATCCACGACCTGGGCTGCGGCACCGGCTCGATGGGCCGCTGGCTGGCGCCCCGCCTCGCCGGCGCCCAGCACTGGATCCTGCACGACCGCGACCCCTACCTGCTGCACTTCGCCGCCGCCGCCTCCCCGCGCGCCGCCGCCGACGGCAGCCGGGTCACCGTCGAGACCCGCCGCGGCGATGTCGCCCGGCTCACCCCGGACAGCCTCGCCGGTGCCTCGCTGGTCACGGCGTCCGCGCTGCTCGACGTCCTCACCCGGGAGGAGGTCGAGACCCTCGTCGCCGCCTGCACCGGGGCCGGCTGCCCGGCGCTGCTGACCCTGTCGGTCGCGGGACGCGTGGAACTCAGCCCCGCCGACCCGCTCGACGGCGAGATCGCCGAGGCGTTCAACGCCCACCAGAAGCGCACGGACCTGCTCGGCCCGGACGCGATCACGGTGGCCCGCGAGGCGTTCTCCGCACGCGGCGCCACGGTCCGCGTCCATGCGAGCCCCTGGCGGCTCGGTCCCGGCGAGTCCGCGCTCACCGCGCAGTGGCTGCGCGGCTGGGTCGGCGCGGCCGTGGAACAGCGGCCGGACCTGCGCGGACCGGCCGAACGCTATCTCCGCGAGCGCCTGGCGGCCTGCGCGGCGGGCGAGTTGCGGGTCGTGGTCCACCACAGCGACCTGCTGGCACTGCCCCGCACGGCGGACGGGGCGACGTCATGAGCGCGGAGGCGGTGGGGGCGCTCGCCGTACAGGTGCGCGCGGCGCCGAGGCCCACGTCCCTGTCGGTCCCGGTGGCCGCCCTCGCCCCGCCCGCCGAGGCCCCCCGCTCCCGGCCGGAAAGGGGCAACCTGCGAGCCCACCTCGGCACGGCCGCGGGCCTCGCCATCCTCGCCGTCCTCCTGTGGCGCCTGGGCACCGGGGCCTTCCTGGACGGGCTGCGCCGCATCGACGCGCCGGCCGTGCTCGCCGCCGTCGGCGTCGGAGCGGTGACCACCGTGTTCAGCGCCTGGCGCTGGCAGTTGGTGGCCCGCGGACTGCGGATCCGGCTGCCGCTCGGCGCGGCCGTCGCCGACTACTACCGCGCGCTGTTCCTGAACGCCGCCCTCCCCGGCGGCGTCCTGGGCGATGTGCACCGCGCGGTCCGGCACGGGCGCAGCACCGGGGACCTCGGCCGGGGCGTCCGCTCGGTCGTGCTCGAACGGGCCGCCGGACAGCTCGCGTTGCTCCTGACCGGAGCCGTCGTCCTGCTGACCCTGCCGTCCCCCGTGCGCGACCGGGCCCGCCAGCTCGCGCCACTGCTCGCGCTCGCCGCCCTCGGCGCGCTGGCGGTGCTGCTCGCCCTGCGGCTGAGCCGGCCGCCCTCCCGGCGCCGACGCGTCCTGCGCGAGGGCCTCGAAGGACTGCTGTCGCCCCGCAACTGGCCCGGGATCGCGGTGTCGTCGGCCGTCGTCCTGGCCGGACACCTCGCCACGTTCGTCCTCGCGGCCCGCGTCGCCGGCGCCACCGCCTCCGTCGCCGTCCTCCTGCCGCTGGGCGTCCTCGCCCTGCTGGCGATGAGCCTGCCGCTGAACGTCGGCGGCTGGGGACCCCGGGAGGGCGTCACCGCCTGGGCGTTCGGCGCCGCCGGGCTCGGCGCGGGCAGCGGGCTCGCGGTCGCCGTGGTCTACGGCGTGCTGTGTCTGGCCGCGAGCCTGCCCGGTGCGCTGGTCCTGGTCGCGCGGCGCCGGTCCCCCTACTCTGCGCCCAGCACGGAGAAATACGCGGCGAAGGAATCGGAAAGGCTCGCCAGCAGTTCCTTGCCCTTTTCCGCCGAACCCAGCGAAGGACGGCCGATGACACCCGAATCGGTATAGGCGGACATACCGAGGGAGAGCAGATGACGCCGGTCGTCCGCGACGAAATCGGAGGTCTCGTATCCGGGCCGCAGCATTTCCGGATGCGTATGCAGAAGGATGGAGGTCTCTATTTCCCCCGCGTGCATGTCGGTCAGCAGCGAGGTGGCGACCCCGGCCCGTTCCCGCGCCGATTCCCAGTCCTCCGCGGCCGGGAACAGCGCGATGCGCTCACCGCGCGCGGAGGATTCCTGAACGACATTGCCCAGTACGTAGTTCCCGCCGTGTCCGTTGACCACCACCAGGGCCTCCACGCCCGAACGGCGCAGCGATTCCGCTATGTCCCGGATGACCGCATGAAGGGTCACCGAGGAGATGCTGACGGTCCCCGGCCACGCGGCGTGCTCGTGCGAGCAGGAGATCGTCACCGGAGGGAGGAGGTGCACCGGGTACGCGGCGGCGATCTCCCGGGCGACGGCGCAGGCGACGAGGGTGTCCGTGGCGAGCGGCAGGAAGGGGCCGTGCTGTTCGAAGCTCCCGACGGGAAGGACGGCCACCTGCCGTGCGACGCCCGCCCCGCGCGCCCGTACGTCCTCCGTGGTGTCCGCCGGCACCAGACCGTGTGCCGACCGTATTTCCGAACCACTCATCTTTTCACGGCCTTTCGTCTCTGCTGAGGAACCAGATCATGACAGAAAAAGTTGGCGTACTCGGAATGAAGTCGCAGCAGCGCACCGGTGTGGAACGCGTGGTGAATGCGCCGTTGCCCACGGTGTACGGGCAATTCAGCGCGGTCGGCTACCTGGACCACGATCGCGGTGACGAGCAAGTGGCCCTGGTGCACGGCGACATCGGCACCGAGGACGTGCTCACCCGGCTGCATTCGGAGTGCCTGACCGGGGACGCGTTCGGCTCGCAGCACTGCGAGTGCGGGGACCAGCTGGCCTCGGCGCTGCGCGCGGTCGCCGCCGAAGGCCGGGGCGTGGTCGTCTACCTGAGAGGGCACGAGGGCCGGGGCATCGGACTGCTCGCCAAGCTGCGGGCGATGGCCCTCCAGGCGGAGGGCCTGGACACCGTGGAGGCGAACCTCGCCCTCGGGCTGCCCGTCGACTCCCGTGACTACGGCGTCGCCGCCCGGATCCTGGACGACCTCGGGGTGCGCAGCGTGCGCCTGATGTCCAACAACCCCCGCAAGCGGGAGGCGTTGCTGGAGCACGGCATCACCGTCGCCGAGCAGGTGCCGCTGCTGATCGCGCCGTGCGAGAGCAACATCACCTACCTGCGCACCAAGCGGGAGCGCCTGGACCACCACCTGCCCCATCTCGACGCGGTGGCGCACTGGTCCTGATGCGCGCGAGGGCCGCCCGGACAGGAAGAGGAAACGACCGACGGCCTCCTCTTCCTCTCCGGCGACCGGGTGACCCGCCGTGGGTGAGGTCCTGCGCGACCTGTCCCTCGGCCGCGTACCCTTCGTGGACGTCAGCCCCTTGAGCGCCGACCGGTCCGCGGCCGACGCCCTGCGCCCGGAGGCCCACCGCGTATGACCGAACTCCATCTGTGGCTGCGACACGAGATCCGCTCCACCGAGCGGCGCACGCCGATCGTGCCGGCCGACGCGCGACGACTCGTCGAGAGCGGCATGACGGTGACCGTCGAGGAGTCCGCGCAGCGGATCTTCCCGGTCGAGGAGTACGAACGGGCCGGCTGCCGGATCGCACCGGCGGGCTCCTGGGAATCGGCGCCGGATGACGCCGTCGTCGTAGGACTGAAGGAACTCCCGGACGCACCGGCGCTGTTGACGCATCGGCATGTCTTCTTCGGGCACGCCTACAAGCGGCAGCCCGGCGCCGCCGCGCTGCTGCGCCGGTTCACCGCCGGGGGAGGAGCGCTGTACGACGTCGAGTACCTGGTGGACGACGACGGACGGCGGCTCGCCGCCTTCGGGTTCTGGGCCGGATACCTCGGCGCCGCCCTGGCCGTGCTCCAGCACCGGGGGCGGCTCGCGGTGCCGCTGGTGCCGACCGCGAAGGAGGAGCTGGACGCCCTGCTGCGGGAAGGCGAGGAGTTCACCGCGCTGGTCATCGGCGCCCTGGGCCGCAGCGGCCGGGGAGCCTGCGAGGCATTCCGGGCGGCCGGGGCCGAGCCCACCCGCTGGGACCTCGCCGAGACCCGCGCACTGGACCGGCCCGCCCTGCTCGCCCACGACGTCATGGTCAACGCCGTCCTCGCCACCAGCCCCGTCCCGCCCTTCCTGCGGGACGCGGACCTCGACGACCCCGCCCGCCGGCTGCGCACCCTGTGCGATGTCACCTGCGACGTCGGCTCACCCCTGAACGTCCTGCCGGTCTACGACCGCACCACCGACTGGACGGCCCCGGCCCGCCGGCTGCGCGAGCGGCCGCCGTTGGACCTCATCGCCATCGACAACCTGCCGTCCCTGCTGCCGAGGGAGTCCAGCACCGACTTCTCGGCGGCGCTATTGCCTCAGCTGCTGGAGTTCGGGACGGGCGGGGCGTGGGTGCGCGCTCTGGGCCGCTTCCACCGGGCCTGCCGGGAAGCCGGGGCCGGGGAAGGGCAGGCCCGCCATGCCTGACCTGGTTCCCGCGAGCGGCACCGTCCACTGGGTCGGCGCCGGGCTGTCCACCGGCAGCGGTCTCGCCCGGCTGTGCGAGACGGCCGAGCGGGTACGGCTGTGGCACCGCACCGAGGACCGCGCCGCCGAGGCCCTGTCCCGGCGCGGCCTGACCGGACGCGCCGAGCCGCGCGCGTACACGCTCGCCGCGCTGACGGCCGGACTCGCGCCCGGCGACGTCGTCGTGTCGATGCTGCCCGCGCCCGAGCACGCCGGTCTGCTGACCGCCTGTGTGGCCCGGCGGGCCCACTTCGCGTGCTCCAGCTATGTGTCGGACGCCGTGCTGGCGCAGGTACCGGCGGCCACGGCGGCCGGTCTGGTCGTCCTCACCGAGGCGGGCCTCGACCCGGGCCTCGACCATCTGTTCGCCCACTGCCTGGTCGCCCGCGCCCGGGAGGCGATCGGCGCCGGTACGGCCGCCACGTACAGCCTGACCTCGTACTGCGGCGGAGTTCCCGCGGAGCCGAACGACTTCAGGTACCGCTTCAGCTGGGCGCCCGCGGGCGTCCTCAACGCCCTTCGCTCACCCGCCCGTTACGTCGAGGACGGGGTCGAGACCACCGTCGACCGGCCCTGGGAGGCGACCCGGCGGCACCTGGTCGACGGGGAGGTGTTCGAGGTCTACCCCAACCGCGACAGCGTCCCCTTCATGGCCCAGTACGCGCTGCCCGCGCAGTGGAAGCCGCGCACCTTCGTCCGCGGCACCCTGCGGCTGGAGGGCTGGCTGCGCGCCTGGGAGCCCGTCTTCGCGGAGCTGAGGCGCGGCGACGACGAGCGCATCGCCGCCCTCGCCCGGGAGCTGGCCGACCGCCACCCCACCACGGACGCCGACCGGGACCGGGTCGTCCTCGCCGTCTCCCTCGACGTGCGCGGTGCGAACGCGCGGACCTGGAGCGGCAGTTGTCTGCTCGACCTGGTCGGTGACGAGGAAGAGAGCGCGATGGCCCGCTGTGTCTCCCGGCCCCTCGCGCTCGGCGTCCGGCACATCCTGGACGGCTCCCTGCCGCCGGGGCTGAGCCGGGCCGCCGAGACGCCGGCCCGGTCGGACCGGTGGCTGCGTGAACTGGCCCTGGAGGGGGTGGAGTTCACCCTGCGGGTCAGTCGGTGACGGCCTCGTGCACGAGCCGCTTGAGGTCCTGGAACATCGTGTGGGACGTCTTCGGCCGTACCTGGGTCATGAACTGCACGGTGAGATCGCGGGTGGGGTCGACCCAGAACGTCGTGGTCGCCACACCGCTCCAGCCGTAGGTGCCGAGCCCGGCCGGGGCCCGGGTGCGGGACGGGTCGATGACGACGGAGACGCCGAGGCCGAAGCCGACGCCGTCGTTGCCGGGCTCGTCATGGGCGGGCCGGCTGCCGAAGGAACGCAGGTCGGCGCCGTCGGGGAGATGGTTGGAGGTCATCAGGTCGACCGTCCGAGGGGCGAGCAGGCGGACGCCGTCGAGTTCGCCGCGGCGGCGCAGCAGCTCCATGAACCGGTGGATGTCATGGGCGGAGGCGGCCAGGCCGCCGCTGCCGGACAGGAACCGGGGACGGCCGTGCCGCAGCGGAAGCCCGGGGATCGGAGTGATCCGGCCGTCGTCGGTCTCGCCGTACAACTCGGCCAGCCGGTCCCCTTGCGCGTCGGTCACCTGGAAACCGGCGTCGGTCATGCCGAGCGGGCCGAAGACGCGCTCGGCGAGGAACTCGTCCAGCGGCCGGCCGGAGACGACCTCGATGACCCGGCCGAGGACGTTGCTGGCGACCGAGTAGTTCCACTGCGTGCCCGGGTCGAACTGGAGCGGCAGGCGCGCGTACACGTCGACCGTCCCGGCCAGGTCCGAGCCCGGCAGCACCGCCGAGTCCAGGTTGGCCTCGCGGTACAGGGCGTCCACCGGGTGGCAGTGGTAGAAGGCGAAGGTCAGGCCCGCGGTGTGGGTCATCAGATGGCGGATCAGCAGCGGACCGGCGGCCGGGCGGGTGCGGACGTCCGGGCCGGAGCCCCCGGCGTACACCCGCGGCTCGGCGAAGGCCGGCAGATGGCGGCCCACCGGGTCGTCCAGCCCCAGCTTCCCCTCCTCCACCAGCAGCAACGCCGCCACCGAGGTGACCGGCTTGGTCATGGAGTAGATCCGCCACAGGGTGTCCGGCTCCACCGGCCGTCCGGCGGCCACGTCCCGCAGGCCGTGCGTGGTCAGGTGGGCGACGCGTCCGCCCCGGGAGACGGCGACCAGGAAGCCGGGCAGCCGTCCTTCGTCGACGTAATGGGCGAAGTGCTGGTCGAGGCGGTCCAGTGCCTTCGGATCCAGACCGGCCTCGGCCGGTTCGACCTCTTGTCGCAGCAGTGCCATCGCTCTCCTCACGAATGCGGGCGCCGAGTGCTCCGGCATACCCAGCCGCGGCGGCCCGCGATCTTATCGTCACGCAGGAACACGTGTGCGGTCCTGTGGATCGCTGTGCTCGTCATCGGCCGAGGTGAAACGTCTGCGCGTGAACGGCGGGCGGCGCGGCGCGGCGCGCGGGAATGTACGGTCCGGCCCGCCCGGTTACCGGGACATGACTCAGGACCGGACCGAAGAGGCCTTGCTTTCCTTGCTCTCCGAGGGACACGGCGGCGTGCTGGTGACCCTCAAGCGCGACGGCCGCCCCCAGCTGTCGAACGTCACCCACGCCTACGACCCGGACGAGCGGATCATCCGGGTCTCGATCACGGACGATCGCGCCAAGACCCGCAACCTGCGCCGGGATCCGCGGGCGTCGTACCACGTGACCAGCGCCGACCGCTGGGCGTACACCGTCGCCGAGGGCACCGCCGACCTCACGCCCGTCGCCGGCGACCCGCACGACGACACGGTCGAGGAACTCGTCCGGCTGTACCGGGACGTCCAGGGCGAACACCCCGACTGGGACGACTTCCGCGCCGCGATGGCCCGGGACCGCCGGCTCGTGCTGCGGCTGAGGGTGGACCGGGTGTACGGAGTCCCGAAGCGCGGCTGAGCCGCCCGCCCTTCCCCACCCGCTGCCCTACCCGCTGAACCCGTGCTCGCGGGCACGCCACACCACCGCGAGCACGGGCACCAGCAGCGCCAGCACACTCCACGGGAATGCGGCCGCCCCGAACAGGCCGAGCAGCACCCCGCCGACCACCCCGCCCCCGGCCATCGCCGCGTTCCACAGGGTGACCAGCATCGCCTGCGCGGCGTCCGCCTGCTCGCCGCCGGCGTCGGCCACGGCGGTCTGCAGCAGCGTGGGCGCTCCGCCCCAGCCCAGGCCCCACAGCGCCGCGGCGGCGTAGACGAGCGGCGGCTGCTCCGCGAACCCCGCCAGCACGGCGGCGGCCACCCCGACCAGCACCACGCTCCCCAGCGTCAGTGCGCGCAGCCGCCGGTCGATGCGGGCGCCGACGATCCAGACGCTCAGCAGCGAGGTGCCGCCGAACACCAGCAACACCAGGTCGGTCGAGCCGCCCATGCCGTACCGGTCCAGGAAGGTGGCGATGTAGGCGTACAGGACGGTGTGCGCGAGCACGAACACCAAGGTGACGAAGAGGACGGGGGCGACTCCGGGGAGGGCGAGCGCCGTGCGCACGGGGGCCCGGGTGCCGCTCTCCACCCCGGGCCGGTCCGGGACCAGCAGGGCGATCCAGCCGAGCAGCGCGACGGTCACCGCGGTCATCAGCGCGAACGCCGTACGCCACCCGAAGACGTCACCGAGATACGTGCCCGCGGGTACTCCGGCCGACAGCGCCAGCGGGACGCCCGCCATGACGACGGCGACCGCCCTGCCCTGCACGGCGGACGGCACCAGCCGCCGGGCGTAACCGGCCAGCAGCGCCCAGGCCAGGCCCGCCGCCACGCCCGCGACGAAACGGGCCGCCATGGTCAGCGGGTAGTTCCCCGACACGGCCGTGACGGTGTTGGCCAGCGCGAACCCCGCCATCGCCGCCAGGAGCAGCCGCTTGCGCCGCCAGTGCGCGGTGGCCGCGGACAGCGGGATCGCGGTCAGGGCCGTGCCGACGGCGTAGACGGTCACGGCCTGCCCCGCCGCGGACTCGCTCACCCCGAGATCCGAGCTCATCGCGGGCAGCAGACCCGCCGGAAGCGTCTCGGTGAGGCTGGTGACGAAGACGGCGGTGGCCAGGGCGAGCAGGGCGGGGAGGGGAAGGGCGGCGGGCGGGCGCAGTTCCTGAGTGGTGGTCATGACGGGAGGATCGGGCCTGACACCGGTGTCAGGTTCAAGGGCGGCCGGGGCGCTTCACGGGAAGGACCTAGGCCCCTGGGCGCAGGGCGGACGGCCGATGGTCCGGCGGGACCGGGCTGCCTAGGCTGCCGGAGGGATCAGGCAGCCAGGAGAAGAGGACCGATGCCTGTCAACGGCCGCAGTCACATCCGTATCGCCCGCCCGTCCCGGGACCTGGCCGCCGCCGAGCGGTTCTGGGGCGCGGGGCTGGGGCTCGGCGTCGTCTGGCGCGCGGAGGGCGGGTCCCAGCCGGGCGAGCACGATCTGCTGATGCTGGGATGGCCCGACGCCGACTGGCATCTCGAACTCGTCCATGAGCCCGCCCGGCCGGTCGAGCCCCGGCCCACCGAGGAGGACCTGCTGGTGATCTACGTCGACGGACCGGTGCCGGAGGATCTCGTCGCGCGGCTGGAGGAGTGCGGCGGCAAGCGGGTCGCGTCGCCGAATCCGTACTGGAACCAGTGGGGTGTCACGGTCGAGGACCCCGACGGTTACCGGCTCGTCCTCTGCGAGCGGGGCTGGTCGAACGCGTGAGTCCCGAACCCCGGGGCCGCGCGGGCGACCGGGGTCCGGGGCAGCTGGATGGGCTCAGGCGGTCACGGTCTCCCGCTCGGCCGCCTTCTCGGGCGCCCGCTCGCCGAGCCGCTCGGTGGGGACCTTGTGGGTCTCGCGCGCCGAGAGCGCGGCGATGACCGGCGGGAGGCACAGGGCCGCCGTGAAGAGGCCGACCGCCGACCAGTCGTCACCGTCCGGGCCCGCGATCTGCGCGGCGAAGGTCACCGCGAACCCGGCGACCGCGAAGCCGATCTGGGTGCCGATCGCCATGCCGGACAGCCGGACCCGGGTCGTGAACATCTCGCCGTAGAAGGACGGCCAGACACCGTTCGCGGCGCTGTAGACGACACCGAAGGTGACGATGCCGAGGAGCAGGGTCAGCGGGTAGTTGCCCGTCGAGATCGACCACAGGTAGAGGAACATCATCACCGCGCTGCCGGCCGCGCCGATCAGGAACACCGGGCGGCGGCCGATGCGGTCCGAGAGCGTGGCCCACAGGGGGATCGCGGCGAGCGCGACCAGGTTCGCCAGCGCGCCCACCCACAGCATCGAGGAGCGGCTCATCCCGACGGAGTCGCTCGTCGCGTACGCCAGCGCCCACACCGTGAAGATCGTGCTCACCGAGGCGACCAGCGCGCAGGCCACCACCCGCAGCACATCCGCCCAGTGCTCGCGCACCAGCACCAGCAGCGGCAGCTTGACCACGCCTTCCGTCGCCGCCTGCTGGGCGAAGGCCGGGGTCTCGTCCAGCTTGCGGCGGATGACATAGCCGACCACGGCGACCGCGATGCTCATCCAGAACGGCACCCGCCAGCCCCACGACAGCAGTTGGTCCTCGGGGAGCGCGGCGATCGGTATGAAGACGAGCGTGGCGAGCAGCTGGCCGCCCTGGGTGCCGCTGAGGGTGAAGCTGGTGAAGAACCCGCGCCGGTTCGGTGGCGCGTGTTCCAGGGTCATCGAGTTCGCGCTGGCCTGCTCGCCGGCCGCGGAGATGCCCTGCAGGACCCGGCAGAGCACCAGCAGCACCGGGGCGAGCGTGCCGACCTGGTCCCGGGTGGGCAGACAGCCGATCAGGAACGTCGACACACCCATCAGGATCAGCGTGAAGACCATGATCTTCTTACGGCCGAGGCGGTCGCCGTAGTGGCCGAGGAAGAGCGCGCCGACCGGGCGGGCGGCGTACGCCACGCCGAAGGTGGCCAGCGACAGCAGGGTCGCGGTGGCCGGGTCGGACTCGTCGAAGAAGACCTCGGGGAAGATCAGTGCGGCCGCGCTGCCGTAGATGAAGAAGTCGTAGTACTCCAGCGCGCTGCCGATCCATGCGGCGGTCGCGGCTTTCTTCGGCTGCCCGGGCGGGGCGGCGGGGGTGGGGACGGACACGGCGGCTCCTTTGAGGGAACTCCAACGTAAGGGGAGTGAGCGGCGGGGAGAGGGGGCCGGATCTTCGGCTAATTAACCCACTGGATAGTTAGTCCCGGTGGGAAGGGATGTTGCGCCCGCGTTTCCCGCGTGTCAAGGGGTCCTGCCGTACGAGCTCGCGCCGTGCCCGGTTCTCCCGGGTCAGTCCGCGGCGCGCTCCGCCGTGAGGTAGGCGATCACCATGTCGCCGAGCATGGCCCGGTAGTGCTCGCGCTGGGCGGGATCGACGAGGTCCCGGCCGAACAGGGCGCCGAAGGTGTGCCGGTTGGCGACCCGGAAGAAGCAGAAGGAGCTGATCATCGCGTGCAGGTCCACGGCGTCGACGTCGGCCGTGAACAGGCCGGACTCCTGGCCCGCCGCCAGGATGCGGCGGATCACGTCCAGCGCCGGTGAGCCGATCCTGCCCAGCTTCTCGGAGCCGGCGATGTGCTCGGCGCCGTGGATGTTCTCGATGCTGACCAGGCGGATGAAGTCCGGGTGCGCCTCGTGGTGGTCGAAGGTCACCTCCGCCAGCCGCCGGATGGCCGCCACGGGGTCCAGGTGCTCGACGTCGAGCTGCTGCTCGGCCTCCCGGATCACGCCGTACGCCCGCTCCAGCACGGCCGTGAACAGCTGTTCCTTGCCGCCGAAGTAGTAGTAGATCATCCGCTTCGTGGTCCGGGTGCGGGCGGCGATCTCGTCCACCCGGGCGCCGTCGTAACCGGCGCGCGCGAACTCCTGCGTCGCCACGTCGAGGATCTCGGCCTGGGTGCGGGCGGCGTCACGGATGCGTCCGCCGCGCCGTGCCTCTTCGTCGACGCTGGTCATCGGGTTCCTTCGGGCGAGGGACAGGTGTCGCGATTGTAAGAGCTGGGCCCGGACCACTTCCTCCGACCGGGGGAGGAGTGCTATGACTAACGTACTAGTTCGTACATTAGTTGGCCTGGAGGTCCGCGGTGCCCAAGGACTCGTATCTCGTCGGACTGATCGGTTCCGGTATCGGACCCTCCCTCAGCCCCGCCCTCCATGAGCGCGAGGCCGACCGGCAGGGACTGCGGTACCTGTACCGGCTGATCGACCTCGACGTCCTCGGCGCCCCGCCGGAGCGGGTCGGCGACCTGGTGCGGGCCGCCCGCGAGCTCGGCTTCGACGGGCTCAACATCACCCACCCGTGCAAGCAGCTCGTCATCGGGCATCTCGACGCGCTGTCCCCGCAGGCCCAGGCGCTCGGCGCGGTCAACACCGTCGTCTTCGACGGCGGCCGGGCCGTCGGCCACAACACCGACGTCACCGGCTTCGCCGCGTCCTTCGCGCGCGGGCTGCCCGACGCCCCGCTGGAGCGGGTGGTCCAGCTCGGCGCGGGCGGCGCGGGGGCGGCCGTGGCGCACGCCACCCTCACGCTCGGCGCCGAGCGCGTCACCGTCGTCGACGCGCTGCCCGAGCGGGCGGCCGACCTCGCCGCCTCCCTGAACCGGCACTTCGGCGAGGGACGCGCCGTCCCCGCGGCGCCCGACCGGCTCGCCGGGCTCCTGAGCGCGGCCGACGGCATCGTGCACGCCACGCCCACCGGCATGGCCGCCCACCCCGGGCTGCCCTTCCCCGCCGAGCTGCTGCACCCCGGGCTGTGGGTCGCCGAAGTGGTCTACCGGCCGCTGGAGACCGAGCTGCTGCGCGCCGCCCGGGCGCGGGGCTGCGCCACCCTCGACGGCGGCGGCATGGCCGTCTTCCAGGCCGTGGACGCGTTCCGCCTGTTCACCGGGCGGGAACCCGACAGCGCCCGGATGCTCGCGGAGTTCGCCGAACTGACCGACGTCATGGCCGCACCCCAGTAGGCCGTTCCCCGAAACCCGCGGCAAGCCCCGCTTGAAGAGAGGTACCGACGTGCGTACGTCCATCGCCACCGTCTCCCTGAGCGGATCCCTCACCGAGAAGCTCACCGCCGCGGCCCGGGCCGGCTTCGACGGCGTCGAGATCTTCGAGAACGATCTGCTGGCCAGCCCGCTGACCCCCGAGGAGATCCGCGCCCGCTGCGCCGACCTGGGTCTGACCATCGACCTGTACCAGCCGATGCGGGACATCGAGGCCGTGCCCGAGGACGTCTTCGCCCGCAATCTGCGCCGCGCCCGGCACAAGTTCGAGCTGATGCGCCGGCTCGGCGCCGACACCGTGCTCGTCTGCTCCAGCGTCTCCCCGGACGCGGTGGACGACGACGCGCTCGCCGCGGCGCAGCTGAGCCGGCTGGCCGGCCTGGCCGCGGAGTCCGGCCTCCGGATCGCCTACGAGGCGCTGGCCTGGGGGCGGCACGTCAGCACGTACGACCACGCCTGGCGCATCGTCGAGCAGGCCGGGCACCCGGCGCTGGGGACCTGCCTGGACAGCTTCCACATCCTGTCCCGGGGCTCCGATCCGAAGGGCATCGAGGACATCCCCGGCGAGAAGATCTTCTTCCTGCAACTGGCCGACGCCCCGCTGCTCGGCATGGACGTCCTGCAGTGGAGCCGCCACCACCGCTGCTTCCCCGGCCAGGGCGGCTTCGACGTCACCGGGCTCGTCCGGCACGTGCTGCGCACCGGATACGACGGACCGCTCTCGCTGGAGGTCTTCAACGACGTCGTCCGGCAGGCCGAGGCGGGCCCCACCGCCGTGGACGGCCGGCGCTCCCTGCTCCTCCTCCAGGAGTCGGTGGGCCTGGCCGCCCCGCCCGCCCCCGTCGTCCCCACCGGGATCGCCTTCGCCGAACTCCTCACCCCCGACGCCGAACCGGTCTGTGCGGTCCTCTCCGCCCTGGGCTTCGCCCGCACCGCGCGTCACCGCAGCAAGCCGGTCGACCTGTGGCAGCAGGGCGAGGCGCGGATCCTGGTCAACACCGGCGGCGCCGCCCGCCGGGAGAGCGTCCAGCTCGCCGCCGTCGGCCTGCGGTCCCCCGATCCCGCGGGCGCCGCCCGCCGCGCCGAGGCCCTGCTCGCCCCGGTCCTGCCGCGCCGCCGCGCCCCCGAGGACGCGGCCCTGGACGCGGTGGCGGCCCCAGACGGCACCGAACTGTTCTTCTGCGGCCCGGCTTCCGGCTGGCGGGGCGACTTCGAGGACGTGCCGCACACCCCCACGGCCACCGCCGTGACCGGCGTCGACCACCTCGCGCTCACCCAGCCCTGGCACCAGTTCGACGAGGCGACCCTCTTCCACCGCGCCGTCCTCGGCCTGCACGCCCAGCCCAGCGTGGACGTCGCCGACCCCTACGGACTGCTGCGCAGCCGCGCCGTCACCACCCCCGACGGCAGCGTGCGGATCGCGCTGACCGTGGGCGCGGCACCGGGCGACGACACGGTGCACGCCCAGCACATCGCGCTGGCCACGGACGACGTGGTCGCGGCGGCGCGCCGCTTCCGCGCGGCGGGCGGCCGGCCGCTGCCGGTCCCCGCGAACTACTACGACGACCTGGCGGCCCGCTTCGACCTCACCGAGGGCGAGTTGGAGACCTACCGCGACCTCGGCATCCTCTACGACCGCGACCCCGGCGGCGTCTTCCGGCACTGCTACACGCAGACCGTGGGCCGCGTCTTCTTCGAACTCGTCCAGCGCGACCCCGGCTACCGGGGCTACGGCGCCCAGAACGCGCCGGTGCGGCTGGCCGCGCAGCACGCCGCGCGGGCGGTCACTGGCGGCTGACGGTGCGGGTGACGCCGGCCAGGATCGTCGTGGCGAGGATCCAGCCCACCAGGACCAGGACGTACGACAGCCACTGGGACCAGCCCTGCGGCGCGTAGGCCGCTTCCTGGCCGAAGGAGATGACCGGCACCAGCAGGTCCAGGGCGAAGAACACCGGGTTGAAGTCCGGCGCCTCGGCCGGCTTGAGCGCGGGCGGCCGGTCCAGCGCGAAGGCGACCGAGCCGACGGCGAGCAGGGACAGCAGCCAGCCGAAGGCGCGCAGCGGCCGGAAGCCGTAGCCGACGGCCAGATCCTGCACGTGGCCCCACAGCCGGCCGTACCAGGGCAGGGTCGTGCGATGGCGGCGCTGCTTGGCGAGCTGGACCAGGCGGGCGGCGTGGTCGTCGCCGCTGCGCCGGTAGGCGGCGGTCAACTGCTCGTAGCCGTGCGGGTCGTAGGTGTGGCCGTCGCGGGCCAGCATCGGCAGCCGCCGCCGCACGGGCTCGTGCGGGGTGAGGAAGGTGTAGGTGAGGTCCAGGATCCGTACCTCGTCGGGCAGCATCTCCGGCTCCAGGTCGAGCTGTTCGATCTGGGCGCGGCGCAGGTTGAGCCGGCCCACGATCCTCGGGCCGCCGCGCAGCCAGAACTCGCCGATGACGACGCTGCTGGCGCGCAGCGCGGTGTCGCCGGGGTGGGACAGGGCCGAGCGCAGCAGATCGAGGCGCCCGGGTATGCGGGCGCCGCGCAGGTCGATCCGGCCCTCGGCGCGCAGCCGCCGCCCGAGCACATGGGCGCCGACGTCCAGCGACTCGGCGTCGAGCGCGGTGCCGCCGGGGTGGCTCAGCCGGGCGTCCTCCAGGTTGACCGAGCCGGCGACCCGGGCCCCCCTGAGCCGGATCCCGCCCTCGGCGCGCAGTCCCGGGGCGCACAGCTCGTCCTCGACGGTGACCTGGTTGAGCCGCAGGACGGGCCGCTCATGGCCGGCGGCCGTGAGTTCCGCGCGTTCCAGGAACAGCGCTCCGGCGATCTGGGCGCCGCCGAGGTGGACCGGGCCGCTGAACCGGCAGCCGGTGAGCCGCAGGCTGCCGTCCACCCGGATGCGGGCCCCGGACAGGCCCGGCAGCACGGAGTCGCTGAGGTTGAGATAGCCCAGCCGGGCGCCGGACAGATCGGGAGCGGTGTCGAAGTGACAGTGGCTCAGCCGGACGACGCAGTCGACGGTCGCGTACCGCAGGTCCAGTACGCCCGTGACGTACGCGCCCGCGACCTTGACCGCGGCGATCTCGCCGGGCTCGTGCGGGCCGTTGAGCAGCAGGGCCCGCAACACCCGGGCCCGCACCGTGCGTTCGGGGCCCCGGTCCTCGCCATCGGTCCGGAAGTCCACTTCCGTGCCCGTGGCGAAGGCCCGCCAGACGCGCTGTTCGGCCGGTGTCAGATCGTTGATCTCCATCAGCCGCGACTCTGGCGGGCCTCCTGGGCGGTGTCAAACCCCTATGCCCGTACGTTCCATTCCGCGATGACCGGCCGCCCGTGCTCCGTGGACAGCCGGCTCACCGTGCCGGTGGCCAGCTGGAACAGCCGCCCCTCGGCGGGCGGGAGACCCGGCCGCCGTGCCGTCAGCACGCGCAGGAAGTGGGCGTGGGCGACGAGGACCGCGTCCCCGTCCGCCAGCGCCTCGTCCACGCGGGCCAGCACCCGGTCGGCCCGCCGCCCCACCTCGGCCGGAGACTCGCCGGGACGCCCGGCAAGGGCCGGGCGGGACGCCGTCCGTCCACAGGTACCAGTCCGGCCGTATGCGGTGGATGTCGACCGTCGTCACGCCCTCGTAGCCGCCGTAGTCCCACTCGCGCAGGTCGTCGCAGGGCAACGCCCCCATGATGCCCGCGAGTTCGGCGGTGCGCCGGGCCCGGCTGTGGGGGCACCTCCCACGCCCTTCAGCGGGGGAGGACCAGGAGGAGATCCCCCACCGCCGTGCCTACTTCGGGGACTCGACGGCGTGGCCGCCGAACTGGTTGCGCAGCGCCGCGATCATCTTCATCTGCGGGGAGTCCTCCTGGCGGGAGGCGAACCGGGCGAACAGGGAGGCGGTGATCGCGGGCAGCGGGACGGCGTTGTCGATGGCCGCCTCGACGGTCCAGCGGCCCTCGCCGGAGTCCTCCGCGTAGCCGCGCAGCTTGTCCAGGTGCTCGTCCTCGTCCAGGGCGTTGACCGCGAGGTCCAGCAGCCAGGAGCGGATGACCGTGCCCTCCTGCCAGGAGCGGAAGACCTCGCGCACGTCGGTGACGGAGTCGACCTTCTCCAGCAGCTCCCAGCCCTCGGCGTAGGCCTGCATCATCGCGTACTCGATGCCGTTGTGGACCATCTTCGCGAAGTGCCCGGCGCCGACCTTGCCCGCGTGGACATAGCCGTACGGTCCGTCCGGCTTGAGCGCGTCGAAGACCGGCTGGACCTTCGCCACGTGCTCGGCGTCGCCGCCGACCATCAGGGCGTAGCCGTTCTCCAGGCCCCAGACACCGCCGGAGACACCGGCGTCGACGAAGCCGATGCCCTTCTCGCCGAGCTCGCGGGCGTGCTTCTCGTCGTCCGACCAGCGGGAGTTGCCGCCGTCCACCACGATGTCGCCGGGGGACAGGAGCTGGCCCAGTTCGTCCACGACGGCCTGGGTGGCGGCCCCCGCCGGGACCATCACCCAGACCACGCGCGGTCCTTCGAGCCGTTCGACCAGTTCGGCGAGGGAGGCGACGTCGGCGAGGTCGGGGTTGCGGTCGTAGCCGATGACGGTGTGGCCGGCGCGGCGGATCCGCTCGCGCATGTTGCCGCCCATCTTGCCGAGGCCGATGAGTCCGAGCTGCATCGATGTCATGTCAGTGCACTTCCTTCAGTTCACGGTAGGCGGCCACGAGGGCAGCGGTGGAGGAGTCGAGACCGGGGACGTCGGCGCCCTCGGTGAGGGCGGGCTCGACGCGCTTGGCGAGGACCTTGCCGAGTTCGACGCCCCACTGGTCGAAGGAGTCGATGTTCCACACCGCGCCCTGCACGAACACCTTGTGCTCGTAGAGGGCGATCAGCTGGCCGAGCACCGACGGGGTCAGGTCCCGGGCGAGGATCGTGGTCGTCGGGTGGTTGCCGCGGAAGGTGCGGTGCGGCACCTGCTCCTCGGCCACGCCCTCCGCGCGGACCTCCTCGGCGGTCTTGCCGAAGGCGAGCGCCTGCCCCTGCGCGAACAGGTTGGCCATCAACAGGTCGTGCTGCGCCTTGAGTTCGTCGCTCAGCTCGCCGACCGGACGGGCGAAGCCGATGAAGTCGGCCGGGATGAGCTTGGTGCCCTGGTGGATCAACTGGTAGTAGGCGTGCTGCCCGTTGGTGCCGGGCGTGCCCCACACCACCGGCCCGGTCTGCCAGTCCACCGGGTGCCCGTCGCGGTCCACCGACTTGCCGTTGGACTCCATGTCGAGCTGCTGGAGGTAGGCGGTGAACCTGGCCAGGTAGTGGCTGTAGGGCAGTACCGCGTGCGACTGGGCGCCGAAGAAGTTGCCGTACCAGATGCCCAGCAGGCCGAGGAGCAGCGGGGCGTTGGCCTCGGCGGGGGCGGTGCGGAAGTGGTCGTCGACGATGCGGAAACCGTCCAGCAGCTCCCGGAAGCGGTCGGGGCCGATGGCGATCATCAGGGACAGGCCGATCGCGGAGTCGAACGAGTAGCGTCCGCCGACCCAGTCCCAGAACTCGAACATGTTGTCCGGGTCGATACCGAACCCGGTGACCTTCTCCGCGTTCGTCGACAGGGCGACGAAGTGCCGGGCGACCGCCTTCTCCTCGCCGTCGAGCCCGGCCAGCAGCCAGGAGCGCGCCGAAGTGGCGTTGGTGATCGTCTCGATGGTGGTGAAGGTCTTCGAGGCGACGATGAACAGCGTCTCCGCCGGATCCAGGTCGCGCACGGCCTCGTGCAGGTCGGCGCCGTCGACGTTGGACACGAAACGGAAGGTCAACTCCCGTTCCGTGTACGGCCGCAGCACCTCGTAGGCCATCGCCGGGCCGAGGTCGGAGCCGCCGATGCCGATGTTGACGACGTTCCTGATGCGCTTGCCGGTGTGTCCGGTCCAGGCGCCGGAGCGGACCCGGTCGGCGAAGTCGCTCATCCGGTCCAGGACGGCGTGCACGCCCGGCACCACGTTCTCGCCGTCGACCTCGATGACCGCGTCCCGCGGGGCGCGCAGCGCGGTGTGCAGCACCGCCCGGTCCTCGGTGAGGTTGATGCGCTCACCGCGGAACATCGCGTCGCGCAGCCCGAACACATCGGTGGCGGCGGCCAGTTCCTGGAGCAGGGCGAGCGTCTCGTCGGTGACGAGGTGCTTGGAGTAGTCGATGCGCAGATCGCCCACGCGCACCACGTAGCGGTCCGCGCGCTCGGGGTCCGCGGCGAACAGGTCCCGCAGATGGGCGTGCCACTCGGCGCGGTGGTCCTCCAGGGCGGTCCACTGGGGCCGCCGGGTGAGCCTCGGGGAGTCAGACATGGGAAGGGGTCTCCTTGCCCGCCTCGCCCCGCAGGGCGACGGCGTACATCTCGTCCGCGTCGAGGCGCCGGAGCTCCTCGGCGATGAGTTCGGAGGTGGTGCGGACCTTCAGTGCGAGGGTGCGCGAGGGCTGGCCGGGCAGCGAGAGCGTGGCCAGCGGGCCCTCGGGGCGGTCGATGACGATGTCGCCGTTCGCGGTGCCGAGGCGTACGGCGGTGACCACGGGTCCGGCGGTGACGACCCGGTCGATCGTCACCCGCAGCCGCGCCTCCAGCCAGCGCGCGAGGAGTTCCGCGGCCGGGTTGTCGGCCTCGGCCTCCACGGCCCCCGAGAGGATCGGCACCCGGGCCTGGTCCAGGGCCGCGGCCAGCATCGAGCGCCACGGGGTGAGCCGGGTCCAGGCCAGGTCGGTGTCGCCGGGCGCGTAGGAGCGGACCCGGGCCTCCATGACCGCGAAGGGGCTCTCCACCGCGTACAGGTCGGTGATCCGGCGCTGGGCCAGCGCGCCCAGCGGGTCCTTGGCGGGGTTGTCGGGCCCCTCCACCGGCCACCACACGACCACCGGGGCGTCCGGCAGCAGCAGCGGCAGGACGACGGAGTCGGCGTGCTCGGACACCTCGCCGTAGGTGCGCAGGATCACCGTCTCGCCGGTGCCCGCGTCGGCGCCCACCCGGACCTCGGCGTCGAGCCGGGAGGCGGTGCGGTCGCGGGGGGTGCGGGCGTGCCGCTTGATGACGACCAGGGTGCGCGAGGGGTGCTCGTGCGAGGCCTCCTCGGCCGCCTTGATGGCGTCGTAGGCGTTCTCCTCGTCCGTGACGATCACCATCGTCAGGACCATGCCCACGGCGGGGGTGCCGATGGCGCGGCGGCCCTGCACAAGGGCCTTGTTGATCTTGCTTGCCGTGGTGTCGGTCAGGTCGATCTTCATGGCCTGCGCCAGCTCCGTCCGTCTCGTGCGAGCATCTCGTCGGCTTCCTCGGGTCCCCAGCTGCCCGAGGCGTACTGCGCCGGCTTGCCGTGCCGCGCCCAGTACTCCTCGATGGGGTCGAGGATCTTCCAGGACTCTTCCACTTCCTGGTGACGGGGGAACAAATTGGCGTCGCCGAGCAGGACGTCCAGGATGAGGCGCTCGTACGCCTCCGGACTGGACTCGGTGAACGACTCGCCGTAGGCGAAGTCCATCGTCACGTCCCGGATCTCCATGGAGGTGCCGGGCACCTTGGAGCCGAAGCGGACGGTGATCCCCTCGTCGGGCTGGACGCGGATCACGATCGCGTTCTTGCCCAGCTCCTCCGTGGCGGTGCGGTCGAAGGGGGAGTGCGGCGCCTGCTGGAAGACCACCGCGATCTCGGTGACGCGACGGCCGAGCCGCTTTCCGGTGCGCAGGTAGAAGGGGACGCCCGCCCAGCGGCGGTTGTCGACCTGCAGCTTGATCGCGGCGTACGTGTCGGTGGTGGAGGCCGGGTCGATGCCGTCCTCCTGGAGGTAGCCGCGGACCTTCTCGCCGCCCTGCCAGGCGGGCGCGTACTGGGCGCGCACCGTGTGCCGGCCCAGGTCCTCCGGGATCTTCACGGCCTTGAGGACCTTCAGCTTCTCCGTCAGCAGCGAACCGGCGTCGAAGGAGGCGGGCTCCTCCATCGCGGTGAGCGCCATCAGCTGGAGCAGGTGGTTCTGGATGACGTCACGGGCGGCGCCGATGCCGTCGTAGTAGCCGGCCCGGCCGCCGATGCCGATGTCCTCGGCCATGGTGATCTGCACATGGTCCACGAAGGACCGGTTCCAGATCGGCTCGAACATCGTGTTGGCGAAGCGCAGCGCCAGGATGTTCTGGACGGTCTCCTTGCCCAGGTAGTGGTCGATCCGGAAGACCTGCTCCGGGTCGAACACGTCGTGCACGATCGCGTTCAGCTCGCGGGCGCTGCCCAGGTCGTGGCCGAACGGCTTCTCGATGACCGCCCGGCGCCAGGAGCCCTCCGGCCCGTCGGCGAGGCCGTGCTTCTTCAGCTGCTGGACGACCTTCGGGAAGAACTTCGGCGGCACCGACAGGTAGAAGGCGTAGTTGCCGCTGGTGCCCCGGGAGGCGTCCAACTCGTCGACGGCGGAGCGCAGTTGCTTGAACGCCTGGTCGTCGTCGAAGTCGCCCGGGATGAACCGCATGCCCTCGGCGAGCTGCTGCCACACCTCCTCGCGGAACGGCGTGCGGGAGTGCTCGCGGACGGCGTCGTGCACGACCTGCGCGAAGTCCTGGTCATCCCAGTCCCGGCGGGCGAACCCGACGAGGGAGAAGCCCGGCGGCAGCAGACCGCGGTTGGCGAGGTCATAGACGGCCGGCATCAGCTTCTTGCGGGACAGGTCGCCGGTCACGCCGAAGATGACGAGGCCGGAGGGGCCGGCGATCCGCGGGAGGCGCCGGTCGCCGGCGTCGCGCAGCGGGTTGGTCCAGTCGGTGGTCATTCCGCGTCCACTCCCTTGCTGTCCAGGGACTTGGCGACCGCGTCCAGCAGTTCCTGCCAGGCGGCCTCGAACTTGGCGACGCCCTCGTCCTCCAGCTTGGTGACGACCTCGTCGTAGGAGATGCCGAGGCGTTCCACGGCCTCCAGGTCGGCACCGGCCTGGGCGTAGCCGCCGGTGACGGTGTCGCCGGTGATGTCGCCGTGGTCGGCGGTGGCGTTCAGGGTGCCCTCCGGCATGGTGTTGACCGTGCCGGGCGCGACCAGGTCGTCGACGTAGAGGGTGTCCTTGTACGCCGGGTCCTTCACGCCGGTCGACGCCCACAGCGGGCGCTGCCGGTTGGCGTGCGCGGTCGCCGACTTCACCCAGCGGTCGGAGGAGAAGACCTCCTCGTACGCCTGGTAGGCGAGGCGGGCGTTGGCGAGGGCGGCCCGGCCCTTCAGGGCGAGTGCCTCGTCGGTGCCGAGCACGGTCAGGCGCTTGTCGATCTCGCTGTCGACCCGGGAGACGAAGAACGAGGCGACGGAGTGGATGGCCGACAGGTCCAGGCCCCGCTCGGCGGCCTTCTCCAGGCCCAGCAGATAGGCGTCCATGACCTCGCGGTAGCGCTCCAGCGAGAAGATCAGCGTGACGTTGACGCTGATGCCCTGGGCGAGGGCCGCGGTGATGGCCGGCAGGCCCGCCCGGGTCGCCGGGATCTTGATCATGACGTTGGGGCGGTCGACCAGCCAGGCGAGCTGTCTGGCCTCGGCGACGGTGGCCGCCGTGTCGTGGGCGAACCGCGGGTCGACCTCGATGGAGACCCAGCCGTCCCGGCCGCCGGTCCGGTCGTACACCGGGCGCAGGACGTCGGCGGCGGCGCGCACATCGGCGGTCGTCATCATCCGTACGGCCTCGTCGACCGTGACCCCGCGGACGGCGAGGTCGGCGAGTTGCTCCTCATAACCGTCGCCGCTGCCGATCGCCGCCTGGAAGATGGACGGGTTGGTGGTGACGCCCACCACGTGCTTGGTGGCGACGAGTTCGGCGAGGTTGCCGGAGGCGATCCGCTTGCGGGACAGGTCGTCCAGCCAGATGGAGACGCCCTCGTCGGAGAGGCGCTTGAGTGCTGCGGTCACTGTGATCATCTTCTTTCTGGCGGTCGGATCAACCACGCGCGGCGGCCAGGGATTCCCGGGCCGCGGCGGCGACGTTCTCGGCGGTGAAGCCGTACTCGGCGAACAGGGCCTGGGCATCGGCGGAGGCGCCGAAGTGTTCGAGGGAGACGATGCGTCCTGCGTCACCCACGAACCGGTACCACGTCAGACCGATCCCCGCTTCCACGGCGACACGCGCTCGCACGGACGGCGGAAGGACGGCCTCGCGGTAGGCGCGCGGCTGCTGCTCGAACCACTCCACGGACGGCATCGACACCACCCGGGTACCGATCCCCTCGGCTTCCAGCCGCTCGCGCGCGGCGACGGCGAGCTGCACCTCGGAGCCGGTGGCGACGATGACGACGTCCGGCGTGCCGGTCGAGGACTCGCGCAGGACGTAACCGCCCTTGGCCGCGTCCTCGTTGCGCTCGTACGTCGGCACGCCCTGGCGGGTCAGCGCGAGACCGTGCGGGGCCGGGTCGGTGGCGTGCCGGCGCAGGATCTCGGCCCAGGCGACGGCGGTCTCGTTGGCGTCGGCGGGCCGCACGATGTTCAGGCCCGGGACGGCGCGCAGCGAGGCCAGGTGCTCGACCGGCTGGTGGGTGGGGCCGTCCTCGCCGAGGCCGATGGAGTCGTGCGTCCACACATAGGTGACCGGCAGCTGCATCAGCGCGGACATCCGGACGGCGTTGCGCATGTAGTCGGAGAACACCAGGAAGGTGCCGCCGTAGATACGGGTGTTGCCGTGCAGGGCGATGCCGTTCATCACCGCGGCCATGGAGAACTCGCGGATCCCGAAGTGGACGGTACGGCCGTAGGGGTCGGCCTCCGGCAGCGGGTTGCCCCGCGGCAGGAAGGAGCCGGCCTTGTCGATGGTGGTGTTGTTGGAGCCGGCCAGGTCGGCGGAGCCGCCCCACAGCTCGGGGAGCACCGCGCCGAGCGCCTGGAGCACCTTGCCGGAGGCGGCACGGGTGGCGAGGGGCGCGCCGGGTTCGAACACCGGGACGGCGTCCTCCCAGCCGTCGGGGAGCTGACCGGCGACGACGCGGTCGAAGAGCCGGGCGCGCTCGGGGTGGGCGCCGCGCCACTTGTCGATCCGCTTGTCCCAGGCGGCGTGCGCCTCGGCGCCCCGGTCGAGGGCGCGGCGGCTGTGCGCCAGCACCTCGTCGGCGACCTCGAAGGTGCGCGCGGGGTCGAAACCGAGCAGCCGCTTGGTGGCGGCGATCTCGTCCTCGCCGAGCGCGGAGCCGTGGGAGGCCTCGGTGTTCCGGGCGTTCGGGGCGGGCCAGGCGATGATCGTGCGCATGGCGATGATCGAGGGGCGCCCGGTCTCCGCCCGGGCGGCCTCCAGCGCCGCGTGCAGGGCGTGCACGTCGACGTCGCCGTCCTCGGTGGGCGCGATGCGCTGGGTGTGCCAGCCGTAGGCCTCGTACCGCTTGAGCACGTCCTCGGAGAACGCGGTGGCGGTGTCGCCCTCGATGGAGATGTGGTTGTCGTCGTAGACGAGGACCAGGTTGCCCAGCTTCTGGTGGCCGGCCAGCGAGGAGGCCTCGGCGGAGACGCCCTCCTGGAGGTCGCCGTCGGAGACGATCGCCCAGACGGTGTGGTCGAACGGGGACTCGCCCTCGGGGGCCTCGGGGTCGAACAGGCCGCGCTCGTAGCGGGCGGCCATCGCCATGCCCACGGCGTTCGCGACGCCCTGGCCGAGCGGTCCCGTGGTGGTCTCCACGCCCGCGGTGTGGCCGTACTCCGGGTGACCGGGGGTCTTCGAACCCTGGGTCCGGAAGGCCTTGAGGTCGTCCAGCTCCAGCTCGTACCCGGCGAGGAAGAGCTGGGTGTAGAGGGTCAGCGAGGTGTGGCCGGGGGAGAGGACGAAGCGGTCCCGGCCGGTCCACTCAGGATCGGCGGGGTCGTGGCGCATCACCTTCTGAAAGATCGTGTACGCGGCGGGCGCGAGACTCATCGCGGTGCCCGGGTGGCCGTTGCCGACCTTCTGCACGGCATCCGCCGCCAGCAGGCGTGCGGTGTCGACGGCACGCCGGTCGAGTTCGGTCCATTCGAAGCGGTCCGGTGTCTGCGTGCTCATCTTCAAGAACTCCTCGATAGGAGTGGGTTTGCTGCTCTGACGCGTTCAAAAGTAAAAGTCTGACTTTTTCAAGGAAAGGTCGCCGTGTGTCAGCCTGTGGTGAAAGTGGGACACCGGGCGCGTGATCGAGGCGGAACGAGCGGGACATGGGAGACAGAACGGTGCAAGACGGCGTCGAGGACGGGATCAGAACCTTCCCCTTCCCGGTCGACCGGAGTGTGCTCGGCGTCGGCATGCAGGTCGGCCCGATGCGCCCCGGCCGCAGCTGGCACGCCGATGTGCCGCTGGAGCGGGTGCACCGCATCGACTTCCATGTCGTGATGCTGTTCGGTGCGGGACCCGTCCGGCACATGGTCGACTTCACCGAGTACGAGGCGGGCCCCGGCGATCTGCTCTGGATCCGCCCGGGGCAGATCCACCGCTTCTCGCCGACGAGCGAGTACCGGGGAACCGTCCTCACCATGCAACCCGGCTTCCTGCCCCGGGCGACGGTGGAGGCGACCGGCCTCTACCGCTACGACCTGCCGCCCCTGCTCCACCCCGACGAGCCGCAGCGCAGCGCCCTGCAGGCGGCGCTCGACCAGCTGCGCCGCGAGTACAAGGACACGGCGACCCTTCCCCTCAGCCTGCACACCGCGGTCCTGCGCCACTCCCTGTCGGCGTTCCTGCTGCGCCTGGCGCACCTGGCGGCCAGCTCCGAGGAAGCGGCCCGCCGCGACGCCGGCTCGGCCTTCACCCTCTTCCGGGACGCGGTGGAACGCGGCTTCGCCACGAACCACAGCGTGAGCGCGTACGCCGATCAGCTCGGCTACTCACGGCGCACCCTGGTGCGCGCGGTACGGGCCGCGACGGGGGAGACCCCGAAGGGCTTCATCGACAAGCGGGTCGTCCTGGAGGCCAAACGGCTGCTGGCCCACACGGACCTGCCGATCGGGCGGGTCGGGGTGGCGGTGGGCTTCCCCGACGCGGCGAACTTCTCCAAGTTCTTCCACCAGCACACGGACCTGACCCCGGCGGGCTTCCGGGCGGAGCTGCGCTAGCGGACGAGGCGCCAGGGGCGTGCGGCCATGGCCGGGACCCTCGCGCCGACGCACGCCGGCGGTCCGGACTCCCTCGCTCGGAATCCGGACCGCCGGCGCGTCACCGCTGCTCTCAGCGGCGGAAGGTGAACCAGTTGACGTTCACGAAGTCGGCGGGCTGTCCGCTGGTGAAGGTCAGGTACACATCGTGCGTGCCCGTCACCGCGCTGATGTTGGCCGGGACCGTGCGCCAGCTCTGCCAGCCGCCGGTGTTGGCCAGCGCGAAGCTGCCGACGGGCGCGTTGCTACGGCTGTCCAGGCGCACCTCGACCAGTCCGCTCACCCCGGACCCGGCCCCGCTCGCGACCCGGGCGGCGAACTGAGTGGCCGCCGTGGAACCGAAGTCGACGCCCCGGAACAGCGCCCAGTCACCGTTGCCGATCGCGCCGATGTTCTGGCCGCCGCCGGTGTCCGAGGTCGCCTCGGTGATCGTGCCGGACTGGCTGTCGCGGGACTCGGCCTGGATGGCGCTGTAGGCGTCCCGGTTGCCGGTCGGCGGAGGTGTGGTCCCACCCCCGCTGGAGAGCACCTGGACGTAGTCGACGACCATCGAGTGGCCGGGCACGGTCGCCGCGTCGGGGCCGCCGCCGAACGCGTCGACGAAACCGCCGCCCATCGCCACGTTCAGGATGATGAAGAAGCCGTGGTCGGTGGCGTTCTTCCAGGTCGTCGCGTCGACCTGATCGGCCCGTACCGTGTGGTAGTTGATGTCGTCGACGTAGAACCGGATCTGCTCCGGACTGGACGAGCGGTCCCATTCCAGCGCGTAGGTGTGGAAGCCCGCCTGGCAGGTGGCGCCGGGGCAGGCGCGGGAACCACCGATGCCGGTCGTCTCGTTGCACGGCCCGCCGGGGCTCGTACCGCAGTGGATCGTCGACCAGACGGTGTTGAGGCCCTGGACGTTCTCCATGATGTCCAGCTCGCCGACGCTCGGCCAGTTCCAGTAGTTGCCGCGGTAGGGCGTGCCGAGCATCCAGAAGGCCGGCCAGTAGCCGCGCGCTGCCGCGCCGGTGACGTTCGGCATCTGGATCCGCGACTGCACCCGCAGCTTGCCGCCCGCCGGGGGCTGGAAGTCCCCGCGGTTGGTCTCGATCCGGCCGGACGTCCAGTTGCCGGCGGCGTCGCGGCGCGGGGTGATGCGGAGGTTGCCGTTGCCGTCCAGGGCCACGTTGTTGGTGCTGGACGTCATGTTCTCGATCTCGCCGGTGCCCCAGTTGGCGGGACCGCCGGGGTAGCCGTGGCCGGTCGCGTACTGCCAGTCGGCGGTGTTGACGCCGGTGCCCGCGGCGCCGTTGAAGTCGTCCACGAAGACCTGGGTCCAGCCCGACGGGGGTGGGGGAGCGGCGGCGTCCGCGGACGCGACGGCGCCCGCCGCCAGGCCCATGGCGCTGCAGAGGGCGACGAGCGCGCGCCGCAGGGGGCGCACTCGTCTGCGGGGTGTGCCGGAGGTTTCACTCATGGGGTGCTGCCTCTCGGGGAGTCCTCGAGCATGCGTGAGAGCGCTCTCAAAGTGCCGCCAATGTGCTCCCCGGCACTCCGGTCGTCAAGAGGTGAAGCAGATAAATCCCTTGCCCGCCAAGGAAGTTCACCCCGTGAAGGCGTTACAGCGCGCTGCCCGCCCGCCATTGCCGCCACGACAGGTTCCAGCCGTTGAGCCCGTTGGCCGGATCGACCGTCCGCGCACCGGAGCCGGTCACCACCACGACATCGCCGGGCATCGAACTGTCGTAGAACCGGTAGCCGTCCGCGGACGTGTCGTCCGCCCCCCGCACGTCCCGCAGCCCGATGCAGCCGTGGCTGGTGTTCTCGCCGCCGAACACCGACGCGGCCGCCCAGTAGTTGCCGTGCAGGAAGGTGCCGGAGCTGGTCAGCCGCTGGGCGTGCGGGACGTCGGAGATGTCGTACGCGTCGCCGAGGCCGACCGTGGCGGACGCCATCCGGGTCTCCTCGAACCGCTCGCTGATCACCATGATCCCGGACCAGGTGGGGTGCTCGGCGTCGCCGCCGGTGACCGGGTACGTGGCGACGGTCCGCCCATCGCGTACGACCGTCATCCGCTTGCCGGCGAGGTCGACCGTGCTGATCTGCGCGCGGCCGATGCGGAAGGTGACGTCCTTGGACTGGACGCCGTGGACACCGTCCGCGCCCTCCACGTCCTTCAGCCGCAGGGCGAGCGTGACCGTGGTGCCGGCCGCCCAGTACGACTCGGGCCGGAAGTCGAGCCGGGTGTCGCTGAACCAGTGGCCGACCACCTCGACGGCCGGGTCCGCGGTCACCGTGATCGCGCGCTCGACGGCGGCCCGGTCGGTCACGGCGTGCGAGAAGGTGACCGACACGGGCATGCCGACGCCGCAGGTGGAACCGGCCCCGGGAGTGACGTACGCGACGAAGGTCTCGCCGGGCGACTTGGTGGTGAAGGTCGCGGTCGCCGCGGCGCCGCCCGCCGCCTCGGCGGTGACCGTGTACTTCGTGCCCGAGTACGGGTTCCGGGTCGAGGTCCACGTCGTCCGGGCCTCGTCGTAGGTCCCGGCGAGGGTGGCGCCGTCGTTGCCGGTGACCCGCACCGAGGCGAGCGTGCCGCCGGTCACGGTGACCTCGACGGGACGGGTGAAGGCGGCCTTCTTCGTGCCGTCGGCGGGGGCCACCGTGATCGCCGGCCGGGACGAGGGGGCCGGGGCGGCCTCCGCCGGGCCGGCGCCCGTCGTGAGCGCGGCGGCGGGGACCGCGCCGAGGGCGGTGAGGACCCCGCGCCGCGACCACCCCCGCGGCTGCTGCTCGAACCGGTTCGACATGTGCGAGACGCCCACGGCAGGCCTTCCTGGTACATCCATGTTTGCGCCTGCATCGTGCCGCGCGGACCTGGGGCGAACCTGTGGACCGGCGGTGCGCCGGATGAGATTCCGTGCGGCTCAGACCTTCGTCGGTACGGGCGGCTCGGCGGCCGGTGCCGCCGCCTCCCGCAGCCCGAACCGGTCATGGAGCCGCCGCAGCGGACCGGGCGCCCACCAGGCACGGCGGCCGAGCAGCGCCATCGTCGCCGGGACCAGCAGCATCCGTACGACGGTGGCGTCGATCAGCACCGCCAGGGTGAGCCCGAGGCCGATCTGGAGGATGGGCGAGAAGCCGCCCGTCATGAAGGCACCGAAGACGATCGCCAGCAGCAGCGCGGCGCAGGTCACCACGCGCCCGGACCGGCGCAGCCCGGTCACCACGGCCTCCCGTTCGTCCTCGCCCCGCTCCCTGGCCTCGCGCATCCGGGCGAGGATGAACAGCTCGTAGTCCATGGCGAGCCCGAAGGCGATGGCGATGATCAGCGGCGGCGCGGTGAGGCTCAGCGCGCCCAGGCCCTCGGCGCCCAGCAGCCCGGCCAGATGCCCGTCCTGGAACACCCACACCACCGCACCGAGCGCGGCGCCGAGACTGAGCAGGGTGGTGGCGACGGTGCGCAGCGGGATCAGCACCGACCCGGTGAAGGCGAACAGCAGTACGAAGATGCCCGCGAGGACGGTCACGGCGGCCCAGGGGGCCCGCTCGGCGAGCATCTCCCGGAAGTCCACCAGCCGGGCCGCGGACCCGGTCACCTCCACCGGCTCGTCGCCGCGCAGCTCCCGGATCCGCTCCACGAGACCGGTCGCCGCCTCGCCGTCGACGCTGCCCGGCGGCCGGACCTCCACGACCGTGGTGCCGTCCGGCAGCTGACGGGACTCGGCGCCGGACAGCGCGCCGATCCGCTCGGCGGTCGCCGGATCGGTGCCGGGCCGGACGACGACGGTGACCGGGGAGACGCCGGTACCGGGCGGGAAGTGGGCCTCGACGGTGTCGTACAGCTGCCGTGCCTCGGTGCTCGCGGGCAGCTGCCGGGCGTCGCCGAGGTTGATCGTCAGCCCGGCGACCGGCAGCGCCAGGACCAGCAGGGCCGGTACGACGGTGGCCACCACGGCGATCCGGCGGCGCGCGGCGAACCGGGCCAGGCGGGCGAAGAGCCGCCCCTCCTCGGCATCCGGCCGGACCCGCGCGGGCGGGATCTTCCCGCCGAACTTCGTCAGCAGCGCGGGCAGCAGGGTGACCGCGGCGAGCATGTCGACGACCACCACGGCGGCCACCGCCAGACCCATGCTGCGCAGGAACACGCTCGGGAAGACCAGCAGCCCGGTCAGGCTGACGGCGACCGTGAGCCCGGAGAACAGCACGGTCCGCCCGGCCGCGGCGACCGTGCGGTGCACGGCTGCCACGACGTCCTCGGTGTGCCGGCGCTCCTCCCGGAACCGCACCAGCATCAACAGCGCGTAGTCCACGGCCAGTCCGAGGCCGAGCATGGTGGTGACCTGGATGGCGTAGACCGAGATGTCGGTGACCTCGCTGAACGCGAACAGCGCGAGGAACGCGCCCGCGATCCCGCTGACCGCGATCACCAGCGGCAGGGCGGCGGCCCGCAGCCCGCCGAACACGACGAGCAGCAGGGCGAGCACGACGGGCAGGGAGATCAACTCGGCGTTCTTGACGTCCTCCTGGGCCCGCTCGCCCAGCTGCCTGCCGAGCAGTTCGCCGCCGCTGACATGGACGTCGGGCGCCTCGATCTGCCGGATGCGCTCGGCGGCGGCGTCCGTCGCGTCCGCCTCGGCGTCGTCGTCGAGGCCGCCCTCGAAGGTGACCGGGATGATCAGGGCCCGGCCGTCCCGGGCGGTGAGTCCCGGCGTGGCGTACGGATCGGGTACGGCGGCCACCCCGGCGATCTCCCGGACCTCGGCGACGGCCCGTTCGACCTGGGCGCGCAGGGCGGCGTCCGCGACCGGCTCGCCCGCGACGACGGCGGTGACGGTCTCCCCGGTCGGGTCCAGGCGGGACAGGTACTGCTCGGCCAGCTCCGACTCGGTGCCGGGCACGTCCGGCACATCGTCGGAGAGCCGCCCGAAGACGCCCGTGCCGAGGCCGAAGCCGAGCAGCAGGAAGAGCAGCCAGAGCAGGATGACGGTGAGCGGGCGGCGGGTGGCCGCCCGGGTGAGCGTGGAGAGCACGGGGGCCTCCGGGCCGTTGGACGGTGGGCATGTGCTCTCAGGTTGGTCCCGGGCCCGGCGTCACCGGATCGCCGGAGGGAGCGGTTTGCCGGGCTCCGTCGCACGGGGGAGAAGCGGGCCGGACTCACTCGTACGAGGGAGGGGGCGCCGGGAATCATCCGGCCCGGCCCGGGAGTTGTCCGGTCAGGAGCCGCTGATCACGAAGGAGTGCCGATGTCCGAGGAACCGGGAGTCCGCGAGCTGCGCCTGGTGGTCACCGCGGCGGACTACGACGCCGCGCTGCACTTCTACCGGGATGTCCTGGGCCTGCCCGAGAGAGCGGCGTTCTCCTCGCCGGGCGGCCGGGTGAGCATCCTGGAGGCGGGGCGGGCGACGCTGGAGCTGACCGATCCGAACCACGCGGAGTTCATCGACGACGTCGAGGTCGGACGCCGGGTCGCCGGGCACATCCGGGTGGCGTTCCAGGTGGACGACTCCGCGGCGGTGACACGGGAGCTGGCCGAGGCCGGCGCGGAGGTCGTCGCCGAGCCGACGCGCACGCCCTGGAACTCGCTCAACTCCCGGCTCCAGGCGCCGGGGGCGCTGCAGCTCACCCTCTTCACCGAGCTGGGGGAGGATCAGGACTGAGCCTCCCCGGGGGCCACCAGGCCCGTCTCGTACGCGCAGATCACCGCCTGCACCCGGTCCCGCAGCCCCAGCTTGCTCAGCACATTGCTGACGTGGGTCTTGACCGTGTGCTCGCTCACGAACAGGGCCGAGGCGATCTCCGCGTTGGACAGTCCCCGGGCCAGCATCCGCAGCGTCTCCGCCTCGCGGGCGGTGAGGACGTCGAGGCGCTCGGGCGTGACCTCGGCGGCCGCCTCCTGTCTCCGGCGGCGCACCAGGTCGGCGACGAGCCGGCGGGTCACGGTCGGGGCGAGCAGCGAGTCGCCGGCCGCGACCACCCGGACGGCGTGCACGAGGTCGTCGCGGCGGACGTCCTTCAGCAGAAAGCCGCTGGCGCCCGCGTACAGCGCCTCGTACACGTACTCGTCCAGGTCGAAGGTGGTCAGCATGACCACCTTGCAGGCGGACTGCCCGCACACCCGCCGGGCCGCCTCCAGGCCGTCCATGACGGGCATCCGGATGTCGAGGAGCAGCACGTCGGGCGCGTGCTGCCGCACCGCGGCGACCGCCTCGGCGCCGTCCCCGGCCTCGGCGACCACCTCGATGTCCGGCTGCGCCTCCAGGATCATGCTGAAACCGCTGCGGACCAGCTCCTGGTCGTCGGCGACGACCACCCGGATGCTCACCCCGGCGCCGCCTGCCGGTCGTCGGCCGGGAGGCGTACGACGACCCGGAAACCGCCGTCCTGGCCGCGCCCGGCACGGGCGGTGCCCCCGCAGGCCGCGGCGCGCTCACGGATGCCGATCAGCCCGTGTCCGCCGCCCGGCCCCGAGGGGCCGCGGCCGTCGTCCGTCACCGACAGTGTCAATGCGTCCTCCGCCCAGTCCAGAGCGACGGTAGCGGAGGAGGCGCAGGCGTGCTTCACGGTGTTGGTGAGCGCCTCCTGCACGATCCGGAAGGCGGCCACCTCGGTGTCCGGCGGCAGCGGGCGCGGCTGCCCCGCGCTGCGCAGGTCCACCCGCAGCCCGGTGGACCCGGTGACCTGCCGGACCAGGCCGGGCAGCGCCGCCACGCCCGGCTGCGGCAGCCGCCGCGCCCCGCCCTCGCGCTCCTCCTCCTTCAGCACGCCGAGGATCCGCCGCAGCTGCGCCATCGCGTCCCGGCCGGTCGCCGCGATGGCGTCGAACGCCGCCTCCGCACGCACCGGATCGGTGCGCATCACCACCGGTCCCGCCTCGGCCTGCACCACCATCAGGCTCACCGCGTGGGCCAGGATGTCGTGCATGTCCCGGGCGATCCGGGCCCGCTCCTGGGCCGTCGCCCGAGCCGTGTCCGCGGCCCGCTCCCGTTCCAGGCGCCGGGTCCGGTCCACCAGGGCGGCGGTGTAGGCGCGCTGCACCCGGGCGAGCATGCCGAGGCCGTACGCGCCGACGACGCTCAGCAGCTGGAAGGCGTACTCGAAGGGCAGCGGCTCCTCCTTGTGCTGCATGGTGAGCACGACCCCGAGGATCCAGCCCGTGAGCATGAACCGGCGCTGCCAGGCCCGGCCCTGGGCGGCCATCGTGTAGAGGACGACCAGACCGGCGTACATCACGTCCGGCGGGGGCGCGTGGTACCAGGCCATCGCGGGGGTGGCCAGCGACACCGCGCACGCGGCGGCGAACGGCGCCCGGCGACGCCAGACCAGGGGCAGCGCGGTGGCCGCGGCCAGCAGCCAGCCCCGCCAGGTCAGCCTGTGGTCCCCGTCGTCCGGGAAGAGCCACTGGAGGGAGGCGGCGAACAGCACCAGCGCGGCGAGCGCGGCGTCGACGACGTACGGGTTCGCCGTGCGCAGCCGGGCGGCGGCGGGGGCGAGCCAGGTCGGCGGGGACATGGGCGGCTCCTCGGGGCAAGAGGCCGTTCCAGTATCGGAGGCCGGACGGGGCGACGTCCTCACCGGTGAGAGGGATATCGTCCCTCCGTTTGTGATCGCTTCGATGCCGCGGAGAAGGAACCAGGAGTCAGGACTTTCCCTCTCAAAGGTCGAAACAGAGCGTTCACAGCGTGTGCATGGTCATGGACCGACGGCTGCGACCACCATCGTCTGCGGATGCCCTGCCCGCCGCCTCCAGGAGTCACGTATGCCGAGCCGCCGCCGATTCCTCACCGCGGCCGCCGCCGTGCCGGTCGCGGCCGGGGCGGTCACCGCGTGCGAGGGGCCCGGCTCGCCGGTGCCGGTGGCCGACGGCAAGCAGGCCCCGGCCGTGCCGGCCGTGCGCTCCGGCACGGACCGGCTCAGCTTCGTGGTGATCCTCGCCGACGATCTCGGCCACGGCGAACTCGGCGCCTACGGCCAAAAGCTCATCGACACCCCCCGCCTGGACGCCCTGGCCGCCGAGGGACTGCGCTTCACCGACGCCTACGCCACCGCCCCCGTCTGCGCGCCCTCGCGCTGCTCGGTGCTCACCGGGCTGCACGCCGGGCACGCCACCGTCCGCGAGAACCCGTGGGGCCCGGGCGGCCAAGGGGCGCTGACCGACCGGGACTTCACCTTCGCCGAGGCGCTCCGCGCGCTCGGCTACCGCACCGGCATCTTCGGCAAGTGGGGCTTCGGACCCGAGCTGCCGGACCAGCCCAGCCACCCCAACTCCCGCGGTTTCGAGGAGTTCCACGGCTACCTCGGGCACCGCCACGCCCACGACTACTTCCCCGAGTACCTGTGGCACAACGGCACCCGGCAGGAGATCCCCGCCAACCGCGGAGACGCCCGCGAGGTGTACGCGCCCGACCTGCTGAAGGACCGGGCGCTGGCCTTCCTCGACGCGCACCGCGCCGAGCCGTTCCTGCTGTACCTGACCCCGGCCCTGCCGCACGCGCCCAGCCACACCCCCGACGACGGCGGGTACGGCGACCGCCCCTGGCCGGGCCCCGACCGGCGGCACGCCGCCCAGGTCACCGCCTTCGACTCGCTGGTCGGCGACGTCGTCGACCGCCTCACCCGGCTCGGCGTCGCGGACCGCACCCTCGTCCTGGTCACCAGCGACAACGGCCCGCACGAGGAGGGCCGGACCAATCCCGACCTCTTCGACGCCAACGGCCCGTTGCGCGGCTACAAACGGAACCTGTACGAGGGCGGCGTCCGCGTCCCGCTCATCGCCTGGTCCCCGCGGCGCGTCCCGGCCGGCACCACCGACCGCCCCACCCCGCTCACCGACCTGCTCCCCACCCTCGCCGACCTCGCCGGCGCCCCCGCCCCGACGGACCTCGACGGCCTCTCGCTGGCCCCGCTGCTGCGCGGCTCCGGCCACCCGGCCCGCCACGACCACCTGTACTTCTACCGCAACCACAGCGGAGTCACCCCGCGCTCCGACGCCGTCGACCAGGGCCGGGGCCGCCGGCTCGCGGAGGCGCTGCGGCGCGGCGACCTGAAGGCGGTGCGCTTCGCCCCGGGCCAGGACCGCGGCGTCCCCGACGACGAGTGGGACGTGGAGCTGTACGACCTGTCCCGGGACCCCGGTGAGCAGGACGACCTGGCGTCGGCGCGCCCGGCCCAGGCGGACGCGCTGGTACGGCTGATGCGTGACTCCTGGTCGCCCACCTACCCCCGCACGCCCTTCGGCCTGACGCTGGAGGTCACCGGCCGGGCGCCGGACCTCCTCGTCACCGCGTCCCTCGCCAACGGCTCCGCCCGCCCCTGGACCGCCCCCCGCCTCACCCTGGGCGTCCCCGGCGGCTGGGACATCCACGCCCTCGACCCGGTCACCGCCCCTGTCCTGCGGGCGGGCGCCGACCTGACGGTCCGCTGGCGGATCACCCCGGCCCGGGTCACCTCCGACACGACCCTCGCCTGCCGGGCCACCGCCCGGCACGCGGGAAAGGACGTGACGTACCTGGCCCGCACGGTGCTGGGCTGAGCGTTCAGTGCCCCTCGGGGAGCCACCCCAGAGCGCGCGAGATCCCGCGCGCCGCGATCCGCACGGCCGGGGCCAGCACCGGTACCTGGGCGTCGGCCTCGGGTACCACCACCGACACCGCCGCGACCACCGCGCCGCCGGTTCCCCGTACGGGCGCGGCCACCGACAGGGCGTCGTCGGTGACCTGACGACTGCTCACCGCCACTCCCGTACGGCGTACTTCGGCCAGCTCGCGGCGCAGCCGGGCGGGGTCGGTGATCGTGTACGGGGTGAAGGACGCCAGCGGCCCGGAGCAGTACTCCTCCTGGCGGGCCGGGTCGTCATGGGCCAGCAGGGCGAGGCCCACCCCGGTGGCGTGCAGGGGCCAGCGGGCGCCGACGCGGATGTGGACGCCGACCGCCGAGCGGCCGGAGAGCCACTCGATGTAGACGACCTCCGGGCCGTCCCGCACCGCCAACTGCACGTTCTCGTGGGTCGCTTCGTACAGGTCCTCCAGAAAGGGCAGCGCGACCTGCCGGAGGGCGAGGCCGCGCGGGGCCAGTGCCGCGATCTCCCACAGCCGCAGCCCCACGTGGTAGACGCCGCCCGGGTCGCGTTCCAGCGCGCCCCACTCGGTGAGGGCGCCCACCAGACGGTGTGCGGTGGTCAGGCTCAGCCCGGCCCGCCGGCTGATGTCCGTCAGGCTCAGCGCCGGATGCTCGTGGTCGAAGGCGGCGAGCACGGACAGCAGCCGGTCGGGCGCGGAACGAGGGGTCATGGCCGGGCGTCTCCCGGGTGGGCCAGATCGTAGGGGCGGGGGTAGGGGGCCGGACTGTACCCGGTGTAGCGGGGCTCGGTGGTGGAATCGGTCTGCCGCGCACGGGAGTTGAGCGCGCGGGGCGAGGCGTCCCAGCGGCCCGTGGCCAGCCGGGCCCGCAGCGTGTGCAGGGCGCCCACCGTCTCGCCGGGGGTGAACGTGCAGTGGCCGGGCGCGTCGACGTAGGCCTGCGCCAGCAGTGCGCCCGAGCCCGCCGCGGTGGCGGCCCTGCGGTAGGCGCTCTCCGCCTGGACGGGGATCAGGGTGTCACCGGTGGTGTGGATGGTCAGCTGGGGGTCGGTGAGACGGCCGGTGAGGACGCTGGTGTCCCGCATCCACCGTACGGCCGGGGCGTCGGCGGTGACCCGGGGCGCCCGGCGCAGGGCGTGGAGGTCCTCGCGCAGGGAGACGTCCGCCTCCTTGTAGAGGCCGGCGACCTCCTTGTACAACGGGGAGCGGTGGAGCATGGCCGTGTAGTCGACGCCCGTGTTCCAGGACGGGTTGCCGCCCGCCCGGGTCTCCGCCTCCTGACGCCAGCTGAAGGCGGGGAGCTGGACGAGCCCGGGCAGGGCGTCGCCGGGGATGCCGTGCAGAGCGGCGGCGAGGGCGATCCGGGCGCGGCCCTCGGGGGTCTGCCGGGCGGCCGTCAGGTCCGCGGAGAGCGACGCGGCGGCGTGCTGCGCCTCGGCCCGGTCCGCGAAGCCGGTGAGCCGGACGTCCGAGCCGAGCAGGGTGTCCAGCGCGAACACCGGGTCCAGCGTGCTGTTCCAGTTCGCCACGCCGCCCTGCACCAGGCCGCACATCGACAGCGAGCCGTCGAAGCGGTCGGCGTGCCGTTCGGCGAGCCTGGTCGTGACCAGTCCGCCGTAGGACGTGCCCCAGGCGAGGGTCTCGTCGGCCGGGCCGAACTTCTCGGTGAAGACGTCGAGCGTGGCGAGCTGGTCGGGCACGGCGTCGGTCACGGCCCAGCCGGTGGTGGCGTAGGAGGAGCCGATCAAGGCATAGCCCTGGTCCAGGAGTTCGGCCCGGGTGGTCGGATCGGGCGCGTTCTGGGCCGGGTTGGGTGAGCCGGCGGGCCGGTAGCCGTGGCTGTACAGCAGGACCGTGCCGTTCCAGTTCGCCGACACGTCCATCAAGTAGGCGGCGCCCGAGGGGAGATGGCCCTCCAGGTGGGTGTCCGCAGCGGGCAGGGCGGCGGCCGTGGTGAGGGTGACGGCCAGTGCGACGGCGACCAGGGTTCTCAACGGGGTGTCCCTTCCGGGGTGGGGGTCGCGGAACGGGCCGGGGCGGGTTCCAGGGCGTCGGTGCGGGTCTCGCGGATCCGCCACACGGCCAGCGCGGTGATCGCCGCGCCACCGCACAGCAGCAGGGAGACGGGCGTGCCGTCACCGCCGTTCGAGGCGAGCAGACTGCTGGCGATCAGGGGGGAGAAGCCCGCGCCGAGCAGGGTGGCCCCCTGGTAGCCGAGGGAGGCGCCGGTGTAGCGGACCCGGGTGCCGAACATCTCGGTGAGCAGGGCGCCCAGCGGGCCGTACATCGTGGACTGGGCCACGCCGTGGCCGAGCGCGAGGGCGAGGATCAGCAGGCCGGGGGAGCCGGACTCGACCAGGGCCAGGACGGGGAAGGCGAGCGCGGCGGAGGCGACGGCGCCGGTCAGCACGACCGGACGGCGGCCGACCCGGTCGGAGAGGGCGGAGGCGGCGGGCAGGACCAGCAGGGCGACCCCGGAGGCGACGGTCACCGCGGTGAGCACCTGCGAGCGGCTGTAGCCCTCGTCGACGGCGTACGTGATCATGAAGCTGGTCAGCAGGGACTGCGCGGTGAAGGCGCCGATGCCGACGCAGGCGGCCAGCAGCACCGGCTTGGGGCGGCGCAGGACCTCCAGCACGGGTGGCTTCTCGCGCGGCGCGGGCTTGGTGAACAGGGGGCTCTCGGCGACCTTGAGGCGGACGAACATGCCGACGCCGAGCAGGACCACGCTCAGCAGGAAGGGCACCCGCCAGCCCCAGGAGCGGAAGTCGTCGTCGGGCAGCGCGGAGACCGCGGTGACGACTCCGGCGGAGAGCAACGAGCCCAGTGGGGCGCCGAGTTGGGTGAAGCTGGACCACAGCCCGCGCCGCCCGCTCTGGGTGCGCTCGGCGTGCTCGACGACCATCAGGGTGGCGCCGCCCCACTCCCCGCCGATCGCGATGCCCTGCACGACGCGGAGCAGGACCAGCAGCACGGGCGCCCAGACGCCGATCGCGTCGTAGGTGGGCAGCAGACCGATCAGAAAACTGCCGCTGCCCATCAACAGCATGGTCAGCAGCATCATCGACTTGCGGCCCACGCGGTCGCCGAAGTGGCCGAAGAGGATGCCGCCGACGGGCCGGGCCAGGTAACCGGCGGCGAAGGTGCCGAAGGCGGCGATCGTGCCGACGGCGGGGTCGGCGTCGGGGAAGAACAGCTCGCCGAAGACGAGCGCGGCGACGGTGCCGTAGACGAGGAAGTCGTAGAACTCCACGGCGGTGCCGAGCAGGCCGGACAGGGCGACTCTGCGCAACTGCCGGGAGTCGGGGACGGGTGGGGATGGCTGCACGGTGGGCTCCCTGGGGGACGGTGCCGATGCCTCCGTGAAGTTAGGCAGTAGTCGTGCAGCCGTCAATCACTTGCACAACATTCTCGTCGTCAGGCCAGTCCGTCCTGGGCGATCCGCAGGAGCAGGGCGTGCAGCGTCTCGCGCTCGGCCGGCGCGAGCGGTTCGAGGAGTTCGTTGGTCACCCGCAGGCCCGCCTCGTCGGTGTCCCGCAGGAAGGCGCGGCCGGCTCCGGTCAGGACGACGATCCTGCTGCGGCGGTCGTCGGGGGAGGGGCGGCGCTCGGCGAAGCCCGCCTTCTCCAGGTCGTCGACCAGGCCCACGATCGCGCTCGGGTCGTAGCCGAGACGGGCGCTGAGCTCGCGCTGGAGGGCGCCCTCGCAGGTGGCGAGGAAGCGCAGCACCGCGTAGTGGCGCAGGCGCAGGCCGGACTCCTGGAGGCAGGAGTTGAACAACTGCCCGGAGCGCAGGCCCAGCCGGTAGAGCAGGTAGCCGGTGTCCGCGTGCAGGTCGCGCATCCATGGCTCGTTCGCGTCGATCGGGTCGGTCTTCATGGGGCCAGTCTTTCCCAGCCTGGCAGTCGGTGACAACTATTGACGTCACCAATTATTGCTCTTAGCTTCGATCTCGCTCACGCAGTCCAAGCTCTCGCTCACGCAGTCCCCGCTTTCGCACTCCTTGGAAGGACTCAGCTGTGCCCAGCATCGATCTCATCGGCAAGGCCGCCGTCGTCACCGGCAGCGGCCGGGGCCTCGGCCTCGCCTATGCGCACGCCCTGGCCGCCCACGGCGCCTCGGTGGTCGTCAACGACCTGGACGGGACCGTCGCCGAACAGGCCGCGAAGTCGATCCGCGAGGCCGGCGGCACGGCCGTCGCCGAAGCGGTGGCGGTCGGTACGGCCGAGGCCGCCGACCGCCTCGTCGACCGTGCGGTCGGCGAGTTCGGCCGCCTCGACGTGCTGGTCACCAACGCCGGCATCCTGCGCGACAAGGTGCTGTGGAAGATGACCGACGACGACTTCGACGCCGTCATCACGACCCACCTCAGGGGCACCTTCACCTGCGCCCGCGCCGCCGCCGTCCGGATGCGCGAGCAGGGTGAGGGCGGCACCCTGATCCTGGTCGGCTCCCCGGCCGGGCAGCGCGGCAACTTCGGGCAGACCAACTACGCGGCGGCCAAGGCGGGCATCGCCGCCATGGCCCGCACCTGGGCGATGGAGCTGGGCCGCGCGCACATCACCGTCAACGCGATCGTGCCGGTCGCCGCGACCGCCATGACCGAGACCGTCCCCGCCTTCGCGCCGTACATCGAGGCCCTGCGCAACGGCGAACCGCTCCCCGGCGTCCTCCGCAAGGGCGAGGGCTTCGGCACCCCCGAGGACTGCGCGGCCCTCGTCCCCTTCCTCGCCTCCGCGGCGGCCCGCTCGGTGACCGGCCAGTGCATCGGCATCGGCGGCGACAAGGTGGCCCTGTGGTCGCATCCGCGGGAGATCAGCACGGCCTACGCCGACGGCGGCTGGACCCCCGACTCCCTCGCCGACGCCTTCCCCGCCTCGGTCGGCGCCGAACTCCAGACGGTCGGCATCCCCGCGCCCCGGCTGCCGGAGGCGTGATGGACCTCCAGGCGCTGACCGCGATCGACGTCCACACCCACGCCGAGGTGTCGTCCACGGGCCACTCCTCGCTCGCGGACCATCTGCACGACGCCTCCTCCGCCTACTTCAAGGTGGCGGGCAACCGCAAACCGACCCTGGAGGAGACGGCGGCCCATTACCGCGAGCGGAACATGGCCGCCGTGATCTTCACGGTGGACGCCGAGTCCGCCACCGGCACCCCGCCCGTCCCCAACGAGGAGGTCGCGGAAGCCGCCGCCGCCAACCCCGACGTCCTCATCCCGTTCGCCTCCATCGACCCCTTCCGCGGCCGGGCGGGCGTGCGGCAGGCCCGCCGCCTGGTCGAGGAGTACGGCGTGAAGGGGTTCAAGTTCCACCCCAGCATCCAGGGGTTCTTCCCGAACGACCGCTCGGTGGCGTACGGCCTGTACGAGGTGATCGAGGAGACGGGCACGATCGCCCTGTTCCACACGGGCCAGACCGGCATCGGCGCGGGCGTGCCGGGCGGCGGCGGCATCCGCCTGAAGTACTCCAACCCCCTGCACGTCGACGACGTGGCGGCCGACTTCCCCCACCTGAAGATCATCCTGGCGCACCCGTCCTTCCCCTGGCAGGACGAGGCCCTCGCCGTCGCCGGCCACAAGCCCGGCGTGCACATCGACCTGTCGGGATGGTCGCCGAAGTACTTCCCGCCGCAGCTCGTGCGGTACGCCAACACCCTGCTGCAGGACAAGGTCCTCTTCGGCTCGGACTTCCCCGTCCTCACCCCCGACCGCTGGCTCGCGGACTTCGCGAAGCTGGAGATCAAGGACGAGGTCAGGCCGAAGATCCTCAAGGAGAACGCCGCCCGCCTGCTCGGGCTGAGCACACCGTAAGGGGTGCCGGATGCGCAACGAGGGAACGGGATCGTGGCCCGCACGCCGGGCCCGCAAGACCCCGCACCGCACTGCCCTGGTCCACGGCGACACCGCTGTCACCTACGCCACGCTGTACGACCGCACCACCCGCCTCGCCCAGGCCCTGCGCGCCCGGGGCCTGCGCCGCGGCGACCGGATCGCCTACCTCGGCCCCAACCACCCCTGCTTTTTGGAGACCCTGTTCGCCGCGGGCACGCTCGGCGCGGTCTTCGTCCCGCTCAACACCCGGCTCGCCGAGCCCGAGATCGCCTACCAGCTCGCCGACTCCGGAGCCAAGGCGCTGATCCACGGGAGCCCGTCGCCGAGCGTGCGGCGCACGGACATCCGGGTGTACGTCGAAGTGGGCACCGCATACGAGGAGTTGCTGGCCTCGGCCGACACCGCCCCCATCGACGAGCCGGTCGGCCCCGACGACACCTGCATGATCATGTACACCTCGGGGACGACCGGCCGCCCCAAGGGCGCCATGCTCAGCCACGGCAACCTCACCTGGAACGCGGTCAACGTCCTCGTCGACACCGACCTGCTCACCGACGAACGGGCCCTGGTCAGCGCCCCGTTGTTCCACACCGCGGGGCTGAACATGCTCACGCTCCCGGTGCTGCTCAAGGGCGGCACCAGCGTCCTGACCGGGGCCTTCGACCCGGATGCCACCTTCGACCTGGTCGAACGGCACCGGATCAGCTTCATGTTCGGGGTGCCCACCATGTTCGACCAGCTGGCCCGGCACCCGCGCTGGGCGGACGCCGACCTGTCCTCCCTGCGGATCCTCACCTGCGGCGGCTCCCCGGTGCCGACCCCGCTGATCACCGCCTACCAGGAGCGCGGGCTGACCTTCCTCCAGGGGTACGGCATGACCGAGACCTCGCCCGGCGCCCTCTTCCTCGACGCCGAACACGCGGTGAGCAAGGCGGGTTCGGCGGGGGTGCCGCACTTCTTCAGCGATGTGCGGGTGGTACGCCCGGACCTGACTCCGGCCGACGTCGGTGAGACGGGGGAGGTGGTCGTGCGCGGGCCGCACGTCATGTCCGGCTACTGGGGGCTGCCCGAGGAGACGGCCGCCTCCTTCGCGGACGGCTGGTTCCGCAGCGGGGACGCGGCCCGCACCGACGAGGACGGCTATGTCGTGATCGTCGACCGCATCAAGGACATGATCATCTCCGGCGGCGAGAACATCTACCCCGCCGAGATCGAGGACCTGCTCCTCGCCCACCCGGACATCGCCGAGTGCGCGGTCATCGGCGTGCCCGACGACACGTGGGGCGAGGTGCCGCGCGCGGTCGTCGTCCCCCGCGAGGGCGCCGCACCCGACCCCGGTGACCTCCTCGCGTCCCTGACCGGACACCTCGCCAAGTACAAGATCCCGAAGTCGCTGGTCCTCGCGGACCGGCTCCCGCGCACCGCCTCCGGAAAACTCCTCAAGTCCCGTCTGCGCAGTCGGTACGGCAACAGTGAAGGAACCCCATGAGCATCACCGTGAACGGCCTCGACGAACTCAGGAAGCTGGCCGGCGCCCACCTCGGCACCAGCGAGTGGATCGAGGTCACCCAGGGCCGCATCGACACCTTCGCCGACGCCACCGGCGACCACCAGTGGATCCACGTGGACCCCGAGCGGGCGAAGGAGGGCCCCTTCGGCGCCCCCATCGCCCACGGCTATCTCACCCTCTCCCTCTTCATCCCCCTGTTCACCGAACTCCTCGACGTCCGGGGCGTCACCACGAAGGTCAACTACGGCCTGGACAAGGTGCGTTTCCCCGCACCCGTGAAGGCGGGCGCACGCATCCGCCTGGCCGCCGTGCTCGCCGAGGCCGAGGAGGTGGCCGGCGGGGTGCAGATCGCCGTGGACGGCACGATCGAGATCGAGGGCGGCCCGAAGCCCGCGGCCGTGCTGCGGAGCCTGTCGCGGTTCTACGCCTGATCCCGGCGCACCGGCACCAGGTCGAGAAGCCGTGCCGCCGCGGCGTCCGCGAGCGGGGTCAGCCGCTCGTGCACCGAGCGGAACGTCTTCTCGGCCCGGTCCGCCGGCCAGTTCTCGGGCAGATGGCGGACCGGCAGCCGGGGGTCGCGGCGGATCAGCCGCAGCCACTCCGTCTGCGCCCGCAGCCGCAGCGTGAGGGCGTCGTCGGCGTCCGGGGCGTCCGTCTCCCACGGCAGCCAGCGGGTCACGAACGCCTCGTAGCGGGCGGCCAGTTCGGACAGTTCCCAGGTCTCCTCGATCATGGCGCCGATGTCCATGCCGGCGTCCGCGTGCGCCCGGAAGACCTTCACATGGGCCGACAGGCCGAGTTCGGCGACCAGGGCCGACACGTCGACCTCGCCCGGGGCGATCCACAGGCCGTTGAACAGCGGTCCGAAGCCGCTCCAGGTGAGCTGCGAGCGCAGGTCGTGACGCTGGCGCTGCCAGGACTCGGGGAGCGAGAAGCCGAGCAGCGTCCAGGTGCCGTCCCACTGCCGGTTCACCGCGCCGGCGTGCCAGATCCTGCGCTCGCCGTCGCGCAGGACGGCCGTCGAGCGGTCGGTGAGCCCGAAGTACATCCGCCGGCCCTCGCGCTGCCGGCGCAGCAGACCGCGGTTGACCATCCGGGTGAGCGTGGACCGCGTCGCCTGCTCGCCGATCCCGGCGCGGGCGAAGACCTCGATGACGCTGCCCGAGTACACGCAGACGTCCCGGCCGAGCACCTGCTCGCCCAGGAACGTCAGCATGAGGGACTGGGGCCGCAGCGACTCTTCCGTGGTCACGCGGCCCACGGTAACCCGAGGTACCGGGTGCCGGGCCCGACGGGCGCCGCCCCCAGTCGCAGCCGGGGCGCGCACACCTCGGTGCCGCGCGGGCCCCACGGTTCGTCGTCCTTCGTGGTCACCCGCAGGGTCACCCAGGCCCCGTCCCCGGGCAGCTCGAACGGCAGCGGCACCGCCGCCGTCTCGCCGGGCCGGAGATCGGGCAGCGCGGCCGGAGCGGTCAGGGTGCGGCCGTCGGCGAGGGTCAGCTCCCACTGTCCGGCCAGCCAGTCCAGGCCACGGAAGCACTGGTGGTTCCGCACCACCAGACCCTCGTGCCGGAAGGCCCGCAACAGCACCGGTGCCGCGATCTCCCGGTGCCCGTGCATCACCGGCCCGGGCGTGCGCTCGGGAAGGACGAACCCGTACGCGACGGAGCCGTCGTCGTCCAGCCCGGCGCCGGAGCGCCCGGCGGGTCTGCCGTCTGTCACGCGGAGGAGGATGCCGTGGCTCCAGGGCTCCCGGATGAAGCCGCCCTGAAGACCGGGCGTTGACCCGATGGCGGCCCAGTGGTCCGGTCCGGTCCGTTCCCCGAGGAGCGCCGACGCGACGCGCGGGGGAGGCCGGGGAAGGACGCGTAATGTCTGTGCAGAGCTGGCAGAGCGACGACAGCAGGTGCAGACGTGAAGCTGACGATTCTGGGCGGCGGCGGATTCCGGGTGCCGCTCGTGTACGGGGCGCTGCTCGGGGACCGGGGCGCCGGGCGGGTGACGCGGGTCGTGCTGCACGACCTGGATCCGCGACGGCTCTCCGCCATCACCCGGGTACTGGCCGAACAGGCCGCCCAGGTGTCCGACGCGCCCGAGGTCACCGCTACCACCGACCTGGACGAGGCGCTGCGCGGCGCCGACTTCGTCTTCTCCGCGATCCGCGTCGGCGGTCTGGAGGGCCGGGCGAACGACGAGCGGGTGGCCCTCGCCGAGGGTGTGCTCGGACAGGAGACGGTGGGCGCCGGTGGCATCGCATACGGCCTGCGGACCGTGCCGGTGGCCGTCGACATCGCCCGGCGGGTGGCCCGGCTCGCGCCCGACGCCTGGGTCATCAACTTCACCAACCCCGCGGGCCTGGTCACCGAGGCCATGTCCCGCCACCTCGGCGACCGCGTCATCGGCATCTGCGACTCCCCGGTCGGCCTCGGCCGCCGTATCGCCCGGGTGCTCGGCGTGCGCGACCCGGCCGAGGCGTGGATCGACTACGTCGGCCTCAACCACCTCGGCTGGGTCCGCGGTCTGCGCGTCGGCGGCCGGGACGAACTCCCGCGCCTGCTCGCCGACCCCGCCCTGCTCGGCTCCTTCGAGGAGGGCAAGCTCTTCGGACCCGACTGGCTGCGGTCCCTCGGCGCGATCCCCAACGAATACCTGCACTACTACTACTTCAACCGCGAGGCCGTGCGCTCCTACCAGCGGGCCGAGCAGACCCGCGGCGCCTTCCTCCGCGACCAGCAGGCCCGGTTCTACGACGAGATGACCGACCCGGACGCCGCGGCGCTGGCCGCCTGGGACCGCACCCGCGCCGAGCGCGAGGCCACGTACATGGCGGAGAACCGGGAGAGCGCGGGCGCCGGCGAGCGTGCCGCCGACGACCTGTCCGGCGGCTACGAGAAGGTCGCCCTCGCGCTGATGCGGGCCATCGCCCGGGACGAGCGCACCACCCTCATCCTGAACGTCCGCAACCAGCACACGCTGTCCGTCCTCGACCGCGACGCCGTCATCGAGGTCCCCTGCCTGGTCGACGCCAACGGCGCCCATCCCGTCGCCGTCGACCCGCTGCCCGGCCACGCCACCGGGCTGGTCTGCTCGGTCAAGGCGGTGGAGCGGGAAGTGCTGGCCGCCGCCGAGTCCGGCTCCCGGGCGACGGCCGTCAAGGCCTTCGCCCTGCACCCGCTGGTCGACTCGGTGAACATCGCCCGCGATCTGGTCGAGGGCTACACCTCGGTCCACCCCGGCCTGGCCTACCTCCGGTGAGCGCTCGTGCCGCGTCGGGCACCGAACTCCCATGAAGATTTAAGGAAGCGGTAAACCACCAGGTCACCCCCGGAATCGGGGCCTCCGCGGCCCTGGCGCTTTGCCTTCCGGACACCTGGAGTTCGCCTTCTGCCTCTGGGATGCGGAGGCAGACGCAAGAGAAAGGTGTGACGGTGCGAGACTCGCGCAAAGCCGTGATCGGCAAGGGGCTCAGGCGTCGGGGCAGGCTGATGATCCAGGCGGTGAGCCCGCCACGCCGCACCCTCGACGCCATTCCCGCACCCCGGGCCGAGGCACAGCCCGAGCAGCCGCCCTACGAGGCCCCGCGCGCCCCGCGCCTGGTGGACTCCCCGGTGTTCGTGCTGTCCTCGGTGCGCTCGGGCTCGACCCTGCTGCGGGTGCTGCTGAACAGCCACAGCCGGATCCGCGCCCCGCACGAGATGCATCTGCGCACCGTCCACGTCCAGTTGACCCGCAGCTTCACCGCGGACGCCATGAAGGCGCTGGAACTGGACAAGACCGAGCTGGAACACCTGCTCTGGGACCGGGTGATGCACCTCGAACTCACCCGCAGCGGCAAGGACGTCATCGTCGACAAGACGCCGCCGAACACCCTCATCTGGCCCCGGCTGCACCGATGCTGGCCGAACGCCCGCTACATCCTGCTGCTGCGGCACCCGGGCGCGATCATCGCCTCCCTGACCGAGCGCCGCAAGGATCCCGACCACGCGGAGATCCTGGCGGAGGTGCTGAACTACTCCGAGAAACTGGAGGAGGCGCGCCGGACGCTGGACGCCCATGTGGTGACGTACGAGGAGCTCACCGCGGAGCCGGAGCAGGCCACCCGGGCCCTCTGCGCGTACCTGGGCGTCGAGTGGGAGAGCGGCATGCTCGACTACGGCAGCAAGGACCACGGCAGGTTCCGGCCGCAGCTCGGCGACTGGAGCAGCACCATCAAGTCCGGCCGCATCCAGCCCGCCCGCACGGCCGACCCGACGACCGAACTGCCGCCGCGTCTGCGGGAGATCGCGAGGGCATGGGGGTACGAGGTCTAGGGCCAACCCGGTCCCGGCCGGCGGACTGCTACAGCGGCAGGGCCTGACTCGCCCTCTCCGCAGCGGAGTTGACGGAGGAGCTGACGGAGGAGTTCAGGGGGGAGTTCACGGGGGAGGGGAGAGCGGGCAGGGCCTGCTGGGGCTCCTCCACACGCGGCTGGGGCAGCGGGGCGCCCCGCAGGGGCCGGAGCCCGGAGACGACCGTGTAGTCCTGCCCGAGGAACGGCGGCGCCACCTCCCCCGGGTCCTCCCCGAGCGCCAGCTGAACAGCCGCCCACGGCGCGTTGATCCCGCACAGCGACAGCTGGTGCAGGCCGCCCGCGGGGCGCGTGTTGACGTCCATCAGCACGGGCCGGTCGCCGAACATCCGGAACTGGATGTTGGACAGGTAGTGCAGCCCGAACCCCTCGGCGATCGCCCGGGCCGGCTCCAGCCACTGCTCGTGGAGCGTGAACCCGCGCCGGCGGCCGTTCTTCGTGCGGCCCACCGCCATCCGGATCCGGTTGTCGGGGCCGGTGAGGCAGTCCACCGACACCTCCGGCTGCTCCAGGCGCGGCATGACCAGCCAGTCGACCTCCTCCTCGGCCTGCGCGAGGGCGTCCACCACGAGATCCAGCGGCACGTACGGGCTCGGGAAGCCGTTGAGCTGCGCCATCGAGAAGGGAGCGCGGGTGATCACGCGGAAGCCCACCCCGCCCGCCCCGGACGCCGGCTTGAAGCACGCCTTGTGCCCGGCGGCCTCCAGCTCCTCGACCGCGGCGACCAGCTCCTCGGCGCCGCGCACCCGCCACCACGGCGGCACCGGCACCCCGATCGCCTGGACCGCCTCGTACGCGATCACCTTGTCGTGGAAGACGGCCACCGCCTCCGGCGGCGGCGCCAGCAGGGCCGTACCGACCGCCGCGAACTCCGCGCGGTGCGCGACCACCGCCGACTGGTGCAGCCGGGGCACGAACACGTCGATGCCGCGGCGCTGGCACTGATCGAGGGCGTACTCGACGTACCCGGCCGGGGACAGGCCCTCCGGCTCCAGCTCGGCGGTGTCGGCGGCGGCCAGCACGGGGGAGTCGGCGTCGCCGTGCGTGGCATGGATCTCGACGGCCCGGTCGCCGGGATTTCGGCGCAGCTGATCCATGAAGAACACGTTCTCCGCGTACGTGCGGTTGAGCCAGACGCGTACGCGAGAGACCATGCAGGCCGCCTTTCAGGGTGTGCGGGCACGGCGAAGCAGGCCGTGCCCGGCCAAGGAGTTTGGAGGTACACCAAACCGCCCCCTGCGAAGGGATGTGCATGGCGGTGGTGTTGAGGCGATCATACGGCCCCGCGAAGGCCCCGCGTGCAACATGCGTGTTACGGATTGCCCGATCATGGCCGGGCGGATCATGGGACACCGTGGTCGCGCCCCTGCGCGCCCGCCGCAGGCGGGAACCCGCCTTGTACCGGACCCGTGAATGTGTTCTCGTGGTGCTTTCCACGTGCGGAGGGGGACGAGAGGTGGCGTCGACGGTCGGCGGTGCCGGACAGCTGCTGGCCATCAGCGACCTGCACATCGGCTACGAGGAGAACCGCGCCCTGGTCGAGAAGATGCGCCCGGAGAGCGACGACGACTGGCTGGTGGTCGCCGGTGACGTCGCGGAGACCGTGGCCGACATCCGATGGGCGCTGCACACGCTCTCCGGCCGTTTCAGCAAGGTCATCTGGGCCCCCGGCAACCACGAGCTGTGGACCCATCCCCGGGACCCCGTCACCCTGCGCGGCGTCGCCCGCTACGACTACCTGGTCGCCCTGTGCCGCGAGCTCGGCGTGATCACTCCCGAGGACCCGTACCTCGTCTGGGAGGGCACCGGCGGCCCCGTGGCCGTCGCCCCGCTGTTCCTGCTGTACGACTACTCCTTCCTGCCGGCCGGCTGCGCCACCAAGGAACAGGGGCTCCGGTACGCGCAGGGCACCGGCATCGTCTGCAACGACGAGTATCTGCTGCACCCCGACCCCTACCCCTCCCGCGAGGCCTGGTGCCGGGCCCGGGTCGCCGAGACCGCACGCCGGCTCGCCGCGCTCCCCGGCGATCTGCCCACGGTCCTGATCAACCACTACCCGCTCGACCGGCACCCCATGGAGATCCTCTGGCATCCCGAATTCGCCATGTGGTGCGGCACCGAGCTGACCGCGGACTGGCACCGCAGGTTCCGGGTGGAGACCATGGTCTACGGCCATCTGCACATCCCGCGGACCACCTGGCACGACGGCGTCCGGTTCGAGGAGGTGTCGGTGGGCTACCCGCGCGAGTGGCGCAAGCGCCCGGAACCGCCGGGACGGCTGCGCCGCATACTGCCCAGGGAGGTCGGGGCCCCGTGATCGAGGAGCTGCTGCCGGACGCGGTGGTGACCGTGGAGGCGTACGGCGAGGAGGACGCCGAGGCCGCCCTGTACCCCGAGGAGGCGGCCGTCGTGGCGCGGGCGGTGGACAAGCGCCGCCGGGAGTTCGCCGCCGTACGCGTCTGCGCCCGCCGGGCCATGGAGAAGCTCGGAGTGGCGCCGCAGCCGCTCGTGCCCGGCGACCGGGGCGCCCCGCGCTGGCCCGAGGGGCTGGCCGGCAGCATGACCCACTGCGACGGCTACTGCGCCGCCGCCCTGGTCCGCGCCGGGGACCTGGCCTCCCTCGGCATCGACGCCGAGCCCAACGCGCCGCTCCCGGACGGGGTGTTGGCCGCCGTGTCGCTGCCCGGCGAGGCCCAGCGGGTGCTCAGGCTCTCCCGCGAACGGCCCGAGATCCGCTGGGACCGGCTGCTGTTCAGCGCCAAGGAGTCCGTCTACAAGGCGTGGTTCCCCCTCACCGGCAAGTGGCTGGAGTTCACCGAGGCCGACATCGACCTCCGCGCCGACGCGGACGGACGGCCCGGCGGCGGCTTCAGCGCCACGCTCCTCGTCCCGGGCCCCCTGGTCGGCTCCCGGCGCGTGGGCGTCTTCGAGGGCCGCTGGACCGTCGAGCACGGCCTGGTCGCCACGGCCGTCACGGTGCCGCACGGCTGAGCCGCCTCACGGCTCCCGGCACCAGCTCTGCAGGAGCCGGAAGAACTCCTCCTCGTTGCCGGTCAGGCCGGCGTCCGCCAGGGCGCGCTCCGCCTCCGCGAGCACACCGGGCGGCACCACGGGTGGCCGGGGATCGCCGGGCGGTCCTCCGGCGGCGTCGAAGGCGGCCCGCACGGTGTGCAGCAGCCGCAGATACGCCTGCACGGCGATGCGTTCGCGGTCCGTCAGTACGGCGGTGGGCATCGGTCGGCTCTCCCCAAGTCGGCGTCGTCTGTCCCGCCCCGCGGATGAGGGCGCACCACCAGCTTGCCGTCCACCACTGACAATCGGGCCGGGGCCACTCGCCGGTTCGCCCACTCAGCGGTGCTGAAAGCCGCCCCCGGCCTGCTGTGAAGGGCCTTCAGCCCTGTGGGCCCCGGTACCCGAGCGACGCCTCGATACGGCCCGCCAGCCGGTCCTGGCGCACCGGTCCCCGCAGCGTCGAACCCGCCAGCCAGGTACGGCACTTGCTGGCGAGCAGCAGCCCGAAGCTCTCCGCCTCCTGCTCGTCGGTCAGATCGAAGCGGCTGCGCGCCGCCACCTGCCGTACCGTCGCCTCCAGCTGGGCGTCGTCCTGGAGCAGCCGGGCCGCCACCGCCGCGCCGTCGATGTGGTGGCCGCTGTGCCCCGCCTTCATGTGCCACAACTCGTGACCGAGGATCACCAACTGATGGTCGGGGGCGGTGCGTTCCTCGATCACCACGAGGTCCTGGTCGGCCATGTCGAGCCACAGCCCGCTCGCGGTACCGGCCGGGAAGGCGGCCGTGCGGAAGCGGACCGGGCGGCCACGGCGTCTGGCCATCGCCGCGCACAGCGCGCCGTACAGGTCCGCCGGGTGGGCCGGTGCGGGGAGCTCCAGCTCGCCGACCAGTTCGCCGCACAGGCGGTGCATGTCCCTACGGATGCCCACAGTTCTCCCCCGGGTCACGACTCGGGCCGCTTGACGCTCTCCAGGAGCATGTCCAGCCATTCGGCGACCTTGTCGCGATGCTGGTCGGTGGGCAGTTGCGCGGCCCGCCAGGCGATCCCGCGCACGCCGTGGTCCTGCAGCAGCCGCTCCAGCGGGTCCGCGGCCGCGACCGCCGCCTCCCGCTCGGCGAGCTGCTGGAGGAGCTCCTGCTCGGTGCGCTGCAGGGCGCCCGCGAGCGCCTCGGGGTCCTCCGCGGTGAGGAAGCCCGCGTGCACCCGGAAGAAGCGCTGGATGGCGTCGCAGTGCTCCATGGTGGGGCGCCGGTCGCCGTTGATCAGGGCGCCCGCCTGCTGCCGCGACATGCCCGCCCCGTCGGCGATCTCCTGCTGGGTGTACTTGCGGCCGTTGGGCTTCAGCCGGGTGCGCCGCAACAGGTCCAGCCGCTGGAGGAAGCGGGCCTGGACGTCGGGTTCGCCCGCGGGCCGGCCGCGCAGCAGCGCCTTGACCACGGGCTCGGGAACACCGGAGGCGACGGACAGCCGGCCGGTGTCGAAGACGTCGGTGTGCGGCACGCCCAGCCGGTCGGCCAGCGCGGTCACGCGAGCGACGACGGCCGGCAGTGCCGCCGTCCCCGTGGCGCCCGGACCCTCGAAGCCACCCGTCACCGACAGAACTCCTACGTCTCTCACCGTCTTCTCACCAGCGGTCGCGTGTGAACTTCCCGGAGAGTAGCGGGTGGTTCGAACTCACATCCAGGTCTCGCCACAACTGTGGCCAATTTCAGCCGTCAACCGGCATGAAATGCCACGATAGTTGACACCGCTTGCGTCGGGGCAGCAGGATCGGGGCGCCGCGTCAAGGCCGCACAGGCAAGAGGGGTGACCTCCCGATGGCATATCAGGCAGGAGGGCAGCGATCGGCACCGCGGCCCGTCCCCGGCGATCCAGAGGCCGAGGCGTATCTCCAGGACTGCGCGACCCTCCTGGAGGCCGGGTCCTTCCCCTCCGTCGTGCTCGACCACCGCTGGGACGTCGTCCTGGCCAACGCCGCTTTCGCGTCACTTTTCCGTGGCGTTGGCCCGCATCCGACGGCCATGCCCGGTGACAACTTCCTCCGGTTCGTGCTCTTCCACCCCGACGCGAGCACGGTCCTCGGCGAGCACGAGTCCCGCTGGTGCCTGCCGATGCTCGCGAACTTCGCCGCCGCCGTGGAGCGGCACGGCCACGACCACGGCCTCCAGGCCATCCGCCGGGACATCGCCCAGGACCCCATCATGGAGGCCGCCTACCGGCACGGCCTGCCGCACTGGATCCGCACGGTCGGCGAGCAGGCCCTCGCGCACGACGGTGCCGTCCGGCCGCTGCTGCACCCGGATCCCCGCTGGGGCGCCATCGACTGCCGGATCGTCGACGAGACGCCGGGCGTCCTCAAGGACATGGGCTACACGCGGATCACCCTGGTGCTGCGCGAGGCGCGCCGCCCCGCGCACCCCTCCCGCAGAGCGGGACGTCCGCGGCGCACGGCAACCCATCTGAGCGTGGTACCCGCCCCCGAGGTCTGACGGGCACCGTCGGCGTTCAGGTCGCCGACGGCGCCTTGTCATTCCCCGTACCAGAGCCATGTGACATAGTACTGCCGTGAGCATGCGACTGACCTGCGACGTCGTGGTCGTCGGGGCCGGGATGGTGGGCGCCGCCTGCGCGCTGTACGCCGCCCGGGCCGGACTCGACGTCATCGTGGTCGACCGCGGCCCGGTGGCCGGCGGCACGACCGGAGCGGGGGAGGGCAACCTCCTCGTCTCCGACAAGGAGCCCGGCCCCGAACTCGACCTCGCGCTCCTGTCGGGCCGCCTGTGGGCCGAACTGGCCCGGGAACGCGGCGAGTCCATGGAGTACGAGGCCAAGGGCGGCCTCGTCGTGGCCTCTTCCCCCGAAGGGCTCACCGCGCTCCAGCGCCTCGCCGACGGCCAGCGCGCCGCCGGAGTCCTCGCCCGGCCGGCCACCGGCGAGGCCCTGTACGACCTGGAACCCCACCTCGCCCCCGGCCTGCCGGGCGGCATGCACTACCCGCAGGACGCCCAGGTGATGCCCGCGCTGGCCGCCGCCCATCTGCTCCGCGCCTCCGGCGCCCGGCTCCTCACCGGCCGTACCGTCACGGCCGTCCCCCGCACCCCCGCCGGCGCGGTACGCGGCGTCCGCACCGACCGCGGCGACATCCACGCCCCGGCGGTCGTCAACGCCACCGGCACCTGGGGCGGTGAACTGGCCGCCCTCGCCGGCACCCACCTGCCCGTCCTCCCGCGCCGCGGCTTCGTCCTCGTCACCGAACCCCTGCCGCGCCTGATCCGGCACAAGGTGTACGCCGCCGACTACGTCGCCGACGTCGCCAGCGACTCGGCCGCGCTCCAGGCCTCACCGGTCGTGGAGGGAACCGCCGCCGGCCCGGTGCTGATCGGCGCCGGCCGGGAGCGCGTCGGCTTCGACCGGAGCTTCTCGCTGCCCGCCGTCAGGGAGTTGGCGGCCGGCGCGACCCGGCTCTTCCCCGCCCTGGCGGACGTCCGCGCCCTGCGCTCCTACCTCGGCTTCCGCCCGTACCTCCCCGACCACCTGCCCGCCATCGGCCCCGACCCCCGGGTCCCCGGCCTGCACCACGCCTGCGGCCATGAGGGCGCCGGCATCGGCCTCGCCACCGGCACCGGGCACCTCATCGCCCAGGCGCTCGCCGGGAAGACCCCCGACCTGAGCCTGGCGTCGTTCCGGCCCGACCGCTTCCCCGAGCCCGCGGAGGCCGCGTGAGAACGCCCCTGGACCTGGCCGGAGCCCGCCCCGGCCCCGCCTTCACGGTCACGCTCGACGGCCGGGAGATCGAGGCCCTGCCCGGGCAGACCGTGGCCGCCGCGCTCTGGACGGCCGGGGTCACCTCCTGGCGCACCACCCGGGGCGAGGGCCGCCCGCGCGGCGTCTTCTGCGGCATCGGCGTCTGCTTCGACTGCCTGGTCACCGTCAACGACCGCCCCAACCAGCGCGCCTGCCTGGTCCCCCTGCACCCGGGCGACGCGATCCGCACCCAGGAGGGGACCGGCCACGATGACTGAACGACCCCACCTCGCGGTGATCGGCGCGGGCCCGGCGGGCCTCGCCGCGACCGTCGCGGCCGCCGCCCACGGCCTGCGGGTCACCCTGATCGACGCGGCGGCCGAGGCGGGCGGCCAGTTCTACCGCCGCCCCCCGGCCGCCCTGCGCGCCCGCCGCCCCCAGGCCCTGCACCACCAGTGGCACACCTGGGAACGGCTGCGGGACGGGCTGAGCGCCCAGGAAGAAGCCGGGCATGTACGGCAGTTGACAGGCCATCACGTCTGGCTGGTCGAGCGCCGACGCCACGGATTCACCGTGCACGCCCTGGTCGGCCCCGAACAGCGGGACGCGGCGGAGGTGCGCGCCGACGCCGTCCTGCTGGCCACCGGCGGCTACGAGAAGGTGCTGCCCTTCCCCGGCTGGACGCTCCCCGGTGTCGTCACCGCGGGCGGCGCGCAGGCCATGCTCAAGGGCGGCCTCGCGGTGTCCGGCCGTACCGCCGTGGTCGCCGGGACCGGGCCGCTGCTGCTGCCGGTGGCGACCGGGCTCGCCGCGGCGGGCGTCGAGGTGGCCGCGCTGGTCGACTCGGCCGGCCCGGCGGCCTTCGTACGCCGGTCCCGGGCACTGCTCGCCGAACCCGGCAAGGTGGCCGAGGGCGCCGGGTACGCGGCACGGCTGCTCCGGCACAGGGTGCCGACGCTCACCCGGCACACCGTGGTCGAGGCGCACGGCACCGCACGGCTGGAGGCGGTGACCGTGGCCGCGCTCGACCGTGCCGGGCGGGCCAGGCCCGGCACCGGGCGCCGTATCGCCTGCGCCACCCTGGCCGTGGGGCACGGCATGCTCCCGGACACCGACCTCGCCGAGACCCTGGGCTGCCGGCTCGACGGACTCGCCGTGCACGTCGACGACGAGCAGCGCACCGACGTCCCCGGCGTGTGGGCGGCCGGCGAGACCACCGGCATCGGCGGCTCGGCCCTCTCGCTCGCCGAGGGGCACATCGCGGGCCGCTCCGCCGCCGCCCGGCTGCGCGGCACCGCACGCGACCCGCGCGCGTGGGCGGCGGCCACCCGGGCCCGGACCCGGCTGCGCGCCTTCTTCGCCGCGCTGGACACGGTGTACGCCCCGCCCGCTCACTGGGCCGAACTGGTCACCGACGACACCGTGGTGTGCCGGTGCGAGGAGGTCACCGGCGGCGCGATCCGCGAGGCCGTCGCCGGACTCGGGGCCGGGGACGCGCGGACCGTGAAGCTGCTGACCCGGGCCGGGATGGGCTGGTGCCAGGGGCGGGTGTGCGGACCGGCGGTCGCGGGGCTCGCCGGGTGCGCGCTCACACCGTCGCGCCGACCGTTCGCCCGGCCCGTGCCGCTCGGGGTGCTGGCACGGGCCGGGGACACGGACGGTGACCGCGACGGCGACTGACCACACCCCGCACCCGTGCTCCCCACCGCACCGAAGATGCACCCGGCCTGTGCCATGTCACACTCCACCGAGACCGAGGGAAGGCCCATATGACCACCATCGACCCCCGCCCCTGGCACGGAGTCCTCGTCGCCACCGCCCTCCCGCTCCGCGACGACCTCTCCGTCGACCTCGACCGCTACGCCGAGCACTGTGCCTGGCTCGTGGCGAACGGCTGCGACGGCGTCGTGCCGAACGGCTCGCTCGGCGAGTACCAGGTCCTCACACCCGAGGAGCGCGCCCGCGTCGTCGAGACGGCCGTGGCCGCCGTCGGCGGCGAGCGGGTCATGCCGGGCGTCGCCGCGTACGGCTCGGCGGAGGCCCGCCGCTGGGCGGAGCAGGCGCGGGACGCCGGATGCGCGTCCGTGATGCTGCTGCCGCCGAACGCCTACCGCGCCGACGAGCGGTCGGTGCTGGCGCACTACGCCGAGGTCGCGAAGGCGGGCGTGCCGGTCGTCGCGTACAACAACCCCGTCGACACCAAGGTCGACCTGGTGCCGGAGCTGCTGGCCGAACTGCACGCCGAGGGCCACATCCACGCGGTCAAGGAGTTCTCCGGCGATGTCCGCCGCGCCTACCGGATCGCGGAACTCGCCCCCGAACTCGACCTGTTGATCGGCGCCGACGACGTCCTGCTGGAGCTGGCGCTGGCCGGCGCCAAGGGCTGGGTGGCGGGTTACCCGAACGCGCTGCCCGCGGCGACGGTGCGGCTGTACCGCGCGGCCGTCACCGGGGACCTGGACACCGCGAAGAAGCTGTACGCGCGACTGCACCCGCTGTTGCGCTGGGACTCCCGGGTCGAGTTCGTGCAGGCCATCAAGGTGTCCATGGACGTCGCCGGGAGGTACGGCGGCCCCGTGCGCCCGCCGCGCGTGCCGTTGCTGCCCGAGCAGGAGGCCGTCGTCCGCGCCGCCACCCAGAAGGCCCTCGCGGCCGGATCGGTCTAGGGGCCATGCGCAGCGAACTCGTCCTGCACGCCGTCGACTCGCACACCGAGGGCATGCCCACCCGGGTCGTCACCGGCGGCATCGGCACCATCCCCGGCGCCACCATGAACGAGCGGCGGCTGTACTTCCGAGAGCACCGCGACCACATCAAGCGGCTCCTGATGAACGAGCCGCGCGGCCACTCCGCGATGAGCGGCGCGATCCTCCAGCCGTCCACCCGCCCCGACTGCGACTGGGGTGTCCTCTACATCGAGGTGTCGGGCTATCTGCCGATGTGCGGGCACGGCACGATCGGCGTGACGACCGTGCTGGTGGAGACCGGCATGGTCGAGGTCGTCGAACCGGTCACCACCATCCGGCTCGACACCCCGGCGGGCCCGGTCGTCGCCGAGGTCGCGGTGGAGGGCGGGGCCGCGAAGGCCGTCACGCTGCGGAACGTGCCGTCCTTCTCCGTCGCCCTCGACCGCACGATCGCACTGGCCGACGGGCGCACGGTGACCTACGACCTGGCCTACGGCGGCAACTTCTACGCCATCCTGCCGCTGACGGAGTTCGGGCTGCCCTTCGACCGCACCCGCAAGGACGACATCCTCCGGGCGGGCCTGTCCCTCATGGAGGCGATCAACGCCGACTCGGAGCCCGTCCACCCCGAGGACCCCTCCATCCACGGCTGCCACCACGTCCACCTGTACGCGCCGGGCGCCACCGCCCGTCACTCGCGGCACGCGATGGTGATCCACCCGGGCTGGTTCGACCGCTCGCCCTGCGGCACCGGCACCAGCGCCCGCATGGCGCAGCTGCACGCCCGCGGCGAACTCCCGCTGCACACCGACTTCGTCAACGAGTCGTTCATCGGCACGACGTTCACCGGCCGGTTGCTCGGCACCACCGAGGTCGCGGGGCGCCCCGCGGTCCTGCCGAGCTTCACCGGCCGGGCCTGGATCACCGGAACCGCCCAGTATCTCCTCGACCCCAGCGACCCCTTCCCGGCCGGATTCGTGCTCTGAGCCGGGCAGGGACAATGGCCGGTGACGCGTGACATTGCATTCCTAGGAGACACCTCTATGGCCGCCCAGCCCGCCGGCGCCCCCTCCCTGCCCACGCTGGGCGGCAAAAAGCGCAGCTACCGCGAGGGGGTCGCCGACGCCCTGCGGGCCGCGCTGATCGCCGGCGAGCTGCTCCCGGGCGAGGTGTACTCCGCGCCGACCCTGGCCGCCCGCTTCGGCGTCTCGGCGACGCCGGTGCGCGAGGCCATGCTGGACCTCGCCAAGGAGGGCCTGGTCGACACCGTCCCCAACAAGGGGTTCCGGGTCACCGCGGTCTCCGACCAGCAGCTCGACGAGTACACCCACATCCGCGCGCTCATCGAGATCCCCACGGTGACCGAGCTGGCGAGGACCGCCGACCCCGTCTCGCTTCAGGCGCTGCGCCCGGCGGCCCGGGAGATCGTGCGGGCGGCGGCCGCCGGTGACCTGATCGCGTACGTCGAGGCCGACACCCGCTTCCACCTCGGCCTGCTCGCCCTCGCGGGCAACGCCCACCTCGTCGAGGTCGTCGGCGACCTGCGCGGCCGCTCCCGCCTCTACGGGCTCACCGCGCTGGTGAAGGCGGGCCGGCTGCTGGCCTCCGCGGAGGAGCACCTGGAACTCCTCGACGCCCTGCTGGCCCGGGACGAGCACGCCGTGCGGGAGGTCATGACCCGGCACCTCGGCCATGTGCGCGGACTGTGGGCCGCGCAGCGGTCCGCGCCGCCCGGCGTTCAGTGAGGCGGAGGCGTGTCCGCCTTCAGGACCGGCACCCCCCGTTTCGCCGCCTGGATCTGCTCGTACACATGGGTGCGCAGCTCCGCGAAGCGCGGTGCGACCCGGGTGTGCAACTGGTCCCGCTCGTCCGGGAGATCGACCTTCAGCTGCTCCTGGACGACGGTGGGGGAGGCGGACAGCACGACCACCCGCTCGCCCAGGTACACGGCCTCGTCGATGTCGTGGGTGACGAACAGGATCGTGATCCCCCGCTCCCGCCACAACCGCCGTACCAGGTCCTCCAGATCGGCCCGGGTCTGCGCGTCGACCGCCGCGAACGGCTCGTCCATCAGCAGCACCCGCGGCTCGTAGGCCAGCGCCCGGGCGATGGCCACGCGTTGCTGCATCCCGCCGGACAACTGCCACGGATAGGCCCCCGTGGCGTCCTCCAGACCGACGGACTCCAGCGCGTCCCGCACCAGTTCCCGTCGCCGCCCCTTGTCCAGGTCCTTCTGCCGCAGGGGGAGTTCGACGTTCTCGCCGACCCTCATCCACGGGAACAGGCTGCGCCCGTACTCCTGGAACACGAACGCCATCCCGGGCGGCGGCCCGGTCACCTTCCGTCCCTCCAGCAGGACTTCGCCGCCGGTCGGCGCGAGCAGGCCGCCCATGCACTTCAGCAGGGTGGTCTTCCCGCATCCCGACGGGCCCACGAGACAGACCAGTTCACCCGCGTCGACGGTGAAGGTGAGATCGCGCACCGCCTCCACCCGGCGTCCGGATCCCTCGTACACCTTCTTCAGGCCGCGCACGTCGAGCATGGGTTGCCCTTTCAGGAGGTTCACGGGGACCGCCGGGTGGCGGCGCGCAGGCCGTGGTACCAGCCGAGGACGCGCCGTTCGACGAGCTGGAAGACGACGGAGAGCAGAAAGCCGAGCAGACCGAGGACCAGGATGCCGGTCCACATGTCGGGGATGGCGAAGCTGCGCTGGAACTGCACGATGGTGAAGCCGAGTCCGTTGCTGGCGGCGAACATCTCGCTGATGACCATCAGGATGATCCCGAGCGACAGCGCCTGGCGCAGGCCGGCGAAGATCTGCGGACTCGCCGAGCGCAGCACCACGTGCCGCAGCCGCGCCGCGCCCGTGACGCCGTAACTGCGGGCCGTCTCCGCCATCACCGGGTCGACCGCGCGCACGCCCTCGACGGTGTTGAGCAGGATCGGCCAGACGCAGCCGCTGGCGATCACGGTGATCTTCATGGTGTCGCCGATGCCCGCGAACAGCATGATGACCGGCACCAGCACCGGCGGCGGCACCGCCCGCAGGAACTCCAGCACCGGCTCGCACACCGCCCGCACCCGCCGGTAGGAGCCGATGACCGTGCCGAGCGCCACGCCCGCCACGGCCGCGAGCGCGTAGCCGGCGGCCAGCCTGAGGACGCTGGGCAGGACGTCGTCCCGCAGCCGGTCGGCGGTCCAGACGTCCGGGAAGGTCTCCAGGATCGTCCGCAGCGGCGGCCAGTACACGTCCGTGCTGTCGTCGGAGGCCACCCACCACACGCTCACCAGCACGGCGGGCAGCGCGAGGACGAAGACGGTGCGCAGGAGCAGCAGCCTCACACCATCACCTCCCCGCGCACCGACTGGTGCCAGGCCAGCGCCCGCCGTTCCACCGTCCGCGCGCCCACGTTGATCAGCAGCCCAAGCAGGCCGGTGACCACGATCAGCGCGTACATCTCGGGTACCGCCTGGGAGTTCTGCGCGATGGCGATCCGCGCGCCCAACCCCGGGGCGCCGATGACGAGTTCGGCGGTCACGGCGAGGATCAGCGCCACCGCGGCGGCGAGCCGCACCCCGGTCATGACGTACGGCAGCGCGGTCGGCCACAGCACGTGCCGGATCCGAGCCCAGGTGCCGAGACCGTACGACCGTGCCGTCTCGTCGGCGACCGGGTCGAGGTCCTGGACGCCGTAGAGGACCTGGATCAGTACCTGCCAGAAGGAGGCGTAGACGACGAGGAGGAGGACCGAGCGCAGTTCGGTGCCGTACAGGAGCACGGCGAGCGGGATGAGCGCGACCGAGGGGATGGGGCGGAGGAACTCGATGGTGGAGGCGGTGGACTCGCGCAGGTACGGCACCACCGAGATCAGCACGCCCGCCGCGATCCCCGCGCAGGAGGCGATGGCCAGGCCCAGCGCCCAGCCGGTGAGGGTGTCGCCGAGCGCCGACCAGAAGGCGGAGTCGGCGAGTTCGGCGCCGAAGGCGTCGGCGATCCGGCTGGTGGGCGGGAAGTACGCCTCCTTGACCAGGCCGAGCCGCGGCACCGCCTCGCCGAGGGCGAGGAAGACCGCGAGCCCGGCCGCACCGAGTACGGCGTTCAGGCCCTTCACGAGAGGAGCTTGTCCAGGTCCGGGGTGGTCTTGAACAGGCCGTCGTCCTGGCCGAGTCGCATCAGCTTCTCGAGGGAGGCGCGGTCCGGCTCGGCGGGCCACTTCGGCAGCGTCACCTGCTCCAGCACCGCGGGCGGGATCTTGGTGTACGTCGTGACGATCTCGCGGACCTCGTCGGGGTGGGCGTCGGCGTAGGCGAGGGACTCGGCGGTGGCGTCCTGGAACTTCTTCACCAGCTGCGGGTTCTCCTGCGCGTACTGGACGGAGGTGAAGTACATCGCCACCGTGAGGTTCGGGGCCACGTCGACCAGGGACGAGGCGATCTCCCGGCCGCCCTGGCTCTTGACCGTGGCGAGCGCCGGCTCGACCACCATGGCCGCGTCGATCTGCCCGGCGTCGAGCGCGGCGGGCATCTGGTCGAAGGCCAGCTCCACGAACTGCACCTTGTCCGGGTCGCCGCCCGCCTTGCGCACCGACTCGCGCACCGCGGTCTCGTTGATGTTCCTCAGCGTGTTGACGGCGACCTTCTTGCCCTCCAGGTCCTTGGGCGACTTCACCGCGCTGTCCTTCTTCACGGTGAGCCCGCCGAAGTCCTTGCCGTCCTGGCCGGTCGAGGCGATGCCGTTGGCGATCGCCCGCACCGGCACGTTGTTGGACTGGGCGATCATCAGCGAGGTCATGTTGCTGAACCCGAACTGGTACTGCCCACTGACCACGGCCGGCACGATCGCCGCGCCGCCCTGAGCGGTCGTCAGTTTCAGCTTCAGACCGTGCTTCTCGTAGAAGCCCTTCTCCTGGCCGAGGTAGAGGGGCGCGACGTCGACGATGGGGATGAGCCCCACGGTGACGGTGGTGACGCCGCCCGCCGAGGCGTCCTCGTCCGACGGATCACCGTCGTCGGACGAGCCGCAGGCCGTCAGGGCGAACAGGAACGTGCCGGCCGCGACAACGGCGAGCAGACGACGCATGACTCCTCCTGTGCAGACAACGGTGTTTCCGACAGGCTGTGCGCTGACCGCACAGTAGTGCTCAAATGCGCTCAGCGGGAAGGTAGAGCCCCGCACCGATCAGGTCAACGAGTTTTGCTGACAAGATTGTTGACATGTATTTCTGACAGGTCAGGAGGCGCTGATGCCCGAGCCGGACCGCGGTCGCCACTTCGTGAACTCCTTCGCGCACGGCCTCGCCGTCGTCCGCTCCTTCGACGCCGAGCACCCCGCCCGCACCCTCAGCGAGGTGGCCCGCGACTGCCGGCTCACCCGCGCCGCCGCCCGCCGGCTGCTGCTGACCCTGGTCGACCTCGGCTATGTCCACCAGGACGGACGCCAGTTCAGGCTCACCCCCCGGGTGCTGGAGCTCGGCTACTCCTACCTCTCCAGCTTCACGCTGCCCGAGCTCGCCGAACCGCACCTGGAACAACTCGTCGGCCGGGTACGGGAGTCGTCGTCCCTGTGCGTGCTGGACGGCGACGACATCGTCTACGTGGCCCGGGTCCCGACCAGCCGCATCATGACCGCGTCCATCACCGTGGGCACCCGCTTCCCCGCCCACGTCACCTCGGTGGGCCGGGTGATCCTGGCCCATCTGACGGAGGAGGAGATCGGCACCCGGCTGGCGCGGGCCGACCTGAGCCCGCTGACCCCGCGCACCCTGGTCGCACCGGACGCGCTGCGGGCCGAGCTGCGCCGGGTGCGCCGGCAGGGGTACGCGATCGTCGACCAGGAACTGGAGCTGGGGCTCCGGTCGGTCGCCGCCCCGGTGCGGGACCGGGGCGGCGCGGTGACGGCGGCCGTGAACATCGCGGTGCACGCCGGCCGCAACTCCCTGGAGTCGGTACGCCGTGACCTGCTGCCGCCGCTGCTGGACACGGTTGCCCGGATCGAGGCCGACCTGCGGATCACAGGTCCAGCACGAGCCGCTTCCCCCGGCACCGGGACACACAGATGAGCATGGTCTCCCCGGCCGCGCGCTCGGCGTCGCTCAGCACCGAGTCCCGGTGGTCGGGGGTGCCTTCGACGACATCGGTCTCGCAGGTCCCGCAGGTGCCCTCGGCGCAGGAGTACAGCACCTCGACCCCGGCGGCGCGCACCGAGTCCAGCACGGAGACCCCGGGCGGGACGGTGACGGTACGGCCGCTGCGGGCGAGAACGACCTCGAACTCGGCGTCCTGCCCGGCCGGTTGCTCCTTCGGGCGGAACCGCTCGACCTGGAGGACCCCAGCCGGGCACCGCTCCTCCACCGCGTCCAGCAGGGGCCCCGGGCCGCAGCAGTAGACGAGGGTGCCGTCGGGGAGGCCGTCCAGGACGGACGCCAGGTCCAGCAGTCCGGTCTCGTCCTGGGGTGCGAGCGTCACGCGGTCGCCGTAGCGGCGCAGTTCACCGGTGCAGGCCATGGAGGCCCGGGTGCGGCCGCCGTACAGCAGCGTCCATTCGGCGCCCGCCGCGTCGGCCGCGGCGAGCATGGGGAGGATCGGGGTGATCCCGATGCCGCCCGCGACGAAGCGGTAGCGGGCGGCCGGGCGGAGGGCGAAGTGCTGGCGCGGGCCGCGCACCCGGACCGTGCCGCCCGGCCCCAACCGCTCGTGCACGAAGGCCGATCCGCCCCGCCCGTCCGGCTCCCGCAGCACCGCGATCCGCCAGGCGGCGCGGTCGGCGGGGTCGCCGCACAGGGAGTACTGCCGCTCCAGGCCGGGACCGAGGAGCAGGTCGATGTGGGCCCCGGGCGCCCACTCGGGGAGCGGCCGGCCGAGGGGATGGGCCAGGGTGAGCCCGACGACCCCCTCCGCGAGCGACTCCCGCTTCAGCACGACGAGTTCGGTCATGAATCGTGTCCCTCGGGATGGCCGAGCATCCACTCCCACATCTCGACGGGGTCCTCGGCGGTGTGCCGGGCGCCGCAGTGACAGGTGCCGCGCAGCACGTCGGTGCCCGGCAGCCAGTCGATCCGGTAGATCTCGCCGGTCGGCGCGGTCACAGCGCCTTCTCCACCGGCTTGTCGCCCTCCTCGGCCAGCCGGGCGAGGATCCGGCGGGCGGCCAGGCCGCCGGTGTCGATGTTGATGCTGAGCTCCTGGTAGCCGTCCCGCTCGGTGCCGAGCGAACGCTGGAGCAGGTTGAGCGCGGTGACGTCCTGCATGACCACCGTGTGGTTGTTGCTCCGCAGGAACTCGGTGACCTCGGCGTCGTCCGTGGCCCAGTCGCGGGACACCGCCCAGAAGTCGTACACCCTGCCCGCGGCGGACGGGGTGATGGCGTACGTGATCTCGGTGTGGAAGCCGCCCGGATCGCTGCCGTCGGCCCCCGGCACGACGCCGACCGGAGCGACCCTGCTGTGCAGGAGGTAGAGGCAGGGCGCGTGGTACTCGATGTCCTGCCGGCGCATGATCCGGCCGTCGATGCCGGTCGACCGGGCGTAGAACGGCGGGCATTCGGCGTCGTCCATGTGCCGGCTCACCCGGACGATCCCCGCGCCCTCGTCGACCTCCGTGGTGATCGGCGTCTCGGCGACCTCGGGGGTGCCGATGTAACCGCCGTGCAGATAGGTCTCGTGGGAGAGGTCGAGGAGGTTGTCGACGAGGAGACCGTAGTCGCAGTCGATGGGCTCCATGCCGCGGACGGTGATCCAGCCGGGCGAGTCGAGATGCGCGGCGCGCGGCACGGCCTGCGGATCGGCGAGCGCCGGGTCGCCGATCCACACCCACACCAGCGAGTCCTGCTCGACCACGGGGTAGGAGGCGACGCGGGCGGTGCGCGGTACGCGCTTCTGCCCCGGCACGTACACGCAGGCCCCGGTGGTGTCGTACGTGAACCCGTGGTACCCGCACACGATCCGGTCCCCGTCGAGCCGCGTCGGCGCCTCGGACAGCGGGTACCTGCGGTGCACACACCGGTCGTGCAGCACGACCGGTGACCCGTCCTCCTCGCTGCGGTAGAGGACGAGCGTCTCCCCGAGGACCGTCCGGCCGAGCAGCTCCCGCCCGACCTCGTGGCTGTAGGCGGCGACGTACCACTGGTTCCTGGCGAAGGCGGTGGTGTGTGGCATGGCATTCCCGTCCCTGAGAGCGGGGCGCCGTCGCCCCGCGTGCCGTGGTGGGGACCAGGGTCGTGACGCGCACGGGGGCGGGGCAAGGCGGCTTCCGTCAGGCGGAAGCGCTACCGGTCGGTGGTCCGGGCCGCTCCGGCACCACCCGTACCGGTGACTTTCACACGGCCGCCACCGGACCCTTCCCTGACGTTTGGTGCTCTTGGAACACTCCTTCCGCGCACAATCCGTCACACCGTTCCGACCGGTCGAACACCCCCAAGGGGAGAGGTCCCTCACTCATGCCCGAAGTCAACCGGCGCCGATTCCTTCAACTCGCGGGCGCCACCTCGGCGTTCACCGCGCTGTCGAGCAGCATTCAGCGCGCCGCCGCCATCCCGGCGAACCACCGCACAGGGTCGATCGAGGACGTCGAGCACATCGTCGTCCTGATGCAGGAGAACCGTTCCTTCGACCACTACTTCGGCAAGCTGAGGGGCGTCCGCGGCTTCGGCGACCCGCACCCGGTGACGCTGGACAGCGGCAAGTCGGTGTGGCACCAGTCCGATGGCACCGAGGACCTGCTGCCCTTCCACCCCACCGCCGACGACCTCGGCATGCAGTTCCTGGAGGGCCTGCCGCACGGCTGGACCGACGGCCAGGCCGCCTACAACAAGGGCAAGTACGACAAGTGGGTCCCCGCGAAGGGCACCACGACGATGGCGTACCTGACCCGCGAGGACATCCCCTTCCACTACGCCCTCGCCGACGCCTTCACCGTCTGCGACGCCTACCACTGCTCGTTCATCGGCTCCACCGACCCCAACCGCTACTACATGTGGTCGGGTTGCACCGGCAACGACGGCACGGGCGGCGGTCCGGTCCTCGGCAACGATGAACTCGGCTACGGCTGGACGACCTACCCCGAGCGGCTGGAGCAGGCGGGCATCTCCTGGAAGATCTACCAGGACATCGGCGACGGCCTGGACGCGGCCGGCTCCTGGGGCTGGATCAGCGACCCCTACCGCGGCAACTACGGCGACAACTCCCTGCTGTACTTCGACAAGTACCGCGAGGCCCAGCCCGGCGAGCCCTGGTACGACAAGGCCCGCACCGGCACCGACGTCAAGAGCGGCGACGGCTACTTCGATCAGCTGAAGGCCGACGTGCGGGCCGGGAAGCTGCCGCAGATCTCCTGGATCGCCGCCCCCGAGGCCTTCACCGAGCACTCCAACTGGCCCTCGAACTACGGCGCCTGGTACATCGCCCAGGTCCTGGACGCCCTCACCGCGAACCCGGAGGTCTGGTCGAAGACGGCCCTGTTCATCACCTACGACGAGAACGACGGCTTCTTCGACCACCTGGTGCCGCCGCTCCCGCCGAAGGACGCCTCCCGGGGCAAGTCCACCGTCGATGTCTCGCTCGACCTCTACCCGGGCGACAGCAGGCGCCCGGCCGGCCCCTACGGCCTCGGTCCGCGGGTGCCGATGCTGGTCGTCTCGCCGTGGAGCAAGGGCGGTTACGTCTGCTCCGAGACCCTCGACCACACCTCGATCCTGCAGTTCATGGAGCGCCGCTTCGGGGTGCGGGAGACCAACATCTCCCCGTGGCGCCGGACCGTGTGCGGCGACCTGACCTCGGCGTTCGACTTCTCCCGCAAGGACAGCCGGCCGGCCGCGCTGCCGGGAACGGACGCGTACGAACCGCAGGACCGCGACCGGCACCCCGACTACCGGCCGACGCCGCCGGCCGACCCCGACATGCCCCGCCAGGAGCGCGGTCTGCGCCCGGCCCGCCCGCTGAAGTACGCCCCGTCCGTGGACGGTTCGGTGGACCCGGCGGGCGGCAGGATCACGCTGACCTTCGCCTCCGGCGCCAATGCGGGCGCCGCCTTCCTGGTGACCTCCGGCAACCGCACCGACGGTCCGTGGACGTACACCACCGAGGCGGGCAAGAACATCGCGGACACCTGGAACTCGGCGTACTCGAACGGCTCGTACGACCTGACCGTGCACGGCCCGAACGGCTTCCTGCGCGTCTTCAAGGGCCCGAACAAGACCGCCGGGCCCGAGGTCACCGCGCGCCACACCGGTGACGATGTGCAGCTGGCCTTCACCAACAAGGGGCCGGGCACGGTCCGGCTGAAGGTCACCAGCGGCTACGGCGGTGCGGCGCGGACCTTCACCGTGCGCCCCGGCGCCACCGTGCGGCACACCGCCGACCTCACGGCGAGCCGGCGCTGGTACGACCTGACCGTCACCTCCGACGCCGACCCGGCGTTCCTGCGGAGGTTCGCCGGTCACGTCGAGAACGGGCGGCCGGGTGTGAGCGACCCGGCGATGATCGTCGAGTAACGCGTCTCACAGCGGCGTGAGGTGCCCCGGCTTCACCTGCCGCGGCACCATCGCGGGCTCCGCGGCCGCCGTACCGGGCTCCAGGGCCAGGACGGCGGCCACGGGGTGATCGTCATCGACGGCGGCCGCGGATCCGGTCGGCTGGGGGTCGGTGACGGGGATCCCCGCTGCCGGCCGGTCAGCCAGGCTCAGCCGGGCCTCGGCGGCGGAGATCCCCGGCGCCGGCTGGGCGTCGGCGGTGAGAGCCCTCAGCGTCAGGGCCGCGTCCGCCGCGTCCGCGGCCGGTGCGGCCCGGGTCAGGAGGATGACCCCACGGGCCGCGACGCCCGCGCCCGTCAGGGCGAGCAGGGCGCCGGTCGCGCCGCCCTGGAGCCGCTCGCCCAGAAGCGCGAGCCCGATCAGCGCGGCGGCCACCGGGTTGGAGAGGGTGACCAGCGCGAGCGGGGCGTCCAGGCCGTCCCGGTAGGCCGACTGCGACAGCAGCAGACCGCCCGCCGCGAAGGCCGCGACGACCAGGGCCACCCCGATCACCTGCATGCTCAGCAGGCTCCCCGAGCGGTCCGTCGCGGCCACCGTCACGGTCTGGGTGAGCGCCGAGGCGACCCCGGAGGCGACGCCGGACGCGGTGGCGTGCCGCAGCCCGCGCCGCTTGCCCGGCCGGCCCAGTACGCCGATCAGCACCGCGGTCACCGCGGCCACCGCCACCGCCTCGGAGGGGCTCAGCACCTCTTCGGGCGCCGACCCGGACGCCGTGGCGAGGATCGCCGCCAGGCCCAGGAGGGTCAACGCGGTGCCCCGCCACTCGACGGCGCTGACCCGGCGCCCCGCGACCCGCGCGCCCAGCGGCACGGCCGCGACCAGCGTGAGCGCGCCGAGCGGCTGGACGACGGTGAGCGGCCCGTACTTCAGGGCCACCACGTGCAGCAGCGCGCCGGTGGCGTTCAGCCCGACCGTCGACCACCAGGCGCTGGAGCCGAGCAGCCGCAGCACCCCGCTCCCGGCGCTCCTGGAGGCGAGCCGCTCCTGGGCGACCGCGGCGGTCGCGTAGGCGACGGCCGAGAACAAGGACAGGATCACGGCGATCAGGGTCGCGTTCATCGTCCCGCTCCCACGAGTACGGGCTGGTCCTCGGCCGGTACCAGCTGCTTGGTGCCGCGCCGCGCGGTCGTCGTCGCGCGGTGCGGCGGATGGATGACCGCGAGGGCCGGCCCGAGCAGGGCGGCCGCCACGATCGCGTCGAGCCAGTAGTGGTTGGCCGTCCCCACGATCACCAGCAGGGTCAGCACCGGGTGCAGCAGCCACAGCCAGCGCAGGCGCGACCGGGTGGCGACGATCAGTCCGACGGCGCCCATCAGGGCCCAGCCGAAGTGCAGCGAGGGCATCGCCGCGAACTGGTTGGACAGCTGGTCACTGGAGGGCGGGCCGTACACGGACGGCCCGTACACCCGCGCGGTGTCGAGCAGGCCGGTCCCGGCGAGCATCCGCGGCGGGGCCAGCGGGAAGAGCAGATGGCCCGCCAGCGCTACGGCGGTGACCGCGGCCAGCACCCGGCGGGCCCACACGTAGTGCCCGGGGCGGCGCAGGTACAGCCAGACCAGGAAGGCCACGGTGGCCGGGAAGTGCACCGTCGCGTAGTAGGTGTTCGCGAGGCGGATCAGGGTGTCGCCGTGCAGCAGCACCGACTGCACCGAGCCCTCGCCGGGCAGCCGCAGGGCCCGCTCCAGGTCCCAGACCCGGTCCGCGTTGCGGAAGGCCTCGCCGGTGTGGCCGGTGGCCAGCTGCCGGCCGGCCTTGTAGACGAGGAAGAGTCCTACGACGAGCAGGAGCTCACGGACGAGCGGCGGACGAACGGTCGCGTCCGGCTCGGCTGACACAGGCTCGGTGCGGGCATTCATTCCCCCGGCCCTTTCGCTGACGGTGGTGCGTGGGTGGTGCGGGCGGCGGCCCGCAGGTCTGGTGGACTCCGCGAACGCACCGAACTCATCGATACGGGTAAGTACCGAAACGACACTGTACCGATACGCCAGTGTACCGATACGAGCGGGTACCGGTACACTGGCGTACCGATAGACATCGGACACACTGGAAGCACTCGAGCGAGGAGAAGAGCCGATGACGTCGCAGGCCGCGGACGGACCGGACACGGTCACCGCCTCGCGCCGCTCCAAGATCACGCCCGAGCGTGAGAAGGAGTTCTTCGACGCCGTCCTCGACCAGATCCGTGCGTGCGGCTACGAGGCCGTCACCATGGAGGGCGTGGCCGCGAGCACCCGGTGCAGCAAGTCCACGCTCTACCGGCAGTGGAAGACCAAGCCCCAGTTCGTCGCGGCGGCCCTGCGGGCCAGCCGCTCCCCGCGGTTCGCCGGCATCGACACCGGGACGCTCGCGGGCGATCTGCGCGAGGCGGGACGGGCGGTGGGCGACTGCTCCGGCGACACCAGCGTCCTGCTCCAGGCCTTCGGCCACGCGGTCACCCAGGACCGCGAGCTCCAGCAGGCGCTGCGCGAGACGCTCATCGAACCCGAGCTCGCCGCGCTCGGCAGGATCCTCCAGCGCGGCGTCGAGCGCGGCGAGGTCGCCGCCGACCATCCCGCGCTGCCGTACGTCGCCCCGCAGATCTTCGGCGTGCTGCGCGCCCGGCCGGTGCTGGAGGGCGAGTTCGCCGACCCCGACTATCTGCTGAGGTTCGTGGAGGCCGCCGTACTGCCCGCGCTGGGCCTGAAATAGAGCTCAGGCCGCCGTCCACGGGATGACTGGACGGCGGCCTGGACGCGCCGCACCGTGGGGACGGGGGCGGCGCGCACCCCCCGGCCGGGTGGGGTCCCTCTTGAGCGGAGAGGTGCCCCACCCGGCCGTTCGTCGTACCGGCGCCTCAGACGTCCTGGCCGTTGCCGGTGCCGGACGCCACCTCGATGCCCTTGGTCATCTCGTCGATCACGGACTGCTTCTCACCGACGTCGATCCCGAAGCGGACCACCACGATCCGCCCGGAGTCGGCGGGGGAGGGGAAGGCAAGCGACTCGACATAGCCGTCGGCGCCCTTGCTGGTGACCGCCTTCCAGCGCACCCGGTAGCCCTTCTGCCCGGCCACCGTCACCGCCTCGGAGGCCAGCACCTCGTGCGAGGTGATCCCGCCGTAGCCCTCGCCGTAGGACTGCTCGGCGTTCTCCTCGATGTCCGCCTTCGCGACCGCCTCGGCGGTGCCGCCCTTGGTGCCGAGCGCCTCCGCCGGGGCCGAGTAGGCGCCGCCCTTGGTGCAGCTCTGGGAGGTGTCGCCGGGGCACTTGTACGACTCCTCCGAGGTCACCGAGGCGCCCACGGTGATCTCCTGGCCGTACCAGCCGTCCGGCACCGGCAGGCTGATGCCGCTGATCGGGTCGGTCACCGAACCGCTCTCGATGCGCGGCGCCTCGGACCCCTCGGGCGACGGGGAGGGGGACTGCCCCTCGGGGCCGCCGGAGTCGCCGAAGGGGTCGTCCTGGCCGCCGGGGCCGCCCGGACCGCCCGGACTCGGCGAGGAGGTGGCGGTGGAGCCGTCCGAGCCCCCGTCGCCGGCCAGGGCGTACACGCCCACGCCGATGGCCGCGAGGACCGCGGCGGCCACCGCCACGGCTATGCCCGTCCGCACCCCGCGCCGCCGGCCGGGCGGCGGCGCGGGATAAGCCGGATAGGTCGGATAAGCCGGATGGGCCGGATGTGCTCCGGCGGCCGGCGGACCCCATACGGCGGCCGAGCCCACGGGGCGGGTCTGGTCCGTCCATGCCCTGCCGTCCCACCAGCGCTCGGTGGCGGGACCGTCACTTGTCTGCCCTGGGTCGGGATACCACCCGGGAGGAGTCACCTGCGTCATGCCCCCACCGTATGAGGCGACGGTGAAAGCCGGATGAGAGGGATCCGGACCGCCCCCGCCGAGTCCTTCCCGTCATCCTCCCGAACGGTCCGTCACCCGTGACGGCAACAGCTGCCCGGACCGCCCACCAAGCGGACGGCCGGAGGACTACGCTCAAGTGCTGTACGTCGTTCGGGCGACTTGGGGAGGTAGCGGGATGACGGAGGGACGGCCCCCGGTGGCCGCGTCGGCCTTCCTGTGGGAGCGCGAGGCCGAAGTCGCCGCCGTCGTCAGGGCGGTGGACACCCTGTGCGCCGACCGCTCCTCCGCGGGCAGCCTGTTGGTGATCCGCGGCGAGGCGGGCTTCGGCAAGACCGCCCTGCTGGCCGAGACCCGGCGCATCGCCGAGGCCCGCGGCTGCCAGGTCTGGTCGGCCCGCGGCGGCGAGACCCTCAGGTCCGTCCCCTTCAACGTCGTACGGCAGTTGCTCCAGCCGGCCCTGGTGTCGCTGCTGCCGGAGGAGGCCCGCGAGTACCTCGGAGACTGGTACGACATCGCGGGCCCCGCCCTCGGCATAGCGGAACCCGGCGAGCGGCGGCCCGACCCGCAGGGCGTGTGCGACGGTCTGGTCGCGGCCGTACGGCGACTCGCGCGGCGCGACTGGCCGCTGGTGCTGCTCATCGACGACGCGCACTGGGCCGACCAGGAGACGCTGCGCTGGCTCGCCGCGTTCGCCGAGCGTCTCGACGACCTGTCCGTGCTCGTGGTGGTGGCGCGCAGGCCCGGGGACGTCCGGGGCGAGAGTGCCCGGCACCTGGAGGCGGTGGCCGCAGCCGCCGGGAGCCCCGTCACCAACCTGAGCGCGCTGACCCCGGACGCCACCGCGGGCCTGACCCGGGCCACCCTGGGCGGGCACGCCGACGCCGCGTTCTGCCGCGAGGTCTGGGCGGTCACCGCCGGAAACCCCTACGAGACCGTCGAACTCCTCGCCAAGGTGCAGGACAGCGAGATGGAGCCGGTCGAGTCCTCCGCGGCCGAACTGCGCGCCCTGAACCGCTCGGCCCGCGGCGGCGGACTCGTCGCCCGCCTGGAGGGACTCGGCATCGAGGCCACCCGGTTCGCCTGGGCGGCCGCGATCCTCGGCGCCGGCATCACCGTCGACCAGGTCGCCGAACTCGCCACCATGAGCCGTGAGGACGCCGTCCGCTGCGCCGACCTCCTGCTCAACGCCCGCATCCTCACCACCCCCGACCCGGCGTCGGGCGCGGTGGAGGAGGGCGAGCTGGAGTTCGTCCACCCGCTGATCGCCACCGCCGTCTACAACTCCATCCCGCCCGCCCTGTGCACCGCCATGCACGGCATCGCCGCCCGCGTCGTCACCGACTCCGGGCGCGGCGCCGCGGCCGCCTCCCGCCATCTGCTGGAGGTTCACCCGGACGACGACGCCGAACTGGTCGGGCAGTTGCGCGAGGCCGCCGCCGAACACCTCGCCGTCGGCGCCCCGGACGCCGCCCGCCGCTGTCTGGAACGCGCCCTGCGCGAACCGCCCCGGCCCGAGGTCCATCCGCACGTCCTGTACGAACTGGGCTGCGCCGCCCTGCTGACCGCACCGGCCACCACCATCAACCACCTGCGCAGCGCGCTCGCCATGCCCGGACTCGACGGCCCCGCGCGCGTGGACGCCGTCTACCGGCTCTCCCAGGCGTTCCTGCACAACAACCAGATCGAGGAGGCCGTCCGCACCGTCGAGGCGGAGGCCGCCCGGCACGAATCCGGGCCCGCCAAGCTCCGGTTGCAGGCCGTGCAGTACATGTGGGAGGGCATCCACGCGGGCGAGGCCAGCTCGCCCGGGAGGTCCGAGCGGCTCGCCGAACTCGCCCGCACCTGCTCCGGCCGGGACAACTCCGAGCGCGCCGTGCTCATCCTGCGCGGCTTCGACGCCATGGCGCACGGCGAGAACGCCGAGGAGGTCGTCGAGCTGTGCGACCGCGCCCTCGTCAACGGCCGCCTGGCGCCCGGGCTCGGCTGGACCGACCCGGAGTGGGGCATCGAGCTGCTGATGATGCTCGCCAGCGCGTACGCCTTCGCCGACCGGCTCGACCGCGCCGAAGCCCTCTACACCGAGGCCCTGCGCGCCTACGAGTCGGCCGGCTGGAGCGGCGGCCACCTCGCCCTGGCGCACGCCTACGTCGGGGTGGGACACCGCAGGCGGGGACGGCTGCGCGAGGCGGAGAAGTCGCTGCGCGAATCGCTGCGGCTGGCCGAGCGCGTCGGCCGCGGGCTGCCGCTGTACTGGTCGGCCACCTGCAACCTGGTCGACACCCTGCTCGCCCGCGGCCACGCCCAGGAGGCCTGGGAGGTCGCCGAGCAGTACGGCTTCGCACCGCCGTACCCGTCCACCATCGTGCTGCCCGACCCGCGCTCGGTGCGCGGCCGGCTGCTGCTGGCCGTCGGCCGGACCAAGGACGGCATCAACGAACTGGAGCAGGCCGAGAAGGCGGCGGCCGCCCGCGGCCACCACAATCCCGTGCTCGTGCCCTGGGCCGTCGACCTCGCCCGTGCCCTCGCCACCGAGGACCCGGCGCGGGCCGCCCGGCTCGCCTCCGACGCGCGCCGGCACGCCGAACGCTTCGGCACCGACACCGCCATCGGGGAGGCCCTGCGCTGCGCCGCCGCCCTGGAGACCGGCCAGCGCGCGGTACGGCTCGCCGCGCAGGCGGTGACCTTCCTGGAGGCCTCGCCCTGCCAGTACGAGCACGCCGCCGCCCGCATCGAGTACGGCATCGCGGCCCGCTCCACCGCCGAACTCAACCGGGGCCTGACCCTGGCCCGGCTGTGCGGCGCCGACGGCCTGGTGACGAAGGCGGAGGAGGCGCTGGCGAAGGGAACCGGGCCGGCCTAGCCGGGACCCGTCGCCTGACCGGTCGGGGCGGGGGTCACCCCGCGTCCTCCTCCGCGAGCACGCGCTGCGCCGCCGCGAACGCCGAGTTCGCCGCCGGTACGCCGCAGTAGACGGCCGTCTGGAGCAGCACCGCGCCGATCTCCTCCGGGGTCAGGCCGTTGCGCCGGGCCGCCCGGACGTGCATCGCCAGTTCGTCGTAGTGGCCGTGGGCGACCAGCGCCGTCAGGGTGATCATGCTGCGCTCGCGGCGGCTGAGCGTGGGGTCGGTCCAGATCTCGCCCCACGCGTAGCGGGAGATGAAGTCCTGGAAGCGCGCGGTGAAGGGGGTCTGCCGGGCCTGGGCCCGGTCCACGTGCGCGTCGCCGAGCACCTCCCGGCGCACCTCCATGCCGCGCGGGGCACTTCCGTCGAAGTGGGCGCGCAGCGCCGTCAGGACGGCCTCCGGGCACTGCGCGGGCGCCAGATGGGAGGCACCGGGGAGCTCCACGAGCGCGGCCCCGGGCACCGCGTCGGCGATCTCCCGCAGATGGGCCGGCGGGGTCGCCGGATCCTCCCGGCCGGCGATCAGCAGGGTCGGCGCGGCGATCTCCGCGAGCCGGTCGCGCAGGTCGAAGGCGGCCAGGGCGTCACAGCAGGCGGCGTACGCCTCCGGGTCGGCGTCGCGGTGGTCCTGGACGAGCCGCGGCACGGTGAACCCGGGCGTGAACCAGCGGGAGTCGGCCGCCCCGGCCAGCTCGGCGAGCCCCTGCGCGCGCACCCGGGAGGCCCGCTCCTGCCACGGCTTCGCCCCGTTGAAGTGGGCCGAGGAACAGATCACGGCGAGCGACGACACCCGCTCGGGCCGGTGCACGGCCAGATGCAGCCCCACGGCGCCGCCGAGCGAGACCCCGGCGTAGGCGAACCGCTCGACGCCGAGCGAGTCGGCCAGGCGCAGCACCAGGTCGGCGAGGTCGCCGACGGTGGCCCCCGCCCGGATCAGCCCGGCCGCCGAGCCACCGTGCCCGGGCAGGTCCCAGCGGACCACCCGGTGCCGGACGGACAGCTCGGGCGCGACCGCGTCCCACAGGGCGTACGAGGTGCCCAGCGACGGGCCGAGCAGCAGCGGGGGAGCGGAAGCGGGGCCCTCGGCGCGGTGGTTGAGGAGAAGGTCGGTCAACGTCGCTCCAGAGCGCGGTCGGTGAGGGCAGCGGCGCTGCCGGTGTAGCGGACGGGGTCAGTGAGGTCGTCCAGGTCGATGCCCTGCAACTCCGGCTCAGCGGCGAGGAGTTCGGCGAGGCTCCGGCCCTCGGTGTGGGTGCGCCGGGCCAGCTCCGTGAGCAGTTCCTTGGCGCGGGTGCGGCCGAGCAGCGGGGCGAGTTCGGCGGACAGCCGCTCCGAGACGATCAGGCCGTGGGTGAGATCCAGGTGGGCGCGCATCGCGTCCGTGTGGACCCGCAGCCCCCGGGTGAGCTCGGAGGCGTCCCGGGCGGCGCCGCCCGCCAGCCGGAGCAGCTCGCGCAGCGGCTCCCACTCGGCGTGCCAGGCACCGGCCGGCCGCTCGTCCTCGGCGGCCAGCGACCCGTACAGCGTGGCCGCGAGCTGGGGCGCCCGCCGGGCCGCGGCCGCGATCAGCGTGGACCGTACGGGGTTCGCCTTGTGCGGCATGGCCGACGAACCGCCGCCGCTGCCCTCGGCGAGCTCCGCGATCTCGGTACGGGACAGCGTCAGCACATCCGCCGCGATCTTGCCCAGCGCCCCGGCCGTGAACGCCAGACAGCCGGCCAGGTCGGCGACCGGCGTGCGCAGGGTGTGCCAGGGCAGGACCGGCGCCGCGAGCCCGGTCTCCCGCGCGTAGGCCGCCACCAGCGCGGTCGCGTCCTCGGTGCCGTACGCCGTGAAGGCCGCCAAGGTCCCGGCGGCGCCGCCGAGCTGGACGGGCAGAGAGTCCCGTACGGCGGTCACCCGGTCCCGCGCGTCCAGCACCAGCGAACGCCAGCCCGCCGCCTTCAGCCCGAACGTCGTCGGTACGGCGTGCTGGGTGAGGGTGCGGCCGGGCAGCGCGGTGTCCCGGTGCTCGGCGGCCAGCCGCGCCAGCGCCGACTCGGTGCGCGCCAGGTCGGCGAGGAGCGGCTGCAGGGCGCGGTGGGCGACCAGCATGGTCGCGGTGTCCATGATGTCCTGGCTGGTCGCGCCCCGGTGGACGCAAGGCCCGTACTCCTCGCCCACCGCCTTCGTCAGATCGGCGACGAGCGGGATGACCGGGTTGCCGGCGGCGCGGGCGCGCCGGGCGATCGACGCCACGTCGAACCGTGCGGCGTCGGCCGCCCCGGTCACCGCCTCGCCCGCCTCGGCCGGGCCCTGGGCGCGGGCCAGCGCGGCCTCGGCGTCGAGCAGCGCCTGGAGGTAGGCGGTGTCACCGGTCGCGGACGCGGCGGCGGAGTCCGCCCACCCGGGACCGAGCAGCGCGTCGTCGTCGGCAGAACTCACTGGAACTCCAGGAAGACCGTTTCGCCCTCGCCCTGAAGGCGGATGTCGAAACGGTAGGTGCCGTGCGGTCCCTCGGCGGCGATCAGCGTGGCGCGCCGCTCCGGATCCACCCGGGACAGCAGGGGGTCCGCGGCCAGTGCCGCGTCGTCGCCCGGCAGGTAGATCCGCGTGTACAGGTGCACGAGGAGTCCGCGCGCGAACAGGCAGACGCTGAGGTACGGCATGTTCCGCCCGCGCGCGCCGGGCCGCAGTGTCCGCGCGGACCAGTGGCCGTTGGCGTCGGTCTGCACGCGTCCCCAGCCGGTGAACTCGACGCCGTTGCGGCCCAGGAAGCCGCCGCTCGCCGGGTCGCGCCGCATGGAGCCGTCGACCCGCGGCACCCGGCCGTCCGGGTCGGGACCCCAGAGCTCCAGGAACGCGTCCGGCAGCGGATCGCCCGCGCCGTCGCGGACGTATCCCTGGAGGGCGATCGTGTCCGGGTGGCCGACCGGGGCGATGTCGCCGCCGCCGGGGAAGGGCAGGGCGTGGCCGTAGAAGGGCCCGACGGTGTGCGAGGGGGTGGGCAGGACCGTCTCGGGACGACTGGTGTCGATCTTCGTCATGGCAGCTCAGCGCCCTTCTTCGATCCAGGTGGCGTGCGGGCCGTCGAGGACGATGTCCCAGTGGTAGCCCAGGGAGAACTCCGGTACCGACAGGCTGTGGTCGTAGGTCGCGATCAGCCGCCGGCGGGCCGCGTCGTCGGTGACGGACTGGATGATCGGGTCGTAGGGGAACAGTGGGTCGCTGGGGAAGTACATCTGCGTCACCAGCCGCTGGGTGAACGCCGAGCCGAAGACCGAGAAGTGGATGTGCGCCGGACGCCAGGCGTTGAGGTGCTGACGCCAGGGGTAGGGGCCCGGCTGGATGGTGGTGAAGGTGTAGCAGCCGCTGTCGTCGGTCAGGGTGCGGCCGACGCCGGTGAAGTTCGGGTCCAGCGGGGCGTCGTGCTGCTCGCGCTGATGGGCGTAGCGGCCGGCCGAGTTGGCCTGCCAGATCTCGACGAGCTGGCCGCGGACCGGGCGTCCGTCGCGGTCGAGGAGCCGTCCGGAGACGGTGATGCGTTCCCCGATCGGCTCGCCGTCGTGCTGCCGGGTCAGGTCGTTGTCGATCTCGGTGATGTCCCGCTCCCCGAAGGCGGGGGAGGCCAGCTCCACCAGCTCCGGGTCCTTGCTGACGTCGATCGCGACCGGCGGCTGCTTGGGGTGGCGCAGGACGGAGGAGCGGTACGGCGCGTAGTCGCGCCGCGGGTGGTGCTCGACGGGGGCGCCGTCGGCGATCCGCTTCTCGTAGGCGGCGTGCTCGGCCGCGATCTCCCGGTCGATGTCGTGCTGGGTGAGAGTCATGGGGTTTCCTCGGGGGTTCTCAGCGTTCGAGGACGAGGGCGAGGCCCTGGCCCACGCCGATGCACAGGGTGGCGACGCCGACTCCGGAGCCCTTGCGGGCGAGCTGGTGGGCGACGGTGCCGGCGAGACGGGCGCCGGAGGCGCCGAGGGGGTGGCCGAGGGCGATGGCGCCGCCCTGCGGGTTGAGGATCGCCGGGTCCAGGCCGGGCCATTCGGCGAGGCAGCCGAGGACCTGGGCGGCGAAGGCCTCGTTGAGTTCGAGGACGTCCAGGTCGCCGAAGATCCGGCCCGCCTTGGTGAGGGCGCGGTGGACGGCTTCGACGGGGGCGAGGCCGAAGTAGTGCGGGTCGAGGGCGTGGACGCCGGTGGCGGAGATCCGGGCGAGGGGTTCGCGGCCGGTGGCCTTCAGGCCCGCCTCGTCGACCAGCAGCAGCGCGGCGGCGCCGTCGTTCAGCGGTGACGCGTTGCCCGCGGTGACCGTGCCGCCGTCCGGACGGAACGACGGCTTCAGCTTCGCCATCGCCTCCGGCGACGCGTCCGGCCGTACGCTCTCGTCGGCGCCGACGACGACCGGGTCGCCCTTGCGCTGCGGGACCGGCACCGGCGCGAGTTCGGCGTCGAACAGCCCCTCGGCCTGGGCCCGGGCCGCCTTGTGGTGGCTGTGCAGGGCGAACTCGTCCTGCTGCTCCCGGGTGATCTTGTGCTTGTCGGCGATCAGTTCCGCCGACTCGCCGAGCGGGATCGTCCACTGCGGTTCCATCCGCGGGTTGACCATGCGCCAGCCGAGCGTGGTCGAGTACAGCTCGGTGTGGGCGGCGGGGAACGGCTTGTCGTTCTTGGGCAGGACGTAGGGGGCGCGGGTCATGGACTCCACGCCGCCGGCCACGGCGATGGAGGCGTCCCCGGCGGCGATGGCGCGGGCCGCCTGGACGACCGCCTCCAGGCCCGAGGCGCACAGGCGGTTGACGGTCACGCCGGGGACCGAGGTCGGCAGCCCGGCGAGCAGCGCCGCCATCCTGCCGACGTTGCGGTTCTCCTCGCCGGCGCCGTTGGCGTTGCCGAAGTAGACGTCCTCGATGCGGGCGGGATCCAGCCGCGGGGTGCGGGCGATCAGTTCCCGGACGGCGTGGGCGGCCAGGTCGTCCGGGCGTACGGCGGCGAGAGCGCCGTTGTAGCGGCCGATCGGGGTACGGACCGCGTCGACGATGTAAACGGGGTTCACAGCAGATTCTCCGCAACGGTCAGTTCTGCGTCGGTCTTCGCGACGATCTCGTCCACGTCCACACCGGGCGCCGTCTCGACGAGGAGCAGACCCTCGGGCGTCACGTCGAGCACGCCGAGATCGGTGATGACCCGGTTCACACACGCCTTGCCGGTGAGCGGCAGCACGCACTCCTTGAGGATCTTCGGGGAGCCGTCCTTGGCGGTGTGCGTCATCACCACGATCACCGTGCGGGCGCCGTGCACCAGGTCCATGGCCCCGCCGATCCCGGTGATCAGCTTGCCCGGGATGGCCCAGTTCGCCAGATCGCCGCCCGCGGAGACCTGCATCGCCCCGAGCACGGCGACGTCGATGTGGCCGCCCCTGATCATCGAGAAGGACAGCGCCGAGTCGAAGAAGGAGGCGCCCGGCAGGACCGTCACGGTCTCCTTCCCGGCGTTGATCAGATCCGGGTCCACCTGGTCCTCGGCGGGGTACGGGCCCGTGCCCAGGATGCCGTTCTCCGACTCCAGGATCACCTCCACGCCCTCGGGCAGGTAGTTGGGGATCAGGGTCGGCAGGCCGATGCCGAGATTGACGTACTGGCCGTCCGCCAGCTCGCGCGCCGCCCGCGCGGCCATCTCCTCGCGTGTCCAGGCCATCAGCCGCTCACCGTTCCTCGTGCCGCGGGCGCGGAGACCGTGCGCCGTTCGATCTTCTTGTCGCCCGCCTGCTCGGCGGTGAGGGCGAGGACCCGCTGCACGAAGATCCCCGGCAGATGGACCGCGTCCGGGTCGATCTCGCCGGGCTCGACCAGCTCCTCCACCTCGGCGATCGTGATCCGCCCGGCCATCGCGGCCAGCGGATTGAAGTTCCGCGCGGACTTGCTGAACACCAGGTTCCCGTGCCGGTCGCCCTTCGCCGCCCGGACCAGCGCGAAGTCGGTGCGGATCCCGTGCTCCAGCACGTACTCGGTGCCGTCGAACTCGCGGACCTCCTTCGCGGGGGAGGCGAGAGCGACGCCGCCGGAGCCGTCGTAGCGCCACGGCAGTCCGCCGTCGGCGACCTGCGTGCCCACTCCGGCGGGGGTGTAGAAGGCGGGGATCCCGGCCCCGCCCGCGCGCAGCCGCTCGGCGAGGGTGCCCTGGGGGATCATCTCCACCTCCAGCTCACCGGCGAGGTACTGGCGGGCGAACTCCTTGTTCGCGCCGATGTAGGAGCCGGTCACCCGCGCGATCCGCCCGGCCGCGAGCAGGACGGCGAGCCCGGACTCCATCGCCCCGCAGTTGTTGGACACGACCGACAGCCCGCCGGTGCCCTGCTCGTACAGCGCCTCGATGAGCACGTTGGGCACACCGCTCAGCCCGAAACCGCCCACCGCCAACGACGCGCCGTCCGGCACGTCTGCCACCGCCTCGACGGCCGTGGCGACCACCTTGTCCATCCGTGAAGCCCCATCTCGTCCGAGCGCCCGGTCTGGAATTAGTCAGGGCACTGAGTATTTCAGCGAGGTGTCCTTCACGCTGCCACTGGTCGGCCGAAGCGTCAAGACCTCGGGTAAACGGCAGGTCATCGGTGCAGACGGTGAGTGTCGAGAGGGGTATCGTTCCGTGCACCAACGAATTCAAGGACGGGAGCGCACATGGCCGCGGTGGATCTGACCAGCCACCCCGGGCACCTGGCCCGGCGGTTGCAGCAGGCGCACTACCTGCTGTGGAACACGATGGTCTCGGAGGAGATCACCTCACCGCAGTTCGCCGTCCTGAACGCGCTCGTGGCCGAACCCGGGCTCGACCAGCGGACGGTGGGGGAGCGGGTGGGTCTTGACCGGTCCACCATCGCGGAGGTCATCAGCCGGCTCGGCCGGCGCGGGCTGCTGGACAAGGTCCGTGACCCGGCGGACGGCCGCCGCTTCCTGCTGCGTCTGACGGACGACGGGGTGCGCACCCACCGCAAGCTCACCGTGCGCACGGCCCGGATGAACCAGGTGTTCCTCGCCCCGCTCTCGGCTGACGAGCAGACCGTCTTCTTCGACCTCATCCGGCGGGTCGCGGACGCGGCCGAAGGGCTCCGCAACCCCGCGGAACCCCTGGTGGCTCCCCGCTGACCGAGCCGCCCGGACCTCAGGCCGCCCGCGCGTAGACCACCCACACCTGGCCCTCGGCGAAGTTCACGGGGCTGCCGTCCGGGTCCGTGAACTCGGTGCCGTCCGCGGGCGTCGCGCGCTTCCAGTCGGCGTCGTAGGCCCGCCCGTCGCGCAGCACCTTCGCCTTCCCCGAGCCCACCGTCTCGGTGTACGGCGTGTAGTTGCCGAGGGAGTCGTGGTACCCGGACGTGCGGATCGTGACGTACTGCACGACCACGGTCGCCGGAGCCACCCGCTTGCCGTCCGTCTGCACGGTCGGCGCGCCGTCCTGCGAGACCAGCCAGCGTCCCTGGTCCGCGGACCAGGAGAAGGTGAAGGCGGCGGCCGGGTAGCGGACCGTCTCCGAGGTGTCCGCCCGGCCGCCGGCGGGGGCGGCGCCGTAGCGGAAGCCGGTGGTCAGCGCGCCGGCGCCGGGCGGCGAGGGCATCAGCCGGGCCGGGCGCAGATAGAGGTTGTGCGGGGAGGGCCGGTCGGTGCCGCGGTAGTAGGCGCCGTCGGTCCGGCCCGGCGGCTGCGCGTCGATCGGGGCCTTGTCGATCAGCGGGAGCAGCTTGCGCTGGACTCCGGAGAAGGCGAGCGTCGGGTTCTCGAACTGGCGCAGCAGTTCCAGGTCGGACTCCCGGGCGCTGCGCACCGGGCCGACGGTCTCGGGCAGCTGCGTCGCGTACACCGCCATCAGGCGGCTCAGGCCGCCCTCGACCGGTTCGACGTAGACGATGTCCGCGGCGTCGAGGCCGGTCTGGGGCTTGGCCCGGCGGACGTTGTCGATCTTCACGGCGAGCACCGAGGCCGGGGTGGCCGCCTCGGAGCTCCGGTCGGGCGCGCGTCCGTCGTCCCGCCCGTCGCCCGGCGCGGTGCAGCCCGCCGCCAGCGAGACCGCCATCGCCGTGGCCAGCAGCGCCGCGGTCGTCGCGGCGCGTCCCGTCCGCGTCCTGCGTCCCATGCCCACCGACGCCACCCCGTTCTGTTGCCTTGATTGTGCGCTTATCAGTTCATTGATGGCCATACCCGGTGGAATCCGATCGCTCGCTGTGAATAGACCGATCGGCGCACCCGCGGTTCACAGCAGCGGCCCCGGGTACCCGGGACGCGGATCCGATGGAGGGAGCCAGAGGCGTGAAGGCTGTGACGTGGCAGGGCAAGCGGGACGTCCGGGTGGAGAACGTGCCCGATCCGATCATCCAGGAGCCCACGGACGCGATCATCCGCATCACCTCCAGTGGGCTGTGCGGCTCCGATCTGCATCTGTACGAGGTGCTCACCCCGTTCATGACGCCGGGCGACATCCTCGGGCACGAGCCCATGGGCATCGTCGAGGAGGTCGGCGCGGGCGTCGTGGACCTCAGCGCGGGCGACCGGGTCGTGGTGCCGTTCCAGATCGCCTGCGGCGACTGCTGGATGTGCCTGAACGGGCTGCCCACCCAGTGCGAGACCACCCAGTGCACCGGCGAGGGCATGGGCGCCGCCCTCTTCGGCTACACCCGGCTGTACGGCTCGGTGCCGGGCGCGCAGGCCGAGTACCTGCGGGTCCCGCAGGCGCAGTTCGGCCCGATCAAGGTGCCCGAGGGCCCGCCCGACGACCGGTTCGTCTACCTCTCCGACGTGCTGCCCACCGCCTGGCAGGCGGTCGCCTATGCCGACGTCCCGCCCGGCGGCAGCGTCGCGGTGCTCGGACTCGGGCCGATCGGTGACATGGCCTGCCGGATCGCGCGGGCGCGCGGCGCCGGGAGCGTGTTCGGCGTGGACCTGGTCACCGAACGGCTGCAGCGGGCGCGGGACCGGGGCGTGGAGACGTTCGACCTGCGGGACTTCGACAGCGAGAAGGAACTCGTCACGGCCATCCGCGACCGCACCGACGGCCGCGGCCCCGACGCCGTGATCGACGCGGTCGGCACCGAGGCGCACGGCAGCGCCGCCGCCCGCCTCGCCCAGCAGGCCACCGGGCTGCTGCCGAGGGCACTGAGCGGGAAGCTCGCGGAACGCTTCAGCGTCGACCGGCTCGCCGCCCTCTACACCGCCATCGACCTGGTCCGCCGCGGCGGCACCCTCTCGCTGGTCGGTGTCTACGGCGGCACCGCCGACCCGCTGCCGCTGCTCACCATGTTCGACAAGCAGATCCAGATCCGGATGGGCCAGGCCAACGTCCGCCGCTGGGCCGACGAGATCATGCCGTACCTCACGGACGAGGACCCCCTCGGCGTCGACGACTTCGCCACCCACCGGGTGCCGCTGACCGACGCGCCGCACGCGTACGAGATGTTCCAGCGCAAGCAGGACGGCGCGGTCAAGGTGCTGATGCAGCCCTGATCAGCCGCCGAGGATCTCCTCCAGGTCGTACCGGACCGGCTCCTCCAGCTGGGCGTACGTACAGCTCTCCGGAGTCCGGTCCGGGCGCCAGCGGCGGAACCGGGCGGTGTGCCGGAAGCGCGCCCCCTGCTCCATGTGGTCGTACGCCACCTCGCACACCCGCTCGGGTCTGAGCGGCACCCACGACAGGTCCTTCTTGCCCGACCAGCGGCTCGGCGCCCCCGGCAGCCGGGCCGTCTCGTGCGCCGCCTCCTCGGCCCAGGCCGCCCAGGGATGCCCGGCGACCTCGTCCATGCGCAGCGGCTCCAGCTCCTCGACCAGCGCGGCGCGCACCTTCATGGAGAAGGCGGCGGACACCCCGACATGCTGGAGGGCGCCCCGGTCGTCGTAGAGCCCGAGCAGCAGCGAGCCCACGACGGGCCCGCTCTTGTGCAGCCGGTACCCGGCCACCACCACATCGGCCGTCCGCTCGTGCTTGATCTTGAACATGGTCCGCTCGTCCGGCCGGTACCGCGAGGTGGGCGGCTTGGCGATCACCCCGTCGAGACCGGCCCCCTCGTACTGCTCGAACCACCGCTCGGCCACCTCGATGTCCATGGTCGCGGGTGCCACGTGCACGGGCGGCGTCGCCCCGGCCAGCGCCCTGGTCAGCAGCGCCCGGCGGTCGGTCAGGGGTACGTCCAGCAGCGACTCGTCCGCCAGGGCGAGCAGATCGAAGGCGACGAAGGAGGCGGGGGTCCGCTCGGCGAGCGTCCGCACCCGGGAGGCCGCCGGATGGATCCGCTCGGTGAGCGCGTCGAAGTCCAGATGCCCCTCGCGGGCGATCACGATCTCCCCGTCCAGCACGCACCGCTCGGGCAGCCGCTCCTTCAGCGCCGTCACCAGCTCGGGAAAATACCTGGTCAGAGACTTGGTGGTACGGCTGCCCAGCTCCAGCTCGGCACCGTCGCGGAACACGATCGCCCGGAACCCGTCCCACTTCGCCTCGTAGTGCATGCCCGCCGGGATCCTGGCGACCGACTTGGCGAGCATCGGCTTGACGGGCGGCATCACGGGGAGGTCCATGGTCCGATTTTGCGCGGAACCCTCCCGATCCGCCCGGTATGCGAGCCATGGGAGGTGCGCCTACCGTGGCTCGCATGGGTGAAGCGGTGGAGTTGGCGGCGGGCGGGCGCACGGTACGGCTGTCCAGCCCGGACAAGGTCTTCTTCCCGGAGCGCGGTTTCACCAAGCTGGACCTCGCCCGGTACTACCAGGCCGTCGGGCCCGGCATCCTGCGCGCCCTGCGGAACCGGCCCACCACGCTGGAGCGCTATCCGGACGGGGTGAACGGCGAGAACTTCTTCCAGAAGCGGGCCCCCAAGAACATGCCCGACTGGATCCCCACCGCCCACATCACCTTCCCCAGCGGACGCAGCGCCGACGAGATGTGCCCGACCGAGGAGGCGGCCGTGCTCTGGGCCGCCCAGTACGGCACGCTCACCTTCCACCCCTGGCCGGTGCGCCGGGACGACGTCGACAGCCCCGACGAACTCCGCATCGACCTCGACCCGCAGCCCGGCACCGACTACGACGACGCGGTCCGCGCCGCCCACGAACTGCGTGCCGTGCTGGAGGAGTTCGGGGGCCTGAAGGGCTGGCCCAAGACCTCCGGCGGACGAGGGCTGCACGTCTTCGTGCCGATCGAACCGCGCTGGACGTTCACCCAGGTCCGCCGGGCCGCCATCGCCGTCGGCCGGGAGATGGAGCGCCGGATGCCGCGGCAGGTGACGATCAAGTGGTGGAAGGAGGAGCGGGGTGAGCGGATCTTCATCGACTACAACCAGACCGCCCGCGACCGCACCATCGCCTCCGCCTACTCGGTGCGCCCCCGCCCGCACGCCCCCGTCTCCGCACCCCTGACCTGGGACGAGGTCGGCACCGCACACCCCCGCGACTTCGACCTGGCGACCATGCCGGCCCGCTTCGCCGAACTCGGCGACGTGCACGCCGACATGGACGAGCACCGCTTCTCGCTGGAGGCACTGCTGGAACTGGCCGCGCGGGACGAGCGCGACCACGGGCTCGGGGATCTGCCGTACCCGCCCGAGTATCCGAAGATGCCGGGAGAACCCAAGCGGGTACAGCCGAGCAAGGCCCGCAAGGAGGGGCCTACAGCTCCTTGATCCGGATGTCCCGGTACGACACCACGTCCGTCGTGCCGTGCACCTGGAGGCCCAGGTAACCGGAGGCGAACCGGCGTCCGTCCGTGCCGGGATCGTCCGAGCGGGGCGGGGAGAAGTCCTGGCCGCCCAGGTTGTCGAACTCGTTGATCAGCACGCCGTTGCGGTAGACCGAGTAGTGCTGGTCCACCACCCGGATCTCGTAGTCGTTCCAGGTGCCCTTCTCGGTCACGCCCGCGCCGGCCAGGCCGACCCGGTCGAAGCCGTAGACCGAGCCCGTCTTGTACATGTCGCCGTCGGGCCGGTCGAGCACCTGCACCTCGTGGCCGTACTTGATGGCGACCCACTCGGGACGGGTCTCCTCGGGATGGTCGTGGACCCACGGGAAGCGCACGAAGACACCGGAGTTGGCGTTCCCGGTGCCCGGAGCGTCGTCACGCCACTGCAGGCGCAGCGAGAAGTCGCCGTACTTGCGCTCGGGGAACCACAGCATGCCGAGCCCGGCCCGGGTGGTGCCGCTGGTCATCGACCCGTCGGCGTTCAGGCCGAACGAACCGCCGCCCACGTGGCGCCACTTGGCGAACGAGCCGGCGCTGCCGTCGAAGAGCGTGCGGTAGCCCTCGGTCTGGCCCGGTGTGCCGATACCGGACTGGCGGGCGGCCCGGGTGATCAGGTTGTACTCGCGCTGGTCGACGACGCCTTCCCGCAGCAGCCGGTCGAGGACCGTCTTCACATGCTTGAGGAACAGCGCCTGGGACGTCCACTCCTTCTCGTCCTCGATCAACTCGTTGATCCGGCACCGGTTGTCGGTCAGCCGGTTCGGCACCCCGGAGTCGACCGTGCCGACGATGACCGTCAGCCGCTCGTCGTACTCCGGACAGGGCGGCGCGGGCACCCCGCCCGACACGACCGTGAAGCTCACCGTCCGCGCCGCGGAGGTGTTGCCCGCCGTGTCGGTCGCCCGGTACGCGAGCGTGTGCGCGCCCGCCCGGTCGACGATCACGGGTGCGCCGTACGCCAGATAGGGCCCGCCGTCGAGCGAGTACTCGATGCCCGCGACCCCGCCCGCGTCGGTCGCGCTGACCGTCACCCTGGCGCTCGCCACGTACGCCCCGTCGGAGTTGCGCGTGCCCTCCACGGTCACGCCCGTCACCGGCGGTGTGGTGTCCTGCGGCGGCGCCGCGACCACGGTGAACTCCACGCTCTTGACGGCCGCCACGTTCCCGGCCTTGTCGGTGGCGCGGAACCGGACGGTGTGCGTGCCGACCTGATGCACCATCACGGGCATGGTGTACGGCTGCCAGGCGCCCGTCCCGACGGCGTACTCGATGGTGTTGACGCCCGAACCGGTGTCGGACGCGGAGACGGTCACCGTCGCCATGTCGGTGTAACTGCCGTCGGGATTGCGCTCCCCGCTCACCGTCGCGGAGGTCTCCGGCGGGGTCGTGTCGTCCGTGGGCGGCGCCACCACCGTGAACGCGGCGCTCTTCTCGGCGGAGACGTTCCCCGCCTTGTCCACGGCCCGGTAGCGCACCGTGTGGTCACCGACCTGGTCCACCACGACCGGCGTGGTGTACGGCTGCCAGGCGCCCGTGCCGATCGCGTACTCGACGCGGTCCACCCCGGAGCCGCCCTCGTCGGTGGCGTGGATCATGACGCTCGCCGAACCGACGTACTGGCCCTGCGCGTTCTGCGTGCCACTGACGTGCGCCGAGGTCGCGGGCGCGGTGGTGTCCTCGCCGGTGCCCTCGGTGACGACGAGGATGCCCTGCATCTGGCCGTGGCCGGGGATCGTGCAGGAGTAGAAGTAGCGGCCCGGGGTGAGCGTGACCTCGGCGGTGTGGCGGCCGCCCTGGTCGTCGCCCGGGGTCGCCAGGATGTTGAGCTGGACATCGCTGTTGAACTCGGGGTCGCTGGTGGCGAACGTCAGCGTGTGCGGCATGCCGGTGGTGTTGCCGGTCGCCGCGCTGTTCTCGAAGACGATCGTCGCCGCGCCCGCCACCGCCGTGGTGGGGGCCGAGGTGTACTTGGTGATGTCGTCGCCCGCCGTCCAGGTGAGCACCTGCGCCGCGGCGGCCGCCGGTTCGGGCCGGGCGGTGGACGGCGCCGCCTGCACCCCGAGCAGGACCAGGACGGCGGCCAGCAGGGCCGTCAGGAGTCTGCGCTGCCGCATCACTGCGCTCCCCTCGCCAGCTGTCCGGCGGCCGGCGTCGGGCCGCCGCCGGTGTACGTGATCCGCCACAGCGCGGACTTGGCGTCCGAGGTGAAGAAGCCGCGGCCGTAGTCGAGGACGTAGAGCGCGCCGTCCGGACCGAACCTCCAGTCCATGAGGTTCTTGATGCCGTCGCTGCCGACCGGCACGATCTTCTTCAACGACTCCGAGTGCACCGGCAGTCCGCCCTCGCCGTGCGTCCTCGGGTCGGTGATGACCGCGTTGCGCGGCTGGTCGGCGTCGTAGAAGTCACCGACGAACCACTTCCCGTCCCAGTACGCGGGCCACTTGGTGGTGCTGGTGCTCGCCGCGTCGTAGCGGTAGACGGGTCCGTTCATCGCGGCCTGTCCGCCTCCCTTGAGCCACGGCAGCAGATACGTCGACTCCGCCTGCTGGTAGGACGGGACGCCGTCCGCGTCGCGCGGGAAGTCCGGGGCGCCGCCCTGGGGCGAGTACCAGATGTTGTTGCCGGTCACCGGCGGCAGGTTGACCAGGCCGTCGTTGTTCGGCGACTCGTTCTTCGGGTGGTCGCAGTCGTACCAGCCGAGCGGCTTGGCCGGGTCCGGCAGATTGCGGTCCCGGTAGGGCTGCTTGTTGCCCATGCAGTACGGCCAGCCCCGGTTGCTCGCCTTGGTGATGACGGCGAACGTGTCGTACTTGGCCGGACCCCAGGTCGGTGACGGAGCGCCGGCGTCCGGGCCGACCCAGCCCGCGTAGAGGATGTCGGTCGACCTGTCGACGAAGATACGGGCCGGGTTCCTGACACCCATCACATAGATCTCGCCGCGCGTCTTGCCGCCGCCCTCGTCCGTCTCCCGCCCGGTGAACAGGTTCCCCTCGGGCAGCGTGTACGTCCCGTCCCGCTCCGGATGGATGCGCAGGATCTTGCCGTTGAGGTTGTTGGTGTTCCCGGCGGTCCGGCGCGCGTCGGCGAAGGAGACGCCCTTGTAGTTCGGCTGAGGGTTGTTGCCCGAGTAACCGTCGCTGAAGCGGCTGGAGTTGTTGTCGCCGGTCGCGATGTACAGGTTGCCCTTCGAGTCCCAGGCCATCCCGCCGCCCGCGTGGCAGCAACTGTGGATCTGCACCGGCCACTTGAGCAGCACCTTCTCGCTGCTCAGGTCCAGCTTGTTCGTCGCGAGGTCGAGCGTGAAGCGGGAGACCCGCCGCTCGGCCATGCGGGTGTCACGGTTGATCTGCGCGTGCGGGGTCCAGTGCAGGTACACCCACCCGTTCTCCTGGAACCGCGGATCCAGCTCGATGCCGAGCAACCCCTCCTCGACCTTGACCAGTTCGTCGCCGCCGCCCTTGTTGCCGAAGACGGTGAGCGCGCCCGCCCGGGTGACCTGCTCGGTCTTCGGGTCATAGACGTGGATCTCGCCCTGGCCCTTGCCGATGTCCGGGTTGTTCCAGTCGGTGATCACCGGCTGGGAGGAGTCGGCGCCGCCGCGCCCGATGTAGAGCACCCGCCCGTCGGGGGCGGTGACCAGGCCGTGCGGTTCGCCGATCTGGTCGTTCTGGCCCGGCTGGTTGGGCCGGGTGAGCCGCTCGGCCGTGTAGTGGCCGGTGATGGTGGCCTTGCAGTCCGCCCGCACCAGCCGGGTCGTCCACAGCAGGGCGCCGCGCAGATGGGCGCGGAAGTCCGTCTCGTCGTACGAGGAGACCGTGCCGCCCATGCCGGTGTAGAAGGACCGGCCGCCGTCGTAGTCACGGCACCAGCTCACCGGGTGGTCCCAGCCGTTGGCGCCCGCACCGGGCTGGTACGTCGACTCGCGCACCCGGGCGACGGTGTGCACGCTGCCGGTGGGATTCTTCGCCCAGTTCAGCCAGCGGTCCGGCCGCTTCCACTGCACCGGCAGATCCTTGGTCGCCGGATGCGAGCGGTCGCCGACCTCCACGGTCGCCCGCTGCACGCCGGCCGGGCCGCCGGCCGCCGGCCGGGCACCGATCAGCCCGGTGAACCACTCCGAGTACGGCTCCGCGCGCGCCGCGTCGTGCAGGCCGACGAAACCGCCGCCCGCCTCCATGTAGGCCTCGAGTCCCGCTTCCTGCTCGGGGTCGAGGACGTCGCCGCCGCCGGTCGGGAACACGATGGCGTTGTAACGGCCCAGCGCGGTCTCGTCGGTGAAGACCGAGGCGTCGTCCGTCGCCTCGACCTTGAAGCGCTGGTTCAGCGGCCCCGAGAGACCGATCTTCTCGATCGCCTCGATACCGGCGTTCACCAGGGGCGACTCGTCGCCGGCGGCGGCGGAGCCGTAGAAGATCAGCACGCGTACGTTCGCGCCGCCCGGGGGCGACTTGATGGACATCGTTGTCAGGGTCGGGTCGGGGGCCACGCGCGCACTCGCGGGCGGGCCCGACAGCAGTCCGGCGGCAACGGCTCCGGCCGCTACGGCCGCCGCCCAGCCGCGTCTTCTCGTGCTCAACCCTCGTAAGTGCATGGGCACCTCCTCGGTCACAGCAACAGCGCCATGGAAGCTAGACCTCTTCGCTTCACTCGCCAATACCTATGACCAGAATGGAACGAACTTTGTCCTGCGTGTGGATAAACCGCTCCGGTCCCGCTACTGTCTCGAACTCCGTACCGGAACAGGGGAGTTCGGCATGGACAGACGCGGCTTCAACCGTCGGGTACTGCTGGGCGGCGCGGCCCTCACGACATCGTTGTCGATGGCGCCGAAGGCCACCGGCGCCGACCGAACGGCGCGTACGGCGACCGCCACGGGCGAGGTCAGACACCTCAAGCTGTACGCCGAGAAGCTCGCCGACGGGCAGATGGGCTACGGCTTCGAGAAGGGCAAGGCGACCATCCCGGGACCGCTGATCGAGGTCACCGAGGGCGACACCCTGCACATCGAGTTCGAGAACACCATGGACGTGGCGGCCAGCCTCCATGTGCACGGCCTGGACTACGAGATCTCCAGCGACGGCACCAAGCTGAGCAAGAGCGACGTCGAGCCCGGCGGCACCCGCACCTACACCTGGCGCACCCACGCCCCCGGCCGCCGCAAGGACGGCACCTGGCGGGCGGGCAGCGCGGGTTACTGGCACTACCACGACCACGTGGTCGGGACGGAACACGGAACGGGCGGCATCCGGAAGGGCCTGTACGGCCCGGTGATCGTGCGGCGCGCGGGCGATGTGCTGCCGGACATGACGTACACGATCGTCTTCAACGACCTGCTGATCAACAACAAGCCGGCGCACTCCGGGCCCGACTTCGAGGCCACCGTGGGGGATCGGGTCGAGTTCGTGATGATCACGCACGGCGAGTTCTACCACACCTTCCACCTGCACGGTCACCGGTGGGCGGACAACCGCACGGGCATGCTCACCGGGCCCGACGATCCCAGTCAGGTCATCGACAACAAGATCGTGGGCCCGGCGGACTCCTTCGGCTTCCAGGTGATCGCGGGCGAGGGGGTCGGCGCGGGGGCCTGGATGTACCACTGCCATGTGCAGAGCCACTCCGACATGGGGATGGTGGGGCTGTTCCTGGTGAAGAAGACGGACGGGACGATCCCGGGGTACGAGCCGCACGAGCACCAGCAAGAGCAAGAGCAAGAGCAAGAGCAAAAGCAAGAGCAAAAGCAAGAGCACGAACACGAGCACTGAGTCAGGACTGGAGCGCTCTCACGGCGTGGGAGGCCGGGGCTATCCTGGGCCGATGAGGAGCCCGAAGTGACCGGCACCGCCCCGCGTCCCACGCTGGAGGCCGTGGCCGCACGCGCCGGGGTCTCACGGGCCACCGCGTCCCGGGTGGTCAACGGCGGGGACGGGGTCAGGGAACCCCTCGCCGCGCGGGTGCGGCGAGCGGTGGAGGAGCTCGGATACGTGCCCAATCAGGCGGCCCGCAGTCTGGTCACCCGGCGCCACGACGCGGTGGCCGTCGTCGTCGCGGAACCGGAGAGCCGGGTCTTCGCCGACCCCTTCTTCGCCCTGCAACTGCGGGGCATCAGCAAGGAGTTGGCCGCCCACGACAACCAGCTCGTCCTGCTGCTCACCGAGGGCCGGGACGACCATGCCCGGGTCGCCCGCTACCTGTTCGGCGGGCATGTCGACGGCGCGCTGGTCTTCTCCCTGCACCTCGACGACCCGCTGCCCGGACTGATCCAGCAGGCCCGCATTCCCACGGTGTTCGGGGGACGGCCCGGCTGGCGCGGGGTCCGCGGCGACGTGGTGTACGTCGACAGCGACAACCGGGGCGGGGCGCGGGAGGCCGTACGGCATCTCGTGCGGCTCGGCCGGAGCCGGGTGGCGCACATCACCGGGGCGCTGGACCAGACCTCGGCGGTGGACCGGCTGGACGGGTACCGGGATGTCATGGAGGGCGCGGATCCGCGGTGGATCGCCGAGGGCGACTTCACGCCGGGCGGCGGTGAACGGGCGATGCGCGAACTCCTCGACCGGTGCCCCGACGTGGACGCCGTGTTCGCCGCGAACGACCTGACCGCGGCAGGCGCCCTGCGGGTGCTGCGGGAGCGGGGGCGGCGGGTGCCGCAGGACGTGGCCGTCATCGGGTTCGACGACATGCTGCCGGTGGCCGAGCAGACGGATCCGCCGCTGACGACGGTCCGTCAGGACATCGAGGAGATGGGGCGGTTGATGGCCCGGCTGCTGCTGCGCGGGCCGGCCGACGAGCAGGCGAGCGTGGTCCTGCCGACGACGCTGGTGCGGCGGGGCTCGGCCTAGAACGGGGAGGGTGTTCTCCGTCGGGACAACCCGGGCGGCAGGGCCGTCGGCCGGTCTGCTCCAGGCGGAAGCCGACTGGCCGGCGGTGCCTGCCGGGGACGACCACTACCCGTATCCGAGGACCGGCTGGTCCTTCGTGCCGAGCCGGTCGAGAATCCCCCGGATGGCCCCGTGGCTCAGGGCTTCTCGTGGCGGAGCATGGAGCAGCTACTCAGCGCCTCGGCCCAACAGGTCTGCGAACATGTGTTCGACGCGTTGCTGTGCGGCCCGGTCCCGGTCCAGGGACGTCCCCGAGCGGCTCCGGCGTCGGCTCCCCGTGCCCACGACCCGCTCCCATGCCGCACGCTCCGGTAAGAACATCCGGACGTCCCACGGATGGGACGCGCTCCGACGGCGATTGTCAGTGGGCGGTGGAAGACTCGGCTGAGCACGCATCGGGACCCCTCGGAGGAGGGCATCATGCTCACCACCCGTTTTGTCCACGGCGCTCCCAACTGGGTCGACGTCGGGACCACCGACATCGACGGCGCCACCGCCTTCTACCACGCCCTGTTCGGCTGGGAGTTCCGGTCGGCGGGCCCCCGGTCCGGCGGCTACGGCTTCTTCCAGCTCGACGGGAGGACCGCCGCCGGTGGCATGCAGAACCCGCCCGAGCAGGGCCCGCCCGCCTGGACCGTCTACTTCCACAGCCCGGACGCGGACGCCACGGCGAAGGCGGTGGAGCGGGCGGGCGGCCAGGTGGTCATGCCGCCCGACGACGTCATGGGCAAGGGCCGCATGGCCATCCTCGCCGACCACGCGGGGGTGACCTTCGGCGTCTGGCAGCCCGCCGCCCTCCAGGGCCTCGACGTCGCGGGCGACCCCGGCTCGCTGTGCTGGGTGGAGCTGTACACCCAGGACCTGGCCCGGGAGGCCGCCTTCTTCGACACCGTGTTCGGCTGGGAGACCTCGGCGATGGCGTTCCCCGGCGGCGTCTACACCGGTATCAACCCCGCCGGCGCCGGCGAGGACGCCATGTTCGGCGGCCTGGTCACCCTGGCCGACGACCCCACCGGCACCGAGGAGGAGCCGTACTGGCTGCCGTACTTCGAGGTCGGGGACACCGATGTCGTCGTCAGCAAGGCGCAGGAGCAGGGCGGCACGGTCCGGATGCCCGCCGTCGACGTGGAGGGTGTCGGCCGGATGGCCAAGCTGGAGGACCCCTACGGCGCCCGCTTCGCGGTGATCAGGAGCGCCGCCCCGCCGGAGGGCTGACCGGGCTCCCGGATCGCGTCGGACACGCCGCGCGCCGCCGTGCTTTCCGGGGCGCGGCGGGGGCATCATCGTGCGGTCGCCCGGGGCCGCGCCCCGAGGCGTTGATCCGGCGTTGATCGAACGTTTTTCGCCGCCGGGCACGCTTCGGGCCATGTTCATCGACACAGTCACCACGCCCGATCTCACCTGGCAGCAGGAGGCGTTGTGCGCGCAGACCGGGGCGGACTTCTTCTTCCCCGAGCCGGGCAGCTCCGTACGGGAGGCGAAGCGGATCTGCGGCCTGTGCCCCATCCGCTCCGCCTGTCTGGAGTACGCCCTGGACAACGACGAGCGCTTCGGCGTCTGGGGCGGCCTGTCGGAGAAGGAGCGGCTGGCGCTGCGGCGCACGGCCCACTGACCTGAGGCCACGCCCCGTGCGCCGCCGGAAACGAGGCGACCGGCCGTTCGCGGTGCGGTTGGGATCCGGGGGCGCACCCGGGCGTAGCGCAGAGGCAGGCGCACCCGCCTCGCCAAGGCGGCAGACATCGGTACGAATCCGATCCCCGGGTCCGCGTCGGGGCCCCTGCGGAGCAGAGGCAGACTCACCGCCTTCTCAGGGCGGACACGCCGGTTCGAATCCGGCCGGGGCCACCACGCGCACAGGCACGGGGCGGGGACATGGGCGAGGGCATCGACGAGGAGGAGCCGGCCGCCTTCCACACAAGACGGCCGGCCACCCGCACACCGACACGGCCAAGGCCGCCCTCAACCTGCTCACGCGCACCAGCGCCGCCGAACTCGCGGGCCGGGGCGTCCACATGTGCGCCGCCGACACCGGCTGGATCACCGACGAGAACCCCGCGCCCAAGAAGGCCCGCATGGCCGGCGCGGGATTCCGGACGCCGCTGGACGTCGTGGACGGGGCGGCCCGCGTGTACGCCCCGATCGTGCGCGGCGAGGCGGGCGATCCGGTGTCCGGGGTGTTCCTGAAGGACTACCGGGCAGGGCGTCAGCCCGCGGCGCGCGCCGCCATGCGCGCCTTGCGCGCGGCCAGCTTCTCGTCGAACTTCGAGGCCTCGGCGTCCAGGCCGTTCATGAACAGGCCGAGTTCCTCCTGCGCCTTGAGGCCCTCCGGGCCGAGGCCGTCGATCTCCAGGACCCTCAGATGGCGCAGCACCGGCTGGAGCACGTCGTCGTGGTGGATCCGCATGTTGTAGACCTCGCCGATCGCCATCTGCGCGGCGAACCGCTCGAAGCCGGGCATGCCGTGACCGGGCATCCGGAAGTTCACGACGACGTCCCGGACCGCCTGCATGGTCAGGTCGGGGGCGAGCTCGAAGGCGGCCTTCAGCAGGTTCCGGTAGAAGACCATGTGCAGGTTCTCGTCGGTCGCGATGCGCGCGAGCATGCGGTCGCAGACCGGGTCGCCGGACTGGTGGCCGGTGTTGCGGTGCGAGATGCGCGTCGCGAGCTCCTGGAAGGCGACGTAGGCCACCGAGTGCAGCATCGAGTGCCGGTTGTCCGACTCGAAGCCCTCGCTCATGTGGGCCATGCGGAAGGCTTCCAGCTTGTCCGGGTCCACCGCGCGCGAGGCGAGCAGGTAGTCGCGCATCACGATGCCGTGCCGGCCCTCCTCGGCGGTCCAGCGGTGCACCCAGGTGCCCCAGGCGCCGTCGCGGCCGAAGAGCGAGGCGATCTCGTGGTGGTAGCTGGGCAGGTTGTCCTCGGTCAGCAGGTTCACGACCAGCGCGATCCGGCCGATCTCGGTGACCTTGGACTGCTCCTTGTCCCAGGCCTCGCCGTCCTCGAAGAACCCGGGGAAGTTGCGGCCGTCGGACCAGGGCACGTACTCGTGCGGCATCCAGTCCTTGGCGACCGAGAGATGGCGGTTCAGTTCCGTCTCGACCACTTCCTCGAGCGCGTAGAGCAGCCTGGCGTCGGTCCAGGCCGAGGTCGGGCTGCCGAGGTTCGGGGAAGTAATCGTCACGGGAACTCCAGGGGGGCGTCACACGAGCGGAAGCGGACCGGCTGGCGGTCGGTGGAACCTACGGAATCGTAGGCTACGAGACCGTAGGTTACGAAGCCGTAGGTTAAAAATGCTGTAAGGACCGCTGATCAGCCGGGTTCCCAAGGATGCGGAGGGCATGCCCGAAGAGCCCCGGGAACCGGCAGGTCCCGGGACTGCGAGGATGAGGTGTCACCAGGTCAGGCGTACAGGTCCCGCATCCGTACCGAGAGACATGTCACACAGCCTTCGAGCTTCTCGAACTCGCCGATGTCCACCACGACCGGCTCATGACCGAGGTCGGCGAGCAGCTCCGCCGTCTTCGGCGCGCTCGCGGAGATCAGCAACCGGTTGCCGCCGAGCAGCACCACATGGCCCCCGGCCTCCTCGGGCACCGACAGGAAGCGCGGGAAGAGCGCCGGCCGGTCGACCTTCGGGATGTGCCCGATCACCGTTCCGTCGGGCAGCGCGGTGACCGCGGACTTCAGATGCAGCACCTTGCTCACCGGTACGGCGACGACCCGCGCCCCGAGCGGCTCGAAGGCGGCCCGCACCTGCTGGACGCCGGCCGCGTTGGTGCGCCCGCCGCGGCCGACGTAGATCGTGTCACCGACCTTCAGCACATCGCCGCCGTCCAGGGTGCCGGGCTCCCAGATCCAGTTCACCGAGCAGCCGAGGGAGGCGACGGCCTCCTCGACGCCGACGGTCTCCGCGCACCGCGCCTCGGCGCCGGGGCGGGTGATCAGCGCGACGTTCCGGTACATGACGACCGTGTCCTCGACGAACACCGCGTCCGGGCAGTCGTCGGCCGGATCCACCTCGACGGTCTCCCAGCCGTGGGCGCGCAGCGCCTCCGTGTACGCCTCCCACTGCTCCACAGCGCGGCCGACGTCGACCTTCTCCCGCTCGATGTGCGTCACCAGCCCCTCGGCGAGGCGCGGGCCGGGGCGGCGGACGAGGGCCTTCTTGCTGGGCACGAGATTCTCCGAATCGGCGACAGGTTCCGGCGCCCGTGATCCGGCGCCGGTCCGCCATCATGCAGGGCCGGTCCGCCCGGGCAAAACCCGTCTCACCAGGCTGTGGCCCTCCTGAGATGCTCCGCGGTGAAGGATCCGGGGACGTCGAGGAGCCCGCGCGGGGTACCGGTGAAGATCACCTCGCCGCCGTCGCGCCCGCCGTCCGGACCGAGGTCGACGACCCAGTCGGCGTGCGCCACCACGTCCAGGTGGTGCTCGACCACCACGACCGTGTTGCCCGCGTCGACCAGCCGGTCCAGCAGGGCGAGCAGCGCGTCCACGTCGGACAGGTGCAGCCCGGTCGTCGGCTCGTCGAGGACGTACAGGGCCCCGGTCAGATGCAGCCGGGTCGCCAGCTTGATGCGCTGGCGCTCCCCGCCGGAGAGCGTGGACAGCGGCTGGCCGAGGGTGAGGTAGGTGAGCCCGACGTCGCGCAGGGCGCGCAGCCGGCGCCGTACGCCGGTGTCGGCGAAGAAGTCGAGCGCCTGCCCCGCCGTCATCTCCAGGACGTCCGCGATGGAGCGGCCGTCGACGGTCAGCCGCAGCACCTCGTCCTTGAAGCGCCGCCCCTCGCAGTCGTGACAGGTCGTCGTCACCGGGTCCATGAAGGCGAGGTCGGTGGAGATGATCCCGCGGCCCTCGCAGGTGGCGCAGGCGCCGGAGGAGTTGAAGCTGAACAGGCCCGCCTCGGCACCGGTCTCCCGGGCGAAGATCTTCCGGACCGTGTCCATGATCCCGACATAGGTCGCCGGGGTGGACCGCGCCGAGATCCCGATCGACGACTGGTCCACGACCACCGCCTCCGGGTGAGCCCGGGTCAACTCCGCGGCCAGGGAGCTCTTGCCCGACCCGGCCACCCCCGTCACCACGGTCAGCACCCCGGCCGGGAACTCCACCGTCACGTCCCGCAGGTTGTGCCGGTCCGCGCCCTTCACCCACAGCCCGCCGGCCGCCTCCCGCACGGTCTCCTTCACGGCGGTACGACGGCCCAGACACCGCCCGGTCAGCGTCCCGGAGGCGGCCAGACCGTCCGGCGTGCCCTCGAACACCACCCGCCCGCCGTCGGCGCCGGCCCGCGGACCCATGTCGACCACATGGTCCGCGAGGGCGATGACGTCCCGGTCGTGCTCCACGACGAGCACGGTGTTGCCCTTGTCGCGCAGCCGCAGCAGCAGCTCCCCGAGCCGCCCCACGTCCCGCGGATGCAGCCCGACGCTCGGCTCGTCGAAGATGTACGTCATCCCGGTCAGGCTGGAACCGAGGTGCCGCACCGTCTTCAGCCGCTGCCCCTCGCCGCCGGAGAGCGTGGCGGTCTCCCGGTCCAGGCTGAGATAGCCGAGCCCGATCGCGTCGATGCGCTCCAGCGCGGCCACCGCGGCCCCGGCGATCGGCCGCGCGACCGGGTCGTCGATCTCCTTCAGTACGGCGATGAGGTCGCTGACCTGCATCCGGGTGCAGTCGGCGATGGTCAGCCCGTTGATCTCGGTGGCGAGCGCCGCCGCGTTGAGCCGGGCGCCGCGGCAGGCCGGGCAGACGCCGTCCACCATGAACTCCCGGACCAGGTCACGGGTCTTCTGGCTCATCGACGACAGGTCCCGCTTCAGGTACAGCCGTTCGAAACGGTCGGCGAGCCCTTCGTAGTCGGTGGTCCAGGTGCCGCCCGAGCCGCTGACGGTGACCTTGCTGCCGGGCCTGCCGCGCAGCAGGAACTCCCGCTCCGCGGCGGTGAACCGCCGCACCGGCTTGTGCGGGTCCAGCTCGGCGGAGTTCGTGTACGCCTGCCCCTGCCAGGTGCCCGCGGCGAACGGCGGGAAGCGGACCGCGCCGTCGGCGAGGGAGCGCTCCTCGTCCAGGATGCGGCTCCAGTCCGGCCCCACGGCCCGCCCGAGACCGTCGCACTGCGGGCACATGCCCGAGGGGTCGTTGAAGGAGTACGCGGTCGCGGGACCGGCACTCGGGGTGCCGTGCCGGGAGAACAGCACCCGGATGACCGAGTAGACGTCCGTCATCGTGCCGACCGTGGAGCGCGAGTGGCCGCCGATCGGGCGCTGGTCGACGACGATCGCGGGGGAGAGGTCCCGCAGCGTCTCCGCGTGCGGCCGCTCGTACTTGGGCAGCCGGTTGCGCACGAACCAGGTGAACGTCTCGTTCAGCTGGCGCTGCGACTCCACCGCGATGGTGTCGAAGACGACCGAGGACTTGCCCGATCCCGAAACGCCGGTGAACACGGTCAGCCGGCCCTTCGGGATGCGGAGCGTGACGTCCTTGAGGTTGTTCTCCCTGGCTCCGGTGATGGTGATGAACTCGCTCATGCCGTCGACGCTAGGCGGGATACCCGACAGCCTCTGGCGTGATTTCCTTCAGTTCTCCGTCGAGCAGCAGCCAGCGGGTGATGCCGATCGACTCCAGGAACGGCAGGTCGTGGCTGGCCACGATCAGCGCTCCCTCGTACGACTCCAGGGCCGTGGTGAGCTGCCGTACGCTCGCCATGTCCAGGTTGTTCGTCGGCTCGTCCAGCATCAGCAGCTGCGGGGCGGGCTCGGCCAGCATCAGCGCCGCCAGTGCCGCCCGGAAGCGTTCGCCGCCGGAGAGCGTCGCCGCCTTCTGGTCGGCGCGGGCGCCCCGGAACAGGAAGCGGGCCAGCCGCGCCCGGATCCGGTTGTTGGTGGCGGCCGGCGCGAACCGGGCCACGTTCTCGGCGACGGTCCGCTCGCCGTCCAGGACATCGAGCCGCTGCGGCAGGAACCGCATCGGCACATGCGTGCGGGCCTCGCCCGACACCGGCTCCAACTCCCCGGCGATGGTGCGCAGCAGCGTGGTCTTGCCCGAGCCGTTGCGTCCGATCAGCGCGATCCGCTCCGGCCCGCGCAGATCGAACCCGCCCGCCACACGCGCGCCGTGGGCCAACTCCAGATCCAGCAGCGTGAGCACCTCCCGGCCCGGCGGCACGGCCGTGTACGGCAGGTCGACGCGGATCACGTCGTCGTCCCGTACGGCCTCCACCGCCTCGTCGAGCCGCTCCTTGGCCTCGGCGAGCTTCTCCTCGTGCATGATCCGGTGCTTGCCCGCGGACTCCTGTGCCGCCCGCTTGCGCGCCCCCATGACGATCTTCGGCTCGCGCTTCTGATCCCACATCTTCTGGCCGTACCGCTTGCGGCGGGCCAACTTGACCTGGGCGTTGGTCAGTTCGCGTTTCTGCTTCTTCAGATCGGCCTCGGCGACCCGCACCATCCGCTCGGCCGCCTCCTGTTCCACCGCGAGCGCCTCCTCGTACGCCGAGTAGTTGCCGCCGTACCAGGTGATCTCCCCGGAGCGCAGATCGGCGATCTGGTCGACCAGGTCGAGGAGTTCGCGGTCGTGGCTGACCACGACCAGGACCCCCGGCCAGGCGGAGACCGCGGCGTACAGCCTCCGGCGCGCGTACAGGTCGAGGTTGTTGGTCGGCTCGTCCAGGAGCAGGACGTCCGGGCGGCGCAGCAGCAGCGCGGCGAGCCGCAGCAGCACCGACTCACCGCCGGACACCTCACCGACCGTACGGTCCAACTGGATGTGACCGAGGCCGAGTTCGCCGAGCGTGGCGAGGGCGCGCTCCTCCACGTCCCAGTCGTCGCCGACGGTCTCGAAGTACGCCTCGGACACGTCGCCCGCCTCGATGGCGTGCAGCGCGGCGCGCCGGTCGGCGATGCCGAGGGCCTCGTCGACCTTGAGGCCGGTGTCGAGCGTGATGTTCTGCGGCAGGTAGCCGACCTCGCCCGCGACACGGACGGTGCCGTCGGCGGGGGTGAGTTCACCGGCGATGAGCTTCAACAGGGTGGATTTCCCCGAGCCGTTCACTCCGACGAGCCCGGTGCGGCCGGGGCCGAAGGCGGTGTCGAGGCCCTCGAAGACGGGGGTGCCGTCGGGCCAGGTGAAGGCGAGGGACGTACAGGCGATGGAAGGTGACATGCGGGCCTCCGCGGTTGCTCGACGCGACAAGGGCAAACGCGTATCGAGACACCTGCGACCCGCGAGGAGGCCTCGGGAGGGCAGCGCAAAGGCCCTGTTCCGGAGGACGGCTCGAACGCCGAGGTCGCACACGGCGGCCACACCTCGGGGGTGTGACGGCGGGTGTCTCAGGACCTCAGACGAGCAACGTCCTTCTCCAATCGACGGCAACAGGACCGCTCCACACCGTAGGAGGGGGCGGAGGGGCTGTCAACGGAATTAGTGCGGAGCCGACACCCAGGGGCAGGCAGCCACCGCGTAATATGCGGTCACCGTCTTTGCCTATTACGGGGGATCCGTATGGACGCCGAACTCGTACGTTCGTGGGTGGAGGGCTGGGTCGTCTCCCGCGGAGCGGCGCCGCCGGTCGCCGAGCCCTGGGGCTGCACCGTCTACGTGGGGCTGACCGGCCACGTCACCCGGCACGTCCTGCCCGATGCCGACGAGGCGCTGGTCCGCAAACTGACGGAGGCGGCCACGGCGCCGGGCACCTGGCTCAAGGTCTTCCTGCCGCGGCGGACCGTCGCCCCCTGGGTGGCGCCCGGCTGGCGCTTCGAGGACGACGGCTTCCTGATGTCCGCCCCGCTGCGGTCCGCCGCCGCCCAGGTTCCCGCGGGGTACCGGACGCGTACCTGGACCAGGGGCGGTGTCACCCGCGTGTTCGTCCTGACCCAGGACGGCGCGTTCGCGGCCCGTGGCCAGGTCGTGGTGCCCGGCCCCGGGCGGAGGGCCGTGGTCGACCAGGTCGAGACCTCCGCGGCCCACCGCCGCAGGGGACTCGGCAGTCTGGTCATGCGGACCCTGGGGAACACCGCCGTCGCCGCGGGCGCCTCGGACGCCGTGCTGGCCGCGACGACCGAAGGGCGCGCCCTGTACGCGTCCCTGGGCTGGCACACCCGCGGCCCGCTGACCAGCCTGGTCCGTGACGCTGCGGCGCACCCGCCGAGCGCCTGAGCATGCCGGGAAGCTCCGCGTCCGGGGCCGTACGTCCCTGTCGGATTCCTGCCAGCCCTTGCCTGGACGAGCTGGTTGGGTCGACGCATGACGAAGGACGCCTCCCTCCGCGAGCGCTCTCGCCTTCCGCTCCCTGCACGTCCCGGGCACCCCGCTGGTGCTGCCGAACGCCTGGGGCACCGCCAGTGCCCGTCGCGGACGCCGGCGCCCCCGCACTGGCCACCACGAGCGCCGGGCTCGCCTGGGACCTCGGTGCCGCGGACGGCGGCCGGCTGGACCGCGACCGAGCCCTGGAGGCCCTCGCGCGCATCGTGGCCGCCATGGGGGTGCCGGTGAGCGCGGACATCGAGAGCGGATACGCCGAGGATCCGGCGGGCGTCGCCGGGACGATCCGGGCGGTGCTCGCGCTCGGCGCGGTGGGCGTGAACATCGAGGACGCCCGGTACGGGCCCGGCGCGGGACCGCTGCGCCCCGTTCCCGAGCAGGCGGAGCGGATCGCCGCCGCCCGCGCGGCCGCCGATGCCGAGGAGGTGCCGCTGTTCGTCAACGCGCGCATCGACACGTTCCTGCGGGGCGCCGGGGGAGTGGACGCCACCCTGGAGCGGGCCGCCGCCTTCCTCGCCGCGGGCGCCGACGGGATCTTCGTCCCCGGGGCCGTCGACCCGGGAACCGTGAAGCTGCTCGTCGACGGGATCGACGCGCCCCTGAACGTGCCGGCGGGCCCCGGCGCGCCGAGCATGTCCGAGCCGGCCTCGCTCGGTGTGGCGCGCGTCAGCGTCGGCTCGGGAATCGCCCAGGCCGTCCACGCCCTCGTCCGGCGCGCCGCGCGGGAGCTGCTCGGTGCGGGGACCTACGGGACGCTCGCGGGCGGAGCCGATTACGGCGAGCTCAACTCCCTGCTGGGCGGCGCCTGTTAGCAGGCGTCCCGCATCAGTTCGGCCAGGTCGTGGTCCAGGTCGAGCTGGAGGTGTTCCAGGCCGACCGGGACCAGCTCGCCGGTGGCGTCCAGGAACCGGCGGATCTCACCGCTGCGGACGTGTACGACGGCCGTGCCCTCGGGGGCGTGGAACTCCAGGACCGTGCGGTCGTAGCCGTAGGGCCGGACGCGGACGTCGCCGTGGCCCACGCTCCCGCGCATCCCGTCGGTGAGGAGCTCCCGGCTGAAGGTCCAGCAGACCTCGACGCCCTCCAGGGTGGCGGGGGCCGGGAAGGTCATGCGGACGGCGAACGGGTCGCGCCGGTCGTAGTGCAGCGTGGCGGGGATGCTCGACACCCGCGGCGCGGCGGCGACGAGACGGGCCTCTACGAGCTGCTCGATGACGTAGGACAACGCCTTGCTCCCTTGCGACGGCTGGACGGGGCTCCGGGATGGCCGGGCACTGTAAGAGACGACGGAATCGAGGAATCCGTGCACACCGGGGTCGAGTGACCTCGGTCACCGCCTTTCATGCACTGGAGTGACGGGTTTCGTCTGTTGGTGTTGTGGAGGCCTTATGTGGCTGCTGAGGCGGTCCGATGGCGTGAGGCTGCGAGGCGGTCTGGACGGCGCCGTGGGGGTGGACTAGCTTCCCCCGCCATGAGGGCCTTGGGGAAGACGCGGCGCAGGGGACGCACGTTTCGCACGACGGCCGCGGGGGCGGTGTGCGCGGCGGCGCTGGCCGCGCTGACAGCCGTCCCGGCGCAGGCCCAGGCGCCCGCGCAGACGTACGAGGTGGCTTCCTCGTACGGGCAGCCTTCCCTCCACTGGGCGCCCAAGGACACCGGCAGTCCGGGCGTACGGTTCCGTGGGCTCGCGGCGGTCGATCGGGATACCGCCTGGCTGGCCGGGAGTGCCGGCACGGTGCTGCGCACCACGGACGGCGGGGCGAGCTGGCGGAACGTCTCGCCGCCGGGGGCCGGGGAGCTCCAGTTCCGGGACGTCGAGGCGTTCGACGCGCGCCGGGCCGTGGTGCTCGCCATCGGGGAGGGCGAGGCGTCCCGGGTGTACCGCACCGAGGACGGCGGCGCGACCTGGACCGAGGCGTTCCGCAACACCGACCCGCGTGCCTTCTACGACTGCATGGCCTTCTTCGACCGCCGCCACGGCCTCGCCATGAGCGACCCGGTGGAGGGGAAGTTCCGCATCCTGTCCACGGCCGACGGCGGCCGGTCCTGGACGGTCCTGCCCCCGGACGGGATGCCCGACGCGCTGCCGGGCGAGGCCGGCTTCGCGGCCAGTGGCCAGTGCCTGGTGACGGCCGGGTCCCAGGACGTCTGGCTGGCCACCGGCGGCGCCGCACGCGCGCGTGTGCTGCACTCCGCCGACCGCGGACGGACCTGGACCGCCGCCGACACCCCGATCCCCGCCGGGGACCCCGCCCGGGGCGTCTTCGCCCTCGCCTTCCGCGACCGGGCGCACGGGCTCGCCGTCGGCGGCGACTACCGCCCCGACCAGAGTTCCCCGAGCGCGGCGGCCCGCACCCGGGACGGCGGCGCCGGCTGGCGGCCCGCCGCGGCCCCGGTCAGCGCCTACCGCTCGGGCGTCGCCTGGCTCCCGCACAGCCGCACCGCCGCCCTCGCGGTCGGCCCCACCGGCACCGACCTGACCACGGACGGCGGCCGCACCTGGCGGACCGTCGACACCGGCTCGTACGACACCGTCGACTGCACGCCCGACCTCGGCTGCTGGGCGGCGGGTGAGAAGGGGCGCGCGGCCCGTCTGGAGAGGTGATCCGGAATGTGGGTACTCGGCCGCCGACCGCGGAAGGAGTGAGCGCACATGCCCAGCGGTTCGAGTCCCAAGCGGGAACGCCAGTACGAGCACATAAAGAAGAGCGCGCAGGAGCGCGGCGAGAGCACCGGGCGGGCCAAGGAGATCGCCGCCCGCACGGTGAACAAGGAACGCGCCCGCTCCGGCGAGTCCAAGACGGCCAGCCGTACCTCGACCCAGGACATGTCGTCAGGCAAGCGGGGCGGCCAGCGGTCCGGCAAGGGCTCCCAGGGCCCCACGTACGACCAGCTGTACGAGGAGGCCAAGCGCCGCAACGTGCACGGCCGTTCGGACATGAACAAGAGCCAGCTCAAGCGCGCCCTGGGCGACAAGAGCTGACCGAGGGGGCCGTACGCTCGTCGGCATCATGACGACCGTACGCATCCCCGCGGGCTGGCCCGCCACCGAGGAAGAGGCCCGTGCCGTCCAGGACGAGCTGCGCGCACGCGTGGTGCTGGACGAGCCGGGCCCGCCGCCCGGCACCGGGCACGTCACCGGCGTCGACGTGGCCTACGACGACGAGCTGGACGTCGTGGCGGCGGCGGCCGTGGTCCTGGACGCGGCGACCCTGGAGGTCGTCGCGGAGGCGACCGCCGTCGGCCGGATCTCCTTCCCGTACGTGCCGGGCCTGCTGGCCTTCCGGGAGATCCCCACGGTGCTGGCCGCCCTCGACGCGCTCTCCTGCGACCCCGGCCTGGTGGTCTGCGACGGCTACGGCCTCGCCCACCCCCGCCGCTTCGGCCTCGCCAGCCACCTCGGCGTCCTCACCGGCCTGCCCACCATCGGCGTCGCCAAGAACCCCTTCACCTTCTCCTACGACGAACCGGACGCGCCCCGAGGATCCTCGTCCCCCCTGCTCGCGGGCCCGGAGGAGGTCGGCCGTGCCCTGCGCACCCGGGAGTCCGTGAAACCCGTCTTCGTCTCCACCGGCCACCGCGTCACCCTCGCCACGGCCTGCGCCCACACCCTCGCCCTCACTCCGGCCTACCGCCTCCCGGAAACCACCCGCACAGCAGACGCCCTCTGCCGCCGGACCCTGCGCGAGGCGACGACACCGGACGGGCAACTCGCCGCACGCGCGCGTGCGGACAAGGACCGTTCCTGGGGGCGCACCCTCTTCGAGTCCCGGCGCGACCCGGTGGCCTGGGCGGGCCGGGTGCTCGAAGCGGCCGTCGCGGAGGGGGACCGGACACCGGAACTCCAGGCCGTGGTGGCCATGGCGGCCGACCGGGACGAGTGGAGCCGTGGCCGCGCCTTGTTCGGACGGGTGCGGGAAGCCGGGTCCGGGGCCGAGGACCAGCCGGTGTTCCGGCTCGCGGAGCAGGTGGCCAAGGTCGCCCACAACGCGGCAGGTCCGCCGCCGTACTTCGACCATCACGCGGGCTGGGACATCGGGCCGCTCGCCTGCCGGATCGCGGCCGCCTCCCCCGACCCGGCTCTCCGGGCCCGCCTCGCAGCCGCGCTGGGGGACCGGCCCCCGGCGGACCACGTCGACCGAGCACCCGGGATCTGAGTACGTCGCCTGAGTATCCGTACGGATGTCCGCGCCCCGTCCGGGCGGCAGGCTGGGCGCATGACTTCGCACCGTGTGGCCTCGCACCGCATGACCTCTCAGCGGGGGGCTTCCCGGCGTACCGCCTCCCGGCGTTCGCCGAAGCCCCTCGCCGATCCCGAGCGGCCCGTCGAGCGGGCCGTGACGGCCGTGCTCGTGCTCGCGGTGCTGGCGGGGCTCGGGTGGATCTGCGGGATGATCTACACCGTGGCCCAGTGGCCCCTGTAGGGGCTAGCGGCTCGCGGCCACCCGGAAGACGATTCCCGCGCGTCGGAGCCGTTCGGTCAGTGCGTCGCCCATGGCGGTGGCCGTGGTGACCTGCCCGGCCGTCGGCGGCAGTTCGTCGAAGGCGAGGCAGAGCGCCGACTCGGCGAGCATCTTCGCCGTCTCGTCGTAGCCGGGGTCCCCGCCCGAGACCTCGGTGAAGACCCGGCGGCCACCGCCCTGTCCGACGAACCGCACCGAGAACCAGCTCCTGGCCCGCTTCTGAGGGCTCGGTCCGTCCCCCGGCCTGAGCCGGTCCGACAGCCACCGGCGCGCGGGCGGCAGCTGGGCGGCGGCGGCCAGTCCGCCCACGCCCACCACACCGGCCACGGCGACGGGCAGATGCCGTACCGCCGCGTAGTGCCGGTAGCGGAAGTCGGGGCCGTAGCGGTCCAGCGCCTTCGCGGAGCGGCGGACGATCTGCGGGTCGATGGTCGGCAGCGGCAGCGCCCAGGCGCCCACCTCCCCGGCGAACCGGGGCAGGCCCGTGGGGGCGAGGGCCCGGCGGCCCACCAGCCGCGGCTCGTACCGGTGCCGGTCCCGCGCCGCGGCGATCATCTGGCGCCCCCGCGCGAACTGGCCCAGCGCCGAAGCGAACGTCCCGCCCGAGAACATGGCGTCCGCCGTGACGAACCCGTCCACCGTCAGCGGCACCCCCTCCGGCAGCTGCCGGACCGTGAACCAGACGCCCAGATCGTGCGGGACGGAGTCGAACCCGGCCGCGTGCACGAGCCGGGCGCCCGTCTCACGCGCGCGTGCGTCGTGCCGCACGTACATCAGGTCCACGAACTCCGGCTCACCGCACAGGTCGAGGTAGTCCGTGCCGCTGTCCGCGCAGGCGGCGACGAGATCCTCGCCGTACCGCACATAGGGGCCCACCGTCGTGGCCACCACGCGCGCGTGCCGGGCGAGTTCCCGCACCGACCCCGGATCCGCCACGTCCGCACGCAGCACGCCGACCCGCTCACCCCCGGGCAGCCGCTCCCGCAGCCGCTCCAGTTTCGTCGCGTCACGGCCCGCCACCGCCCAGCGCAGCCCCTCGGGCGCGTGCGCCGCCAGGTACTCCGCGGTGAGCGCCCCGGCGAAGCCGGTGGCCCCGAAGAGCACGATGTCGTAGGGACGGTCCGCCTCGTTCAGCCTGCTCATGACACCTCTCGGTCCCTCACCACGCGCCGTTGTCGGTGGCCGAGGCTAGCGTGAGGCGTGCGGAACCCGGCGAGGAGCCCGGGAGGAAGCGGACGGACGTGCACCGGAACGCCCTGAAGAAGGGGGAGAAAGTACGCCAGTTCACCCTCCGCGCGCCCGGCGCCGCCGCCACCGGATACCTTTCACTAAGCGCTTGCTCGCCCACCTCTTGTGCTCGCTGGGGCAAGTTCCTAACATCCCTGGTGTTACATCATTACTGTCACACCTACCCTGGGGACCGGATGGCAATGACGCCAGGACACGGCCCGCTCACCGGCGTACGCGTCGTGGAGCTGGCCGGCATCGGGCCCGGCCCGTTCGCCGCGATGCTCCTCGCCGACCTCGGGGCCGACGTCGTGCGCGTGGACCGCCCCGGCGGCCCGGCACTCGCGATCGATCCCGCGTACGACGTCACCAACCGCAACAAGCGCTCGGTGATCGTCGACCTGAAGGCTCCCGACGGCCCCGCGCGCGTGCTCGACCTCGCCGCCCGCGCGGACGTCCTGATCGAGGGCTTCCGCCCCGGAGTCGCCGAACGGCTCGGCGTGGGCCCCGACGCCTGCCGGGCCCGCAACCCACGGCTCGTCTACGGCCGGATGACCGGCTGGGGCCAGGACGGCCCCCTCGCCCAGCGCGCCGGGCACGACATCGCGTACATCGCCCGCACCGGCACCCTCGGCATGATCGGCGCCCCCGGGGAGCCCCCGCCCGCCCCGGCCAACCTCCTCGGCGACTACGCGGGCGGCTCCCTGTACCTCGTCGTCGGCGTCCTCGCCGCCCTGCACCACGCCCGCGCCACCGGCACCGGCCAGGTCGTGGACGCCGCGATCGTGGACGGCACCGCCCACCTGTCCGCGATGATCCACGGCATGCTCGCCGCCGGCGGCTGGCAGGACCGCCGCGCCGCCAACCTCCTGGACGGAGGCTGCCCGTACTACGGCACCTACGAGACGGCCGACGGCGCGTACATGGCGGTCGGCGCCCTGGAGCCGCAGTTCTACGACACCTTCCTGGACCTGCTCGGCCTCGAGGGGTACGCCGACGCCCGCCGGGACTGGACCCGCTGGGGCGAACTGCGCACGGCGGTCACCGCCCGCTTCCGGACCCGGACCCGGGCCGAGTGGACGGACGTCTTCGCCGGCTCCGACGCCTGTGTGGCGCCCGTCCTGTCGCTGACCGAGGCCCCGCACGACCCGCATCTGGCCGCCCGCGGCACCTTCACCGACCACGGCGGCATCACCCAGCCCGCGCCCGCGCCCCGCTTCTCCGCCACCCCCACCGCCGTGCGCTCCGGGCCCGCGCGGCCGGGCGGCGACACCGCGGACGTGGCGCGCGACTGGGACGTACCCGATCTGATGAAGGGCCTCGAATGAAGCGGCGGATCTTCTCCGACGAGCACGACGCGTTCCGCGAGACCGTGCGCAGCTTCCTCGCCAAGGAGGTGCTGCCCTTCTACGACCAGTGGGAGAAGGACGGCATCGCCTCCCGCGACGCCTGGCGGGCGGCCGGCAAGCAGGGTCTGCTGGGCATGGCCGTCGGCGAGGAGTACGGGGGCGGCGGTACCGCCGACTTCCGCTACAGCGCCGTCATGGCCGAGGAGTTCACCCGCGCGGGCACTCCCGGGCTGGCGCTCGGACTGCACAACGACATCATCGGCCCGTATCTGACCGGGCTCGCCACCGAGGAGCAGAAGCGCCGCTGGCTGCCCGGCTTCTGCGACGGCTCGCTGATCACGGCCATCGCCATGACCGAGCCGGGCGCGGGCTCCGACCTCCAGGGCATCCGGACGCACGCCGAGGACCGCGGCGACCACTGGCTGCTCAACGGCTCCAAGACGTTCATCTCCAACGGCATCCTCGCCGACCTGGTGATCGTGGTGGCGAAGACCACCCCGGAGGGCGGCGCGCACGGGCTGTCCCTGCTGGTCGTCGAACGCGGCGCGGAGGGCTTCGAGCGCGGCCGCAACCTCGACAAGATCGGCCAGAAGGCGCAGGACACGGCCGAGTTGTTCTTCCACGACGTGCGCGTGCCCAAGGAGAACCTGCTCGGCGAGCTCAACGGCGCCTTCGTGCACCTGATGACCAACCTCGCCCAGGAGCGCCTGAGCATCGCGGTCGCCGCCATCGCGGGCGCGGAGCACCTGCTGGAGATCACCACCCGGTACGTCAAGGAGCGCGAGGCGTTCGGCCGGCCGCTGGCCACCAAGCAGCACATCCGGTTCGAGATCGCGGAGATGGCCACCGAGTGCGCCGTCACCCGCACCTTCCTCGACCGCTGCGTCGAGGAGCACGCGGACGGCGCACTGGACGCCGTCGACGCCTCCATGGCCAAGTGGTGGGCGACCGAACTGCAGAAGCGCGTCGCCGACCGCTGTCTGCAACTGCACGGCGGCTACGGCTACATGAGCGAATACCCCGTGGCCCGGGCCTTCACCGACGGACGTATCCAGACCATCTACGGCGGGACGACCGAGATCATGAAGGAGATCATCGGCCGCTCCCTGCTCGGCTGACGCACAGTCGCCCGGCCGACCCTCACCGAAAGGCTTCCTCGTGAGCACCGAAGCGTACGTGTACGACGCGATCCGCACCCCGCGCGGGCGCGGCAAGGCGAACGGCGCCCTGCACGGCACCAAGCCCATCGACCTGGTCGTCGGACTCATCCACGAGATCCGCGACCGCTTCCCCGGCCTGGACCCGGCCGCGATCGACGACATCGTGCTCGGTGTGGTCGGCCCGGTCGGCGACCAGGGCTCCGACATCGCCCGGATCGCCGCCGTCGCCGCGGGCCTGCCGGACACGGTGGCGGGCGTCCAGGAGAACCGCTTCTGTGCGTCGGGCCTGGAGGCGGTCAACATGGCCGCGATGAAGGTCCGTTCGGGCTGGGAGGACCTGGTCCTGGCGGGCGGTGTGGAGTCCATGTCCCGGGTGCCGATGGCCTCCGACGGCGGCGCCTGGTTCAACGACCCGATGACCAACCTGGCCGTCGACTTCGTGCCGCAGGGCATCGGCGCCGACCTGATCGCCACCATCGAGGGCTTCTCCCGGCGCGACGTCGACGAGTACGCGGCCCTCTCCCAGGAGCGGGCGGCCACGGCGTGGAAGGAGGCCCGCTTCGAGCGGTCGGTCGTCCCGGTGAAGGACCGCAGCGGCCTGGTCGTCCTCGATCACGACGAGCACCTGCGCCCCGGCACCACCGCCGACTCCCTGGCGAAGCTGAAGCCGTCCTTCGCGGACATCGGCGACCTGGGCGGCTTCGACGCCGTGGCGCTGCAGAAGTACCACTGGGTGGAGCGGATCGACCACGTCCACCACGCGGGCAACTCCTCCGGCATCGTCGACGGCGCCGCGCTCGTCGCCATCGGCTCCCGGGAGGTCGGCGAGCGGTACGGACTCACCCCGCGCGCGCGGATCGTCTCCGCCGCCGTCTCCGGCTCCGAGCCCACGATCATGCTCACCGGCCCGGCCCCGGCCACCCGCAAGGCCCTGGCGAAGGCCGGTCTGACCATCGACGACATCGACCTCGTCGAGATCAACGAGGCGTTCGCGGCGGTCGTCCTGCGCTTCGTCAAGGACATGGGCCTGTCCCTGGACAAGGTCAACGTCAACGGCGGCGCCATCGCCCTCGGCCACCCGCTCGGCGCCACCGGCGCGATGATCCTCGGCACCCTCGTCGACGAACTGGAGCGCCAGGACAAGCGCTACGGCCTCGCCACCCTCTGCGTCGGCGGCGGCATGGGCATCGCCACCGTCGTCGAACGCATCTGAACTCCCCAGCGGCCACACGAGACTTCTACGGAGACCCCCTCATGACCACCACCATCCGCTGGGAACAGGACCGCACCGGTGTCGTCACCCTCGTCCTCGACGACCCCGACCAGTCCGCCAACACCATGAACCAGGCCTTCCGCGACTCCCTCGCCCAGGTCACCGACCGGCTGGAGGCCGAGCAGGACACCATCCGCGGTGTCATCATCACCTCCGCCAAGAAGACCTTCTTCGCCGGCGGCGACCTGCGCGACCTGATCCGGGTCACCCCCGACACGGCCCAGGACCTGTTCGACGGCGGCCTGGCGATCAAGCGGAACCTGCGCCGCATCGAGACCCTCGGCAAGCCGGTCGTCGCCGCCCTCAACGGCGCCGCCCTCGGCGGCGGTTACGAGATCGCCCTGGCCTGCCACCACCGCATCGCCCTGGACGCGCCCGGCTCGAAGATCGGCTGCCCCGAGGTCACCCTCGGCCTGCTCCCGGGCGGCGGCGGCGTGGTCCGCACCGTCCGCCTGCTGGGCATCGCCGACGCCCTGCTGAAGGTCCTCCTCCAGGGCACCCAGTACGACCCGCGGCGCGCCCTCCAGAACGGTCTGGTCGACGACGTGGCCGCCACCCACGAGGACATGCTCGCCAAGGCCCGCGCCTTCATCGAGGCCAACCCCGAGTCCCGGCAGCCCTGGGACCGGCCCGGCTACCGCATCCCCGGCGGCACCCCCGCGAACCCCAAGTTCGCCGCCAACCTGCCCGCCTTCCCGGCCAGTCTGCGCAAGCAGACGGGCGGCGCCCCCTACCCGGCCCCGCGCAACATCCTCGCGGCGGCGGTGGAGGGCGCCCAGGTCGACTTCGAGACCGCGCAGGTCATCGAGGCGCGCTACTTCGTCGAACTGGCCGCGGGACAGACCTCGAAGAACATGATCCAGGCGTTCTTCTTCGACCTCCAGGCCGTCAACTCCGGCGCGAATCGCCCCAAGGGCGTCGAGGCGCGCCAGGTCCGCAAGGTCGCCGTCCTCGGGGCCGGGATGATGGGCGCGGGCATCGCGTACTCCTGCGCCCGCGCGGGTATCGACGTCGTCCTGAAGGACGTGGCCCTGGAAGCCGCGGTCAAGGGCAAGGGCTACTCCGAGAAGCTCTGCGCGAAGGCCGTGAGCCGGGGCCGTACGACCCAGGAGAAGGCGGACGCGCTGCTGGCCCGCATCACGCCGACGGCCGACCCGCAGGACGTGGCGGGCTGCGACGCGGTGATCGAGGCGGTCTTCGAGAACCCCGAGCTGAAGCACAAGGTCTTCCAGGAGATCCAGCACCTCGTCGAGCCGGACGCGCTGCTGTGCTCCAACACCTCCACGCTGCCGATCACCGCTCTCGCCGAAGGCGTGGAGCGGCAGTCGGACTTCATCGGCCTGCACTTCTTCTCGCCGGTCGACAAGATGCCGCTGGTCGAGATCATCAAGGGGGAGCGGACCGGTGAGGAGGCGCTGGCCAGGGCCTTCGACCTGGTGCGCCAGATCAACAAGACCCCGATCGTCGTCAACGACTCGCGCGGCTTCTTCACCTCCCGGGTGATCGGCCACTTCATCAACGAGGGCGTGGCGATGGTGGGCGAGGGCATCGAGCCGGCCTCCGTCGAACAGGCGGCGGCCCAGGCGGGTTACCCGGCCAAGGTCCTCTCCCTGATGGACGAACTGACGCTCACGCTCCCGCGCAAGATCCGCAACGAGTCCAAGCGGGCCGTGGAAGAGGCGGGCGGCACCTGGCCGACGCACCCCGCGGAGGCCGTGATCGACCGGATGGTCGACGAGTTCGGCAGGCCGGGCCGCAGCGGCGGAGCGGGCTTCTACGACTACGACGAGACCGGCAAGCGGGTGGGGATCTGGCCGGGCCTGCGTGAACACTTCACCCGCGAGGGCACTCGGATCCCGTTCAGGGACATGCAGGAGCGCATGCTCTTCTCGGAGGCCCTGGACACCGTCCGCCTCCTGGAGGAGGGCGTCCTGAGCTCGGTCGCCGACGCCAACATCGGCTCGATCTTCGGCATCGGCTTCCCCGGCTGGACGGGCGGCGTCCTGCAGTACATCAACGGCTACGAGGGCGGCCTGCCCGGCTTCGTGGCACGCGCGCGTGAGCTGGCGGACCGCTACGGAGACCGGTTCCTGCCGCCGGCGCTGCTGGTGGAGAAGGCGGAGGAGGGGGAGCGGTTCACGGACGCGTGACGCACCCCGCGGCTCAGGCGGACCCGTCCACCTCCGACGGGTCCGCCGCCTTGACCCACCCCCGCAGCTCCTCCTTCAGCGACCGCTGGAAGGAGGTCAACAGCGCCTGCACCACCAGCGGTTGCATATCGGACGAGAGCGACTTCACGTCCTGGGCCGCACGCTCGGAGACCTCGCCGCGGAACAGCTGTGACAATTCGTGCGCGGCGGCCCGTGAGTGGTCGATCAGCACCTTCCGCGCGGCCAGGATCGCGTCCTGCGACAGCGGCATGTCGAGCAGCCGCACCCCGAGCCGCAGCAGCCCGACGTCCACCCGGAACTTCTCCCCGTCGGCCCCGACGACGCCCATCGCGGCCAGCCGCCGCACGTCCTCGTCGGCCAGCTCCCGCCCCGCCCGCCGCTCCAGCTCCGCGCGCGTCACCGTCTCCACGGCGTCCGGGGCCCAGGAGGCCACCACGGCCCGGTGGATGGCGAGATCGTCGGGGCTCAGCCCCGGCGGCAGGCGCTGCATGTACCGCTCGATCGCCGCCAGCGTCATGCCCTGCTGCTGCAGCTCCTCGATCAGCGCCAGCCGCGCCACATGCTCCGGACCGTAGTGCCCCACCCGGCGCGGACCGATCACCGGCGGCGGCAGCAGCCCCTTGGTGCCGTAGAACCGCACGGTACGCACCGTGACGCCCGCCCGCGCGGCCAGCTCGTCGATGGTGAGGGTGGGGTCCTCGGCGTCGGTCTTCATGTGCAGCAGTATCGCTGTCTCACCACTGCTGTGAAACCGGTCCGGGCGCGCGAAGCCGATCACGAGGAGTTCCCCGGGACGTCATGTGCGGATCATGTGAGATGTACCGCTCTGTGAACTCCGCCACCGCGTGAACGGCCGTCCATGAGGGAAGGTGGCGCCTTGGTCTGTGCTCTTACCGAGGGCGCGGGCCATACGTACGTCCGGCACACCCGAGCGCGATCCGCTCGGGCGCACCAGAGAGTGGTACCCCCGTGAGCAAGGACGCCGTGGACACGGCACAGGCCGCACCCCCCACCCTGGCGGCCCAGGCGCCCGCGGACGCGGGCGACGCCGGTTACAGCAAGGACCTCAAGGCCCGCCACGTCAACATGATCGCCATCGGCGGAGCGATCGGCACCGGACTCTTCCTGGGCGCCGGAGGACGCCTCCACAACGCCGGACCGGCGCTGGCCATCGCCTACCTGGTCTGCGGGATCTTCGCCTTCTTCGTCGTACGGGCCCTCGGTGAGCTGGTCCTGTACCGGCCCTCCTCCGGTTCCTTCGTGTCGTACGCGCGCGAGTTCCTCGGCGAGAAGGGCGCCTACGTCGCGGGCTGGATGTACTTCCTGAACTGGTCCACGACCGGTATCGCCGACATCACCGCCATCGCGCTCTACACGCACTACTGGAGCGCCTTCACCGACATCCCGCAGTGGGTGCTCGCCCTGATCGCCCTCGCGGTGGTGCTGGCGGTCAACCTGATCTCGGTGAAGATCTTCGGCGAGATGGAGTTCTGGTTCGCGATCATCAAGGTCGCCACGCTGGTGGCGTTCATGTTCGTCGGCATCTTCCTGCTGGCCACCCAGCACGAGGTGGGCGGCACCACGCCCGGCCTGAGCGTGATCACCGACCACGGCGGTGTCCTCCCGCACGGCCTGATGCCGGTCGTCCTGGTCATGCAGGGCGTGATCTTCGCCTACGCCGCCCTGGAACTGGTCGGCGTCGCCGCCGGCGAGACCGCCGAGCCGGAGAAGGTCGTCCCGCGCGCGGTGAACTCGATCATGTGGCGGGTGGGCCTGTTCTACGTCGGCTCGGTCGTCCTGCTCGCCCTGCTGCTCCCCGGTTCGGTGTACTCCGCCGACGAGAGCCCCTTCGTCACCGTGCTGTCGAAGATCGGCGTCGAGGGCGCCGGAGACGTGATGAACCTGGTGGTCCTCACCGCCGCGATGTCCTCGCTCAACTCCGGCCTGTACTCCACCGGCCGCATCCTGCGCTCCATGGCCATGGCGGGCTCCGCGCCCAAGTTCACCGCCCGCATGAACCGCAGCCAGGTGCCCTACGGCGGCATCCTGCTGACCTGCGCGGTGTGTGTGCTCGGCGTCGGCCTGAACTTCCTGATGCCGAGCCAGGCCTTCGAGATCGTGCTGAACGTCGCCTCCCTCGGCATCATCAGCACCTGGGTGATCATCATGATCTGCCACCTGGTGTTCGTGCGCCGCGCCAAGGCCGGCCTGCTCGCCCGCCCCTCCTTCCGGCTCCCCGGCAGCCCGGTCACGGAGATCGTCACGATCGCCTTCCTGCTCGCCGTGCTCGGCCTGATGTGGAACGACCCCGAGGTCGGCCGCAAGACCCTGCTGCTCATCCCGCTGATCGCCGCGATGCTGGTGACCGGCTGGTTCGGCGTCCGCCGCCGAGTGGCGAAGACCCAGGAACAGGAGTTGGCCGCGCTCACCGAGCGGCCGTAAATCCAGCGGCCACTGTCAGTGGCAGCGCCTACGGTGGCGTCATGTCGGAGATCACTTATGTCCGGGGTGACGCCACCGTTCCGTCGGCGAAGGGCGTCAAGGTGATCGCCCATGTCTGCAACGACATCGGGGGATGGGGCAAGGGCTTCGTGCTCGCGGTGTCGCGCCGCTGGCCGGAGCCGGAGAAGGCGTACCGCGCCTGGCACCGGGACCGCGCCGCGAACGACTTCGGCCTGGGCGCCGCCCAGTTCATCCAGGTGGAGCCGTACCTCTGGGTGGCCAACCTGATCGGCCAGCGCGGCATACTCCCCCACGCTCGACTTCGCTCGCGCGGGGGGACCCCCATCGGCAGCAAGGGCGTCCCCGTCCGCTACGAGGCGATCGACGCTGCTCTGGCCCGCCTCGCCGACCGGGCCGCCGAGCTCGGCGCGTCCGTGCACATGCCCCGCATCGGGTGCGGTCTCGCCGGCGGAAAGTGGTCCCGAGTCGAACCCCTGATCACCGAGCGGCTGGTGCGCCGGGGCATACCCGTCACCGTCTACGACCACGGGGACGGGCAGCGCTGAGCCGTGCGCTCGCGGAGGCCGAGCCGGTGGGCGCCGCCCACACCTCGACCGGCGTCGAGGGGTGGACGGCGCCCGGGTGACCGGGGATCCGGTCAGTGCTCGTGCACGTCGCCCGTCGCCGTGATCTTCTTCCACGACTTGGGCTGCGCCGGAGCCGATGTCTCCCGCGCGATGGACGCCGCACGCGCCGCGGGCGCGGCCGGCTTCGACGGCTGGTACAGCCAGGTGTCGAAGAACGCCGCCAGCGGCTGCCCGGACACCCCCTCGGCGTACGCCCGGAAGTCGGCCACGGACGCGTTCCCGTGGGCGTACTTCGCCGTCCAGCCCTTGAGGATCGCGAAGAAGTCCTCGTCCCCGATCTCGTTGCGCAGCGCCTGGAGTGCCAGCGCGCCCCGGTCGTAGACGGCGATGTGGAACTGGTTGTCCGGACCCGGGTCACCCGGCCGCACCGTCCAGAACGGATCGTCGGCCGCGCGCGTGGCGTACACGTAGTCGGCGATCTCCTGCGCCGTGCCCTCGCCCTCGTGCTCGGACCACAGCCACTCGGAATAGCGCGCGAAGCCCTCGTTGATCCAGATGTCCTTCCACCCGGCGACCGACACGGAGTTGCCGTACCACTGGTGCGCCAGCTCGTGGACGACCAGATAGGTGTTGGTCCCGTTCGCGAACCGGACCGGGCTGTAGAAGGGCCGGGTCTGCGTCTCCAGCGCGAACCGGGTGCTGGTGTTCGGCACATAGCCGCCGAGCGCGTTGAAGGGATACGGCCCGAAGTACTCGCTCAGCCAGTCGGCGATCTCCCCGGTCCGCTCGATGCTGGCGCGGGCCGCTCCGTCGTTGTCGCCCAGGTCCTTGCTGTAGGCGTTGACGACCGGGATCCCGCTCTCGGTCCGGCCGGTGGTGATGTCGAACCTGCCGACCGCGAGCGTGGCGAGGTAGGTCGCCTGCGGCTTGTTGGAACGCCAGTTCCAGCGGGTCCAGCCGAGGCGTGAACTCGTCGACTGCAGCGTGCCGTTGGAGATGGCCTGGGTGCCGTCCGGGACCTGCACCGAGACGTCGTAGGTGGCCTTGTCGAGCGGATGGTCGTTGCTCGGGAACCACCACCAGGCCGCCTCGGGCTCGTTGGCGGCGACCCCGCCGTCCGCGGTGCGGTGCCAGCTGGTGAACCCGTACGCCTGCTCACTGGACGGCACCCCGCTGTAGCGGACCACGACGGTCAGGGGCGAGCCCTTGGCCAGCGGGTTCTTCGGGGTGATCTCCAGCTCGTGCTCGCCGGAGGTGGTGAACGACGCCTTGGCGCCATTGACCCGCACCTCGCCGACGTCCAGCAGGAAGTCCAGGTTGAACCGCGACAGGTCCTGCGTGGTGCGGGCCAGCAGGGTCGCGGTGCCCTCCAGGCGGTCGGTCGCGGGCTCGTACTTCAGGCGCAGGTCGTAGTGCGAGACGTAGTATCCGCCGTTGCCGTAGGCCGGGTAGTAGGGATCGCCGATGCCCGGGGCGCCGGGGGCGGAACTCGCGGCCGATGCCGGGATCGCCAGCAGTACGGAGGCCGCCGCGAGTGCGCCCGGCGCGAAGAATCTGCGGTGCACGAAAGCTCCAAGTCGTAGGGGACCGAAGGCTGTTCGAACCCTATTCAGTCCCTGTGTCCCGCCCGTGTCCACCGGCCCGGCTGTCACACGATCGCCATTCGGCCGACACGAGCCCACGGACCCCGGTGACCATTCCAGCTTCCTGTTGCCCTCTTCTGTACGGGAGTTGACCGAGGTAGCGTCCCGCGCATGCCGATACGCACGCGCTTCATGATCTGGAGACCGCTCGCGACGGCGGCCACGGCCGCCCTGATGGCCACCTTCCTCTCACCCGCGACGGCCGGGGCAGCCCCGCGCACGAGCCAACCCGTCCACTCCTACGACGCCGCCATCCGCGAGGCCGTCTGGGTGGACACCGGACTCGACGGCGACGCCGACGGACGCACCGACCGCGTCGCCGTCGACATCGTCCGCCCCAGCGAACCCGCGCAAAAGGGCCGCAAGGTGCCCGTCATCATGGACGCCAGCCCTTACTACTCCTGCTGCGGACGGGGCAACGAGAGCCAGAAGAAGACGTACGACGCGGACGGCGACGTCGTCCAGATGCCGCTGTTCTACGACAACTACTTCGTGCCCCGCGGCTACGCCTTCGTCGGCGTCGACCTGGCCGGCACCAACCGCTCCGACGGCTGCGTCGACGTCGGCGGGCGCTCCGACGTCCAGTCCGCCAAGGCCGTCGTCGACTGGCTGAACGGCCGCGCCAAGGCGTACACCACCCGCACCGGCACCACCCGCGCCAAGGCCACGAACTGGACCAACGGCAAGACCGGCATGATCGGCAAGAGCTACGACGGCACCATCGCCAACGGCGTCGCCGCGACCGGGGTCGAGGGCCTGGAGACGATCGTCCCCATCGGCGCCATCTCCTCCTGGTACGACTACTACTTCGCCCAGGGCGCCCCGCTCTTCGACTCGGGCCCCGACTGGCTGTCGAACTACGTCGAGAGCCCCGACGCCCGCGCCCGCTGCGCCGCCGTGCAGCACAAGATCGTCACCGGCGCCCCGCGCACCGGCGACTGGACCCCGCTGTGGAGTGAGCGGAACTACGTGCCGGACGCCGACCGGGTCGAGGCCAGCGTCTTCGTGATCCACGGCATGCAGGACCTCAACGTCCGCGCCAAGCACTTCGGCCAGTGGTGGGACGCGCTCGCCAGGAACGGCGTCGAGCGCAAGATCTGGCTCTCCCAGGTCGGACACGTCGACCCCTTCGACTTCCGCCGCGCCGAATGGGTGAGCACCCTGCACCGCTGGTTCGACCACGAACTCCTCGGCTACGACAACGGCATCGACGACGAACCGATGGCCGACATCGAACGCCGGCCCGACCAGTGGGTCACCTCGGACGTCTGGCCGCCGCGCGGCACCGGGAAGACCACCCTGCGGCCCGCCGAAGGAGCCCAAGAGGGCGTCGGCACCCTCGGCCTGACCCGCGGCACCGGCACCGAGACCTTCACCGACGACCCCGCGCGCGACGAGACCGACTGGGCCGCCCACATCGACCGGCCCACCCCCGACAAGGCGGGCTTCGTCACCGGACCGCTCACCCGCGACCTGCGGCTGTCCGGCTCCTCCAAGGTCACCGTCACCGCGACCCCGACCACCGCCACGGCCCATCTGTCGGCCGTCCTCGTGGACCTCGGCCCCGACACCATCCGCGACTACGCCGGCGCCGGCGAGGGCATCACCACCCTCACCGAGCGGACCTGCTGGGGCGCGAGCAGCACCGGCGACAGCGCCTGCTTCAAGGAGACCGCAGCGAAGACGGCCGACGTCGACTACACGATCCTCAGCCGCGGCTGGGCCGACCTCGCCTCGTACGGGGGAGCGCCCCTCACCCCCGGCACGCCGTACACCGTCACCCTCGATCTGGCGGCCACCGACCATGTCGTCCCGGCCGGCCACCGGCTCGCCCTGATCGTCGCGGGCACCGACCGGGACCTGATCGAACCGCCGTCCACGACCCCCACGCTGACGCTCGACCTGTCCCGCACCTCGGCCCGTGTGCCGCTGGTCGGCGGCGCCGACGCCTTCCGCGAGGCCGCCTCCGGCGCGAGTGCCGCCCCGAGCGAGGCCGTCCTCGACGGCGTACGCGAGCCGCGCACCGCGCAGCGCATCCCGGAGGTCTCGTGAAGTCCCGTATCGCCGCGGTGATCGCGGCCGCCCTCGCCGCACCCCTGCTGTCGGTCCCGGCGCACGCGGCGGACACCCCGCCCCGCACCGGCTTCGAGGAGTCGGGCGGCGCCCGCTGGACCAGCCAGCCCGAGGAGCAGGACTTCCTCGCCGCCGTCGACGAGGCGAGCGACCGGGTGTCGGTCAGCCGGATCGGCACCACCGACCAGGACCGCCCGCTCCAGCTGGTGCGCATCGGCACCCGCCCGACCACCCGCACCGTCCTGCTGGTGTGCAGCCAGCACGGCGACGAGCCCTCGGGCCGCGAGGCATGCCTGACCACCGTCCGCGACCTGGCGTACGGCGACGACGAGCGCACCCGGCGCCTGCTGCGGAGCACGACCGTGCTCGTCGTGCCCACCGCCAACCCCGACGGCCGGGCCGCGAACACCCGCGGCAACAGCGACGGCGTCGACATCAACCGCGACCACCTCGCCCTGAAGACCGCCGAGGGCCGGGCCCTGGCCGCGGTGATCCGGGACCGCAGGCCGGACGTGGTCTACGACCTGCACGAGTACGGCGGCACACCGCCCTACTACGACAAGGACCTGTTCGACCTGTGGCCGCGCAACCTCAACACGGCCCCGGCGGTGCACGAGGAGGCACGGACGCTCTCGCTCGACTTCGTGCGGCCGTCGGCCCGGGCCGACGGCTACACGACCGGCACCTACGGCATCTGGACCGACCCCGTCACGGGTGAACCCGTCCGGCAGGTCGCCGGGGACGGCCAGGAGCGCATCCTGCGCAACATGTCCGGAATCAAGCACACCGTCGGCCTGCTCATCGAGAGCCGGGTCGAACCCCTCACCGAGGTGCCGGAGCCGGTCAACAACCTGCGCCGGGTCCACTCCCAACTCTCCGCCCTCAAGGGCCTGTTCTCCTTCGCGGGGGAGCGGGGACGGCAGGTCGACGCGGCGACCGCGGCCGCCCGCCTCGCCGGATGGCGTGACACCGGACCGGTCTTCGTCGGCGGCGCGGACAACGACCCCGCCGAACCCGCCGAGATCATCCAGGACCCGCCCTGCGGCTACCGGCTGACGGACGATCAGTACGCCGGACTGAAGGACGAACTGGCGCTGCACGGAGTGCGCACCCGGGGCACCTACGTCCCGCTCCGCCAGTCGCTGCGCGCCCTGGTCCCGCTGCTCCTCGACGCCCGCGCCCCGTATCACCTCACGGCGGCGGAGCCCGACACCGACTGCTGAAACGGCCCTGACGGACGGCACCTGTGGTAGGCCGTAGGGATGCGCACATAGGGCATACCCACGGATTCCATTGAAAGGTGCCATAGATGACGGAAGACCTGAAGAAAAGGGGTGGCCGGGAAGGCCCTTCGGAGCCTCCCGGCCCCCACCACACCGACCGCCTGGTGTTCGGAGTCACCGCCGTCATCACCGTGGCCTTCGTGATCTGGGGCTCGACGGCGACCGACTCGCTGCAGAGCGTCTCCACGAAGATGCTCAACGGCCTGATCCACAACGGCGGCTGGGCCTTCATGCTCGCCGCCTCCTGCTTCGTCGTCTTCGCCCTCTGGCTCGCGGTCAGCCGCTACGGCCGCATCCACCTCGGCGCCGAGGGCGAGGAACCCGAGTTCCGGACCGTGTCCTGGATCGCGATGATGTTCAGCGCGGGCATGGGCATCGGCCTGATGTTCTACGGCGTGAGCGAGCCGCTCTCGCACTACATGAGCCCGCCCCCGGGCACCGACCCCGCCAACTCCGGTGAACGCATGGAGACGGCGATGGCCACCACCCTCTTCCACTGGACGCTGCACCCCTGGGCGATCTACGCGGTGGTCGGCCTCGCCATCGCCTACAGCACCTTCCGCAGGCGCCGCCGCCAGACCATCAGCGCCGTCTTCACCCCGCTCATCGGGGAGCGGCACGCCAACGGCACCGGCGGCCGGATCATCGACATGCTCGCGATCATCGCCACCGTCTTCGGCTCCGCGGCCTCCCTGGGCCTCGGCGCGCTCCAGATCGGCTCCGGCTTCCAGGAGCTGGACTGGATGGACGACGTCAGCGACGGCCTGCTCGTCGCCATCATCGCCGTACTGACCCTGGCCTTCGTCGCCTCGGCCGTCTCCGGTGTCGAGCGGGGCATCCAGTGGCTGTCCAACACCAACATGGTGCTCGCCCTGGTCCTCTCCCTGTTCGTGTTCCTCGCCGGCCCCTCGATCATCGTGCTCGACCTGCTGCCCACGTCGATCTTCGCCTACCTCGGCGACCTGCCCCAGCTCGCCGGGCGCACCGAGGCCAGCGGCGGCGAGGGCGTCGCGGACTGGCTCGGCAGCTGGACCGTCTTCTACTGGGCCTGGTGGATCTCCTGGACGCCCTTCGTCGGCATGTTCATCGCCCGGATCAGCCGGGGCCGCACCATCCGGCAGTTCGTCGGCGGGGTCATCCTCGTGCCGAGCACCGTCAGCCTCGTCTGGTTCGCGGTCTTCGGCGGTACGGCGATGAAGCTGAAGGAGGGCGGCGCGCTCGGCGGCGAGGACACCCCCGAGGGCCAACTCTTCGGCGTGCTCCAGGAGTTCCCCATCGCCACGGCCACCAGCCTGCTGGTGATGATCCTGGTCGGCATCTTCTTCGTCTCGGGCGCCGACGCCGCGTCCATCGTGATGGGCACCCTCTCCCAGAAGGGCGCGCTCGAACCCGGCCGTCTCGTCGTGGTGTTCTGGGGCGTGGTGACCGGCGCCGTCGCCGCCATCATGCTGCTCGTCGGCAGCAACCAGGGCGACGCGCTCACCGGCCTGCAGAACCTCACGATCCTGGCCGCCGCACCCTTCGTCCTGGTGATGATCGGCATGTGCGTCGCCCTGCTGCGCGATCTGCGCCGGGACCCCGTCATCGTGCGCCGCGAGATGGGCAGCGAAGCCGTCGCCCTGGCCGTGATCACCGGTCACCGCAAGTACGACGGCGACTTCGAGATCAAGGTCGGCCCCGGCCCCGGCACCGAGACGGAGGGCGACCCGCTGGGCCACGACCACGCCTGAGCGCGCTCAGCGGGAGGCGAGGGCGGCCGCCTCCTCCGCGCAGCCCCAGGCCACCGTCACTCCGGCGCCGCCATGGCCGTAGTTGTGCACCAGGGCCCGTCCGTCCGGCAGGAGTTCGCGTTCCAGCCGGACCGCGTCCCGCACCGGCCGCAGCCCCACCCGGTGGTCCAGCACCCGCGCCCCGGCGATCTCCGGCCTGAGCTCGGCACACCGCGCCACGATCGCCTCGGCCACCTTCGCGTCCGGCTCCAGCGACCAGGCGCCCTCCTCCGCCGTGCCGCCCAGCAGCAGCCGGCCGGGCTGCGGAAAGAAGTACGCCATCTCGCCGGAGGGGTCGGTGGAGGTGACCCAGGTGTCGATCCCCGGGTTCTGAACGACCACCAACTGCCCCCGCACCGGCCGCACGGACGGATCGGGCACCAGTTCCCGCGCCCCGAGCCCCGTGCAGTTGACCACGACCGGCGCCTGCGCCTCCGCGAGCGCGGACACCTCCCGCGCCTCGATCTCCCCGCCCGCGCCGAGGAACCGTTCCCGCAGCCACGGCAGATGAGTCGACATGTCGATGAGCGGCAGCCGGGCCGACAGCCCCGCGCCGTCCGGCGCGGCCCGCAGCCCCGGCACCCGCCGGGCCGCCCAGGCGTCCGCCCCGTCCAGCTCCCCTTCGCCCAGTACCCCTTCGACCATGCGTACGCCGGTGGCCTCGGGACGCCGGGCCAGCTCCTCGTACACGTCGAAGGACCGCAGCGCCCACCGCCGCGCCAGGGCCAGCGGTTCGATCCGGTACGGCCACCACAGCGCGCCCGCGACCGCCGAGGTGGTCCGCTCCACGGGGTCCCGCGTCCACACCCGCACCCGGCGCCCGCCCTCGGCCAGGACCACGGCCGTGGTCAGTCCGATGACCCCGCCGCCGACCACGATGACTTCGCCGCTCCGCCGCTTCTCCACCCCGGGACGGTAGCGGAATGTGCCATGCCGTGCTCACATCACCCCCGCGCTGGGGATACTCACAGCATGTCTGCCGAGTACGCGACCTTCGACCTGGCACCGGCGATGCGTGCCGGTGGAGTCCTCGCCAACGGTGACTACCAAGTCCACCGGGACTTCGTGGACTTCATCGTCGAGGGCCGCCCGCTGCTGTTCCAGCTCTCCGACCTCGACGCCGTCTCCCCGCTCGCCTCCGACGTACCGCCCGCGATCTTCACCGCCCAGGTCCAGAGCCTCCTGCTGGAGGCGGACCCACCGCTGCCGGACGGCCGGTACGTCATCTACGGCTGCCCCGAGTGCGAGAGCCTGGCGTGCGGCGCGGTCACCGCCGCCATCGACCGGTCCGGCGACGACTTCATCTGGCGGGACTTCGCCTGGCAGACCGACGAGCGCGCCGATCTGGAGCGCAACGGCTACCACGGCATAGGGCCCTTCCGCTTCCGGGGCGCCGAGTACCGGGCGGCCCTGGCCGCCCTCCTCGCGGCGGCCCCCGCCGGTTCCCGCCGCCGCGTCCTGCTGATCGGCGCCCGGGTCGCCCTGCTGGCCAAGCTCGCCGCCGCCCTGCGCACCATCGGCATCGGCGCCGACATCACCCGCGACGCCGACGGCGTGCCCCCCGACGAACTGCGCGGCTACGGCGCCGTCGCCTTCGGCCGCGCGGTCACCGAGCAGGAACGTGCCGCCGTACGCCGGGTCTTCGACCGCGCCGGGATCGAGGTGGCCTACGTCCACGGCCTCGCCCCGATCGTCCCGTTGCTGGTCGCCCAGATAGAGAACGCCCTGGACCGCAGCCCGGTGCGGCAGCGCCGGCTGACCCGCCTGGTCGCGGTGGACGGCGAGGCCGGGGTGGAGGTCACCTCACCGTGCCGGGTCCGGCTGACCGCGTACCGCCGGGACCGCCTCTACCGCACCCACGCCCACGAGGTCTTCGACGGCGTCCTGGAGGCCGGCCGCCACCGCATCGCCCTGGACGCCAAGGCGGTCAAGGGGGAGTCCTACGTGGTGGCGCGCAGCTCGGGGAGCGTGCTGGTGGAGGCCATGGCCCGGTGAGACGAGGGGCATGAAGCCACCCGGCTGCGCCCCTTAGGATCGAGGCCTGATGACTGCCACCCTCGTCGTGAAGAACCTCGCCGCCGGCCACGGCGACCGCGCCCCGTTCAGCGGGCTCGACCTCGTCGTCGCGCCCGGAGACGTGATCGGTCTGGTCGGCGCCAACGGTGCCGGGAAGTCCACCCTGCTCAGGATGCTCGCCGGGCTGCTCGCACCGGAGGAGGGTGAGCTGCGTCTCTCCCCGCCGACCGCGACCGTCGGCCACCTCCCGCAGGAGCCGGAGCGGCGGCCCGGCGAGACCGTCCGCGCGTTCCTGGCCCGGCGCACCGGCGTCGCCGAGGCCCAGCGCGCCATGGACGAGTCCACCCAGGCCCTGGTGGACGGGGCGCCGGGCGCGGACGACGCGTATGCGACCAGCCTGGAGCGCTGGCTGGACCTGGGCGGCGCCGATCTCGACGAGCGGGCCGAGGAGGTCGCCGGCTCCCTGGGCCTGGCCGTCGACCTGGACCAGCCGATGACGTCGCTGTCGGGCGGCCAGGCGGCGCGGGCCGGGCTCGCCTCCCTGCTGCTGTCCCGCTACGACGTCTTCCTCCTCGACGAGCCCACCAACGACCTCGACCTCGACGGCCTGGAGCGCCTGGAACGCTTCGTCAGCGGCCTGCGCGCGGGCACCGTCGTCGTCAGCCACGACCGGGAGTTCCTCACCCGCACGGTCACCAAGCTCCTCGAACTCGACCTCGCCCAGCAGCAGATCAACCTCTACGGCGGCGGCTACGCGGCCTACCTCGAGGAGCGCGAGGTCGCCCGCCGCCACGCCCGCGAGGACTTCGAGGAGTACGCCGACAAGCGGGCCTCTCTCCAGGACCGCGCCCAGATGCAGCGCTCCTGGATGGACAAGGGCGTGAAGAACGCCCGCCGCAAGGCGGGCAACGACAACGACAAGATCGGCCGCAAGTTCCGCAGCGAGGCCAGCGAGAAACAGGCCGCCAAGGCCCGCCAGACCCAGCGCATGATCGAACGCCTCGACGTCGTCGAGGAGCCGCGCAAGGAGTGGGACCTGCGCATGGAGATCGCCTCGGCCCCGCGCTCGGGCGCGGTGGTGGCGACCCTGCGCGAGGCGGAGGTCACCCGTGGCGGCTTCACCCTCGGCCCGGTCACCCTGCAGATCGACTGGGCGGACCGGGTGGCGGTCACCGGCGCCAACGGCGCGGGCAAGTCGACCCTGCTGGGCGCCCTGCTCGGCCGTGTCCCCCTGACCGCGGGACAGGCGGCGCTCGGCTCGGGCGTGCTGATCGGCGAGGTCGACCAGGCCCGCAAGCTGTTCCACGGCCAGGAGGCGCTGCTGGACGCCTTCGCCGCGGCCGTCCCGGACACCGAACCGGCCGAAGTGCGCACCCTGCTCGCCAAGTTCGGCCTGAAAGCCGACCACGTCCTGCGCCCGGCGGCCACGCTCTCACCCGGCGAACGCACCCGGGCCGCCCTGGCCCTGCTGCAGGGCCGGGGCGTCAACCTCCTCGTCCTCGACGAGCCGACCAACCACCTCGACCTCCCGGCCATCGAGCAGCTGGAGTCGGCACTCGACGCCTACGAGGGCACCCTGCTCCTGGTGACCCACGACCGGCGCATGCTGGACGCGGTCCACGTCACCCGGCGCCTGGAGGTCGCCGACGGCAAGGTGACCGAGCGCTAGCCCTTGCCCTTGCCCTTCAGCAGCGCGCAGACGAAGTTCTCCTGGACGGCGCGGAGTGTGCGCAGCAGATCCGGCTTGAGGGTCTGGTTGATCTGCGTGGTCGTGGAGAACGTCAGGGACTTGCGCCCGTCCGGGGTGGCCGCGAACAGCTGGGTGTAGCCGGGCGTGTTGCCGGTGTGGCCGAGGACCACCCCGCAGCGCGTGGCGTACCGGAAGAGGGCGAGCCCCGCCTTGTTCCTTCCCGGCCCCGCGGGCTCGGACGCGCCCTCGATCCAGGCGCGCTGCTGCCGGACGACGTCCTGGCCGTAGAGCTTGCCCCCGGCGTAGCCGCGGATGAAGCGGGTCATGTCGGCGGGCGTGGAGACGATGCCGCCCGAGGCCCACACCCCGGACATGCCGATGAGTTCGCTGACGTCCTCCGGCGGCTCGGGCGGGGACACGTCGTAGCCGTGCAGGTACGGCCTCGGCATCCGGTGGTCCTGCGGCAGGCTGGTGTGGCGCAGGCCGAGCGGCCGGTACACCAGCTCGCGCAGCAGCCGTTCGTACCGTTCGCCGGTGGCCGCCTCGGCCATCAGGGCCACGGCGATGTTGTCGGAGTTGGAGTACCGGTACCGGCTGCCCGGCGGGAAGTGCAGGGGGCGGTCGGCGACGAAGTCGAGCAGCCTGCGGGAGTCGAAGCGGTGCCGGGGGTCCGCGAGCAGCGTCTCCACGAACTCGGGCGACTCGGAGTAGTCGGGCAGGCCGCTGGTGTGCTGCAGCAACTGGCGCAGGGTCACCGCGCTCCAGGCGTCCGGCAGGTGGGGCAGGCGCTCGCCCAGGGTGTCGTCCAGGCTCAGGTCGCCGAGGCGGACGAGGGACAGGGCGACCGCGCCGCTGAACGCCTTGGCCGCGCTGGCGATCCGCATGTGGTCGTGCGCCCCGGGCTTGCGCCCGGTCTCCAGGTCGGCCACCCCGGCCTTCACCACGCGGGTGTGGCGGTCGTCCTTGAGCACGGCGATGACTCCGGGCGGACCGCCGGGTCTGCGGATCAGGTCCTCCAACTGCCGCTGGAGGGCGGGGTCGTGGTCCGGCCGGGGAGGGGTGGCGGCGCCCGCCACGGCGGGGGACAGCGTGGTCAGACAGACCGCGATGAGGGGGACCGCTCCCAGCCGGGAGCGGCGCAGGACACGGCGGCGGATCGGCATGGGCACTCCCGGGAGGCGCTGGTCGGTCGCGGTCCAGCCTGCTGCGCCCCGCACCCGTGGGCCCGCCGTGTTGCTGCACACGGCCCAATGGCCCGGCCGCTCCGCGAGGGAGAGGCCGGGCCGCCGGTCAGCGCTTGCCCTTCTTCGGCTCCACCAGCCCCGCGCGCCGCAGCGCGTCGGCCATCGCACTGTTCGCCGGAGGCGGCGCCTGACGCGCGGTACCGCCACCGCCACCGCCACCCCCGCCGCGCCCCTGGCGCTGCTGCGGCGGACGCCCGCCGCGCTGCTGACGGCGCTCACCGCCACCGCTTGACTGGCCCTGGGCAGCGGCCTCGTCGTCCAGGCGCAGCGTCAGCGAGATCCGCTTGCGCGGGATGTCGACGTCGAGGACCTTCACCTTCACGATGTCACCCGGCTTGACGACGTCCCGCGGGTCCTTCACGAACGTCTTCGACATCGCGGAGACATGCACCAGGCCGTCCTGGTGGACACCGACGTCGACGAAGGCCCCGAAGGCGGCGACATTGGTGACGACGCCCTCCAGGACCATCCCGGAGGACAGGTCGGAGATCTTCTCGACGCCCTCCTTGAAGGTGGCCGTCCGGAACGCGGGCCGCGGGTCGCGCCCCGGCTTCTCCAGCTCCTTGAGGATGTCGGTCACGGTCGGCAGACCGAACGTCTCGTCCACGAACTCCTGCGGCCTGAGCGAGCGCAGCACACCGGTGTTCCCGATGAGGGACGCCACCTCCTGGCCGGAGGTCTTCACCATCCGCCGGACCACCGGGTACGCCTCGGGGTGCACGCTGGAGGCGTCCAAGGGGTCGTCGCCGCCCCGGATCCGCAGGAAGCCCGCGCACTGCTCGTAGGCCTTGGGGCCGAGCCGGGCCACCTTCTTCAGCTGGGACCGGGAGGTGAAGGGACCGTTCGCGTCGCGGTGCGCCACGATGTTCTCGGCGAGTCCGGAGGTGATGCCGGAGACCCGGGAGAGCAGCGGGGCGGACGCGGTGTTCACGTCGACGCCGACGCCGTTCACACAGTCCTCCACCACCGCGTCCAGGGAGCGCGACAGCTTCACCTCGGACAGGTCGTGCTGGTACTGCCCGACGCCGATCGACTTCGGGTCGATCTTCACCAGCTCGGCGAGGGGGTCTTGCAGGCGGCGCGCGATGGAGACGGCGCCGCGCAGCGACACGTCCATGTCGGGCAGTTCCTGCGAGGCGAACGCGGAGGCCGAGTACACGGAGGCGCCGGCCTCGGACACCATCACCTTGGTGAGCTTCAACTCGGGGTGCTTGGTGATGAGTTCACCGGCGAGCTTGTCGGTCTCGCGGGACGCGGTGCCGTTGCCGATGGCGATCAGCTCGACGGCGTGCTCCTTGGCGAGCCGGGCGAGCCGTGCGATGGCCTCGTCCCACTTGTTGGCCGGGACGTGCGGGTGGATGACGTCGGTGGCCACGACCTTGCCGGTCGCGTCGACCACGGCCACCTTCACGCCCGTACGGAACCCGGGGTCCAGGCCGAGCGTCGCGCGGGTGCCGGCCGGCGCGGCGAGCAGCAGGTCGCGCAGGTTCGCCGCGAAGACGTCGACCGCCTCGTCCTCGGCGGCCGTGCGCAGCCGCAGCCGCAGGTCGATGCCGAGGTGCACCAGCAGCCGGGTCCGCCAGGCCCAGCGGACGGTGTCCTTCAGCCACTTGTCGCCGGGCCGGCCGCGGTCGGCGATCCCGAACCTGGCGGCGACGATGCCCTCGTACGACGACGGCCCGTCCGTCGGCTCCTCCGGCTCCAGGACGAGGTCGAGGACCTCCTCCTTCTCGCCGCGCAGCATGGCCAGGACCCGGTGCGAGGGCAGCTCGGTGAACGGCTCGGCGCAGTCGAAGTAGTCGGAGAACTTGGCGCCCGCCTCCTCCTTGCCCTCGCGCACCTTGGCGACCAGCCGCCCGCGCACCCACATGCGCTCCCGCAGCTCGCCGATCAGGTCGGCGTCCTCCGAGAACCGCTCGGTGAGGATCGCCCGGGCGCCGTCGAGGGCGGCCTGCGGATCGGCCACGCCCTTGTCGGCGTCGACGAACGCGGCGGCCGCGGCCGGCGGCTCGACGGCCGGATCGCCGAGCAGCCCGTCGGCGAGCGGCTCCAGGCCCGCCTCGCGCGCGATCTGCGCCTTGGTGCGCCGCTTGGGCTTGAACGGCAGATAGATGTCCTCCAGGCGCGCCTTGGTCTCGGCGCCCAGGATCCGCGCCTCCAGCTCACCGGTGAGCTTGCCCTGCTCGCGCACGGACTCCAGGATCGCCGTCCGGCGCTCCTCCAGCTCCCGCAGGTAGCGCAGCCGCTCCTCGATCGTGCGCAGCTGCGCGTCGTCGAGCATCTCGGTCGCTTCCTTGCGGTAGCGGGCGATGAAGGGCACCGTCGAACCGCCGTCGAGCAGTTCCACGGCGGCCTTCACCTGCCGCTCCCGCACGCCGAGTTCCTCGGCGATCCTGCTTTCGATGGACCCTGCTGCCATGGACCCGGGTGTCGTCACGATCCCGTACCGCCTTCTCACTGAGGTTGCGCGGCAATTGTGGCAGGTGACACCGACAACCGGGGATGAGGGCGGGCCCGGGTCAGGCCCTGCGCCCCCGCGCGCTGCCGGACGCGCCGCCGAAGAGCCGGGCGAGCGCCCGGAAGGGCAGGGTCACGACGGTGGCGATGGCGCCACCGATCTGGCGGAGAACGTCTGCAATAGCGCGGAACACGAGCTTCCCCTTTCCTCTGCGGCCACGTCGGCCGTGGGGATCGGGTACCTCGTGCGCTCTCGATCATGCATGGTGCGCGATCACGCCTTGCCGATCAGGTCGGCCGGGAAGGCGCCCGCGGCCAGTGCGGTGCGGACGAAGCCCGAGCCCAGCTCCGTCAGCCGGGCCACGCCCTCGGCGCCCAGGTGCTCGTAGGGCGCGCGGTCCAGGCGGTCCGTCTCGCGCTCGACCCGGTCGCGCAGGGCGATGCCCTCCTCGGTCAGTTCGCCCGAGTCGTCGAGCAGGCCCCGCGCGCGCAGACGGGCGCAGGCCGCGTCCCACTCGTCCTGGTTCCAGCCGCGCGTGGCGAGCTGCCACTTCGGGGTGAAACCCCGGCCGGTCGCGGTGTGCGTCACCAGCGCCTCCAGGCCGTCGAGCTCCGCGGCCACCAGCGCCACGAGATGCCCGTCGCCCCGGTACTCGCGCAGCAGCGTGGCGGCATGGAAGTACGCCAGGTGCGGCTCCTCGGGAACCGGCAGGTCCGCGTGGGCGGCGTACAGCGGCCGGGCGTGGCGCGAGCACGCCTCGGTGGCGCGCAGCGCCAGCTCCGCCGCCTCGGCCAGCTCCGCGGAGGCGATGATCTCCGCGCCGAGCAGCCGGCGCAGCATGGCGTCGACGGCACGCGCGCGTGCGGCGAGCACCTGCTCCGGGGCGGCGGTCCGCCACACGGCGGGGACATGGCGGGCCACGGCCTCGTACTTGTAGTTGTAGAAGGTGGCCGCGACCGTGCCGGGCCCGACGGCGCCGAGGGCGGCGGACCGTACCGCGAAGTTCACGGCCTTGGGGTGGGTGATCCCCAGGGCGCCCGCTTCCTCGCCCAGCTCGGGCGCGAAGTAGTGCATGGAGTGCAGCGTGTTGAGCGCGTTGTGGCAGCGGCGGCCCGCGCGCGGGTCCAGGGCGGCTGTAGTCATGCCGGGCAGGTTACCGACCGCTTGGTATCCCAGGTCCAGGGGGTGACCGCAGGTGGCAGGAAAGGTGGGGAACTCGTCATTGCGGCCATGAGCGCCACCGCGAAGAATCGAGGGCATGGCGCAGCGAACGGTTCTCCTGGTCCTCTTCGACGGCGTGCAGAGCCTCGACGTCACCGGCCCGCTGGAGGTCTTCACGGGCGCGGAGCAGCAGGCGCCGGGCACCTACCGCATCCGTACGGCCTCCCTGGACGGCGGCCCCGTCCGCACCTCCAGCGGCCTGACCCTCGTACCGGACACCTCCCTCGCCGAGGCGCCCGGCCCGCACACCCTGCTCATCCCGGGCGGCCAGGGCACCCGCGGTCCCGACCCGCGGCTGACCGCCTGGCTGCGCGAGCACGGACCGCGCGCCGAGCGCCTCGTCTCCGTCTGCACCGGAGCGATCCTGCTCGCCGCGGCCGGCCTGCTGGACGGCCGCCGGGTGACGACCCACTGGGCGTACTGCGCCAAGCTCGCCCGTGACCACCCGGCGATCGACGTCGACCCCGATCCCATCTACGTCCGCGACGGACAGGTCGCCACCTCGGCCGGCGTCACCGCGGGCATCGACCTCGCGCTCGCCCTGGTCGAGGAGGACCTCGGCCGGGACACCGCCCTGACCATCGCCCGCTACCTGGTCGTCTTCCTGCGCCGACCGGGCAACCAGGCCCAGTTCAGCGCCCAGCTCGCCGCCCAGACCGCCCGCCGCGAACCGCTCCGGGACGTCCAGCAGTGGATCACCGAGCACCCCGCCGAGGACCTGGCAGTCGAGACGCTCGCCGCCCGCGCGGGACTCTCCCCGCGCCACTTCGCCCGGGCCTTCCGCGCCGAGACCGGCACCACCCCCGGCCGCTTCGTGGACCGGGTCCGCCTGGAACACGCCCGCCGCCTCCTGGAGGACACCGCCGCGGGCGTCGAGGAGATCAGCCGGGCCAGCGGCTACGGCACCCCCGAGGCCATGCGCCGGGCCTTCCTGAAGGCCCTCGGCACGGCCCCGGCGGAGTACCGCCGCCGCTTCCACCCCGCGCCCGTCCACTGACGCCGACGAAAGGCCCCCGATGCAGATCGCCATCGTCCTGTTCGACCGTTTCACCGCCCTCGACGCCGTGGGTCCCTACGAGACCCTCGGCCGCCTGCCGGACGCGGAGACCGTCTTCGTGGCCGAGCGGACCGGTCCCGTCCGCAGTGACACCGGGAACCTCGCGCTCACCGCCGACCGCACCCTGGCCGAGGTGCCGGGCCCGGACATCGTGGTCGTGCCGGGCGGCCCCGGCCAGACCCCGCAGATGGAGAACACCGCGTTGCTGGACTGGCTGCGCGCCGCCGACGCCACCAGCACCTGGACGACGTCCGTGTGCACCGGCTCCCTGCTGCTGGCCGCCGCGGGGCTGCTGGCGGGGCGCCGGGCGACCTCCCACTGGCTGGCCCTGGACCACCTGAAGCGGTTCGGCGCCGAGCCCACCGGCGAGCGGGTGGTCATCGACGGCAAGTACGTCACCGCCGCCGGTGTCTCCTCCGGCATCGACATGGGCCTGACGCTCCTCGGGCGCATCGCGGGGGACAAACACGCCCAGGCCGTGCAGCTGCTCACGGAGTACGACCCGCAGCCGCCCTACGACGCCGGCTCGCCCGAGAAGGCGCCCGCGCATCTGGTGGCGGAGTTCCGCGCCCAGAGCCGGTTCATCCTGACGTAGGCACGCTCCAGGTGAAGCGCGGCGGCCGGCGCTGAAGGAACGCGGCGACCCCCTCCGCGAGGTCGCCGCTGCCGCGCGCCTGCTCGCTCCAGTGGGCGTCCCGGTCCTGGCGGCCGTTCGCGAACTCCTTGGCCGCCGCCTGCGTCAGCTGCGAGCGGCTGACCAGGACCCGGGTGAACTCGGCCACCCGCTTGTCCAGTTCGCCCGCGGGCAGCACCTCGTCGACCAGCCCCGCGCGCAGCGCCCGCGCGGAGTCGATCAACTCGCCCGAGAACAGCAGGTACTTGGCGGTGGCCGGGCCGGTCAGCGCCACCAGCCGCCGGGTGGAGGAGGCCGGGTAGACGATGCCCAGCTTCGCCGGCGTCACCCCGAACAGCGCCCCCTCCTCGGCGAACCGCAGATCGCAGGCCGCCGCGAGCTGCGTGCCGCCGCCCACGCAGTGCCCGCGCACGGCGGCCAGCGTCGGCTTCGGGAACGCCCCGAGCGCGTCCTCGGCGCGCCGGGCGAGGCCCTGCGCCTCCTCGGGCGCGTGCTGGAGCGCGCCGATGTCCGCCCCCGCGCAGAACGTGCCGCCCGCCCCGGTCAGCACCAGCGCCCGCACCTGCGGATCGGCCGCCAGGGTGGCGAGCAGCGGCGGCAGCGCGGCCCACATCGCCGAGGTCATGGCGTTGCGCTTCTCGGGATGGTGGATGACGACGGTGGCGACCGAGTCGGTGACACCGTGCAGCAGCTGGGGCTCCATGCGCCGGATGCTATCCGCCCCACCGGACGGCCGATCAGGAAGGGCGACGCGGAACGTTACGGCACGGGGTGCGAAGGGGACTCGAAGGCTGCACAACGACGGAGGAGGCGCCGATGAGCGAGTCCACCCAGGAGCTGCGCCGCGGTTTCGGCCGGCTCACCGTGCTCGGCGTGATCCTCGTCGTAGCCGGTCTGGTCGGCCTGGTCTACACGGCCGCCGCCACGCTGACCTCGATGCTGCTGTTCGGCTGGCTGCTGCTGATCGGCGGCGCCGTCGGCCTGCTGCACGCCATCCAGGCGCGCGGCTCCAACTTCTTCTGGCTCGGTGTGGTGGTCGCGGCGCTGAACATCGCGGCCGGTGTCGTGATCATCACCAAACCGGAGGCGGCGGCCGAGGCGCTGACCATGTTCGCCGCGCTGCTGTTCCTCACCGGCGGGGTGTTCCGGCTGGTGGGCAGCGCGGTGGTGCGCGGACCGCAGTTCGGCTGGACGCTGATCCAGGGCGCCTTCGACCTGCTGCTGGGCATTCTGGTGCTGGCCTCCTGGCCGAGCAGCAGCAAGTACGTCATCGGTACCTTCTTCTCGCTCGCCCTGCTCTTCGACGGGCTCGGGCTCATCGCCACGGGCTACGGCGGCCGGCGCGTGATGGGGATGGTCTCCGACGCGATGGACAGCGAGGCCAAGGAGCCCGGCACCCCCGCGCCCGGCACCCCCGCCCCGGACGCCCCCGCGCCCGGCGCCACCAAACCCGTACAACCCGAATAGTTCGTCATGTCGGCACAGGTGGGACAGGACCGGTCCCGCACCTGACCACGTCATGCGTCATCGATCAGAAAGCGCTCGAAAAGCGCTGACTTGTGTTCAGTTCCCTGGACCGGAGCGGCTCGGAACCAACACTCGACTCGTGGTGACAATCGAGCGCAAGGGTGGCGACCGGACGATGGAGAACCATGGGCGCGGGCCGGCCCCACGCCCAACAGAGGACCCACTGCCCTACGAGGGTGTGTGGCGGTTCACCGCCTCGGCCGTCGACGCTTCCGTCCCGCAGGCGCGGCACGCCGTACGGGATCTGCTGTACCGCCAGGGGGTGCCGCTGACGGACGACCAGGTGCACGCCCTGCTGCTGATCGTCTCGGAGCTGGTCACCAACGCCGTCCGGCACGCGGCGCTGCTGTCCCCGGTGCTCGCCGTGGAGGTCGCCGTCGGCGCGGAGTGGGTGCGGGTGGCCGTGGAGGACAACCACCCCTACCGCCCGACCGCCCTGGAGGCCGACCACGGCCAGACCGGCGGGCGCGGGCTGCTGCTGGTGCGGGAGATCACCCAGGAGGCGGGCGGCGTCTGCGACGTCGAGCACACCGCGAGCGGCGGCAAGGTGATCTGGGCCGCCCTGCCGCTCAGACCCGCGCGCGTGCCGTAGCTCACCAGCCGGCGGACGGGCCCGTCAGTTCGCGGACCGCGGGACGGGCCGCGTCCAGCACGGTCATGAACCAGGCCGAGAAGGCGTTCTCGGCGTGCCGCTCCGCCAGCTCGGCGGGGGTCACGAAGGCGGTGTCCCCGACCTCCTCCGGGTCGGGGCGCGGCGGGGACTGCACCATGCCCACGAAGAGGTGGTTGTACTCCTGCTCCACCAGGCCCGAGTCCGGGTCGGGGTGGTTGTAGCGGACCGTGCCCGCCTCCGCCATCAGCGACGGCGACACCCCCAGCTCCTCGTACGTCCGCCGGGCCGCGGCCGCGAAGGGCGCCTCGCCGGGGTAGGGGTGGCCGCAGCAGGTGTTGGACCACACACCGGGGGAGTGGTACTTGCCCAGCGCCCGCCGCTGAAGCAGCAGCCGGCCCCGCTCGTCGAAGAGGAACACGGAGAAGGCGCGGTGCAGCCGTCCCGGGGGCTGGTGGGCGGCGAGCTTCTCCGCGGTGCCGATCGTCACACCGTTCTCGTCGACCAGTTCGAGCAGGATCTCGGCTGCGGTGCCGTTCGGCGAGGCGTGCGTCGCGGCGGCAGGTGTGATCGGCATACCCATCCTTCACATCGGTTGTGCGCCCCAAGTGTGCCGCACGAATCCGGCACTCCCGGCAGTTGGTGCCCGGCGCGGCGAACGCGGAACCCTGCCGCCGCCCGGCGGTGGGAGTGCGGACGCCGCCGCGCGCCGGACCGCCGCGGTGCGCCGCGCGCCGGATTCAGTGGCAGAGCCGCGCCTCGTGCTCGGCGTGCCCGCTGGGCTCCAGCTGGAAGGTGCAGTGCTCGACGTCGAAGTGGTCGCCCAGGCAGCCCTGGAGCTCGTGGAGCATCTTCTCGTGCCCGATCGCGCTGAGCGCCTCGGGGCTGACGACCACGTGCGCGGAGAGCACCGGCATGCCCGAGGTGATGGTCCAGGCGTGCAGGTCGTGCACGTCCTCGACCCCGTCGAGAGCCAGTATGTGGGCCCGTACCTCCATCATGTCGACGCCCCTGGGTGCCGCCTCCAGCAGGATCTCCAGGGTCTCGCGCAGCAGCTTCACGGTCCGCGGCACGATCATCAGGCCGATGACGAGCGAGGCGATGGGGTCCGCCGCCTGCCAGCCCGTCGTCAGGATCACCACCGCGGAGATCAGCACCGCCAGCGAGCCCAGCGCGTCGGCGGCCACCTCCAGGAACGCCCCGCGGACGTTCAGGCTCTCCTTCTGGCCGCGCATCAGCAGCGTGAGCGAGATCATGTTCGCGACCAGGCCGATCGCACCGAACACGATGGTCAGCCCGCCCTCGGTCCCGGCCGGCGTGATGAACCGCTGGATCGCCTCGTAGAGGACGTACCCGCCGACGCCGAGCAGCAGCAGACAGTTGGCGAGCGCGGCGAGGATCTCCGCGCGGGCGTAGCCGAAGGTGCGGTTGCCGGTCGCCGGACGGCTCGCGAAGTGGATCGCCAGCAGCGCCATGGCGAGCCCCACGGCGTCGGTCGCCATGTGCGCGGCGTCCGCGACGAGGGCGAGCGAGTCGGCGAGCACGCCGCCGACGATCTCCACCACCATCACGGTGAGCGTGATCGACAGCGCGATGCGCAGCCTGCCGCGGTACGCCGCGGTCGCCGTACCGCCGGCGTGGCCGCCGTGCGCGTGCCCGTGATCGTGCCCAGCCCCCATGAAGAGCCGCCTCCTGTCATCGCTTCCGGATCACAGTGAACTACGGGTGGGGGGTATCGGGCAACGCGGCACTGAACACCGTTGTCATATGCTCTGACCTGCGGAAACGATCCGCAGGTCAGAGCGCTGGGCGATCAGGTGCCGTGGTGCAGCAGCCATCCGCGCCAGGCGGAGCCGACCATCTCGCGCACCGAGCGGCGGGCCGTCCAGCCGAGTTCCTCGGCGGCCAGCGCGGCCGAGGCGACCGCCCGCGGCGCGTCCCCGGGGCGGCGGTCCTCGACGACGGGCGGCCGGGCGTCGCCGGTGACCTCGCCGATGACGTCGATCAGCTCGCGCACCGAGACGCCCTCGCCGCGGCCGATGTTGACCGTGAGGTCGCCGCTCAGGTCGGCCAGCCGCCGGGCGGCGGCGAGATGGGCCTCGGCGAGGTCGGCGACATGGATGTAGTCGCGGACGCAGGTGCCGTCCGGCGTCGGGTAGTCGTCGCCGAAGATCCGGGGAGCCTCGTCGCGGGTGAGCCGGTCGAAGACCATGGGCACGATGTTGAAGACACCGGTGTCGGCGAGCTCGGGCGCGGCGGCGCCGGCCACGTTGAAGTAGCGCAGGCAGACGGTGGAGATCCCGTGGGCCCGCCCGGCGGCCCGTACCAGCCACTCGCCGGTGAGTTTCGTCTCGCCGTACGGATTCACCGGGGCGCACGGGGTGTCCTCGGTGATGAGGTCCACATCGGGGTTGCCGTAGACGGCGGCCGACGAGGAGAAGACCAGCCGCCGGACACCGGCCTCCGCCACCGCGTCCAGGAGCGTGGCCAGACCTCCCACGTTCTCCCGGTAGTAGCGGGTGGGCTGGGCCACGGACTCGCCGACCTGCTTGCGCGCCGCGAGATGCACCACACCCGTCACCGCGTGCTCCGCCAGCACCCGCTTGAGCAGATCGCCGTCGAGGGAGGAGCCCTGGATCAGCGGCACTCCGGCCGGCAGCCGCGCGGGCACCCCGGCCGAGAGGTCGTCCAGCGCCAGCACGCGCTCCCCGGCCTCGGTCATCGCCCGCGCCACGTGGGCCCCGATGTACCCCGCCCCGCCTGTGATCAGCCATGTCATGGTCGTCCACCCTATGCTCAGCCCCCGCGACCATAGAAAATGCGGCAAATGTCCGCTCTGGCAGCGCAGTTTGTAGGCCAGGCCCCGTTTCCCCGATGATGATCGCGGCAACGGCGTGGGCGAACCGCGTCGATCGGGCCGTGAAACGGGCGGTGAACGCCGCGTTCCCGGTATCCGATAGCCTCTGCCGACATGCCGCCCGGGTGTCACGGACCAGGGGCGCCCCACCGTGTCAATGACCGGCGCCCGCGCGTCGGCACCCAGGGAGTGAGTTCGGTTGTCGACCGCCATCCTCACCGGCCAGCCGGTCCCCGGATCGCCGATCGAGGGCGACCTGCGCTCCCTCGGCTTCGACGTCCGGACCGCCGCCGACGCCGCGGCGGCCGAGACGCTGCTGGCCCAGGTGCCGAGCCGGGAACGGGTCGCCGTGGTCGACGCCCGCTTCGTCGGCCATGTGCACGCGCTGCGCCTCGGCCTGACCGACCCCCGCTTCCCGCTCGCCGCGATCCCGGGCGCGCTGACGGCCCAGCCCGCCGCCCGCCAGGCCCTCACCCGGGCGCTGGCCCGGGAGGACTCGGCCGCCGGCACCACCCTCGTGGACAGCCTCGCCGACCGGCTCACCGCGGCGGTCGACGCCCCCGTGCACCGCCCCGAGCTGGGCAGCCTCGTCGCGCGGGTCCCCGCCGACCCCCAGGCCCGCAACGAGGCACGGCAGGCCGTCGCCGCCGTCGACGACGAGGCCGTACGCCTGAAGTCGGCCGTGAAGGCCCGCGACGGCTTCTTCACCACCTTCTGCGTCAGCCCCTACTCGCGCTACCTCGCGCGCTGGTGCGCCCGCCGGGGCCTGACCCCGAACCAGGTCACCACCGCGTCCCTGCTCACCGCGCTCATAGCCGCGGCCTGCGCGGCCACCGGCACCCGCGGCGGCTTCGTCGCGGCCGGCGTGCTGCTGCTCCTCTCCTTCGTGCTGGACTGCACCGACGGCCAGCTCGCCCGCTACTCCCTGCAGTACTCCACGCTCGGCGCCTGGCTGGACGCCACCTTCGACCGGGCCAAGGAGTACGCCTACTACGCCGGCCTCGCGCTCGGAGCGGCCCGGGGCGGCGACGACGTATGGGCGCTCGCCCTCGGCGCGATGGTCCTGCAGACCTGCCGGCACGTCGTGGACTTCTCCTTCAACGAGGCGCACGTCGTAGGCACTGACGCCACCGCCAACACCAGCCCCACCGCCGCCCTTTCCGACAAGCTCGACAGCGTCGGCTGGACGGTCTGGGTCCGCCGCATGATCGTGCTCCCCATCGGCGAGCGCTGGGCGATGATCGCCGTCCTGACCGCGCTCACCACCCCCCGGATCACCTTCTGCGCCCTGCTCATCGGGTGCGCCTTCGCGGCGGCCTACACCACGGCGGGCCGTGTGCTGCGTTCCCTGACCCGCAAGGCCGTCCGCACGGACCGGGCCGCCCAGGCGCTGGACGACCTGGCGGACAACGGCCCGCTGACCGAGCTGCTGCCTGCCAAGGTGCCGGTCGACGCGGTGGTGGCGGCCCTGACCGGCGCCGTGCTGGTGACGGGCTGCGCCCTGATCTGGGGGGCGGGCTGGCAGACCGTCCTGGGTGCCGTCGGCTACGTCGCCTGCTCCGCCGTCGCCGTCGGCCGCCCCCTCAAGGGCGCCCTCGACTGGCTGCTCCCGCCGGTCTTCCGGGCCGCCGAATACGGCACCGTCCTGATCCTCGCGGCTCAGGCGGAGGTGAACGGAGCCCTTCCTGCGGCTTTCGGTCTGGTGGCCGCCGTCGCCTACCATCACTACGACACGGTGTACCGCATCCGCGGCAACGCCGGAGCGCCCCCGGCCTGGCTGGTGCGCGCCATCGGGGGGCACGAAGGACGCACGCTGCTCGTCACCGTCCTTGCCGCGGTGCTCACCGCCTCGCAGTTCCCGGTCGCGCTCACGGCTGTGGCCGTGGCCGTCGCGCTCGTGGTGCTCGTGGAGAGCATCCGCTTCTGGGTCTCCGCTGGAGCCCCTGCCGTACACGATGAAGGAGAACCCGCATGATCGGCCTCGTGCTGGCGGCCGGCGCCGGACGGCGTCTGCGCCCCTACACCGACAGCCTTCCCAAGGCTCTGGTGCCGGTGGGCCCCGCGGGCATAGCAGGCGAACCCACGGTTCTCGACCTCACCCTCGGCAACTTCGCCGAGATCGGGCTGACCGAGGTCGCGATCATCGTCGGCTACCGCAAGGAGGCCGTCTACGAGCGCAAGGCGGCCCTGGAGGCGAAGTACGGCCTCAAGCTCACCCTCATCGACAACGACAAGGCCGAGGAGTGGAACAACGCCTACTCCCTGTGGTGCGGCCGTGACGCCCTCAAGGACGGCGTGATCCTCGCCAACGGCGACACCGTCCACCCGGTCTCCGTCGAGAAGACGCTGCTCGCCGCCCGCGGCGACGGCAAGAAGATCATCCTCGCCCTCGACACCGTGAAGTCGCTCGCGGACGAGGAGATGAAGGTCGTCGTGGACCCCGCCAAGGGCGTCACGAAGATCACCAAGCTGATGGACCCGGCCGAGGCCACCGGCGAGTACATCGGCGTCACCCTGATCGAGGGGGACGCCGCCACCGAGCTGGCCGACGCCCTGAAGACGGTCTGGGAGACCGACCCGCAGCAGTTCTACGAGCACGGCTACCAGGAGCTCGTGAACCGCGGCTTCACGATCGACACGGCGCCGATCGGCGACGTCCAGTGGGTGGAGATCGACAACCACGACGATCTCGCCCGCGGACGGGAGATCGCGTGCCAGTACTGACCCGGCTGATCCCCTCACCGGTCGTCGTCGACATCCGCCCGGGTGCCCTCGACGACCTGGGCTGCGTCCTCGCCGACCAGCGCGTCTCGCACTCCGGCAAGCTCGCCGTCGCCGTCAGCGGCGGCTCCGGCGCCCGGCTGCGTCGGCGGCTGGAGCCGAGCCTGCCCGGTGCGACCTGGTACGAGGTCGGCGGCGGCACCCTGGACGACGCGGTCCGGCTGGCCGGCGACATAAAGGCCGGCCACTACGACGCGGTCGTCGGCCTCGGCGGCGGCAAGATCATCGACTGCGCCAAGTTCGCCGCGGCACGGGTCGGCCTCCCGCTGGTCGCCGTACCGACGAACCTCGCGCACGACGGTCTGTGCTCGCCGGTCGCCACCCTCGACAACGACGCGGGCCGCGGCTCCTACGGGGTGCCCAACCCGATCGCGGTCGTCATCGACCTCGACGTCATCCGGGATGCCCCGGCCCGCTTCGTCCGGGCCGGCATCGGCGACGCCGTCTCCAACATCTCCGCCATCGCGGACTGGGAGCTGGCCCACCGGGTCAAGGGCGAGAAGATCGACGGCCTGGCCGCGGCCATCGCCCGGCAGGCGGGCGAGGCGGTGCTCCGGCATCCGGGAGGCATCGGGGACATCGCCTTCCTCCAGGTGCTCGCCGAGGCGCTGGTGCTCAGCGGCATCGCCATGTCGGTGTCGGGCGACTCCCGCCCGTCCTCCGGCGCCTGCCACGAGATCAACCACGCGTTCGACCTGCTCTACCCCAGGCGCGCCGCCGCCCACGGCGAACAGTGCGGACTGGGCGCGGCCTTCGCGATGTTCCTGCGCGGAGCCCACGAGGAGTCGGCCTACATGGCCGAGGTGCTGCGCCGGCACGGGCTCCCGGTGCTGCCGGAGGAGATCGGCTTCAGCCCGGACGAGTTCGTCCGGGCCGTGGAGTTCGCCCCGCAGACCCGCCCCGGCCGCTTCACGATCCTCGAACACCTCGACCTGACCACCGACCAGATCAAGGACATGTACACCGACTATGTCAAGGCCATCGGTAGCTGAACTCCGTCCGGTCGTCCACCCCGCGGGGGTGAAGGACCGGCGCAGCGGTGAGCACTGGATGGGACGCCTCTACATGCGTGAGGTGTCCCTGCGGGTCGACCGCTACCTGGTCAACACCAGGGTGACGCCCAACCAGCTCACGTACCTGATGACCGTCTTCGGTGTGCTCGCGGCCCCGGCACTGCTCGTGCCGGGGATCATGGGCGCCGTGCTCGGCGTGCTCTGCGTCCAGATGTATCTGCTGCTGGACTGCGTCGACGGCGAGATCGCCCGCTGGAAGAAGCAGTACTCGCTCAACGGCGTCTACCTCGACCGGGTCGGCGCCTACCTCACCGACGCCGCCGTCCTCGTCGGCTTCGGGCTGCGCGCCGCTGACGTGTGGGGCAGCGGCCGTATCGACTGGCTGTGGGCCTTCCTCGGCACGCTGGCCGCGCTCGGCGCCATCCTGATCAAGGCGGAGACCGACCTGGTCGGGGTCGCCCGGCACCAGGGCGGGCTGCCGCCGGTCAAGGAGGCCGCCGCCGAGATGCGCTCCTCCGGGATGGCGCTGGCCCGGCGTGCCGCCGCCGCCCTGCAGTTCCACCGGCTGATCCTCGGCATCGAGGCGTCCCTGCTGATCCTGGTCCTGGCGATCGTGGACCAGTTGCGCGGCGACCTGTTCTACTCCCGGCTCGGTGTCGCCGTACTCGCCGGCATCGCGCTGCTGCAGACCCTGCTGCACCTGGTGTCCATCCTCGCGTCGAGCAGGCTGAAGTGAGTGCCCCGATGAAGGTCGGGGTGGTCGTCATCACCATGGGCAACCGCCCCGACGAACTGCGCGCCCTCCTCGACTCGATCGCCAAGCAGGACGGCGACCGCGTCGAGGTGGTCGTGGTCGGCAACGGCTCGCCGGTCCCGGACGTGCCCGACGGCGTGCGCACCATCGAGCTGCAGGAGAACCTCGGCATCCCCGGCGGCCGCAACGTCGGCATCGAGGCCTTCGGCCCCAGCGGCCGCGACGTCGACATATTGCTCTTCCTCGACGACGACGGGCTCCTCGCCCAGCACGACACCGCCGAGCTCTGCCGCCGGGCCTTCGCCAAGGACCCCCGGCTCGGCATCATCAGCTTCCGCATCGCCGACCCGGACACGGGCGTCACCCAGCGCCGCCACGTCCCCCGGCTGCGCGCCGCCGACCCGATGCGCTCCTCCCGGGTCACCACCTTCCTCGGCGGCGCCAACGCCGTCCGCACCCAGGTCTTCGCGGAAGTCGGCGGCCTGCCGGACGAGTTCTTCTACGCGCACGAGGAAACCGACCTGGCATGGCGGGCCCTCGACGCGGGCTGGTCGATCGACTACCGGTCCGACATGGTGCTGTACCACCCCACGACCGCCCCCTCCCGGCACGCGGTCTACCACCGCATGGTCGCCCGCAACCGGGTCTGGCTCGCCCGCCGCAACCTCCCCGCGCTCCTCGTCCCCGTCTACCTGGGCGTGTGGATGCTGCTCACCCTGATACGCCGGCCCTCGCGGCCCGCGCTCAAGGCATGGTTCGGCGGATTCCGGGAAGGCTGGACGAGCCCGTGCGGCCCCCGCCGGCCCATGAAGTGGCGTACGGTGTGGCGGCTGACCCGGCTGGGCCGTCCTCCTGTCGTCTGACAAGCTTCACCGACAGCACAGGAGGTCCGCACCCGGCCTCAGGCGCACGGCAAGCCCGCACAGGCTGCGCATCTCGAAGACGAAAGTTTCCACCAGTGAGTGAGACAACGCACGACGGACACGTCGCGGTGACCGCGCCGCCGTCGCCCGACGAGGGACTCACGGCGGCCGAGCTGGCCGCCAAGTACGGGCTGAGCGTGAGCGGCGCCCGCCCCTCGCTCCTCGAGTACGTCCGCCAGCTCTGGGACCGGCGGCACTTCATCCTCGCCTTCTCGCGGGCGAAGCTGACCGCCCAGTACAGCCAGGCCAAGCTCGGCCAGCTCTGGCAAGTGGTGACCCCGCTGCTGAACGCGGCCGTGTACTTCTTCATCTTCGGCGTCATCCTGGAAGCCGACCGGGGCATGTCCCGCGAGGTGTACATCCCGTTCCTGGTCACCGGCGTCTTCGTGTTCACCTTCACGCAGAGCTCGGTGATGGCGGGCGTCCGCGCGATCTCTGGCAACCTCGGCCTGGTGCGCGCGCTGCACTTCCCGCGCGCCTCGCTGCCGGTGTCCTTCTCGCTCCAGCAGCTCCAGCAGCTGCTCGCGTCGATGGTCGTGCTGGTCGCGGTGACCTGCGCGTTCGGCAGCTACCCGGACGTGTCCTGGCTGCTGATGGTTCCGGTGCTGGCGCTGCAGTTCCTGTTCAACACCGGTCTGGCCCTGATCATGGCCCGGGCCGGCGCCAAGACCCCGGACCTGGCCCAGCTGATGCCGTTCGTGATGCGTACCTGGATGTACGCCTCCGGCGTCATGTACTCGATCCCGATCATGCTCGCCGACAAGCCGCAGTGGATCGCGGACGTCCTGCAGTGGAACCCGGCCGCCATCTACATGGACCTGATGCGCTTCGCGCTGATCGACGGCTACGGCTCGGAGAACCTGCCGAACCACGTCTGGGCGGTCGCGGGCGGCTGGGCCCTGCTCTTCGCGGTCGGCGGCTTCGTGTACTTCTGGAAGGCGGAGGAGAGGTACGGCCGTGGCTGACACCCGGGTTCCCACCGTCATCGCCGACGAGCTGCACATCGTCTACCGCGTCAACGGCGCCAAGGCGGGCAAGGGCAGCGCCACCGCCGCGCTCAGCCGGATGCTCAGGCGCGGCTCCGAGGACGCGCAGCGGGGGGTGCGCAAGGTGCACGCCGTCAAGGGCGTGTCCTTCGTCGCCTACCGCGGCGAGGCCATCGGCCTGATCGGCTCCAACGGCTCCGGCAAGTCGACCCTGCTGCGGGCCATCGCGGGGCTGCTCCCGGCGGAGCGGGGCAAGGTCTACACCGACGGCCAGCCCTCGCTGCTGGGGGTGAACGCGGCCCTGATGAACGACCTGACCGGCGAGCGGAACGTCATCCTGGGCGGTCTCGCCATGGGCATGTCCCGCGAGGAGATCAAGGAGCGCTACCAGCAGATCGTCGACTTCTCGGGCATCAACGAGAAGGGCGACTTCATCACCCTGCCGATGCGCACCTACTCCTCCGGCATGGCGGCCCGGCTGCGGTTCTCCATCGCCGCCGCCAAGGACCATGACGTCCTGATGATCGACGAGGCCCTGGCCACCGGCGACCGCAAGTTCCAGAAGCGCTCCGAGCAGCGCATCCGGGAGCTGCGCAAGGAGGCCGGCACGGTGTTCCTGGTCAGCCACAACAACAAGTCGATCCGTGACACCTGCGACCGGGTGCTGTGGCTGGAGCGCGGCGAGCTGCGCATGGACGGCCCGACCGACGAGGTCATCAAGGAGTACGAGAAGTTCACGGGCAAGTAGTCCACCCCCCACCGGCGCACCCGGCCGAGCCCGCTTCCCACCGCCCCGCGGGAACCCGTCCGGCGGGGCTCCGCGTCTGCAAAGGAAACGTCAACTTCGGTCGGTCTCAGGAATCTTGGGACCAATCGGTGTGTTCTTGTGATGCGCAGGACACCCCGGCGAACCGCCGTGCGTTGTACAACGTAAGCTGTACCGGTCCCCAATCGCGGCAAGTGGGGCGATAATGCCCCACACCCTCTGCGGGGAAGGCCGCGCGGACAGCTGGGCGGCGTGTCCGAAATAGTGCGTATTGGGTCGGCGGTGTAGAACGGGAGATGTGACGGCAATGGCTACGGAAACTCCCCTGCGCAACGCAGCATGTGCCGTCCCCGCCCCAGGCAGTCCGCGGTGACGGGAACCGGCATGCCGCCGGCCGGTGCGGCGGAGCGCGGCACGCTCGACAAGGCCGCGCACGAGAACTTCCCCGTGGCTCCCTTCTTCCTGCCCCGGGCCTGGCGCACCGACCTCATGGCGGTCTACGGCTTCGCCCGCCTCGTCGACGACATCGGCGACGGTGATCTGGCCCCCGGTGGCGCCGACGCACGGCTGCTCGGCGTGTCGGCCACGGACGCCGGCGACCGGCTGCGGATGCTGGACGCCTTCGAGGCCGACCTGCGACGCGTGTTCGACGCCACGCCCCGCCACCCCCTGCTGCGCCGCCTCCAGCCCACGGTCCGGCGCTGCTCGCTGACCCCCGAGCCGTTCCTCGCCCTGATCGCGGCCAACCGCCAGGACCAGCTGGTCAGCCGCTACGAGAGCTACGACGACCTGCTCGCCTACTGCGCGCTGTCCGCCAACCCCGTCGGCCATCTCGTCCTCGGCGTGACCGGCACCGCCACCCCCGAGCGGATCCGCCGCTCCGACGCGATCTGCACCGCCCTGCAGATCGTCGAGCACCTCCAGGACGTCGCCGAGGACCTCGGCCGCGACCGCGTCTACCTGCCCGCCGCGGACATGAAGCGCTTTCACGTCCAGGAGGCGGATCTCGCCATGACCACCGCGGGGGCATCGGTGCGCGCACTGATCGCCTTCGAGGCCCAACGCGCCCGCGAGCTCCTGAATGAAGGCGCCCCCCTGGTGGGTAGCGTCCACGGCAGGCTGAGACTGCTGCTCGCAGGGTTCGTGGCGGGGGGAAGGGCGGCGATCCACGCGATCGCCGCCGCCGATTTCGACGTACTTCCCGGCCCGCCCAAGCCCGGCACGATCCAGCTGCTGCGCGAGGTGGGCGTGACTCTGCGAGGAGAGGGGTGATCCGGACTGTGGAGTTCGCACCACACGCGTCCGCACCGGTACTCGCCGCCTACAGCTACTGCGAGGCCGTCACCGGACAGCAGGCACGCAACTTCGCGTACGGCATCCGGCTGCTGCCGACACCGAAGCGGCGCGCGATGTCGGCGCTGTACGCGTTCTCGCGCCGTGTCGACGACATCGGCGACGGCGCGCTCGCCCACGAGGTCAAGGTCGCCAGACTCGAGGACACCCGGGCGCTGCTCACCCGGGTGCGCGACGGCGCGGTCGACGAGGACGACACCGACCCGGTCGCGGTCGCCCTCGCCCATGCCGCCGACGTCTTCCCGATCCCCCTCGACGGACTGGACGAGCTGATCGACGGCGTGCTGATGGACGTACGCGGCGAGACGTACGAGACCTGGGACGACCTGAAGGTGTACTGCCGCTGTGTGGCGGGCGCCATCGGCCGGCTCTCGCTGGGTGTGTTCGGCACCGAGCCCGGGGCGCGCGGCGCCGAGCGCGCGCCGGAGTACGCCGACACGCTCGGGCTCGCGCTGCAGCTCACCAACATCCTGAGAGACGTGCGCGAGGACGCGGAGGGCGGCCGTACCTATCTGCCCGCCGACGACCTCGCGAAATTCGGCTGCTCGGCCGGGTTCGCCGGGCCGGCGGTGCCGGAGGGCGCGGACTTCGCGGGCCTCGTGCACTTCGAAGTGCGCAGGGCCCGCGCCCTTTTCGCCGAGGGCTACCGGCTGCTGCCGATGCTCGACCGGCGCAGCGGCGCCTGTGTCGCCGCCATGGCCGGCATCTACCGCCGTCTGCTGGACCGCATCGAGCGCGAGCCGGAGGCGGTGCTGCGCGGGCGCGTCTCCCTGCCCGGACGGGAGAAGGCGTACGTGGCCGTGCGCGGCCTTTCCGGTCTCGACACCCGGCATGTGTCGCGGCGGACGATCAGGAGGCGGGCCTGATGGACAAACCGGTCCGAGGCGAAGCCACCGGGGAGAAGTGGCAGGCAACCCTCCGCGGTGTGGCGGCGTCCCTGACTGAGACGGCCGGCCGTGCACCGTTCGAGCACCGCGGCGGCCGTTCGGGGGAGGGCACACGATGACCGACGGCATCACGACCAAAGGCCATGCCGTCGTGGTCGGCGGCGGACTCGCCGGCATCACCGCGGCGCTGGCGCTCGCCGACGCGGGGGTCCGAGTGACGCTCCTGGAGGGCCGGCCCCGCCTCGGCGGCCTCGCCTTCTCCTTCCGGCGCGGCGACCTCACCGTCGACAACGGCCAGCATGTCTACCTGCGCTGCTGCACCGCCTACCGCTGGTTCCTGGACCGGATCGAGGGCACCGCGCTGGCGCCGCTGCAGGATCGTCTCGACGTGCCCGTACTCGACCTGGCCAAGCCCGAGGGGCGGCGGCTCGGCCGGATCCGGCGCGACCCGCTGCCCGTACCGCTGCATCTGGGGCGCAGCCTCGCCACCTACCCGCACCTCTCCCTCGCCGAGCGCGCCGCCGTCGGGCGTGCCGCGTTCGCGCTGATGTCGCTCGACCTCGCCGATCCGGCCCTGGACGCGCAGAACTTCGGCACCTGGCTGGCCGCGCACGGGCAGTCCCCGCGTGCCGTCACGGCCCTGTGGAACCTGGTCGGGATCGCCACCCTCAACGCGTTCGCGGAGGACGCCTCCCTGGGACTCGCCGCGATGGTGTTCAAGACCGGTCTGCTCTCCGACCCCGGCGCGGCCGACATCGGATGGGCGCATGTCCCGCTGGGCGACCTGCACGACCGGCTGGCCCGCAAGGCACTCGACTCCGCGGGCGTGCGCACCGAGATCCGTACCCGGGTCACCTCCATCTCCCCTGACGGCGAAGGCCGTTGGAGCGTCGAGGTGCCCGGCGAGACGCTCCGGGCGGACGCCGTCGTCCTCGCCGTACCGCAGAGCGAGGCCCACGACCTGTTGCCCGAGGGAGCCCTGGACGACCCCGGACGGCTGCTCGGCATCGGCACCGCGCCGATCCTGAACGTCCACGTCGTCTACGACCGGCCGGTGCTGAGCGCCCCCTTCTTCGCCGCCCTCGGCACTCCGGTGCAGTGGGTGTTCGACCGGACGGACTCCTCCGGTCTGCGCGAGGGCCAGTACCTCGCGCTGTCGCAGTCGGCCGCCCACCACGAGATCGACGCGCCGGTGGCCCAGCTGCGCGAGAAGTACCTGCCGGAGCTGGCCCGGCTGCTGCCGCGGGCCCGGGGCGCCGAGGTGAAGGACTTCTTCGTGACCCGGGAGCGCACGGCGACGTTCGCCCCCACCCCCGGTGTCGGGCGGCTGCGGCCCGGCACCCGCACCAAGGCCGCCGGCCTCTATCTGGCCGGAGCGTGGACCGCCACAGGGTGGCCCGCGACCATGGAGAGTGCGGTCCGCAGCGGTGTGAGCGCGGCCGGCGCCGCGCTGAGCGCCTTGGGCCGGCCCCGCCCCCGCCACCTCTTCGAAGTCGAGGAGGCGGCCTGATGCTGCATCAGCGCGCGGCTGGTCCCCGCACCCCCGGTACCGCAACAAGAGGAGAGACTGTGCCCCCTGTGCCCCCGGCCTCGACGGCTTCCGAGGCGGTGGACGTGACCGCGCTCCTGGAGCGCGGCCGGACCCTGGCCACCCCGGTGCTGCGGGCGGCGATCGACCGCCTGGCGCCTCCCATGGACACCGTCTCCGCCTACCACTTCGGCTGGATCGACGCCCAGGGCAGGCCCACGGCCGGCGACGGCGGCAAGGCCGTGCGCCCCGCCCTCGCCGTGCTCTCCGCCGAGGTCACCGGCGCCGCCCCCGAGGTCGGCATCCCCGGTGCGGTCGCCGTCGAGCTGGTGCACAACTTCTCGCTCCTGCACGACGACCTGATGGACGGCGACGAGCAGCGCCGGCACCGCGACACGGTGTGGAAGGTGCACGGCCCCGCCCAGGCCATCCTGGTCGGCGACGCCCTGTTCGCCCTCGCCAACGAGCTGCTGCTGGAGCTCGGCACCGTCCAGGCCGGCCGCGCCACCCGCCGGCTGACCAGCGCCACCCGGGCGCTGATCGACGGACAGGCCCAGGACATGTCCTACGAGCACCGCGACCGCGTCAGCGTCGAGGAGTGCCTGGAGATGGAGGGCAACAAGACCGGCGCGCTGCTCGCCTGCGCCAGCTCCATCGGCGCGGTGCTCGGCGGCGCGGACGACCGCACCGCCGACACCCTGGAGAAGTACGGCTACCACCTCGGCCTCGCCTTCCAGGCCGTCGACGACCTCCTCGGCATCTGGGGCGACCCGGTCTCCACCGGCAAGCAGACCTGGAGCGATCTGCGCCAGCGCAAGAAGTCCCTTCCGGTCGTGGCCGCGCTCGCGGCGGGCGGCGCCGCCTCCGAGCAGCTCGCCGAGCTGCTCGCCGCCGACGCCGAGAGCAGCGACTTCGAGACGTTCTCGGAGGAGGAGTTCGCCACCCGCGCCGCGCTCATCGAGGAGGCGGGCGGCCGCGAGTGGACCGCGGAAGAGGCCCGCCGTCAGCACACCGTCGCCATCGAGGCGCTGGACGCCGTCGAGATGCCCGACCGGGTGCGGGCCCAGTTCACGGCGCTGGCCGACTTCGTCGTCGTACGAAAGAGATGATCACTATCGGTCGAATAGCCCTCGCGTAGTCGCCGGCCGGTGGCGCGAGAAGAGCGCGCACCGGCCGACGGCGGACCCACAGCAGAGCACCATTTGCACACTGCACGAAGGGGAAGCCATGACAGCGACGACCGACGGAAGCACCGGGGCCCTGCCGCCCCGCGCTGCCGCGGCCAGCGAAACCGACAGCATCACCCCCGCGGCGGCGGGGGTTCACGACGCCGCCGAGCACGCCATGCGGCGTGCCACCGACTTCCTGCTGTCCCGGCAGGACGCCGAGGGCTGGTGGAAGGGCGACCTCGAGACGAACGTCACCATGGACGCCGAGGATCTGCTGCTCCGTCAGTTCCTGGGCATCCTGGAGGAGTCCACCGCCCACGCCGCCGCCCTGTTCATCCGCGGCGAGCAGCGCGAGGACGGCACCTGGGCCACCTTCTACGGCGGGCCCGGCGACCTCTCCGCCACCGTCGAGGCCTATGTCGCGCTGCGCCTGGCGGGCGACGCGCCGGACGCTCCCCACATGGCGAAGGCGTCGGCATGGATCAGGGCCCGCGGGGGGATCGCCGCCGCCCGGGTGTTCACCCGGATCTGGCTGGCCCTGTTCGGCTGGTGGAAGTGGGAGGACCTGCCCGAACTCCCGCCGGAGCTGATCTACTTCCCGACCTGGGTGCCGCTGAACATCTACGACTTCGGCTGCTGGGCCCGGCAGACCATCGTCCCGCTGACGATCGTCTCCGCCAAGCGGCCGGTACGCCCCGCGCCCTTCGCGCTGGACGAACTGCACACCGACCCGGCGAACCCCAACCCGCCCAAGCCCCTGGCTCGGGCGGCGAGTTGGGACGGTGCCTTCCAACGGCTCGACAAGGCGCTGCACCAGCTGCGCCGGATCGCCCCGCGCAGGCTGCGCCGGGCCGCGATGAACACCGCCGCCCGCTGGATCATCGAGCGCCAGGAGAACGACGGCTGCTGGGGCGGCATCCAGCCCCCCGCGGTGTACTCGATCATCGCCCTGCACCTGCTCGGCTACGACCTCCAGCACCCGGTGATCCGGGAGGGGCTCGCCTCGCTGGACCGTTTCGCCGTCTGGCGCGAGGACGGCGCCCGCATGATCGAGGCCTGCCAGTCCCCGGTGTGGGACACCTGCCTGGCCACCATCGCGCTCGCCGACGCCGGGCTGCCCGCCGACCATCCGCAACTGGTCAAGGCGGCCGACTGGATGCTCGGCGAGGAGATCGTCCGGCCCGGCGACTGGGCCGTGAAGCGCCCCCAACTGCCGCCCGGTGGCTGGGCGTTCGAGTTCCACAACGACAACTACCCGGACATCGACGACACCGCCGAGGTGGTCCTCGCGCTGCGCCGGGTCCGCCACCACGACCCGGAGCGGGTGGAGAAGGCGATCGGGCGCGGGGTCCGCTGGAGCCTCGGGATGCAGTCCAGGAACGGCGCCTGGGGCGCCTTCGACGTCGACAACACCAGCCCCTTCCCCAACCGGCTGCCGTTCTGCGACTTCGGCGAGGTCATCGACCCGCCGTCGGCCGATGTCACCGCGCACGTCGTGGAGATGCTCGCCGTGGAGGGGCTCGCCCATGACCCGCGCACCCGGCGGGGCATCCAGTGGCTGCTCGCCGAACAGGAGGCGGACGGCTCGTGGTTCGGACGCTGGGGCGTCAACTACGTCTACGGCACCGGATCCGTCGTCCCCGCCCTCACGGCCGCCGGGATCCCCACCGCGCACCCGGCGATCCGCCGGGCCGTGGCCTGGCTGGAGTCCGTCCAGAACGACGACGGCGGCTGGGGCGAGGACCTGCGCTCCTACCGGGACGCCAAGGGCTGGAGCGGCCGGGGCGTCTCCACCGCCTCGCAGACCGCCTGGGCGCTGATGGCGCTGCTGGCTGCGGGGGAGCGGGACTCCCGGACCGTGGAGCGCGGGGTGGCATGGCTCGCGGCCACCCAGCGCGCGGACGGCTCCTGGGACGAGCCGTACTTCACCGGCACCGGGTTCCCCTGGGACTTCTCCATCAACTACCACCTCTACCGGCAGGTCTTCCCGCTCACCGCGCTCGGCCGGTACGTGCACGGGGAGCCCTTCGCCGACGCCAAGGGGGGCTGATGAGCGCACAGCCCGCCGCGGCCCCGCTGCTGATCGCCTGCGCGCTCGGCATCGAGCGCCTCGCGCTGCGCACGGGCGACCAGCGCGGCGCCGGCGGGCCGGTCACCGTGGTGCGGACCGGCATGGGACCCAGGGCGGCCGAGCGGTCCGTCACCCGGATCCTCGCACAGCCGGCGCTGGCCGGGGCCGCCGTGCTCGCCACCGGCTTCTGCGCGGGGCTCGCCCCCGGGATGCACCCCGGCGACCTGGTCGTCGCCGAGGAGACCCGGGATCCGCGCGGCACCACCGGGTGCGTGGCGACCGAACTGCTGGTCAAGGAACTCACCCGCGCGGTGCCGGGACGGACCGTGCACACCGGGCCGCTCACCGGCTCCGATCATGTGGTCCGTGGTCAGGAACGGTCCGCTCTGCGCGCGACCGGCGCCATCGCGGTCGACATGGAGTCGGCCGCGACGCTCCTGAGCGCCGTGCGCGCGGGCGAGCGCCCCGTTGCGGCCGTACGGGTGGTCGTGGACGCTCCAGAACATGAACTGGTCCGGATCGGCACGGTACGCGGGGGAATATCTGCCTTCCGTGTTCTCAGGTCGGTCCTTCCCGCTTTCTTCGAATGGCACCGTTCTTTGCTGCTCCCCAGGAGGTGAGCCAGATGGCCATGCCGCTGCGTCAGTCCATCAAGGTCGCTACTTACTTGGCTGAACAAAAGCTCCGCAAGCGCGACAAGTTCCCGCTCATCGTGGAGCTGGAACCGCTTTACGCGTGCAACCTCAAGTGCGAGGGATGCGGCAAGATCCAGCATCCGGCGGGCGTGCTCAAGCAGCGCATGCCGGTCGCTCAGGCCGTGGGCGCGGTGCTCGAATCCGGCGCGCCGATGGTGTCGATCGCCGGCGGTGAGCCCCTGATGCACCCGCAGATCGACGAGATCGTGCGGCAGTTGGTGGCCAGGCGGAAATACGTCTTCCTGTGCACCAACGCCCTGCTGCTGCGCAAGAAGATGGACAAGTTCAAGCCCTCGCCCTACTTCGCCTTCGCCGTGCACATCGACGGGCTGCGCGAGCGCCACGACGAGTCGGTGGCGAAGGAGGGCGTGTTCGACGAGGCGGTGGAGGCGATCAAGGAGGCCAAGCGGCGCGGCTTCCGGGTCACCACCAACTCCACCTTCTTCAACACCGACACCCCGCAGACCATCATCGAGGTCCTCGACTTCCTCAACGACGACCTGAAGGTCGACGAGATGATGATCTCGCCCGCCTACGCCTACGAGAAGGCCCCCGACCAGGAGCACTTCCTGGGCGTGGAGCAGACCCGCGAACTGTTCAAGAAGGCCTTCGCGGGCGGCAACCGGCGCAAGTGGCGGCTCAACCACTCCCCGCTCTTCCTGGACTTCCTGGAGGGCAAGGTCGACTTCCCGTGCACCGCGTGGGCGATCCCGAACTACTCGCTCTTCGGCTGGCAGCGCCCCTGCTACCTGATGAGCGACGGCTATGTGCCGACGTACCGCGAACTCGTCGAGGAGACCGACTGGGACAAGTACGGCCGCGGCAAGGACCCGCGCTGCGCCAACTGCATGGCGCACTGCGGCTACGAGCCCACCGCCGTCCTCGCCACCATGGGCTCCCTGAAGGAGTCGCTGCGCGCCATGCGCGAGACGGTCAGCGGAAACCGGGAGTGACCTGATGACCGCCATCCCCTTGGGCGTTCCCGGGGTACCGGTCCGGCCGATCGCCGAGCGGCGGCGGTCGCGACGGATCCAGGTCGGACCGGTGGCGGTCGGGGGCGGGGCCCCGGTGTCGGTGCAGTCGATGACCACCACCCGCACGTCCGACATCGGCGCCACCCTGCAGCAGATCGCCGAACTCACCGCGTCCGGCTGCCAGATCGTCCGCGTCGCCTGTCCCACGCAGGACGACGCGGACGCCCTCGCGACCATCGCCCGCAAGTCGCAGATCCCGGTGATCGCGGACATCCACTTCCAGCCCAAGTACGTGTTCGCCGCGATCGAGGCGGGCTGTGCGGCCGTACGCGTCAATCCCGGCAACATCAAGCAGTTCGACGACAAGGTCAAGGAGATCGCGCGGGCCGCGGCCGACCACGGCACGCCCATCCGGATCGGGGTCAACGCGGGCTCGCTGGACCGGCGGCTGCTGCAGAAGTACGGGAAGGCCACGCCCGAGGCGCTGGTGGAGAGCGCCCTGTGGGAAGCGTCGCTGTTCGAGGAGCACGGCTTCCGGGACATCAAGATCTCGGTGAAGCACAACGACCCCGTGGTGATGGTCAGCGCCTATCAGCTGCTCGCCGAGCAGTGCGACTACCCGCTGCACCTGGGCGTCACGGAGGCCGGTCCCGCCTTCCAGGGCACGATCAAGTCGGCGGTGGCCTTCGGGGCGCTGCTCAGCCGGGGGATCGGCGACACGATCCGGGTGTCCCTGTCGGCGCCGCCCGCCGAGGAGGTCAAGGTCGGCATCCAGATCCTGGAGTCCCTGGGACTGCGGCAGCGGCGTCTGGAGATCGTCTCGTGCCCCTCCTGCGGGCGCGCCCAGGTCGACGTCTACAAGCTGGCCGACGAGGTCACGGCGGGCCTGGAGGGCATGGAGGTGCCGCTGCGGGTGGCCGTCATGGGGTGTGTGGTCAACGGTCCCGGCGAGGCCCGGGAGGCGGACCTGGGGGTCGCCTCCGGCAATGGCAAGGGGCAGATCTTCGTGAAGGGCGAGGTCGTCAAGACCGTGCCGGAGTCGAGGATCGTGGAGACCCTCATCGAGGAGGCGATGAAGATCGCCGAGCGGATGGAGCAGGACGGCGTCGGGTCGGGGGAGCCGGCCGTCACCGTGAGTTGAGCACCACGGACCGAAGGGGGCCCGCACATGACGATTCTGGAGAGCATCCGGGGACCACGCGACCTGAAGGCGCTGTCCGAGCCGGAACTTCGGCAACTGTCCGAGGAGATCAGGGAGTTCCTGGTGCACGCGGTCGCCAGGACCGGCGGGCACCTCGGGCCCAACCTGGGGGTGGTGGAACTCACCGTCGCACTCCACCGGGTCTTCGAGTCGCCGGCCGACCGCATCGTGTGGGACACCGGCCATCAGAGCTATGTGCACAAGCTGCTGACCGGACGTCAGGACTTCTCCAAGCTGCGCGGCAAGGGCGGCCTGTCCGGCTACCCCTCGCGTGAGGAGTCCGAGCACGACATCGTCGAGAACAGCCACGCCTCCACCGCGCTGGGCTGGGCGGACGGGCTCGCCAAGGCCCGCCAGGTGCAGGGCGGGAAGGGCCATGTCGTCGCGGTCATCGGCGACGGCGCGCTGACCGGCGGGATGGCCTGGGAGGCGCTGAACAACATCGCGGCCGCCAAGGACCGGCCGCTGATCATCGTCGTCAACGACAACGAGCGGTCCTACGCCCCGACCATCGGCGGCCTGGCCGACCACCTCGCCACCCTGCGCACCACCGACAGCTACGAACGGGTCCTGGCCTGGGGCAAGGACGTCCTGCTGCGCACGCCCGTGGTCGGCCACACCCTCTACGAGTCCCTGCACGGCGCCAAGAAGGGCTTCAAGGACGCCTTCGCCCCGCAGGGCCTGTTCGAGGACCTGGGCCTGAAGTACGTCGGGCCCATCGACGGGCACGACATCGGCGCCGTCGAGTCCGCGCTGCGCCGCGCGAAGCGCTTCCACGGGCCCGTCCTGGTGCACTGCCTCACCGAGAAGGGCCGCGGCTACGAACCCGCCCTCGCCCACGAGGAGGACCACTTCCACACCGTCGGTGCGATGGACCCGCTCACCTGTGAGTCCCTCGCCCCCGCCAACGGGCCTTCCTGGACGTCGGTGTTCGGCGACGAGATCGTGCGGATCGGGGAGGAGCGCGAGGACGTCGTGGCGATCACGGCGGCCATGCTGCACCCGGTGGGGCTCGGCAGATTCGCCCAGCGGTTCCCGGACCGGGTCTGGGACGTCGGCATCGCCGAGCAGCATGCCGCGGTGTCCGCGGCGGGGCTCGCCACCGGCGGGGTCCATCCCGTCGTCGCCGTCTACGCCACCTTCCTCAACCGCGCCTTCGACCAGCTCCTGATGGACGTGGCCCTGCACCGCTGCGGGGTGACCTTCGTGCTGGACCGGGCCGGGGTCACCGGAGTCGACGGTGCCTCCCACAACGGCATGTGGGACATGTCGATCCTCCAGGTCGTGCCCGGCCTCAGGATCGCCGCGCCGCGCGACGCCGACCAGCTGCGGGCGCAGCTGCGGGAAGCCGTCGCCGTGGACGACGCGCCGACCCTCGTCCGGTTCCCCAAGGAGTCGGTGGGCCCGGCGATCCCGGCGGTGGACCGGGTCGGCGGCCTGGACGTGCTGCACCGCGGGGAGCGGCCCGAGGTGCTGCTGGTCGCCGTCGGCGTGATGGCCCCCGTCTGCCTTCAGGCGGCGGACCTGCTGGCGGCCCGGGGCATCGACTGCACGGTGGTGGACCCCCGCTGGGTCAAGCCCGTCGACCCGGCGCTGCCCGCGCTGGCCGCCGGGCACCGGCTGGTGGCCGTCGTGGAGGACAACAGCCGGGCCGCCGGGGTGGGCGCCGCCGTGGCGCTGGCCCTCGGTGACGCCGACGTCGACGTGCCGGTACGGCGCTTCGGCATCCCCGAGCAGTTCCTCGCCCACGCCAAACGCGGCGAGGTGCTGGCCGACATCGGCCTCACCCCCGTGGAGGTCGCCGGACGGATCGGCGCGAGCCTGGCCGTCCAGGAGCCAGTCAAGGAGACAGTGGAATGACCACGGAGTTCGACCTCGGCGCACTGCTGGCCGAGCGCGGAGCCGAGCGCTACGAGCTGCACGGCAGATACCTGAACCACCAGCTCCCGCGCATGCTGCACACCATTGGCTTCGACAAGGTCTACGAGCGCGCCGAGGGCGCCTACTTCTGGGACGCCGACGGCCGGGAACACCTGGACATGCTCGCCGGGTTCGGGGTGATGGGCCTGGGCCGCCATCACCCCGTCGTCCGCAAGGCGCTGCACGACGTCCTCGACGCCCAGCTCGCCGACCTCACCCGCTTCGACTGCCAGCCCCTGCCCGGACTGCTCGCCGAGCAGCTGCTCGCGCACAGTCCGCACCTGGACCGGGTGTTCTTCGGCAACAGCGGCACGGAGGCGGTCGAGACCGCGCTGAAGTTCGCCCGGCGGGCGACCGGCAAGGCGCGCGTCCTGTACTGCGACCACTCCTTCCACGGCCTGACCACCGGTTCCCTGTCCGTCAACGGCGAGGACGGCTTCCGCGACGGCTTCGGGCCGCTGCTGCCCGACACCGCCGTCCCCCTCGGTGACCTCGACGCCCTGGCCCGGGAGCTGAAGAAGGGCGACGTCGCCGCCCTGATCGTCGAGCCGATCCAGGGCAAGGGCGTGCACGAGGCCCCGCCCGGCTATCTGCGGGCCGCCCAGGAACTGCTGCACCGGCACAAGGCGCTGCTCATCGCCGACGAGGTGCAGACCGGGCTCGGCCGGACCGGGGACTTCTACGCCTACCAGCACGAGGACGGGGTCGAGCCGGACCTGGTCTGCGTGGCCAAGGCGCTCTCCGGCGGCTATGTGCCGGTCGGGGCCACCCTCGGCAAGGACTGGATCTTCAAGAAGGTGTACTCCTCGATGGACCGGGTGCTGGTGCACTCGGCGAGCTTCGGCTCCAACGCACAGGCCATGGCGGCCGGCCTCGCGGTGCTCTCGGTCATCGAGAACGAGCGGCTCGTCGCGAACGCCCGCGCCACCGGCGAGCTGCTGAAGTCCCGGCTCGCGGCCCTGGTCGACAAGTACGAGCTGCTCGCCGACGTACGCGGCCGGGGCCTGATGATCGGCATCGAGTTCGGCCGGCCCTCCTCGCTGAAGCTGCGCAGCCGGTGGACCATGCTGCAGACGGCCCGCAAGGGACTCTTCGCGCAGATGGTCGTCGTACCGCTGCTCCAGCGGCACCGGATCCTCACCCAGGTCTCCGGCGACCACCTGGAGGTGATCAAGCTGATTCCGCCGCTGATCGTGGGGGAGCGGGAGGTCGAGCGGTTCGTGGACGCCTTCACCGAGGTGATGGACGACGCGCACGGCGGGGGCGGGCTGATGTGGGACTTCGGCAAGACGCTGGTGAAGCAGGCCGTCGCCAACCGGTAGGGCCACCCCGTGGCGGGCAGGCTTGCCTCTGAGGCAAGGAATTTGCCGTAGAGGCAAGGCCCCGGCTGAATGGAGGGCATGAGCTCTCCCGAGACCGGGCCGGACGACGACCTGCCCGCGGTGGCGCCGCAGCTGCGGGCCCTGCGCCGCCAGGCCGCCCTCACCCTGGAGGCCGCGGCTCGCGCCGCCGGTCTGTCGCCGGCCCACCTGTCCCGTCTGGAGACGGGACAGCGCCAGCCCTCGCTGCCGATGCTGCTCTCGCTCGCGCGCGTCTACGGTACGACCGTCTCGGAGCTGCTCGGCGAGACGGTCGCCGACCGGGACGCCGTCATCCGCGCCGCCGACATGGAACCGACGGCGGCCGGCGGCTGGACGTACCGGCAGGCGGGCGCGCCCGGCCGGGGGATGCAGGCGCTGCGGCTGCACGTCCCCTTCGGCTCCAAGGGCGACATCGTGCGGGTGCACCCCGGCGAGGAATGGCTCTACGTCCTCACCGGGCGGCTCCGGCTGCGCCTCGGGGACACCACGCACCGGCTCGCCCCGGGCGACAGCGCCCACTTCGACTCGCTCACCCCGCACCGCATCGCCGCCCTGGACCGGGACGGCGTGGAGCTGCTGTTCGTCCACACCTTGCTGCAGAGCCCCACGACCGCCCTGTGCCTGGGCCCGACCCCCGGAGAGACGCCATGAGCGACATGGAGGAGAGGTTCCCGCGCGCCCTGTGGATCCGGCTGGTCATCTACCTGGCGGTGGGCCATGTCTTCGCCGCGTTCGTCTATCTGATCTTCGAGCTGGGGGCCGGGCAGTAGCCGCCGGGCTCAGTCGAGCAGCCGCTCCCGCAGCCGCTCCCGGATCTCCGGGGTGATGCCGAGCCCCTGCTCCAGGTAGGTGTCGACGTCGCCCCAGGTCTCCTCGATGGTGTCGAAGGCCGCCGTGAGGTACTCGGCGCGCGCGTCGAAGAGCGGGCTGAGCAGCTCCATGACCTCGGGGGTGTGGGTGTTGTTGCGCTGCACCTTGTAGCGGCGGTGCTTGGCGTTGGACTCCAGGTAGTCGGCGAGGATCGCCTCGCGCTCGACGCCGAGGGCGAGCAGCGTCACCGCGATCGACAGTCCGGCCCGGTCCTTGCCCGCCGCGCAGTGCATCAGGGCCGGAACGCTGTCCTCGGCCAGGGAGCGCAGCACCTGGGAGTGCTCGGCGGTGCGCTCCTTGACGATCGTGCGGTACGACTCGATCATCCGGTTCGCGGCCTTGCCGTCGTCGAGGATCTGCCGCAGCTGCTCGATCTCGCCGTCGCGGACCATCTTCCAGAACTCGGCGCCGTCCGCGGGGTCCGTCAGCGGGAGGTTCACATTCCGGACACCGGTGAGTTCGACGTCGGGGCCCTCCAGCTTCTGGTCCGCCGCATTGCGGAAGTCGAAGATCGTGTGCAGGCCGAGGGAGTCGAGGAACGCCGTGTCCTGCTCGGTCGCGTGCGCGAGGTGGCCGCTGCGGAACAGCACGCCGTAGCGCACCCGCCGTCCGTCCGTGGTCGGCAGCCCGCCCACGTCACGGAAGTTGCGCACTCCGGCCAGCTCGGGCTCGGTCGACGGGACCTGCTGCGTCACTGGGGCTCCTCCCACCGGATCCCGCCGACTCGGGTCGCCGGCGGACACGCCTTGACGATACGACATGCACACCGGCCGCTCATTGAATGCGGCAAAACGGGCGAACAACGTGGAAACCCTGCTGATTCATCGCGGGTTCACGCATCAACCATGATGTGACGGTTCTCCGCCCGCGCCGCTTCTGGGTGTTCTGTCCGAATTGCAGCCTTCCTTCCAACTCGCTCTGGAATAAAGGGGTGTGGAGCAGCGTCACGTGAGCAGCGTCATATCCGTGACCGAGCGTCGCCCGTCATGTTCACGTAATTCACCCGTTTCTCAAGGGCGTTTGCGGGAACGGCCCCTGCTTAATGCACGCAAAGTGACGAGGAATTCCCACAGGGGATCAAGAGGTACGGCTTCATGCGGAACCTTCTGCTTGTCCCTTTGCGTCTTGGTCGCTTACGTTCGCCACCAATCCGAGCGGAACGCCTAATCCTGCCGCTGCTCGGAATCCGCACCCACTCACCCGTGCACGGCAGGAGCGGGGGACCCACAGGCACCACCGCCTGGTCCGGTTCCCGGAACAGGCTCGGGGTCAAGTCGCGCCCAGCGCGCGGCCGGACATCTCCAGTCCGCACCCGACAGCTCACCTCGTAGGCGCCGGAGAGGAAATCGCCATGCCCGCGAAGGGTAAGCACCGCCGTCCCAAGGCCCTGCGCTTCACTCGCTCGATCGCCGTTGCCGGCACCGGTGGCGCCGCACTCGCCCTCCCGCTCCTGGGGGCCACCGGCGCCCACGCGGCCCCGTCGCAGTCCGTTCCGGAAAAGGCCGTTCAGTCGGTCCAGACCGCGGACAAGAAGGCGGCCGAGAAGAAGGCCACCGCGAAGAAGGCCACCGCCACGACGTACACGGTGCGCTCGGGGGACTACCTTTCGAAGATCGCGAACGAGCAGCACGTCAGCGGTGGCTGGGAGAGGCTCTACGCCGACAACCGTGAGGCCGTCGGCGACGACCCGGCGCTGATCCACCCCGGCCTGAAGCTGTCGATCGGCAAGAGAGCCGCCACGACGGACACCGCCGAGAAGCCGGCCGCCAAGTCCTCCGCGAAGTCCTCGTCCGCCGAGTCCTCCTCGTCGGGCTCCGCCAAGTCCTCCGAGGCCGCGGAGTCCTCGCAGGCTTCGGAGTCCGAGGCGGCCCCCACCGCGCAGGCCGCGCAGAGCTCCGCCGGCGGCTTCAGCTCCCCGGTCTCCGGTGCCGGGGTCGGCACCGCCTACAAGGTCGCGGGCAGCATGTGGTCCAGCGGCTACCACACCGGCGTCGACTTCGTCGTGCCGACCGGTACCTCCCTGAAGGCCGTGGGCGCGGGCACCGTCGTCTCGGCCGGCTGGGCCGGCGCGTACGGCAACCAGGTCGTCATCCAGCTCGCCGACGGCCACTACGCGCAGTACGCCCACCTGTCCTCGCTGTCCGTCTCCAGCGGCCAGTCGGTGACGGCGGGCCAGCAGGTCGGTCTCTCCGGCTCGACCGGCAACTCGACCGGCCCACACCTGCACTTCGAGATCCGCACCACGCCGGACTACGGCTCGGACGTCGACCCGGTCGCCTACCTCCGCGCGAAGGGCGTCTCCGTCTGACGGACGCGCCGCCGAGGAACCACCTGCCTGACACGCCGCCGAAGGCCGGACCCCAGATCCCCGGGTCCGGCCTTCGGTGTTTTTATTCCGGAATTGGCCAAGCCTTGAAGAGTGGGGTATCTCACCGGCCGTCAACCCCTGCCTACGGTCGCGTAGGTCACATTCGAAGGTGAATCATGACCCGATGTGGCAGACGATTCGAAGAGTGACAACAGAGCAGTGATCGGGTCGTACGTGGCGCTGGGGGACAGCTTCACCGAGGGCGTGGGAGATCCCGGCCCGGACGGGGCGTTCGTCGGCTGGGCCGACCGGTTCGCGGTACTGCTCGCGGACCGCCGCCCCGAGGGGGACTTCCGCTACACGAACCTGGCCGTACGCGGGAAGCTGCTGGACCAGATCGTGGCCGACCAGCTTCCCAGGGCGCTCGAACTCGCCCCGGACCTGGTCTCGTTCTGCGCCGGCGGCAACGACATCATCCGGCCCGGCACCGACCCCGACGAGGTCGCCGAGCGGTTCGAGCGGGCCGTGGCCCGGCTCACCGAGGCCGCCGGGACCGTCATGGTGACCACCGGCTTCGACACCCGTGGCGTGCCGGTGCTGAAGCATCTGCGCGGCAAGATCGCCACGTACAACCTCCATGTCCGGGCCATCGCCGACCGGTACGGCTGCCCGGTGCTGGACCTGTGGTCCCTCAAGACCGTGCAGGACCGGCGCGCCTGGGACACCGACCGGCTGCATCTGTCGCCCGAGGGACACACGCGGGTGGCGCTGCGCGCGGGACAGGTCCTCGGTCTGGAGGTACCGGCCGACCCGGACCAGCCCTGGCCGCCGCTGCCGCCGCGCGGGACCCTCGAGATCCGGCGCGACGATGTGCAGTGGGCACGCGAATACCTGGTGCCGTGGTTCGGGCGGCGGCTGCGCGGGGAGTCGTCGGGCGACCATGTGACCGCCAAGGGCAGTCTGTCGCCGGGCGACATCAGGATGTGGATCGAGACGGCCGTCTGAGCCAGGCGCCGGGGCCGGGGCGGGCTCGACCAGTGAGGTGACGGCGGGGGAGTGGTGCACGCGCGCGTGCGGACCCCGGTGCTGGGATGGGCCCGTCCCGTCCCCACGCCCGGAAGGTCGGCCATGACCGTACCGCTGCCCCGTCCCACCGCCACGCTTGCCGTTGCCCTCCTCGCCCTCGGTCTGCCGCTCCTCGCGGCCGCTCCGGCGACCGCGCTGGCGAGCCCCGCTGCTCTTTCGGTGACGGCTCCGGCCGGCCCCGCCGCCTCGGCCGTGCGCAGCGCGCCGGTCTCGTCGACCATCACGGTGACCGGGGTCGGCTCCGCGACCGCCGTTCCCGATCTGGCCATCGTCAGCGTCGGTGTCGAGGCCGTCGGCAAGACCGCGCAGGCCGCCCAGGACGCCCAGAGCAAGGCCGCGAACGCCCTGCTGAACGCGGTGCGCGAGCGCGGGGTGGCCGAGCAGGACGTGCGTACCGAGGGGCTGTCCCTGACGCCCGTGTACAAGTACCAGGACGGCAACTCCACGCTGACGGGGTATCAGGCCGCGCAGAACTTCTCCCTGAAGATCCGCATGGTTGCGCGGACCGGCCTGATCCTGCAGTCCGTCACGGACGCCACCGGTGACGCGGGCCGTATCCACGGGGTCGTCTTCGACGTCGCCGACCGCACCGAACTGCGGGCACGCGCGCGTGCGGCCGCGCACAAGGACGCGCACGCCAAGGCGCTCCAGTACGCCCGGCTCAGCGGACGGGACCTGGGACGGCTGGTCTCGCTCACCGAGGGCGTGTCGGGCGGGCCCTCCCCGGTCCCGGCCCCCGCCGACGTGGCCGGGAGCGGGGTGGGCGTGCCGATCGCGCCCGGCGAGATCCAGGACGACGTGCGGGTCACGGCCGTCTACGAGCTGGACTGATTCCGGGGCTCACCGCGCCGCCGCGGTCAACGCCTCCAGCCCCACACCGAGTTCCCGGGCCAGCGCCTCGTCGGCCCACTCCTGCGCACGCGCGCGGGACAGCGCGCCCGGGTAGGACGTCAGCTGGACGGCGAGCCCGTCGAGCAGGGCCGTCAGGCGCAGGGCCGCGCCGGCCGGGTCGGGGCAGCGGAACTCGCCCGCGGCCACCCCTTCGGCGATGACCTCGGCGAGGGCCGCCTTCCACTGCGTGTCGAGGGCCTGGGTGACCTCGCGCAGCGCGGGTTCGCGCAGCGCCGCGGCCCAGCCCTCGATCCACAGCCGCCAGCCCTTGGCCTGGCCGGTGGGCGCGTACCAGCGCACCGCCGCGCGCAGCCGGCGCAGCGCGGTCGTCCGGCGCCCGAGCAGCTTGCGCAACTGGGCCAGGTCGTCCTCGGCCGCGTGGGCGAAGGCGGCGGCGACCAGCTTCTCCTTGCTGGAGAAGTGGTACAGCACCAGGGCGTTGCTCACGCCGAGCGCCGACGCCACGTCGGCGATCCGCACCGCCGCCACGCCCCGCGCCTCGATCTGCTCGACGGCGGCCCGCAGCAACTCCTCACGCCGCTCCGCCACACTCAACCGAACCCTCGCCACGCGCCTCACCCTAATCCTTGCCCCCCAGGCCGCCCGCCCGCGGGCCGCACCGCCGAGGCACGCCAAGCCGGGGGCGCGGCCCTGCCGCCGCGATCGGCAGACCGCCGCTTGCGTGCCGCCCGGCGGGCTGAGGTGGAGCAGACGGCTTATGTGCCGTTAGGCCGCTGAGGTGCGACAAGCTGGTGCGGGCCGCCTTGTCCGCCGAGGTGCGGTGCGCCGGTGCACGGTGCCCTTGTCCGCCGAGGCGCGGCAAGGGGTGCGTGCCGCCTTGCCCGGTGCTGTGAGCCACGCCAGTGTGTGCTGCCCCGTCGCGGAAGTGGGCAGGCCGGTGGCGCCGCCCGGCTGCCGAAGTGGGGTAAGTGGGTGTGCGCTGCACCGTCGCCGAGGTGTGGCGAGCCCGGGTGTGCTGCTCTGTCGCCGGTGTGGGGCATGCCGGTGGGCGCCGCCCGGCCCTCGTCGTGCGGCGAACCCGGTGCGCGCCGCCCGGCTGCCGGAGTGGGGTAAGCCGGTGTGCGCTGCACCGTCGCCGAGGTGCGGCAAGCCCGGTGCGTGCCGCCCTGCCCCCCCCGCCACCCGGTCCGTCACCGTGCGGCAAGGACAGTGCGCGTCGCTCAACCTGCCGTCTTGGGGCGAGCCGGTGGGTGGTTCAGCGGTAGGGGCCATATCGGTCTGTGATGGTGGGGAGCCGGGCCGTGGCGAGGGCGTGGGCTGCTGCGCGGGGGGTTGTGCCGTCGGTCTGGGCGCGGGTCAGTATCTGCTCGGTCAGGGTGCGCATCGAGCGGCGGACGCGGGCGAGGGCCTCCGACGCGTCGGGGCCGATGTCGCCGAAGAGGGTCCACCACCACCAGGCGTTCGTGCCGGAGTTGACCACGACGTCGGGGAGCACGGTGACCCCGCGGCCGGCGAGCAGCGCCTCGGCCTCCGGCAGCACCGGCATATTGGCCGCCTCGACGATCCAGCGGGCGGTGATCCGCTCCTGGTTCACGGCGTCGACGGCGTACGACACGGCCGCCGGCACCAGCACCTCCGCGTCCGCCGACAGCCAGGCGTCGCCCGGCAGTTCAAGGTCCCCCGGGCGCAACGCGGCGCGGTCCACGGTGCCGTACGCGTCCCGCGCGGCGAGCAGCGCCTCGACGTCCAGGCCCGCCGGGTTGGCGACGGTGCCCTTGAGGTCGGCGACGGCCACCACCGTCAGCCCCGCGCGCGTGAGGAACCGGGCCGTGGCCCCGCCCATGGTGCCGAACCCCTGCACGGCCACGCGCGTGCCCGCGTAGGGCACCCCGGCCCGGTCCAGAGCCGTGAGCGCCGACTCCGCCACCCCGCAGCCGCCGACCAGTTCGTCCAGCCCGATGCCGTCGACCTCCACGGCGAAGGCGTCCGCGAGCCGGCGCCGGGCGGCGGCCTCGTCGTCGAGCAGCGGATACACGGCCTGGACGGACGACACCAGGCCCGCCTCGGCCGCCGCCCGGTCCACCAGGTCCTGGCTGAGCCCGAGATCCTCGCCGGTGGTCCAGAAGCACTCGACGTACGGCCGCAGGGCCCGCAGGTAGCGCACGAGCAGGCCGTACGCCGCCGGATCGCGCGGATCGCAGTCGATGCCGCCCTTGGCTCCGCCGAGCGGGATGTAACGGCCGGCCGGGTCGTAGTGCAGTGCTTCCTTCATGGACATGCCGCGGGCGAGCCCCGTGATCTCGTCGAGGGCGCACCCCTCGCGCATCCGCAGACCGCCGCTGCACACCCCCCGCACCAGCCGGTCGATCACGAGAAAGCCCTGGCGGCCGGTGATGTCGTCGGTCCAGGTCAGCGACAGGAGGGGAGCGGACATGACGTCTCCTTACTGAATCATCAGTCAGTATCTTCAGCGGTCGTCCGCACTGTCAATGTGTTCAACGGATCTTCGGACGGTCCGGGCCGGGGGCGTTGTCGGAGGGGCCGACCATAATGGGATGCCTCGACGACTCCACATGGAGGTACCGTGACCGGTTTCCGTTCCCTGAGCTCCGTGCTCCGCGCGCTGGAGCCGGCGGCCTTCGGCGCGGAGCCGAGCGGCGAGCGCCTGGCGCGCATCCGCAGATCGCCCCACTTCGAGGACGGCGTCTTCCAGAACCCCGGCGGACTCGCCCGGACCCGGCCCTCCGGCTCGATGCTGGAGTTCGCCAAGGTCTTCTTCGCCAAGGACGAGCGCCCGCGCAGATCCCCCCGCGGCAGCGTGCCCGTGCACTCCACCACCCTCGCGGACCTCGCGTGCCCGCCCGCCACCGGTCTGCGCATCACTTGGATGGGCCACTCCAGCGTGCTCGCGGAGATCGACGGGCACCGGGTGCTCTTCGACCCCGTCTGGGGCGAGCGCTGCTCCCCGTTCGCCTTCGCCGGGCCCAAGCGACTGCACCCGGCGCCACTGCCGCTGGCCGCGCTCGGCCCGGTCGACGTCGTCGTCATCTCGCACGACCACTACGACCACCTGGACCTGCCCTCCATCAAGGCGCTGGCCGGCACGGACACCGTGTTCGCCGTGCCGCTCGGCGTCGGCGCCCACCTGGAGCGCTGGGGCGTCTCCCCCGACCGGCTGCGCGAGCTGGACTGGCACGAGTCGGCCAAGGTCGGCGGGCTCACCCTGACCGCCACCCCCGCCCGGCACTTCTGCGGCCGCGGTCTGCGCAACACCCAGCACACGCTGTGGGCCTCCTGGTCCGTGGCCGGCTCCGAGCACCGGATCTTCCACAGCGGCGACACCGGGTACTTCGAGGGCTTCAAGGACATCGGCGCCGAACACGGCCCGTTCGACACGACGATGATCCAGATCGGCGCGTACAGCGACTTCTGGCCGGACATCCACATGACACCCGAGCAGGGCATGCGCGCCCACCTCGACCTCCAGGGCGGACAGCCGCACGGCGTGCTGCTGCCGATCCACTGGGCCACCTTCAACCTCGCCACGCACGCGTGGGCGGAGCCCGGGGAGTGGACCCGGGACGCCGCCGACGAGGCCGGCCAGGCGGCCGCCTTCCCGCGGCCCGGCGAGCCGTTCGAGCCCGCCGGACTGCTGCCCGTCCAGCCCTGGTGGCGCTCCCTGTCAGCGCCGCTCCCGCACCCCTGGCGCCGTCCGGAGCCGGTGGCCGCGCCCGAGGAGAGCGCCCGCGGCGACCTCGATCTGGCCGGTGACCGCTGAGCGGCGGAGAAGCACCCCGACACGGCGGGTGACGGTCGGGCCAAAACCCCCGAGGGTGTGAAAGCGGCGTCGGCGGGTTGACGCCGGTCGGAGAAACGGCGGACGACGAGGGCCGGGAAGCGAAGGGCTTCCCGGCCCTCGTCGTCCGTGTGTGACCACTTCCGACCAGGTGTGATCGATGCTTTTGCGTTCGAGGGCGGGATCCGCTTCGGGCGGTCGATCTCCCGTACGAGGGCTCATACCAGAGGTGGATGCTCCGCGTACGAGTTTGTCAACTGCCCACCGCACCTGATGCGTTGCCGACTACTGTCAGTGTCCGTCGGGCAACGCGGGGCCGAATTCCTCGGTCCCGCCGACCGACACCGCGATGGCGCCGCGCCCGCCCGCGCCCCGGCCCGGTGGCGCGCCCGACGGACAGTACGAGGACACCGATGTCTCACCTCCGCGCACCGGCCGCACGCGCAGACCGCCGTGAGGGCGGGCGGCACGGTCGGCCGGTCGCCCGCCCCGCCCCGGCCCTGCCCGAGACGCACATACGGCCGCAGCTCCTGCGGCTCGCCGTGCTGCCCCCGGTCGCGGTCGCCCTCGCCGGCTGCGCGGCCGTGCTGTTCACCGTCCGCACCACCGGCGCCCGGCCGGGCCTCGCCCTGTGGGGCATGCTCGCCGGCGCCGGCGCGGTCGCCCTCTCGGGGATCGTGATCGCCGCCGTGGCCGCCGACCGCACCGCCGGCTCCGTCAGCGAACGCATCGGCGCCCTGCGCCGCAGCAGCGCCCGCGGCGAGGCCGACCTGCGCGCCCTGGTCGAATCCCTGCGCCGGGGCGACAGCCCGCCCCGGCGCAAACCGCGCAGCGGTCCGCCCGAGGACGCCGACGACCTCGAACTGCTCGCCGCCGACCTGGCCCGCGCCCACGACGGGGCCGTCACCGCCGTCGTCCAGGCCGCACAGCTGTCCAGCCAGGCCGGCAGCGAACAGAAGCTGGAGGTCTTCGTCAACCTCGCCCGGCGCCTGCAGTCGCTGGTGCACCGCGAGATCTCGATCCTCGACGAGCTGGAGAACGAGATCGAGGACCCCGACCTGCTCAAGGGCCTCTTCCACGTCGACCACCTCGCCACCCGGATCCGCCGCCACGCCGAGAACCTCGCCGTCCTCGGCGGCGCCGTCTCGCGCCGCCAGTGGAGCAACCCGGTCTCCATGACCGAGGTACTGCGCTCGGCCATCGCCGAGGTCGAGCAGTACTCCCGGGTCAAGCTCGTGCCGCCGGTCGACGGCACCCTGCGCGGACACGCCGTCGCCGACGTCATCCACCTGCTCGCCGAACTCGTGGAGAACGCCACCGTGTTCTCCGCCCCGCACACCCAGGTGCTGCTGCGCGCCAACCTCGTCACCTCGGGGCTCGCCGTCGAGGTCGAGGACCGCGGCCTGGGCATGCCCGTCGGCGAACAGGAGCGGATGAACGCCCTGCTCGCCGACCCCGACCAGGTCAACGTCGCCAGCCTGCTGGCGGACGGCCGCATCGGCCTGTTCGTGGTCTCCCAGCTCGCCAAGCGGCACGGCATCAACGTCCGGCTCCAGACCAACATCTACGGCGGAGTGCAGGCCGTCCTCGTCGTCCCGCAGGGCCTGCTCGGCAGCGCGCCGGGCGGCGCCGGGACCGCCGTAGCCCCGCAAGCGCCGCAGCCGCAGGTGGCCGGGCCACCCCCCGCGCAGGCCCCGTCGCAGCGGCCGGGCCCCCGGGCCGCGACGCCCAGGGCGAACGGCTCCGGGCCCGTGCCGTTGCCGGTGCGCGGCGCCCATGAGGAGCGGCGCACCATCGCGGAGGCCGTGCCCGGCATCAGCCCCGAGGACCGGGCGGTCGTCGCCGAGCACACCGTCGCGCCGCCCACCCCGCGCTCCAGTGCCGTGCGCGGCACCATGGGCAAGCCCCAACTGCCCAAGCGCCGCGCCCAGGAACACCTCGCCCCCCAACTGCGCGACGGTCCCGCGCCGCGCCAGGAACCCGAGCACCTCGCCGGGCACGACCCCGGGCTGATGGCCGCCTTCCAGCGCGGCGTCGGCCTCGCCGAGGCGCAACAGCACCGGAGTCCGAGCACCCTGACCAGCTCGGACCCGACGCCCTCGCCGCGGACTTCACGGCGGCGGACTTCACGGCGGCGGACGTGACGCCCGCGCGCATCCCTCAGGCGCGCCCCGCGCACCTGTCCCGCCCCGAGCACACCAACCGGCACGACGGGAGCGCATCAGCCGGATGACCACGCACGTACCCACCCCCACCCCCACGCCCACGTCCGGGTCCTGTCCCAGCGCTCCCGCTGACCTTCGTACCTCAAGGAGTCGATCCACCATGGCGAGCGAAGCGCCGACCGGCCATGCATCCGATCTCGACTGGCTGATGAGCGGCCTCGTGCAGCGCGTACCGCACACCAGCAGCGCGGTGCTCCTGTCCTGCGACGGGCTCGTGAAGTCGGTCCACGGCCTCGACGCGGACAGCGCCGACCACATGGCGGCGCTGGCCTCCGGTCTGTACTCCCTCGGCCGCAGCGCCGGGGTCCGCTTCGGTGACGGCGGAGACGTCCGCCAGGTCGTCGTCGAACTCGACTCCACCCTGCTGTTCGTCACCACCGCCGGATCCGGCACCTGTCTCGCCGTGCTGGCCGGCCGCGAGGCCGACGCCGCCGTGCTCGGCTACGAGATGGCGATGCTGGTCAAGAGCGTCCGCCCCTATCTGGTGACCGCGCCCCGCCACCATGCCGTCGAACCGTCGGCGTCGAGGCCTTGAGCGTGGCGGCGGCCGGTGACGGGCCCTGGCTCGATGACGCGGCCGGACGGCTGGTGCGCCCCTTCACGGTCAGCAACGGCCGGACCCGGCCCACCGTCGCCCTCGACCTGATCTCCCAGGTGATGGCCACCGGGGCGACCCCCCTCGGCTATCCGGGCCCTGAACAGACGGAGGCGCTCGACCTGTGCCGCGCCCCCGTATCGGTCGCCGAGGTCGCGGCCCACCTGAAGCTGCCGGCGGCAGTGACCAAGGTGCTGCTGGCGGACCTCGTCGACTGCGGGGCGCTCACCACCAAGCCCCCCGAGTTCCACCACAACCCCACTGACCGGGCCCTTCTGGAGGCAGTGCTCGATGGACTACGACGACAGCTCTGACTACGCCGGCGGCGCCGACCCGTTCCCCACCGCACTGAAGATCCTGGTGGCGGGCGGGTTCGGGGTCGGCAAGACGACCTTCGTCGGCGCGGTCAGCGAGATCGCACCGCTCAGCACCGAGGAACTGCTCACCACGGTCAGCGCCGCGACCGACAATCTCGACGGCATCGAGAACAAGGTCGAGACCACGGTCGCCATGGACTTCGGCCGCATCACGCTCGACCCCCGACATGTCCTGTACCTGTTCGGCACGCCCGGACAGGAGCGGTTCTGGTTCATGTGGGACGAGCTCTGCGAAGGCGCCCTCGGCGCGGTCGTCCTCGCCGACACCCGGCGCCTGGAGGACTGCTTCGCCGCCGTCGACTTCTTCGAGCAGCGCGGCCTCGGCTTCATCCTCGCCATCAACGACTTCGACGGCGCCTACCGCTACGACCCCGAGGAGGTGCGCGCCGCCATCGACCTCGACCCCGGGGTCCCCGTCGTGCGCTGCGACGCCCGGATCTCCAGCTCGGGCGTCCAGACCCTGCTGACCCTCGTCAAACACCTCATCGCGCACGCCCCGGCCCCCGCGACCGGCTACGGCGCCCATATGTGATCCCCGCACACCCCACGGAGCCCTCCTATGTCATACGCCCACACCCCCGGAGCGCGCCGATGAGCTACGACCCGCCCCGCCCGGCCGGTCGACTGCTGCTCACGCCCGAGGACAAGGAGGCACCCGCCCGAGCGGACCGGCTGCGCCGACTCGGCCTCGGCGAGCGGACGGAACCCGCCCTCGACGTCTACGCCGACGCCCTCGCCGAGATGACCGGGGCGCCGTACGCCATGGTCAACTTCATCGACGAGAACCGGCAGTTCTTCGCGGGCCTGCGTCTTCCGCCGGCCGCGCTGTTCGTGAAGGGCGACGGCACCAGTCCGCGGGTCGGCCGCACCCTGCCGCGCGACCACGGGTTCTGCCCCCATGTGGTGGTCCGGCGCAAGGCGCTCGTCCTGGAGGACGTCTGCGACTATCCGCGGTTCGCGGGCAACCCGGTGGTCGACGAGTTCGGCATCCGCTCCTACCTCGGCGCACCGCTGATCGACACCACGGGGATGGTGCTCGGCACCGTGTGCGTCGCCGACGTGCGGCCACGGCCGTGGGGGAGACCGGGCCTGGAGGCGATCAAGGCGTCGGCCGCGGATCTCGCCGCCCGGCTGGAACGGCGTGCGGCCGACGGCCTGCCGCTGCCCTGAGCCCCCGTCCGGTCTAGAAGCCGCGCCAGACGTTGTCGAACGCGGAGTCCTCGATCGACCGCCGCTGCCGTACGGCCTCCAGTTCCATCACCGCGTCGCCCACGGCGGCCAGCACCGTCGTGACCGTGTCGTCGGTGAGGTCCTCGGTGGTGTCGGCCGGGTCATCGAGGCCGGCGGCCGCGGCGAGCGCGGCGAGGACGGGCTCACCGGACGCCCGGCGCTCCTCGGCGCCGGCGCGGGCCGGCGAGTCGACGGGCACCGCCTGGCCGGACCCCCGCGTGAAGCGGGGGCCGCGTCCGCGGGTGGCCAGGCCGGCCCGCTCCAGATCGTCGACGTAGGCCGCGAAGAGCCCGGAGCCCCGCCGCCACAGCCAGTCCGTGACGGTCTCGTACGGCTCCTTCCGCAGCAGCGCCGCGGCGGCCTCGTCGAGCAGCCGGTCGCCCGTCGCGGTCGTCGTGCCCGGTACGAGGCGGTCGTCGTCCAGCGTGAGCGCCCCGGCCTCGACCAGGTCCAGCACCTCGGCTCCCGCGAGCGCGAGCGAGAGGTCGCCCTGCTCCACGGAACGGCCGGGCGCCGGGTCCAGGGCGACGATCGCGAGATCCCGTGCGGTGTTCATGTGCGACTCCAGGTCGGTCGGCCGGTGCGGTGTGCCCCGTTGATTGTTGCCTCCTTCGGTCCTTTTGGGACCGGTGTGAAGGAGATCTGCGGCTCCGCTTAAGAAATCCTCGATGGACCGGGGCGGCGAGGTACGGCAGATTGCTAGTCGATTCCACCCCTCTCCCCGGATACGGGCGCCTTCGGCATGCCCGCGCCCGGGGCCGTACCCACAGGAGCCGTACGAGTGAAGGCGCTGGTCAAGGAGAAGGCGGAGCCCGGGCTGTGGCTCACGGACGTCCCCGAGCCCGCCGTCGGTCCCGGCGACGTACTCATCAAGGTGCTGCGCACCGGCATCTGCGGCACCGATCTGCACATCCGGTCCTGGGACGGCTGGGCGCGGCAGGCGATCCGCACCCCGCTGGTGCTCGGCCACGAGTTCGTCGGCGAGGTCGTCGACACCGGCCGGGACGTCACCGACATCCGGCCCGGCGACCGGGTCAGCGGCGAGGGGCATCTGGTGTGCGGCAAGTGCCGCAACTGCCTGGCCGGACGGCGGCACCTGTGCCGGGCCACGATCGGGCTCGGGGTCGGACGCGACGGCGCGTTCGCCGAGTACGTCGCGCTGCCCGCCGCCAATGTCTGGGTGCACCGGGTCCCGGTCGACCTCGATGTTGCCGCGATCTTCGACCCGTTCGGCAACGCCGTGCACACCGCGCTGTCCTTCCCGCTGGTCGGCGAGGACGTCCTGATCACCGGCGCGGGCCCGATCGGTCTGATGGCCGCCGCGGTCGCCCGGCACGCGGGCGCCCGCAACGTCGTGATCACCGACGTCAGCGAGGAGCGGCTGGATCTCGCCCGCAAGATCGGCGTGAGCCTGGCCCTGAACGTGGCGGAGACCGGGATCGCGGACGGCCAGCGGGAGCTGGGGCTGCGCGAGGGCTTCGACATCGGGCTGGAGATGTCCGGCCGTCCCGAGGCCATGCGCGACATGATCGCCAACATGACGCACGGCGGCCGGATCGCCATGCTCGGTCTGCCCGCCGAGGAGTTCGCGGTGGACTGGGCCCGCGTCGTCACCTCGATGATCACGATCAAGGGCATCTACGGCCGCGAGATGTTCGAGACCTGGTACGCGATGTCGGTCCTCCTGGAGGGCGGCCTCGACCTCAGCCCCGTGATCACCGGCCGGTACGGCTTCCGTGACTTCGAGGCGGCCTTCTCCGACGCGGCGAGCGGCCGCGGCGGCAAGGTCATCCTCGACTGGACCGCGTAACCCCTTAGGAGCTTCTTCGATGTTCGACTCCGTGCGCGACGACCTGCGCGTCACCCTCGACGAGATCCGGGCCGCCGGACTGCACAAGCCCGAGCGGGTCATCGGCACCCCGCAGTCCGCGACCGTCGACGTGACCGCGGGCGGCCGTCCCGGCGAGGTCCTCAACTTCTGCGCCAACAACTACCTCGGCCTCGCCGACCACCCCGAGGTGATCGCCGCCGCCCACGCGGCGCTGGACCGCTGGGGCTACGGCATGGCCTCCGTGCGCTTCATCTGCGGTACGCAGGAGGTGCACAAGGAGCTGGAGGCGCGGCTCTCCGCCTTCCTCGGGCAGGAGGACACGATCCTGTACTCCTCCTGCTTCGACGCCAACGGCGGTGTCTTCGAGACCCTGCTCGGCCCCGAGGACGCGGTGATCTCCGACGCCCTCAACCACGCCTCCATCATCGACGGCATCCGCCTGTCCAAGGCCCGCCGGTTCCGCTACGCCAACCGTGATCTGGCCGACCTGGAACGGCAGTTGAAGGACGCCTCCGACGCCCGGCGCCGGCTGATCGTCACCGACGGCGTCTTCTCCATGGACGGCTATGTCGCGCCGCTCGCCGAGATCTGCGACCTCGCCGACCGCTACGACGCCATGGTCATGGTCGACGACTCGCACGCGGTCGGCTTCGTCGGCCCCGGCGGCCGCGGCACCCCCGAGCTGCACGGCGTGATGGACCGCGTCGACATCATCACCGGCACCCTCGGCAAGGCCCTCGGCGGAGCCTCCGGCGGCTATGTGGCGGCCCGCGCCGAGATCGTCGCCCTGCTCCGCCAGCGCTCCCGTCCGTACCTCTTCTCCAACACCCTCGCCCCGGTGATCGCCGCGGCCTCCCTGAAGGTGCTGGACCTGCTGGAGTCGGCGGACGACCTGCGCGTCCGGCTGAACGAGAACACCGCGCTGTTCCGCCGCCGGATGACCGAGGAGGGTTTCGACATCCTCCCCGGCGACCACGCCATCGCGCCCGTGATGATCGGTGACGCCGCTGTCGCCGGCCGGCTGGCGGAGCTGCTGCTGGAGCGCGGGGTGTATGTCATCGGCTTCTCCTACCCGGTGGTGCCCCAGGGCCAGGCCCGCATCCGGGTGCAGTTGTCCGCCGCGCACTCCACCGACGACGTGAACCGGGCCGTGGACGCGTTCGTCGCCGCCCGCGCGGAACTGGCCGCCTGACCTGAGAGAATCGATCCGTGATCGAAGCGCGGCGGCTCCACATCCTTCGTGCGGTGGCCGACCATCGCACCGTGACGGCGGCTGCCGCCGCGCTGTATCTCACGCCCTCGGCCGTGTCGCAGCAGCTCACCGCGCTGGAGCAGGAGACCGGCCACCGCCTGGTGGAGCGCGGCGCCAAGGGCGTACGGCTCACCCCGGCCGGTGAGATCCTGCTGAGCCACACCCACGCCGTCCTCGCCCAGCTGGAGCGCGCCGAGGCGGAGCTGGCCGCCTACGGCTCCGGGGCGGCCGGCACGGTCACCGTCGCCGCCTTCGCGACCGGCATCGCCCAGGTGGTCGCCCCGGCCGTGGCCCGCCTCGCCGCGTCGGCGCCCGGCATCCGGATCCGCGTCCAGGACGCCGAGGGCGACGCCAGCCTGCCGATGGTGCTGGACCGGCAGGTCGACATCGCGGTCGCCGTCGAGTACCGCGGCGCCCCGCCCGCCGACGACCCCCGGCTGAGCCACGTCCCGCTGTACGCCGAGCCCTTCGACGCGGTCGTGCCGATGACCCACCGGCTGGCGGACGCGGCCGAGGTGCCGCTGGGGGAACTGGCCAAGGACCCGTGGATCGGCCCGTACCCCGGCAACCCCTGCCACGACGTGGTCGTCCTCGCCTGCGAGAGCGCCGGCTTCCAGCCGCGCCTGGAACACTCCTCGGACGACTTCCGCGCGGTCGTGGCACTGGCCTCCGCGGACGCGGGCGTCGCCCTGATCCCGCGCTCGGCGCTGAGCGGCATGGACCTCACCGGGGTGGTCGTCCGCCCGGTCGACGGCACGGCGCCCACCCGGCGGGTCTTCGCCGCCGTACGCCGTGGCGCCGAGGACCACCCGCTGATCCGCCCGGTGCTGGACGCCCTGCGGGCGGCGGGCGAGGGGTAGCGAACCGCCCTGGTCGTACTGACCGCCGTATCACATCTGGGATAGGGTCCCGGATATGAAACAGAGTGTGGAGGTCGACCCCGTCGACGTCCGGCTCGGTGCGCGGCTGGCCGCGCTGCGGGCCGAGCGCGGGTGGTCGCTGGGTGAGGTCGCGGAGCGCAGCGGCGTCAGCAAGTCGACCCTGTCCCGGGCCGAGCGGGCGGAGATCAGCCCCACCGCCGCGCTGCTCAACCGGCTCTGCGGGGTGTACGGGCGGACCATGTCCCAGCTGCTCAGCGAGGTGGAATCCGAGCCCGCGCTGCTGGTGCGGGCCGCCGAGCAGCAGGTCTGGGCGGACCGGGCCTCCGGCTTCGTCCGGCGGTCCGTCTCCCCGCCGCATCCCGGGCTGCGCGGCGAACTCGTCGAGGGCCGGCTCGCGGCGGGCGCCGACATCGCCTACGACCGGCCGCCCGTGCCGGGTCTGGAGCAGCACCTCTGGGTCCTCGAAGGAGAGCTGGAGGTGACGGCGCAGGACGCCCAGCACCACCTGGAAGCGGGGGACTGCCTGCGGTTGCGGGTGTGGGGGCCCACGCGGTTCCGGTGCACCGGCCCCGGCGAGGCGCGGTATGTGCTGGCGGTGGTGCTGCCGTGAACGTCCTCCGGCTGGACGAGGGTCAACTGCTCGCCCGTACCGATGAGTTGGCGGAGCTGCTGGTGGACGCCGTGGCGGGGGGTGCCTCGGTCGGGTTTCTCGCGCCACTGGACAGGGCCGCCGCGGAGGAGTGGTGGAAAGCCCGGGCGGAAGGGCCGTTCGCGGTGTGGGCGGCGGTCGACGGCGGGCGGATCGTCGGCACCGTCAGCCTGGCCTTCCCCGACAAGCCCAACAGCCGCCACCGCGCCGAGCTGGTCAAGCTGATGGTGCACCGGGACGCGCGCGGCCGCGGCCTCGGCCGTACGCTCCTGGCCACCGCCGAGCAGGCGGCCACCGCCGCGGGGATCACCCTCCTGCACCTCGACACCGAGACCGGCAGCCCCGCCGAGCACCTCTACCGCTCGGCAGGCTGGACCCGGGCCGGGGTGATCCCCGACTACGCGGCGGACCCGGGCGGAACGCTGCGGCCGACGACGCTGTACTACAAGCAGGTCGGGGCGCCCGTACCCGCCCGGTGATGTCAGTGCGAGCGGTTACGGTGCCTGCCATGCAGGATGCCGAAGACGTACGCCGTACCGCCCTGTCCCTGCCGGACACGACGGAGAAGACCGCCTGGAACATGCCCACGTTCCGGGTGGCGGGGAAGATGTTCGCGACGCTGCCCGAGGACGAGACCTCCATCGCCGTGCGCTGCCCCAAGGAGGAGCGCGACGAACTGGTGCTGGCCGAGCCGGGGAAGTTCTGGATCGCCGGCCACGAGGCGCAGTTCGCCTGGGTGCGGGTCCGGCTCGCGGCGCTGGAGGACGGGGAGGAGCTGCGGGACATCCTCGCCGACTCCTGGCGCCAGGCGGCACCCACCCGACTCCTGGAGGCCCACCCGGAGTTGGGGCTTCCGGCCGCGGACTGAAATCCCCTCGGGCGTTGTCAGTGCCGCGTGGCATGATCCGGAGGCGTGAGCGGAAGCCGGGGCGGAGGGGGCCCCGGCTGCCGCGGTGACCGGTGCACGGGGAGGGGAGCGCGGGGATGGCGAGGCGGCGGTCGAAGGTGTCGGGCGAGGTCCGTCCGGTCTGGTCCAGGGACTTCGCCCTCTTCTTCGCCGCCCGTGCCGTCGCCCGGCTCGGCGACACCATGCTGCCGGTGGCCCTCGCCGCCGGACTGCTCCAGCACGGGTACGGCGCGGGCGCGGTCGGCCTCGCCATGGCCGCCACGGCCGCCGCCTTCGCCGGGTTCGTCGTCTTCGGCGGAGTGATCGCCGACCGCTTCAGCACCCGCCGGCTCATGATCGGCGCCGACCTGGTGCGGCTGGGCACCCAGGCCCTCGCCGCGGCCCTGTTCTTCAGCGGTCATGTGGTGCTGTGGGAGATCTGCGCGATCGGTTTCGTCAACGGTGTCGCGGGCGCCGTCTTCCAGCCCGGCGTCGCCAGTACGACCCCCCCGGCTCGCCACCGACGTCCAGGGCGCGAACGGCGCCATACGCATCGCGGAGTCCGCGGCCCACCTCGCGGGCCCCGCCCTGGCCGGCCTCCTCGTCGGCCTCGCCTCCCCGGGAGGTGTCTTCGCCGCCCACGCCGCGACGTACGCGGTGAGCGCCCTGTGCCTGCTCCTGCTGCGCCTGCCCCCGCTCGCCTCCGGCAGCGCGCCGGTACCGAGCACCTTCCGGGCGGACCTGGTCGAGGGCTGGCGGGAGTTCCGGGCGCGCACCTGGCTCTGGGCGGTCATCGCCGTCTGGTGCCTGTACATGCTCATGGTGTGGGGCCCGACCCTGCCGCTGGTCGCGACCGAGGTGGTGCAGGAGCACGGCGCCGGCGCCTACGGCCTGATCAACTCCGCCCTCGGCGCGGGCACCGTCGTCGGCGGCCTCCTCGCCCTGCGCCTGCGCCCCCGCCGTATGCTGCGGGCCGGCGCGATCAGCCTCTTCGCCTTCGTCGGCTTCCCGGCGACCGTGGGCCTCGGCCTGGACGTACCCGCGATGGCGGCGGGTGCCGCGGTGGCGGGTGCGGGCATGTCCTTCTGGAGCGTGATGTGGGCGACCACCGTCCAGACCCAGGTCCCGCCGGACGTCCTCAACCGCATCCACGCCTACGACGTGGCCGGCTCCCTGGCCATGATGCCGGTGGGCCAGGCCCTCGCGGGCCCCTCCGCGTCCGCGCTCGGCGCCGAGAACGTCCTGCTGGTCGCGGGGGTGACGAGCCTGGTCGTCGCGGCGACCCTGCTCGCGGTCCGGCCGGTGCGTGACCTGGTACGGGCCGACGCGCCGACCGCCGGATCGATGCCCGCGGGGCAGCCGGAGCGGGCCCGCGCCGAATAAACCGGTGCGCGACCACGGACCCGAGTGCGGTATTGTTTCCCTGTTCGTTCGGCCCGGGGAAAGCCCAGGTCAGCGGCATCGGGACGTGGCGCAGCTTGGTAGCGCACTTGACTGGGGGTCAAGGGGTCGCAGGTTCAAATCCTGTCGTCCCGACTGTGCGGAAACGCAGGTCGGAGGCCGTTCTCTCGTGACGAGAGAGCGGCCTTTCGTGCGTCCGGGGGCGGCAGAACAGCACGGAGAACGTCACGGAGGGGGTGAGCGCTTTCCCGGGTAGAGGGGCCGCGAGGAAAGGACGGCCGGGATGGGCGAGTTTCTGATCGGGACGTGTTCGTGGACGGACAAGGCGCTGGTGGCCAGCGGATGGTACCCGCCCGGGCGCCGTGACCCGGAGGGGCGGCTGCGGCACTACGCCGAGCACTTCTCCGTCGTGGAGGTCGACGCCGGCTACTACGCGCTTCCCAGCGTGCGCAACAGTCTGCTCTGGAACGAACGCACGCCGCCGGGCTTCCGGTTCGATGTCAAGGCGTTCTCCCTCCTCACCGGCCACCCGACCCGCAGGACCGCCCTGCCCGCCGACCTGCGCGGCCACGCCCTCGACGACCCGGAGCTGCTCGACGAGGTCTGGCACCGTTTCGGCGCGGCCCTGCGGCCCCTCCAGGAGTCCGGCCGGCTGGGCGCCGTACTGTTCCAGTTCCCGCCGTGGTTCGGTCCGGGCGCGCGGGCGGAGACCGTGCTCGATGCCACCAGGAAGCGGGCGTACCAGTGGCCGATGGCCGTGGAGTTCCGCCATCCCGACTGGTGGTGCGAGGACCGGCGGGAGCACACGGCCGCCCTGTTGAGGGACCTGGACGCCACCGCGGTGGCCGTCGACACGGTCCAAGGGCTGCCCACCTCGATGCCCGCCGTCACACCCGTCACGTCACCGAGGCTCGCGGTGGTCCGCTTTCACGGCCGTAGCGCCGCCTGGGGGACCGGAAGCAAGGAGGACCGCTTCCGCCATACCTACACGCGGGAGGAGCTGGCCGCCTGGCTGCCGCGCCTGCGCGTCCTGGCGGACCGGGCCGAGCAGTTGCACGTCCTGTTCAACAACTGCTGCGGTGACGCCGCGGTACGCGCCGCCGGGACGTTGCGCGAGCTGCTGGAAGGTTCCTGAAGCGACCCCGGTCCATGCCCTTGATGACCCTGCCGCCGCCCAGGGCGAACAAACGGGGTCAGCTCGGTGGGAGCGGCACCCTGGGGAACGTCCACCTCGGGCTTCGTCTGCTCACCCATCACAGCGTCCTCCGTCATGTCCGGGGTCACTGCCAGCGGACCGTCAGTTCTATCTCCACCTCGTCGCCCGCCTCCAGGCCCTGCGGCATGCGTACCGCGGCCTTCAGCGGCAGCAGGTAGCGGCCGTCCTTCGGGAACAGTGACGTGGTGAAGGCGACCGCGCCGATGCGGGCCTCCACCGGGATCACGCCCCAGCCGTAGGTGGCCGCGGACGCGACCTGGTGGATGTCGGCGGACTCCTCCCGCGGTACGGGGACGAAGTAGTACGGCGACGGGCCGCGCCATTCGATCACCTGGCCGGTGAAGGCGAGTTCCAACAGGTCAGCCTCGATTCGGGACGGCGATGCGGTGGGACAGGCACAGTACACAGACGGCCGGGCCGGCCGACGGGTGTGTCGGCCGGCCCGGGTGTCCAGGGGCGGGGTTCGCTCAGACCAGGTCGAAGCGGTCCAGGTCCATGACCTTGGACCACGCCGCGGCGAAGTCCCGCACGAACTTCTCCTTCGCGTCGTCGCTCGCGTAGACCTCCGCGAGCGCCCGCAGCTCGGAGTTGGAGCCGAAGACCAGGTCGGCGCGGGTGCCGGTCCACTTGACCGCGCCGGAGGCCAGGTCACGGCCCTCGAAGGTGCTCTGGTCCGGGGACGTCGACTTCCACTCCGTGCCCAGGTCGAGCAGGTTGACGAAGAAGTCGTTGGTCAGCTTGCCCGGCGTCTCGGTGAGCACGCCGTGCTTGGAGCCGTTGTGGTTGGCGCCGAGGACCCGCAGGCCGCCGACGAGCACGGTCATCTCGGGGGCGGTCAGCGTGAGCAGGTTCGCCCGGTCCAGCAGCAGGTACTCGGCCGGCAGCCGGTTGCCCTTGCCGAGGTAGTTGCGGAACCCGTCGGACGTCGGCTCCAGCGCCGCGAACGACTCGACGTCGGTGTGCTCCTCGGTCGCGTCGACCCGGCCCGGGGAGAAGGCCACGTCGACCTCGACACCGGCGTCCTTGGCGGCCTGCTCCACGGCGGCGGTGCCACCGAGGACGATCAGGTCGGCCAGGGAGACCTTCTTGGCGCCGGAGTTGAACTCGCTCCGGATCTCCTCCAGGGTGCGCAGCACCTGGGCGAGCTCGTCGGGGTTGTTGACCTCCCAGCCGCGCTGCGGCTCCAGGCGGATCCGGGCACCGTTGGCGCCACCGCGCTTGTCACTGCCGCGGAACGTCGAGGCCGACGCCCACGCGGTGGAGACCAGCTGCGGGACGGTCAGACCCGAGGCGAGGATCCTGGCCTTCAGGGCCGCCACGTCGGCGGCGTCGATGGCCTCGCCCTCAGCCTGCGGCAGCGGGTCCTGCCACAGCATCGTCTCCTCGGGGACCTCCGGGCCGAGGTACAGCGACTTCGGGCCCAGGTCACGGTGGGTCAGCTTGTACCAGGCGCGGGCGAAGGCGTCCGCGAACTCGGCCGGGTTCTCGTGGAAGCGCTTGGAGATCGGGCCGTAGATCGGGTCGAAGCGCAGCGAGAGGTCGGTGGTGAGCATCGTGGGCAGACGCTTCTTCGACGGGTCGTGCGCGTCGGGGATGATCGCCTCGGCGTCCTTGGCCACCCACTGCTTGGCGCCGGCCGGGGACTCGGTCAGCTCCCACTCGAAGCCGAAGAGGATGTCGAAGAAGTCGTTGCTCCACTGGGTGGGCTTGGTGGTCCAGGTGACCTCCAGACCACTGGTGATCGCGTCGCCGCCCTTGCCGGTGCCGTAGGTGGACTTCCAGCCCAGGCCCTGCTCCTCCATGGAGGCGGCCTCGGGGTCGTTGCCGACATGGTCGGCCGGGCCGGCGCCGTGGGTCTTGCCGAAGGTGTGACCACCGGCGATCAGCGCGACGGTCTCCTCGTCGTTCATCGCCATCCGGTGGAAGGTCTCCCGGATGTCGCGGGCCGCGGCGATCGGGTCCGGGTTGCCGTTGGGGCCCTCCGGGTTGACGTAGATGAGGCCCATCTGGACCGCGCCGAGCGGGTTCTCCAGCTCACGGTCGCCGCTGTAGCGCTGGTCGTCGAGCCAGGTGGTCTCGGGGCCCCAGTAGACGTCCTCGTCGGCCTCCCAGACGTCGGCGCGGCCGCCGCCGAAGCCGAAGGTCTCGAAGCCCATCTGCTCCAGCGCCACATTGCCCGTGAGGATCATGAGGTCGGCCCAGGACAGGGACTGGCCGTACTTCTTCTTGACCGGCCACAGCAGACGGCGGGCCTTGTCGAGGTTGCCGTTGTCCGGCCAGCTGTTCAGCGGCGCGAAGCGCTGCTGCCCGCGGCCGCCACCGCCGCGGCCGTCGCTGATGCGGTAGGTGCCGGCGCTGTGCCAGGCCATACGGACCATCAGGGGGCCGTAGTTGCCGAAGTCGGCGGGCCACCAGTCCTGCGAGGAGGTGAGCACCTCGGCGATGTCCTGCTTCACGGCGGCCAGGTCGAGGGACTGGAACGCCTCGGCGTAATCGAAGTCCGCGCCGAGCGGGTTCGCGACCACCGGGTCCTTGGCAAGGATCTTCAGGTTGAGCCGCTCGGGCCACCACTGGCGGTTGCCGCCGCCCTGGGTCGGGTGCGCGGCACGACCGTGCGCGACGGGGCAGCCCCCCGTGACCTCCTCCGTCTTGGGGTCGGTGACGATTGCGTCGGGGTTCTCAGCCATGGGAATCCTTCCGGGCTTTGGGTGGAGCGGGTGCTCAAGGTGTCTGGGAGGGCGAGCAGTCGGGGCACACGCCCCAGTAGATGACCTCGGCCTCGTCGATCGCGAAGCCGTGGTCGTCCGAGGCGGTCAGGCAGGGGGCGTCGCCGACCGCGCAGTCGACGTCGGCGACGGCACCGCACGACCGGCACAGGACGTGGTGGTGGTTGTCCCCGACGCGGCCCTCGAACCGGGCCGGACTGCCGGCCGGCTCGATACGGCGGACGAGCCCGGCCGTGGTGAGGGCGTGCAGGCCCTCGTACACGGCTTGCAGGGAGACATGGCCCACGCGGTCCCGCACGCCGGAGGCGATGGCCTCGACACCCAGGTGGTCGCCGTGCCGGACGGTCTCCAGCAGCGCGACCCGGGCAGCCGTCACCCGCAGGCCGGCGCCGCGCAGCTCCTCGGCGGTGGTGGGGGTTCCGGATGAGCTCATGCGCCGAACCTACCCTCATAAACACGAATGGTTCAAGAAAACGAACAATTCAAATTTGGTGGCGGGCGGACATCGAGCCATCATCGAGCCGGAGTCGACCGCGCGGCGACTGCGCGTGACCGTCAGATCACACAGCCGACATGCGCCAGCGCCTGCTTCAGCAGCACGCCGTGCCCGCCCGGCATCTCGCTCTGCACCGCGGGGGACAGCGCCTCCTGCGGGCTGAACCAGACCAGGTCCAGAGCGTCCTGGCGGGGGCGGCAGTCCCCGGTGACCGGCACCACATAGGCGAGGGAGACCGCGTGCTGGCGCGGGTCGTGGTACGGCGTGACGCCGTGCGTCGGGAAGTACTCCGCGACCGTGAAGGGCTGGAGGGAGGCCGGGACCCGGGGCAGCGCGACCGGGCCGAGGTCCTTCTCCAGGTGCCGCAGGAGCGCGTCGCGCACCCGCTCGTGGTGCAGCACCCGGCCGGAGACCAGGGTCCGGCTGACCGTTCCGTCCGGTCCGATGCGCAGGAGCAGGCCGATGCTGGTGACCTCGCCGCTGTCGTCGACACGCACGGGCACGGCCTCGACATAGAGGATCGGCATACGGGCGCGGGCCATCTCCAGCTCGTCGGAGGTCAGCCAACCGGGCGTGGTTTCGGTCATATCAGACATTGCTTGATCATACTTTCCGGGATCGGCGCGCGCTCAGTCGCGACGGTGGACGGTTTCGGCGGGAAGTCCGTACAGGCGGCGGGCGTTGGCGGAGCCGGTCCACCGGACGATGCACAGCGCGTCCGGCAGGCTCAGTTCGTCGGCGTCCACCCGGTCCTGGAGCAGCGCCCCGAGACCGTGCCGGAAGGACACCGCGCCGAGCAGGTGGAACTCGGCCAGACCGTAGGCGTCGGAGCTGTACAGCAGTTTGCGGAAGGGTGTGATCTCCAGCGCCGCGGCCTGGCGCTGGAAGCCCGGCCGGTCCGGGTCTCCGGTGACCACGCCGCGGCAGTGGTGATCGGTGAACGGCTGGGCGTCGAGGGACTCGTGGACCGCGGTGGCCGGCACGTCAGTACCGCCGACGGTACGCCGCCGCGATCCGCCCGTCGTCGAGCCCGTCGGCGGCTGCGATCTCCCCTTGGCGTACGGCGATCATCGCGTCGGTGAGCACCGGCCCGAGGGCGGTGCGCGGCGCCTCGTCCGCCCGGACCTCCGCCATGGCCTCACCGAGCGAGGCCGGCAGCCGACGCACGCCCGGGGCGCGGGCCTGCCCGGCGTCGAGCAACTCCGGTTTGCCGGTGGTCTCCTGAGACAGCCGCGTGGACCTCATCATGCCGTCGAGGCCAGCGGTGCCGGTGATCACCCGCACGCCCGCCTCGCGGGACTCCCGGCCCCACGCGGTGAACGCCCCGGGACGCCCTCCGGGCACGGGATCGGCAAGGGTGGTCATCCGTTCTCCTCGTCGAGCTGGGCCGCGACACTCGCTGGGGCGTCAGGGTTTCACGGCCACCGTGCCGTCCTGCGGCACCGCGACGGGAGAGTCGGAAACCGGCCGTGGGGCCATTGTGCCGTCCCTTGATCATCCTGTCTTCGGAATCGGCGTCTCCGGAACGGCACCGGGCAGGGGAGGTTGGGTCCTGGGAGGAGGAGGGTGAGCAGGATGCCTCAGGGTTTGCGGGCGACCCCGCCATAGAGGGACACCGGTCCGTCGCCGAGCGGGGCCTCGTCCCGGGCGAGGTCGGGGCGCCAGTCCCGCACCGACACGATCCCCGGCTCCATCAGGTCGAGTCCCTTGAAGAAGCCGCCCACTTCGGCCCGGGTACGCGCGACGAGCGTCACCCCGCCCGCCGCGTACCGCTCGATGCCCTGCCGGACGTTCTCGGGCTCGAAGTCGGCGGTCATGCAGGACAGGACGAGACAACTGCCCGGTGCCAGTGCCTTGACGAGGGTGTCCACCAGCTCGTAGGCGCCGTCCTCGTCCGCGACGAAGTGCAGCAGGGCGATCAGGGACAGGGCGATCGGGCGGTCGAAGTCCAGCAGGCGGGCGGCCTGTTCGAGGATCGCGTCCGGCTCCCGGGCGTCGGCCTGGAGGTACTGCGTCACGCCCTCCGGGGTGCCGCGCAGCAGCGCCTCGGCGTGCGCGAGGACGATGGGGTCGTTGTCGACGTAGACCACGCGCGCGTCCGGGGCGAAGGACTGGGCGATCTGGTGGAGGTTGGGCTCGGTGGGTATGCCCGTGCCGATGTCCAGGAACTGGCGGATGCCGGTGGTCCCGGCGAGGTGGCGCGTGGCCCGCTGCATGAAACAGCGGTTGCTGCGCGCCGCCCGCGGCGCACCCGTGTCGATCGCCATGATCTGGCGGCCGAGGGCCTCGTCGACCGGGTAGTTGTCCTTGCCGCCGAGGTACCAGTCGTACACCCGGGCCGGATGGGGCCGGGTGGTGTCGATACGGACGGCCGGCTCGGTCCCGGTCACACATGGCTCCTCTGCTCGCTCGGCACGGGGGTGCGCTGCGGGCAGTCTTTCACGATCATCGGAGACGGCGGAGTCTGTCTTCGGCCACCTCACGGTCGGCTGTCGGCCACCTCAACACTCGGGCGGGCGCCGCCTGTTCACGGCGCTCACGCCTTGAGCGGGTCGTGGCCCAGGGACATCAGCAGGTGCCTGCGCCGGGGGTCCTCCGCCGCGGGTTCGCTCTCCGCGTCCGCCTGTTCGGCGACCGTGTCGACCACCTCGTACATGACCGCGACGTCCTCGTCGGTGAGGTCCGTGCGGCGCTTCTGGAGGATCGCCAGGACATGCTGTCCGGTCGGCGAACCGGCGTGCTCGGGGAGGGGTTCGGTCTCCTCGGAGGCCTCGCTGACCCGCAGCCAGGCGGCCAGTTCCTGCGAGGTCATGTTCACGGCACGGTGGAAGTCCTCCCACAGCGCGTCGAGTTCGAGGGAGTCGGTCATGGTCAGCCCCTTTTCACTCGCCCTCTTGCCCGTCTGCTCGCCCGTGCGGCTACTCGTCCCGGGGCCAGTTCTCGGCGTCGAACATCCAGCGCTGCTTCTCCAGGTCGCCGGTGACGCTGATGAGCAGGTCCTGGGTGACGGGATCCGCCTTCTCGGTGGCGTCGATGCGGGCGCGCAGCCGGCCGATGGCCGATTCCAGCGCGGCCACCATCAGCTTGACGACCTCGGTGTCGCGCAGCCAGCCCTCGTCCGCACCGGGCAGGCTGAGGGAGGCGGCTACGGTCTCCGGGCGGCCGTCGGGGGAGACGCCGATCGCGGCGGCGCGTTCGGCGACGGTGTCGGCGTGCTCGCGGGCGGCCAGGACGACCTCGTCCAGCTGCAGGTGGATCGAGCGGAACCTCGGTCCGACGACGTTCCAGTGCGCCTGCTTGCCGATCAGTGACAGACCCAGCAGGTCGACCAGCGTGTCCTGGAGGGCGTCACCGGCGATCCGGCGTTCCTTGTCGGGCAGAGTGCTCTTCACCACGGTCATAGGGTGCTTCTCCTCTCGGCGTGCTGCCTTGACGTCCGGAGCAGTACGGCGCGTTCCTCCTCGCAGGTCCCGCCCCACACACCCGATGCCTGGCCGCTGTGCAGCGCGAAGGCCAGACACTGGGTGATCACCGGGCAGCGGGCGCACACGCGCTTGGCCGCCGCGGTCTCCCGCAGCGCCGGCCCGCGTAGGCCCACGGGAAAGAACAACTCGGGGTCCTCCCCTGCGCAGGCTGCTTTCCGCAACCACTCCATGAGGCGCGGGTGCCCGGGGTGTACTCGTGCAAACGCGGCGTTCCGCCGTCGGCCGGGGTTCTTCCCAGGGGGAGGGGCGGCGGTCTATAGTCAAAAACTAGCGGTGCTAATTAAGAGAGTCGCTGTCGGTCAGGAGTCCTTCTCGTGCGTCCCGTCCACTTCGCGGCCGCCCGCCGCACCCCCATCGGCAAACTGCGCGGAGCCCTGTCCTGCGTACGGCCCGACGATCTCGCCGCGACCGTGATCCGCGGGCTGGTCGCCGACGTGCCCGCGCTCGACCCGGCGCGCATCGACGACGTGTACTGGGGCGCCGCCAACCAGTCCGGCGAGGACAACCGCAACGTCGCCCGCATGGCCGCGCTGCTCGCCGGGCTCCCCGAGTCGGTGCCCGGCGCCACGGTGAACCGGCTGTGCGCGTCCGGTCTGGAGGCCGTGACCACCGCCGCCCGCACCATCGCCGCGGGTGAGGCCGACATCGTGCTCGCGGGCGGATCCGAGTCGATGAGCCGCGCCCCCTTCGTCCTGGCCCGGCCCGACGAGGCCCTGCCGCACCGCATCGAGACCGTCGACACCCGGCTCGGCTGGCGGCTGGTCAACCCGGCGATGAAGGACCTGCACGGGCTGCTGTCCATGGGGGAGACCGCGGAGGAGGTCGCCTCGCGCCACGGCGTCTCGCGCGAGCGGCAGGACGAGTTCGCGCTGCGCAGCCACCGGCTGGCCGCCGAAGCCCGCAAGAACGGCTACTTCGACGACGAACTGCTGCCGGTCGAGCGGCCCGACGGGGTGGTCGTCGACACCGACGAGTGCGTGCGCGAGGACACCTCGGTGGAGAAGCTCGCGCGGCTCAAGCCCGTCTTCCGGGAGGGCGGCACGGTCACCGCGGGGAACGCCTCGCCGATGAACGACGGTGCCGCGGGGCTGCTCCTCGTCAGCGAGGAGGCCCTGAACGAACTCGGTCTCGAATCGCTCGGACGGTACGCGGGCGGCGCGTCCGCGGGTGTGCATCCGGATGTGATGGGGATCGGGCCGGTTCCGGCCACGCAGAAGGTGCTCGCGCGGGCGCGGTGGAGCGTGGCGGACCTCCAGGAGGCCGAGTTCAACGAGGCGTTCGCGGCGCAGGCGCTGGCCTGCGTCGACCGGCTCGGGATCGATCCGGAGCTGGTCAATCCCACGGGCGGCGCGATCGCACTCGGTCACCCCCTGGGCTGCTCGGGCGCCCGCATCCTGACCACCCTGCTGCACCGGATGCGCCGCACGGGCGCGGAGCGCGGCTTGGCCACGATGTGCGTGGGGGTGGGGCAGGGGAGCGCGGTGCTGGTCGAGCGCCACTAGGTCCTGCCGGCGCCTGCCCGCCTGCCGGGCGATGCCTGGCGCGATGCGTTCGCCGACCGGTGAGGCGCCTGCTGACGTGCTGGTTGAATGTGCATAGCATCGGTCTTCGCATGGACACGATGACGCTGTGGCACCTCACCGGCTGGGAGTTCGCCGCGCTCGCCTTCGCGGCGCTGCTCGTCGGCTTCTCCAAGACCGCCGTGAGCGGCGCCAACACGGTCAGCCTGGCGGTCTTCGCCGCGGTGCTGCCCGCCCGGGCCTCCACGGGCGTCCTGCTTCCGGTGCTGATCGCCGGGGACCTGCTCGCCGTGCTCACCTACCGGCGGCACGCGCACTGGCCCACGCTGTGGCGGCTGTTCCCCGCGGTCGCGGGCGGAGTGGTCGCGGGCACGGTGTTCCTGATGTGGGCCGACGACGGGATCGTCCGGACGTCGATCGGCGCGATCCTGCTGCTGATGGCCGCCGTGACGGTGTGGCGGCGCAGGTTCGCCGACACCGAGCGGGACCCGGACGCGGTGGTGACCCGCGGCGGCCGGATCAAGGCCCGCTCCTACGGCGTCCTCGGCGGGTTCACCACCATGGTCGCCAACGCCGGCGGCCCGGTGATGGCGATGTACCTGCTCTCGGCGGGCTTCCGGAAGCTCGGGTTCCTGGGCACCTCGGCCTTCTTCTTCCTCATCGTCAACGTCTCCAAGGTGCCGTTCAGCGTCGGGCTCGGCCTCATCGACAGCCGCTCGCTGCTGCTCGACGCCGCGCTCGTGGGGTTCGTGGTGCCCGGCGCGCTCCTCGGCAAATGGGCTGTGAACCGGATCGACCAGCGACTCTTCGAGCACCTCGTCATCGCGGCGACCGTGGTGGGCGGCGTCCAGCTCCTGCTGCCCTGAACCGCGCGGCGGCACCGCAGGACCGCGCCGCGCGGACGGCCGTAGGCTCACCCCATGGCCCCGCATGTCCTCATCCTCGGCGGCACCACGGAGGCCCGTGAACTCGCCGCCGTGCTCACCGCGCTGCCCGGCGTCCGGGTGACCACCTCGCTCGCGGGCCGCGTCAAACGGCCCGGCACCGTCACCGGCGAGGTGCGCATCGGAGGGTTCGGCGGTGCGGACGGGCTCGCGAGGTGGCTGCGCGAGGAGCGCGTGGACGCCCTCGTCGACGCCACCCACCCCTTCGCCGCGTCGATCACGGCGAACGCCGCCCGCGCCGCCGCGGCGACCGGTGTACCGGGGGTCGTGCTGCGCCGCCCCGGCTGGCAGCCCGGCCCGCAGGACCGCTGGCATCCGGTCGCCTCGCTGGACGCGGCCGCCGAACTGCTGCCGAGCCTGGGCCGCCGGGTCTTCCTGACCACGGGCCGCCTCAGCCTCGCGGCCTTCGCCCGGCTGACGGACCTGCACTTCGTCGTACGGTCCGTGGAGCCGCCCGAGCCGCCGCTGCCGCCGCGCACCGAAGTCCTGCTGGCCCGCGGCCCGTTCACGGTGGCCGACGAGACGGCCCTGCTGCTGGGCCACTGCGTCGACGTACTGGTGACCAAGGACAGCGGCGGGCAGGCGACGGCGGCGAAACTCACCGCCGCCCGGCACCTCGCGCTCCCCGTGGTGGTCGTACGGCGTCCGCCGCTGCCCGAGGACGTCGTGGCGGTGCCGGACGTGGCGGGCGTACTGCAACGGCTGGGGCTCAGCCCTCGATGACCGAGCGCCGCATCCGGTCGATGACGCGCAGCACCTCGGTGCGGTTCTTGGCGCTCTTGACCCAGGTGGGGAGCCTCGCCACGACGGTCATCTTCCGGCCGTGCTCGTACCAGGGCGCCCGCTCGCGCAGATCCGCCGCGACGAACCGGCGGATCAGGTCCAGGTGTTCGAGGCTGTACGCCCACAGCTCACCGTGCCGGGTCTCCGCCCGGAGCCACAGCGCCGGCCAGGTGCCCTGCGCGACGGGGCCGCACCGGCCGCAGGACCGGCAGATCACCCTGGCCGACCCGAAGTGGGCGACGCGGTCGCAGCCCGGGCAGCGGACCAGCACCGAGTCGCGGTAGCCGTACCCGCCCGTGCCGGGATCGTGGAAGCGGACCGGTGCGGGAGACATGGCCCGATCATGACGGTGACCGGCGCCGCGGGGCAATCGGCTTTCAGCGGGCGGCCTCCGTCGCCGGTTCCCTCAGCCGGGCCGGCATGCCGCTGCTCAGGTCCTCCAGGAGCAGCCGCTTGGCGATCGTGTCGACGGCGGCGCGCAGATCCGCGCCGGAGGGGCGGCCGAGGTCCCGCTCCACCCGTTCCTCCAGCCAGACGGCCCAGGAACGGGTGATCACCTCGGCCTCCCGGGCGCCCGCCCGGGTGTGCGAGAGCAGGGAGCCGTCGCGGGTCAGATAGCCCTCGTCGACCATCCGGTCGAAGACCGGCAGCAGTACCTCGGGCGGCACATGGCGGCGGGCGGCGATCAGCCCCAGGCCGGCGTGGCCGACCATCCGGGTCAGCAGCTCCACCTGCATCACCGCCCAGGCGCCGGCCACGTCGAGACGGGTGTCGGAGGCCCGCACCAGCTCGCGTGCGGTGTCCAGATCGGTACTGCCGATGATCTTCATGACGGAGGCTTCCAGCACCCGCTGCGAGTCGGCGCCGCGCGGCTGCGCGAACCCCTCGCCCATGTCCGTGGACCCCATCCGGGCACTGTCCCGCAGCTCGACCTGCTTGAGGAACAGGGCGACGAGGAAACCGAGCGCCGCGACCGGCACCGTCCACAGGAACACGGTCTGGAGGGTGTTCGCGTAGGCGTCGACGATGGGCGCAGCGACCGCCGGCGGCAGGTCGTGCACGCCCTCGGGACTGGTCGCCGCCCGCGCGACGGTCGCCGGGTCCACCTCCCCGGTCCGGGAGGCGGCCTCGACTCCCTCCCGCAGGTGGGGCGTGAGGCTGTTGGTGTAGATCGTGCCGAAGACGGCCGTACCGAAGGAACTGCCCAGCGTGCGGAAGAAGGTCACGCCCGAGGTCGCGGTGCCGAGATCGGCGTACTCCACGGTGTTCTGCACCGCGATCGTCAGCACCTGCATGCACAGGCCGATGCCGGTGCCGAGCACGAACATGTACAGCGATTCCAGCCAGGCCCCGGTCGACGGCCCCATCAGGGACATCAGATACAGCCCGACGCCCATGACCAGGGAGCCGATGATCGGGAAGATCCGGTATCTGCCGGTCTTGCTGACCACGTTGCCGCTGAAGACAGACGCGATCAGCAGTCCGGCCACCATGGGCAGCGTCCGCACGCCGGAGACGGTGGCGGAGTCGCCGTCCACGTACTGCAGATACGTCGGCAGATAGGTCAGCGCGCCGAGCATGGCGAAGCCGACGATGAAGCTGAGGACCGAGCAGACCGTGAAGACCGGGTTGCCGAACAGCCGCATGGGCAGCATGGGTTCGGCCGCGCGGGTCTCCACCCAGCAGAAGAGCCCGAGGGCGAGCACCCCGCCGACGAACAGGCCGATGATGACGCCCGAACCCCACGCGTACTGGTTGCCGCCCCAACTCGTCGCCAGGATCAGCGCGCTGGCGCCGGTCGCGACGAACGCGATGCCGAGATAGTCGATGACCGGCCGGGCGGCCGACTTCACCACCGGGATGGTGCGGGCGGCGGCGATGACGACGACGATCGCGATGGGGACGTTGACGTAGAACGCCCAGCGCCAGGAGAGATGGTCGGTGAACAGGCCGCCCAGCAGCGGTCCGACGACCGTGGCCACCCCGAACACGGCGCCGATCGCGCCCTGGTACTTGCCGCGCTCGCGCAGCGGGATCACATCGGCGATCAGCGCCATCGAGGTGACCATGAGTCCGCCCGCGCCGACGCCCTGCATCGCCCGCCACACGATCAGCAGCGTCATGTTGTCGGCGAGGCCGCACAGGAACGAGCCCGTGATGAACACGATCGCCGAGACCTGGAAGACCACCTTGCGGCCGAACATGTCGCCGAACTTGCCCACCAGCACGGTCGCGACGGTCTCGGCGAGCAGGTACGACGTCACCACCCACGACATGTGCGCGGCACCGCCGAGGTCCGACACGATCGTGGGCAGCGCGGTGCCGACGATCGTCTGGTCCAGGGCGGCCAGCAGTATGCCCAGCATGATCGTGACGAAGACGACGTTGCGCCGCCGCTTGTCCAGCACAGGAGGCTCCGCGGCGGGCGGACGCGCGATGTCCTCGGCGATGGTCACGAGGACACGATCACACCGGGCGGTGGCCCCCGCACGCGGGACGGGCCCTAGGTGTGGTCCGGGCCGTGCTCCGGGTTGCGGCGCAGCAGATACGTGTCCATGATCCAGCCCTTGCGCTCGCGGGCCTCGGCGCGCAGCCGCTCGATCCGCGGCGCCGCCTCGGCGATCGGGCCGGAGGCGAGGATCTCGTCCGGGGTGCCTATGTAGGCGCCCCAGTAGATGTCGATGTCCTGGTCGGCGTACCGCCGGAAGGTCTGGTGCGCGTCGAGCATCACCACCACGTCGTCCACGCCCTCGGGGAACCCCTCGGCGAGCCGCCGCCCGGTGGTGATCTGCACGGGACGGGCCACCCGGTTGAGGCCGGTCCGGTGGCGGGCGACGAGCGCGGAGACACTGCTGATGCCGGGGATGACGTCGTACGCGAAGGTCACCGCGCCCTTGCGCAGCACCTCCTCCAGGATCCCCAGCGTGCTGTCGTAGAGCGCCGGATCGCCCCAGACCAGGAACGCCCCGGTCTCGTCCGCGCCGAGCTCCTCGGTGATCAGCCGCTCGTAGATACCGGCGCGGGCGCTGCGCCAGTCACCGACGGCGGGGGAGTAGGCGGACCCGCCGGCCGAGCGGTCCCGCTCCGGGTCGCGCGCCTCGACCACGCGGTACGTCCCCCGCGGCACGTGTGCGTCCAGCATGTCCCGGCGCAGCCGGGTCAGGTCCGACTTCACCTCGCCCTTGTCCAGGACGAAGAACACGTCCGTGCTCCGCAGCGCGCGGACCGCCTGGAGGGTCAACTGGTCGGGGTCGCCCGCGCCGATACCGATGACATGAATCTTTCGCACCCCCCGAGTCTGCCGCACCCCACTGACAGCGCCGACACCGCGTCGCCCCTACGGCGTTCGCCGCACGGGCTGGTCCGAGCGGCAGGACCTACCGCGCCCCGCGCAGCGTCGGCGCGCACCGGCCCGCGTCGACCGGCACCGACCGCGCCTCCACGGTCGCCGCCAGCTCCCGCGCCCAGGCGGTCACCCCCGCCAGGTCCATCCCGTACGGCCGCCGCAGCCCGGTGCCGGCCGCCCACTCGTCGACCGCGCCGGCCCCGCGCCGGAGCAGCCGGGCGCCCCCGGTGACGTTCCCGCGGGCCGAGTGCGTCAGGCCCACCGCGAGCTGGGCCAGCCCCCGCCACAGACCGCGCTCCCGGTCCGGTCCCGACTTCCACGCGTCCTCGAAGACCTCGTGCGCGTGGAACGGCCGCCCCGCGTCCAGCAACTCCTGCGCCTCGGCGACGGTCTGCTCGGGGGTGCGCACGACGCCCTCGGGCTGCCGGTCCACTCCGCTCGCGCCGTAGGGCAGGGGCCGCCCGAGCCCGTCCCGGGGCCGCGCGTTGCGTGCCCGCCCCTCGTTGTCCCGGTCCCGTGCCCCGGCTTCCCGACCCGACGATGTGCTGCCCATACGCCGATTGTGCCGCGCCCGGCGCCCCCTTCGAAGCCGCCCCCGGGTGTGCGGTAAAGTGCTGTTCGCGCGATCACACATGTCACCGTGGGTGAGCGCACCGGGACGTGGCGCAGCTTGGTAGCGCACTTGACTGGGGGTCAAGGGGTCGCAGGTTCAAATCCTGTCGTCCCGACTCGTGAGAGTCGCAGGTCGAGGAGCCGTCGCAGAGCGATCTGCGGCGGCTCCTCGATCGTTCGCGGACCGGATCCGGTCATCCCCCGACACCGCCGGTACCCCCGTCCCCCTCGTCCTTGTCGTCCGCCGAGGTGGGCCGGGGGAGGGGGATGCGGGTCTGGCCCTCGATCGGCGCCGGGGTGCGCTCGCCGAGCCGGTCCTCCAGCTCCCGAAGCCTCGTCCGGGTCTCCTCGGGCGTCATGCGGCGCCCCCGCCGTCCCGCCGCGTCGCCGATGCCACGGTCCGGGGGTCCTCGCCGGTGAGTTCGACGATGCGGTGCGGCGGAACCCCGGCGGCCGCGGCCCGCGCCAGCAGGGCGTCCCGCTCGCCCGCGCAGTCGCGATAGGCCAGCAGCTCCTCCTCCACGCGGGCGAGGGCAGCCGGCGCCAGCGCCAGGCGCAGCCGGTCGAGCTCCTCGTCACTCAACGGAACGGGCAGCTTCTCGGCCCCGTCGGGGATGGCGCCCGTCTCCTCCGGCGGCAGCAGCCGGACCCCCGCGGAGGCGGCGGTCACCTCGTGCGCGTCGAGCCAGGCCCGTACGGCGGGCGTCTCCAGGAATGCCAGGTCTCCGACGGCGGCGACGGATGCGCCCAGCGGGGTCGCCGGGTCGTCCACGAGGAACAGGTAGGCGTCGTCGGTCATGCTCGTCTCCTTCGCAGACGCGGTGATCGTGTGCTGTCATCACCTACCCCCTCCGGCGAGGAGCCACCACCCGGCTCCGGTCAGCTTCGACGCGGCGCCGGTGCCGCGCACGCCGCCGTCCCGCCCGGCATCCGGTGCCGGTTGTCCGCCACCAGCCGGTAGACGGCGTGGGTGACCCACCGCACCGGGGGCAGCATGAGCAGGGCTCCGAGCGGCGCCCAGCCCCCGCCCGTGCGCAGCAGGATCTTCGCCACCGCGCGGGCACCGCCGTACACCCGGCCCGTCGGGGTCACCCAGAGCGCTTCGTGCGCGGCGCGCTCCGGCGTCACGCCCAGCGCCGCCAGCTCCGCGAACTGCCAGGGGACGGTGTCGCAGTCGGGGCGGAGGCGGCGTTCGACGAAGGACACGGACGACGTACAGAAGCCGCAGTCACCGTCGAAGACGAGCACCGGTCGTTTCCGCATGACTCCATCATGCCGAAACGCCTCCGAACCCCCCCGTCGGTGAGATCGGGTGCGGCGCGGAGGGGATGCCCGGCAGCTGAGGGGGCACACGTGCACACGGTGCTCGCAACCACACGGCCATCGGCAGCACACGTGGGCGGGCGGACGACGGCAGATGATGACAGGACGCAGGGAGCGCAGTGATGAAAGTCCGCTCGTGGCCGATCCGACCGGACCTCCGGCTCACCGCCCAGGTGGTGGGCGGACGTTACCGGCTCGATGACCTGCTGGGCCGCGGCGGCGCGGCCGACGTGTACGAGGGCATGGACCTGCGCCTGCGGCGGCCGGTCGCGGTGAAGGTCTTCCGCCCGGACGGGGCCGCCGACACGGAGGAACAGTTCGACAGCGAGGGCCGGCTGCTGGCCCAGTTGCAGCACCCCGGCCTGATCACCGTGTACGACTGCGGGCGGGACGACGCGACGCCCTACCTGGTGATGGAACTGGTCAGGGGCGCGACGCTGCGGCGGCGGATCACCGAGGCCCCGCTGGCGCCCGCCGAGGCATGCCGGATCGGAGCCGCGCTGGCCTCGGCGCTGGCCCATGTGCACCGGGCCGGAGTCGTCCACCGCGACGTCAAGCCCGCGAACATCCTGCTGGACGAGGAGGGCGCCCCCCACCTCACCGACTTCGGCATCTCCCGGCTGCTCGGCACCACGGCCCACACCGTCACCGGCGCCCTGGTGGGGACCGCCGCCTACATGGCCCCGGAGCAGGTGCTGGGCCGGGGCGCCGGACCGGCGGCGGACATCTACAGCCTGGGACTGGTGCTCATCGAGTGCATCAAGGGGGAACTGGAGTACGACGGGGCGCCGCTGGAGGCCGCGATCGCCCGTCTGCACCGGCCCCCGGTCATCCCGTCGGACATACCGGCGGCGCTCGCCGAACTGCTGGAAGCCATGACCGACGCGGACGAGAGCCGCCGGCCCGACGCCCCGGCCTGTGGGCGCGCGCTGGCCGCCTTCGCGTCCGAGGAGCCCGCGGGAGCGGACGGCGCGCCCGCGGGTCCTTCCGTGCGCGGGGCCGTGCCCGTGAGCGGTGGGGACGACGCCGGCGAGCGGAACCCGGACACGCTGCGGTCGCACGGCTCGGGCGCCGGACTACGCGTCGTCGGGGTCGAGGCCGCCGCCCCCGCATCCGGCGGGACGACGACCGGGCAGCCCCCTTCCGGCCGGCCCGCCTCCCGCCGGGGCGGCCGGATGCTGCTGACCGCCGGAGCGGCCCTGACCGTCCTCGGTGTCGGACTGGCCGGTTCGGTGGGCGGACCGGCCGCCGAGGCGGAGAACGCGGCGGCCGGTCCGCCCCGCCCCGCCACGACCGAGCCGGCCGCACCGGGCGGGGACCGGCCGAGCCCGTCCCCGTCGCCCTCCCCGTCGGCCGCAGCCGCAGCCGCCGCCTCCTCCGCGTCAGCGCCTGCGCGCACCGGGAACCAGCCGGTCACCGGCGCCGAGGACGCGGCGATCGACGACGGCACGCCGTCGGCTCCCGCCGGCCGGGAGGGGCAGCGCGGCCATGCGGTCGGCCCCGGAGCAGGCGGCCCCGCTGCCGAGAAGGCCAAGGCGCGGAAGGGGAAGTCGAAGCCGGCGAAGGGCAAGCACGCGCGGTGACACCGCTGGGGCTCCCTGGCGTGACACCGCCCTGACGGGGCACCTGAGAGGCAATTCGCCGACCCCTCTCGGGGCGGTGGCGGCCAGGGCGGCAGGCTCTGAACGGAGCGGTGGTGTCATGACGATCGGTGTACCCGCGAGCGGCTCGGCGTCCGGTCGGCGCGAGCACGGGACGTACGCCAGGGCCATGGCCCGTACACCGGTCGCCGTCTGGGAGGACGACCTCACCGACTGGGCGGCGGCGCTGACGTACTACGCGGTGCTGGCCGTCTTCCCGGCCCTGCTGGTGGTGGTCTTCTCCATCGCGCTGCTCGGCGCGGACTCCCCCCAGGAGGTCGTCGCGCAACTGGCCGTCTTCGTGCCGGAGGCGGCCCGTCCGATCCTCGAGCAGGCGCTGAGCAGCCCGCCGGGGGGCTCGTCGGGCCGCTGGCTGCTGCTCGTGGTGACCGGCGGGGCCGCGCTGTGGTCCGCCTCCAGTTACCTGGCCGTCTTCCGGCGGGCGCTGCACGCGATGCACGGCGTCGCCGACTGCCGCCCGGTGTGGCGGGCGTTCCCCGCCACCCTCCTCAGGGCGTTGACCGTGCTCGCCCTGCTGGTCAGCGGGGTGCTGACGCTGACGGCCGCCGAGTGGGTCGCCCGGGCCATCGGGCAGGGCACGGGAACGGACCATCAGGCCGCCCTCGTGTGGGCCGGGTTGAAGTGGCCGCTGCTGTTCACGGTGGTCGTCGCCCTGGTCCTGCTCCTCTTCCGGTCCGGGCCGCCGGAGACCCGCGGGCTGCGGCAGACGCTGCCCGGCGGAACGCTGGCGGTGCTGCTCTGGCTGCTGGCCTCGGCGGGCTTCGCCTTCTACGCGTCGCACATCGCGTCGTACAACCGTCTCTACGGCTCCCTGGCGGGCGGAGTGGTGTTCCTGGTGTGGCTGTGGGTCTCCCACGTCGTGCTGCTGGCGGGCGCGCAGTTCAACGCCCAACTGGTGAGTGGCGGGCGACCGGAGCGGCCCGATCCCTGCTCCTCGGGCGAGAGCGCGTGAGGGCCCTTTCCCGCCCCCCTGTCTGACGTCCCTCGTCCTGGGTACGCGGAGCGCGCGGCACGGGAATGGGGTGACGATCATGACGCTGTTCCGTGATCGTGAGCACGCCGGACGGGAGCTGGCCCGGGAACTGCGCGGCCGGCACGAGAAGGATCCCGTCGTCCTCGCGCTTCCCCGGGGCGGTGTGACCGTGGCCCAGGAAGTGGCCCGCGCGCTGGACGCCCCGCTCGACGTGCTGGTCGCGCGCAAGATCGGCGCGCCCTTCCAGGAGGAGCTCGGCGTCGGCGCGCTCTGCGGTGACGATCCCCCCGTCTTCGACGACCGGACCCTGAACCGGCTCGGCCTCACCCGGGCCGCGCTGGGACCGGTGGTGGCCCGTGAGCGCGCGGAACTGCACCGCCGCGAGGAGCTGTACCGGCACGGCCGCCCCGCTCTCGACCTGCGCGGGCGGACCGTGATCGTGGTGGACGACGGACTCGCCACCGGCGCCACCGCCCGGGCCGCGCTGCGCTGGATCCGGGGCCGGTCGCCCGCGCGCGTGCTGCTGGCGGTGCCGGTCGGCTCGCCCGAGGGCGTGGACCTGATGAGCCGGGAGGCCGACGAGGTGATCTGCCCGCACCGGCCGGCCGACTTCATGGCCGTCGGGCTCTGGTACGACGACTTCGCGCAGCTCACCGACGCCGATGTGCTGGCCGCGCTGCGCACGGGCGCCGAGGGCTGAGAGCGCCGCGTGATGATAGAAGCGGACCATGACCTCTTCCTCCGTGCCCGGCATCGACACCCCCGACCGCCGCGGCCGCACCGGCCTCGACCGGACCGGCCTGGACCTGACCGGCAACCCGCGCGTGAAGGTGCGGGACGTGAAGCTGCTCTCCAGTCACTGGTACGTCGAGCGGTCCACCACCTTCGACTTCCGGCACGCCGACGGCACCTGGAGCCTCCAGGAGCGCGAGACCCACGACCGCGGCAACGGCGCCACCATGCTCCTGTACGACGCCGGACGTGAAACGGTGCTGCTCACCCGGCAGTTCCGCTTCCCCGTGTACGTCAACGGCCACCCCGACGGGATGCTCGTGGAGACCCCGGGCGGACTGCTCGACGAGGACGACGAGCATCCCGAGATCGCCGTGCGGCGCGAGGTGGTGGAGGAGACCGGCCACACCATCGGCGCCGTACAGCATGTGTTCGACGTCTACATGAGCCCCGGTTCGGTCACCGAGCGGGTGAGCTTCTACGCGGCCGAGTACGGGCCGTCCACCCGCACCCACGAGGGCGGCGGCCTGGGCGAGGAGGGCGAGGACATCGAGATCCTCGAACTGCCCTTCCGGCAGGCCCTGGAGATGATCCGCACCGGGGAGATCGCCGACGCGAAGACCATCATGCTGCTCCAATGGGCGGCGCTGGAGGGGCCGTTCGCCAAGTAGGCGGCCACGCCCTTGACTTGAAGTGCACTTCAAGCTGAAGACTCCCCCTCGTACACCACCCACGGGAGGGGACCCGGCATGAAGTACCGCACCATCGGCACCGACCCGCTGCACCGACGCGAGGTCAGCGTCCTCGCGCTCGGCGCGATGCTGTTCGGCTCGTACACCGACGAGGAGACGTCCTTCGCCGTACTCGACCGCTATGTCGAGGCCGGCGGGAACTTCATCGACACGTCCGACAACTACGCCTTCTGGGCGGACGGGGGACAGGGCGGCCAGAGCGAGGAACTGCTCGGCCGGTGGCGGCGCAGCCGGGGAATCGGTGACGAGATCGTCGTCGCCACCAAGCTCGGCGCCCGCCCCCTGGCCCCCGGCACCGGCTACGTCGACAACCCGGAGGGCCTGTCCGCGAAGGTCATCCGGGAAGCCGCCGAACGCAGCCGGGAACGGCTCGCGGTGGAGAAGATCGACCTGCTCTACGCCCACATCGAGGACCGGAAGGTGCCGCTCGCCGAGACCGTGGAGGGGTTCGCCGAGCTGGTCGCCGAGGGCACCGTCGGACTGCTGGGCGTCAGCAACCACGCCGTGTGGCGGGTGGAACGGGCCCGCGCGCTGGCCGCCGCGGCCGGACTGCCCGGCTACCAGGTGCTCCAGTACCAGCACAGCCTGCTGCGCCCGCGCTCCGACGTGCCGAGCGACCTCTTCCCCGACGGCAGCCTCGGCCACGCGGGGCCCGAACTCCTGAGCTACCTGCGCGCCGAGCCCGACCTCACCCTGGTCGCCTACTCACCGCTGCTCGCCGGCGCCTACACCCGCGAGGACAAGCCGCTGCCGGCGGACTACGACCACCCCGGCACCCCGGCCCGCCTCACGGTGCTGCGGGAGGTCGCCCGGGAGGCCGGCGCGACCGTGAACCAGGTCGTCCTGGCCTGGCAGATCGGCGGCGACCTGCCGCTGATCCCGCTGGCCGGGGCGTCCTCGGTGGCCCAGCTGGAGGAGAACCTGGCGGCGGTCGACCTGGAGCTGACGGGGGAGCAGCGGGCCCGGCTGGACGCCGCCCACTGACCGCGGCCGAGCGGCCCCGCTGTCAGACATACTTTGTACTTACATTCGGACCTGCTTGTGAAATGATGTCTTAACAAAGTATTGACAGCGGGCCCATCAGGGGATTGGATCCGGGACCAACGCACCAGCCGCGTTTCTTTCCCGTCGTTCCCCCGTCGCACAGTGAGGTGCAGGAAAGATGGACCGCTCTTCGCACTCCCGCTCCCGCAGAACGGCCCCCCTGGTGGCCCTGGCCGCTGCGGCAGCCCTGACCCTCGCAGGCTGCTCCAGCGGCTCCGGCGGCAAGAAGGCCGAGGAAAGCGCGGACGGCGCCTCCGCGGGCAAGGCCGACACCCCGCGCATGACGGTCGCCCTGGTGACCCACCAGTCGCCGGGCGACACCTTCTGGGACATCGTCCGCAAGGGCGCCGAGGCCGCCGCCGCCAAGGACAACATCAAGCTCATCTACTCGGCCGACCCCAGCGCGGGCGTCCAGGCCAACCTCGTGCAGAACGCCATCGACCAGAAGGTCGACGGCATCGCCGTCACCCTCGCCAAGCCGGACGCCCTCAAGGACGTCATAGCCAAGGCGAAGGCCGCGGACATACCCGTCGTCGGCCTCAACTCCGGTGTCAGCGAGTGGCAGCAGCTCGGCCTGATGGAGTTCTTCGGCCAGGACGAGACGGTCGCCGGCGAGGCGCTCGGCAAGCGGCTCAACGAGGCCGGCGCCAAGAAGGCCGTCTGCGTCATCCAGGAACAGGGCAACATCGGTCTCACCCAGCGCTGCGACGGCGTCGAGAAGACCTTCTCCGGCACGGTCGAGACGCTCAACGTCAACGGCACCGACATGCCGTCCGTGAAGTCGACGATCACCGCCAAGCTCGCCGAGGACAAGGCCATCGACCACGTGGTCACCCTCGGCGCCCCCTTCGCGCTCACCGCGGCGCAGTCCGTGGCGGAGTCGGGCAGCTCGGCCAAGGTCGCCACCTTCGACCTCAACAAGGACCTGACCGGGGCCATCAGCAAGGGCACCATCGAGTTCGCCGTCGACCAGCAGCCCTACCTCCAGGGCTACCTGGCCGTCGACTCGCTGTGGCTCTACAAGAACAACGGCAACTACATGGGCGGCGGTGAGCAGCCGGTGCTGACCGGCCCGGCCTTCGTCGACAAGTCCAATGTCGAGGCGGTCGCCGGGTTCGCCGCGAAGGGCACCCGGTGATCGACATGACCCAGCAGGCTGAGCCGGCGGTGACCTCACCGCCGGCCCCCGGCCCCGAGGGCGGCGACGGACGGACCGCCGAGCGCCCGCTCGCGCTGCGGCTCCTCGCCCGTCCCGAAGTGGGCGTCTTCCTGGGCGCCGTGGCGGTGCTGGTCTTCTTCCTGATCACCGCCCCGCCGGTGCGCGACGGCAGCTCGATGGCCAACATCCTGTACCAGTCGTCGACCATCGGGATCATGGCGCTGCCCGTGGCCCTGCTGATGATCGGCGGCGAGTTCGACCTGTCGGCCGGTGTCGCGGTGATCGCGTCGGCGCTGACCGCCAGCATGATCAGCTACCAGCTGACCATGAACGTCTGGGTCGGGGTGATCGTGGCCCTGGCCGTGTCGCTCGCGATCGGGTTCTTCAACGGCTGGATGCTGGTCAGGACCGGCCTGCCGAGCTTCCTGGTGACCCTCGGCACCTTCCTGATCCTCCAGGGCGCGAACCTCGCCGTCACCAAGCTGATCACCGGCAACGTCGCCACCGACGACATCAGCACCATGGACGGATTCGACCAGGCCAAGGCCCTGTTCGCGTCCTCCTTCGACGTCGGCGGCGTCCAGGTGAAGATCACCATCGTGTGGTGGCTGGTCTTCGCCGCGCTCGCCACCTGGGTGCTGCTGCGCACCAAGTACGGCAACTGGGTCTTCGCCGTCGGCGGCAGCAAGGAGTCCGCCCGGGCCGTCGGCGTGCCGGTGACGTTCACCAAGATCTCGCTGTTCATGCTGGTCGGCTTCGGTGCCTGGTTCGTCGGCATGCACCAGCTGTTCTCCTTCAACACCGTGCAGTCCGGCGAGGGCGTCGGCCAGGAGCTCATCTACATCGCCGCGGCGGTCATCGGCGGCTGTCTGCTGACCGGCGGCTACGGCTCGGCGATCGGCCCGGTCTTCGGCGCGTTCATGTTCGGCATGGTCCAGCAGGGCATCGTGTACGCCGGCTGGAACCCCGACTGGTTCAAGGCGTTCCTGGGCGTGATGCTCCTCGCCGCCACGCTCATCAATCTGTGGGTCCGCCGCACGGCGACCCGGAGGTGACCGCAATGACGACCCCGCACGGAGCCATCCGCAAGGACCCGGCACCCCAGGAGGACCGGCCGATCGTCGAACTGCGCGGCGCCGGCAAGTCCTACGGCAACATCCGCGCCCTGCACGGGGTGAGCCTCGCCGTCCACCCCGGCAAGGTGACCTGTGTGCTCGGCGACAACGGCGCCGGCAAGTCCACCCTCATCAAGATCGTCTCGGGTCTGCACCAGCACAGCGAGGGCGAGTTCCTCGTCGACGGCGAACCGGTCCGCTTCAGCACCCCCCGCGAGGCCCTCGACCGCGGGATCGCCACCGTCTACCAGGACCTGGCGACCGTCCCGCTGATGCCGGTCTGGCGCAACTTCTTCCTCGGCTCCGAGCTGACCAAGGGCCCCTGGCCGGTCCGCCGCCTCGACATCGCCGCGATGAAACGGACCGCCGATCACCGACTGCGCGAGATGGGCATCGTCCTCGACGACCTGGAACAGCCCATCGGCACCCTCTCCGGCGGCCAGCGCCAGTGCGTGGCCATCGCCCGCGCCGTCCACTTCGGCGCCCGCGTCCTCATCCTGGACGAGCCGACCGCCGCCCTCGGCGTCAAGCAGTCCGGAGTGGTCCTCAAGTACATCGCCGCCGCCCGCGACCGCGGCCTCGGCGTCATCTTCATCACCCACAATCCCCACCACGCCTACATGGTCGGCGACCACTTCAGCGTGCTGCGGCTCGGCACCCTGGAGCTGTCCGCCGACCGCGGCCGGGTGAGCCTGGAGGAACTCACCCACCACATGGCCGGCGGCGCCGAACTCGCCGCCCTCAAGCACGAGCTGTCCCAGGTGCGGGGCGTCGACGTCGAGGAGCTCCCCGAGGCGGCGGACCTCACCGCACCGGTGGCCGGCACCCCCGAAGGAAAGGCGTGAACATGGCGGCACTCGACCGCATCCGGGTCGGTTCGGCCCCCGACTCCTGGGGCGTGTGGTTCCCCGACGACCCCCGGCAGGTGCCCTGGCAGCGCTTCCTGGACGAGGTCGCCGAGGCCGGATACGAGTGGATCGAGCTCGGCCCGTACGGCTATCTCCCCACCGACCCGGCCCGGCTCACCGACGAGGTCGCCCGCCGGAACCTCACGGTGTCCGCCGGCACGGTCTTCACCGGCCTGCACCGCGGCCCGTCCGTGTGGGAGTCCACCTGGGAACACGTCAGCCAGGTCGCCGCCCTCACCCAGGCCATGGGCGCCCGCCACCTCGTGGTCATCCCCTCCTTCTGGCGCGACGACAAGACCGCCGAGATCCTGGAACCGCCGGAGCTGACCGGCGAGCAGTGGGCCCACCTCACCAAGGGCATGGAACGGCTCGGGCACGAGGTCAAGGAGGCCTACGGCCTCGACATCGTCGTCCACCCGCACGCCGACACCCACCTCGACACCGAGGACCACGTGGAGCGCTTCCTCGACTCCACCGACGCCGAGCTGGTCAACCTCTGCCTGGACACCGGGCACTACGCCTACTGCGGCGGCGACAGCGTCAAGCTGATCGAGACCTACGGCGAACGCATCGGCTATCTGCACCTCAAGCAGGTCGACCCGGAGATCCTCGCGGACGTGGTGCGCGACGAGATCCCGTTCGGGCCCGCCGTGCAGCGCGGCGTGATGTGCGAACCGCCCGCCGGGGTCCCGGACCTCGAACCGGTGCTGGTGGCCGCGCAGCGGCTCGGGGTCGAGCTGTTCGCCATCGTCGAGCAGGACATGTACCCCTGCGAACCGGACCGGCCGCTGCCGATCGCGGTGCGCACCCGGACGTTCCTGAGGTCCTGCGGTGCCTGAGAACGCACCGCTCGGCGTAGCCGTCATCGGTACCGGCCGCATGGGCGCCGACCACGTCCGCCGTATCCAGGAAGTGATCAGCGGGGCCCGCGTCACCGCCGTGGTCGACGTCGACGCGGAGCGCGCCGCGGCCGTGGCCGCCCGCGCCGGCGGCTGCGCCGTGCACACCGACCCCGCCAAGGCGATGGCGTCGGCGGACGTCGACGCCGTCCTCGTCGCCTCGCCCGGCCCGGCCCACGAGGCCGCGCTCATGGCCGCCTTCGCACACGACCTGCCCGTGCTGTGCGAGAAACCCCTCACCCCCGACGCGGCCTCCGCGCTGCGCCTCGTCGAGGCCGAACAGGCCCTCGGCCGGCGCCGCGTCCAGGTCGGGTTCATGCGCCGCTACGACCCCGAGTACGCGCGGCTCAAGGCGCTGCTGGAGACCGGGCGCCTGGGCCGTCCGCTGATGCTGCACAACCGGCACCGCAATGTCGCGAGCCCGGACTTCTTCACCTCCGAGATGCTCATCACCGACTCCGTCGCCCACGAGGTGGACGTCACGCGCTGGCTGCTCGGCCACGAGATCACGGCGGTCACGGTGCTGCGCCCGGCGCCCTCCGCCGACGCCCCCGAAGGGCTGGCCGACCCGCAGTTCGTCGTCCTGGAGACCGCCGGCGGCGCCCTGTCGGACGTGGAGATCTTCGTCAACTGCGGGTTCGGCTACCAGGTGCAGGCCGAGGTGGTCTGCGAACGCGGCACCGCCCGCATCGGGGACGCCCACGACCTGGTCACCGCCACCGCGGGCCGCTGGGGCGGCAGCATCGCCCAGGACTGGACCGAGCGGTTCGCGGACGCCTACGACCGGGAGGTCCAGGCCTGGGTCGACGCCACCCGGCGGGGCGAGGTCACCGGGCCGGGCATCTGGGACGGCTATGCGGCGGCCGCCGTCTGCGAGGCGGGGACCCGGGCCCTGCGCGAGGGCGGCCGGGTGACGGTGGAGCTGGCCGAGCGGCCCGCGCTGTACGGCTGAGCGGCGCTCGGCGGGCCGTTGTCAGTGCCGCGCGCTAGCGTGCACAGCAGTGACCGTTCCCGCTCCGGGAGGCTTGTGATGGCTTCGCGACTCAACCCCTACCTCACCTTCGCCGGCGACGCCCGGCAGGCCATGGAGTTCTACCAGGAGGTCTTCGGCGGCACCCTGGACCTCAACTCGTACGGCGACCTCGGGCAGACGGACGCCCCCATGGCCGACAAGATCATGCACGGCATGCTGGAGACCCCGGGCGGCTTCACCCTGATGGGCGCCGACAACCCGCCCGGGACCGAGAAGCACACCGAGAACAACTTCTCCGTGAGCCTGAGCGGCGACGACGAGGCCGAGCTGCGCGGCTACTGGGAGAAGCTGTCCGAGGGCGGGCAGGTGGCGGTGCCCTTGGAGAAGCAGATGTGGGGCGACGTCTTCGGCATGTGCACCGACCGCTTCGGCGTGCCGTGGATGGTCAACATCAGCGGTACCCAGGGCTGACCGCCGCCGCCCGGCCGGGGATGCGCCCGGCCGGGCGACAGCGGTGCCCGGCCCGCTCACGCCTGCCGTATCTCCGCGACGGTGACGGGGCGGTGCTCGTGCAGCGACCGGGTGCACGCCTCGGCGATCCACCCGGCCTCCAGGGCGTCCGCGACCGTGCACGGGGAGATCCGGGTGCCGGCCACGACCTCGGTGAACGCGGTGAGTTCGGCGCGGTAGGCCGCGGCGAAGCGGTCCATGAAGAAGTCGTGCGGGGTGCCCGCGGGGAAGGCGGCCCCGGGTTCGACCGAGCGCAGCGGCAGCTTGTCCTCCAAGCCGACGGCGATGGAGTCCCGGAAGCCGTGCAGCTCCATCCGGACGTCGTAACCCCGGCCGTTGTGGCGGGAGTTGGAGACCACCGCGAGGGTGCCGTCGTCCAGGGTGAGGATCGCGGCCGTGGTGTCGGCGTCGCCCGCCCGCGCGATGTAGTCGGCGCCCCGGTTGCCGCCCACCGCGTACACCTCGCTGACCTCGCGCCCCGTCACCCAGCGGATGATGTCGAAGTCGTGGACCGAGCAGTCCCGGAAGATGCCCCCGGAGGCGGCGATGTACCCGGCGGGCGCCGGCGCCGGGTCCAGCGTGGTCGACCGTACGGTGTGCAGCGTGCCCAGCTCGCCGCCCTGCACGGCGGCCCGAGCGGCGACGAAACCGGCGTCGAAGCGGCGGTTGTAGCCGATCTGGACCGGCACGCCCGCGCCCTCCACGGCCCGCAGGACCTGTACGCCCTCGGGCATGGTCCGGGCGACGGGCTTCTCGCACAAGACGGGGACACCTGCCTCGACCCCGGCCAGGATGAGCGCGGGATGGGCGTCCGTGGCCGCCGCGACGACGATGCCGTCCACCCCGGCGGACAGCAGGGCCTCGGGCGAGTCCACCACCTCGCCGCCGAACCGCTCGGCGGCGGACTTGGCGGCGTCCGCGAAGGGGTCCGTGAGGACGAGGGAGTCGACGGCGTCGAGTCCGGAGAGGGTCTCGGCGTGGAAGGCGCCGATGCGGCCGAGGCCGAGGATTCCGATGCGCATGGTGGTGCAGCTCCTGGGGTGAGGGGGTCAGTCGAGGCCGCCGAGAACGTTCTGGTCCCACTCGATCACCGATCCGGTGACCACTCCGGAGCGCTCCGAGAGCAGGAACACCACGAGGTCGGCGATCTCGTCGGGCCGGCCGAGCCTGCCCATCGGCAGCCGGGCGGCGGCCCGTTCGCGCCAGTCGTCCCCGGCGCCGTGGAAGGTCCGCTGGATCGCGTCCTCGCCCTCCGTCCCGGTCCAGCCGATGTTCAGGCCGTTGATCCGGATCCGGTCGAAGCGGTGGGCGTGGGCGGCGTTGCGGGTCAGGCCGATCAGCCCGGCCTTGGCGGCGACGTACGGCGCGAGGAAGGGCTGTCCGCCGTGCGCCGAGGAGGTGATGACGTTGACGATCGTGCCCGGCGCCGCGCGGGCCACCATGTCGGCGACCGCGGCCTGCATGGCGAAGAAGGGCGCCCTGAGGTTGACGGCGATGTGCTGGTCGAACAGCTCGGGCGTGGTGTCCAGCAGGGTGCCCCGGGAGGTCAGCCCCGCCGCGTTCACCAGGCAGTCGATCCGGCCCCGGGCCGCCACGACCTCGGCGACGGCGCCCCTGGACCGCTCGGCGTCCGCCAGGTCGGCCCGAAGGAACAGCGCCTCGGCGCCGGCGGCCGTCAGCTCCGCCACCAGTGCCTCGCCCGGTTCGGGGCGCCGGCCGGTGACGGCCACGACCGCCCCCTCGCGGGCCGCGGCCCGTGCGACGGCGGCGCCGACGCCCTGGGTGCCGCCGTTGACGAGGACCACCTTGTCGTCGAGAAGTCCCATGGCGTCACAGGTCCTTTCAGCTCCGGCGCCGCTCGGCGCGGGCCCTCAGCTCGTCCCGCAGTGCCTGCGGAGCCCATGCCTCACGCAGCGCGCGTCGCACCACGTCCGCCTGCGAGGGCGGGGCGAGTCCGCCGACGGGCGGGTCACGGTCGAGGTTCGTGGGGAAGGGATAGCCCTCGGCGCTCGCGGCGATCACGTTCTCCAGCCGTGCCACGTCCGCGCCCTCGCTCCGGCGCCTGAGCAGCACCGGGTACACGGTGTTGACGACCGCCTCCCGGTCGACCGTCTCCATCGGCCGTCCGAACGCGGACGACACCTGAAGGAGATTGGCCGTCCGCCTCACGTCCGTGGTGCGGTTGGTGCCGGCGGCGTGGAAGAGGGCCGGGTTGAAGAAGGCCGCGTCGCCCTTCGCCAGCGGCAGCTGCACGTGGTGGGTGTCGAAGTACCGCTGGAACTCCGGGCGCCGCCAGGCCAGATAGCCGGGTTCGTAGGTCTGTGAGTACGGCAGGTACATCGTCGGGCCCGACTCCACCGGCATGTCGCCGTGCGCGACGGCGCCCTGGAGGGTCAGCACGGGGGAGAGGCGGTGGACGTGCGCCGGGTAGGCGGCCGCTCTCTCGTCCGGCAGGAAACCCAGGTGGTAGTCGCGGTGCGCGGTCTGGGCGGCGCCGCCCGGGTTGACGACGTTGACCTGCGAGGTCACCTGGTAGCCGGGGCCGAGCCAGGCTCGCGACACCAGCGCCAGGATGTCGTTGGCGTAGTAGTCGGCGAAGGACTCCGGGTCGTGCAGGGCGGCCTTCTCCAGCGCGTTCCAGACCCGGTCGTTGGCACCGGGCCGCGCGAAGTGGTCGCCGGCGCTCGTGCCCGAGGCGCGCTGCCCGGCGATCAGCGCCTCGAACACCTCGGTGACCCGGTCGACGGCCTCCCGGTCGAAGGCGCCGCGGAAGACCACCACGCCGGGGCCGTCGGTGAGGACGTGGACCAGCTCGTCCTCGGGCACGGTCCCCTCGTAGACGGGCACCTCGTGCTCGACGGCGGCGGCGTGCGGGTAGTCGGCGGGGTCGGTGGTCCGCTCCACGAGCGTGCGGAACGCGTCGAGGTCGCAGTCCCGCGCGGACAGCCGGGCAGTGAAGGACATCGGTGTCCTCTCGGTGACAGGGGCGACGCAGTCCTGTCATTCTTGTCAGGACAAAGCCGTCGAACAACCGGCAGGCAGCCGTCAAAAACCCCTCAAGGAGCCTCGGCATGGGCCATCCGTTCCCGATCCGGGAGATCGCGCGGCAGGCGGGTCTGAGCGAGGCCACGGTGGACCGGGTGCTCAACGGCAGGGGAGGGGTGCGGGAGAGCACCGCGCACGAGGTACGCCGGGCCGTCGCCGACCTGGACCGGCAGCGCACCCAGGTCCGGCTGGTCGGCCGCACCTTCATGGTGGACATCGTGATGCAGGCTCCGGAGCGGTTCTCCACCGCCGTGCGGGGCGCCCTGGAGGCGGAACTGCCGTCCCTGCACCCGGCGGTGGTCCGTTCGCGTTTCCACTTCCGTCAGACGGGGCCCGCCTCCGAACTGACCCGGACGCTCGACCGGATCGCCCGGCGCGGCTCGCAGGGCGTCATCCTCAAGGCGCCGGACGTCCCCGAGGTCACCGCCGCGGTCGGCCGGCTGGCGGCGGCCGGGATCCCGGTGGTGACGCTGGTGACCGACCTGCCCGCCACGCCCCGCCTGGCCTACGTCGGCATCGACAACCGGGCCGCCGGGGCGACCGCCGCGTACCTCATGGGCCAGTGGCTCGGGGACCGCCCCGGCAATGTGCTCACCAGCCTCTCCAGCGGCTTCTTCCGCAACGAGGAGGAGCGCGAGATGGGGTTCCGCAGCGCGATGCGCGCCCGGCACCCCGAGCGCGCGCTGGTGGAGATCGCCGAGGGCCAGGGCCTGGACGCCACCCAGTACGACCTGGTGCGGGCGGCCCTGGAACGCGACCCGGACATCCGCGCCGTCTACTCCATCGGCGGCGGCAACATCGCCACCCTGCGGGCCTTCGAGGAACTCGGCCGCGGGTGCGCGGTGTTCGTGGCGCACGACCTCGACCACGACAACACCCGCCTGCTGCGCGAGCACCGGCTCTCCGCCGTCCTCCACCACGACCTCCGCCAAGACCTGCGCGAGGCCTGCCACCACGTGATGCGGGCCCACGGCGCCCTGCCGCCCGCGGGCCCCACACTGCCGTCCCCGATCCAGGTGGTGACGCCGTACAACATGCCTGCGGTGTAGGCGGTCGATCCAGGTGGTGTCGCCGTGCAGCACACCTACGGTGCAGGCAGGTCGACCCACGTGCCGGTCGTGGCGGAGCGGGTCATCGCGTCGAGCGCGTCGGCGCTGCGCACGGCGTCCGTGAGGGTGGCGCCGTAGGGCCTGTGCTCGGCGATGGAGCGCAGGAAGCGGTAGGCCTCCACCACCTTCAGGTCGTCGTAGCCCATGGCGTTGGCCGCGCCGGGCTGGAAGGCGCCGAACTCGCCGTCGCCCGGGCCGACGTACACCGTGCTGACGGGCTGGTCCTGGTAGGCCGTACCGCGGCTGATGCCCAGCTCGTTCATCCGGCGGAAGTCCCACAGCAGCGCGCCCCGGGTGCCGTGGATCTCGAAGCCGTAGGTGTTCTGTTCGCCGACCGCGACCCGGCTCGCCTCCAGGACGCCGCGGGCGCCGGAGGCGAAGCGGAGCAGGCAGTTGACGTAGTCCTCGTTCTCGACCGGGCCGAGTTCGCCGCCCCGGGCCCGGGTGTGGCCCGCGGTGGCGCCGGCCGGGCGGGCCCGCTCCGGTACGAAGACCGCGGTGTCGGCGGTGAGGGAGGTGAGCTCGCCGAGCAGGTACCGGGCCAGGTCCACGCCGTGCGAGGCGAGGTCCCCGAGGACTCCGCTGCCGCCGCGCTCGCGCTCGTAGCGCCAGGTCAGCGCGGACTCGGGATGGGCGGCGTAGTCGCTGAACAGCCGCACGCGCACATGCGTGACCGTGCCGATCCCCCCGGCGGCGATCAGGTCGCGGGCCTTCTCCACCGCGGGCGCGTTGCGGTAGTTGAAGCCGACCGCCCCGCACACCCCGGCCCGCGCCACCGCGGCGGCGACCGCGCGGGCGTCCTCGGCGGTCAGGCCGACCGGCTTCTCGATCCAGATGTGCTTGCCCGCCTCCGCCATCGCGACGCCGATCTCGCGGTGCAGGAAGTTCGGGGCGGTGATACTGACCGCCCGCACCCGCGGGTCGGCGGCCACCTCGCGCCAGTGGCGGGTCGTGGCGGCGAAGCCGAACTGCGCCGCGGCCTCCTCGGCCCGCCCCGGCACCTCCTCGGCGACGGTGACCAGCTCCGGACGCAGGGGCAGCCACGGATAGTGGTGGCGCACGCGTGCGTAGGCCTGGGTGTGCACCCGCCCCATCCAGCCGAACCCGACGACGGCGACCCCGAGCGCATCCACCATGACAGCCCTTCTTTGGACCGGTCCAGAAGCCTTTCCGCCCACACTGAGCGCGGTCTACGCCGGGTGTCAACTCTTTGACAAGCCCGGACGGCCCGTGGAACGGTCCATGTCATGCGACCGCCGACCATCCGCGACGTGGCCGAACGGGCCGGGGTCTCCAAGTCCCTGGTCTCGCTGGTGCTGCGCGGCTCCGAGCAGGTGCGCCCCGAGAAGCGGGAGGCCGTGCTGCGGGCCGTGCGGGAGCTCGGCTACCGGCCCAACACCGCCGCCCGCAGCCTCAGCGAGCGGCGCACCCGGACCGTCGGCGTCCTCCTCAACGACCTGCGCAACCCCTGGTTCGTTGAGCTGCTCGACGGGCTGAACCCGCTGCTGCACGACCACGGTCTGCACATGCTGCTCGCCGACGCCCGGCTCAACCGCCGCACCGGCCAGGACCCCGCCGCCCCCTTCCTCGACCTGCGCGTCGACGGCCTGGTCGTGGTCGGCACCCTGCCCGGCCCGGCCGGGCTCGGGGCGGTCGCCGAGCGGATGCCGGTGGTCGTGGCGGGCGCCCGCGAGGCGGTGCCGCCGCGGGTGGACGTCGTCGCCGGTGACGACGAGCAGGGCGCCCGCCTGGTCACCGAGCACCTCATCGGCCTCGGCCACCGCCGGATCGCGCACCTCGCGGGCTACGGCGCGGTCGGCGAGCTGCGCAGACGGAGCTTCGAGGCGACGATGCGCGCGCACGGCCTGGCGGACGGCGCGCGCGTCGAAGCCTGCGACATGACCGAGGAGGGCGGCTACCGCGCCACGGTCCGCCTGCTCGGCCGCCCCGACCGGCCGACCGCCGTCTTCGCCGTCAACGACATCGCCTGCGTCGGCGCGCTCTCGGCGGCCGGGGAACTCGGCCTCGACGTGCCGCGCGACCTGTCCGTGGCCGGCTACGACAACACGAGCGTCTCCCGGCTGCGGCACCTGTGGCTGACCACCGTGGACGGCGGCGGCCACGATGTCGGCCGGCGCGCCGCCCGCTGTCTCCTGGACCGCTTCGAGCGGCCCGGGGCACCGGGCCGCCTCCGCCTTGCCGCGCCCGCGCTGGAGATCCGGGGCACCACGGCCCCGCCGCTCACAGATTGATCGCGTACGCCTTGCGCAGCGTCTCGTGCACCGTCCAGGTCGTACGGTCGCCCGCGCGCAGCACCGCCATGTCGCCGGGGCCCACCGTCAGCGTCGGCCCGTCCTCGACCTCGATGGTGGCCGAGCCGCTGATCACCACGAACAGTTCGTCCGCCTCGGTGTCGGTGACCACGCCCGGGGTGATCTGCCAGATCCCCCGGATCTGCCGGCCGTCCGCGGACTCCCAGAGCACCTTCCCGGTCACCTCGGGCCTGCCGGAGACGATCTGCTCGTGCGCGAGCGGCTCGGGTTCGAGTGCGGCGTCGGGGATGTGGACGACGAAACTGTGGCTCATGCCAGGACCCTAACCGGCCGCGGTGGATCAGCGCCGTCGGCACAGTGTGCGGTATCCACCCGCTCGGGAGGACACTTCGTCGCGACCGACGGCGGCCAACGACGACCGGAACCGGAGTGATCGTGAACGACCAGGATCCCCTCGCCTTCACCCACGAGTCCGTGCCCGTGCGGATCGTGCTGCGGGCGGGCGCCGCCGTCACGGCGACCGCCGAGGAGGCCCGGCGGCTCGGCCTGCGACGGCTCATGGTGCTCTCGGGCCCGCGCGGCGCCGACACCGCGCGGGCCGTCGCCGACTCCCTCGGCCCGCTCTGCGTCGCGGTGCACCCCGAGGCGCGGATGCATGTGCCCGTGGAGGTGGCCGGCCGGGCCGTCTCGGCGGCGCGCGCGGCGGGCGCCGACGGGTGTGTCGCCGTCGGCGGCGGCTCCTCGATCGGCCTCGGCAAAGCCGTCGCCCTGCGCACCGGCCTGCCGCTGATCGCGGTGCCGTCCACCTACTCCGGCTCGGAGATGACCCCCGTGTGGGGCCTGACCGAGCACGGCGTCAAACGCACCGGCCGCGACCCCGTCGTACAGCCGCGCGGTGTCGTCTACGACCCCGAACTGACCCTCTCCCTGCCGGTCCCGCTCTCCGTGGCCAGCGGCGTCAACGCCCTCGCGCACGCCGTCGAGGCCCTGTACGCGCCGGACGCCTCGCCGCTGACCCAACTGACGGCCGAGGAGGGCGTCCGGGTGATGGCCGCCGCCCTGCCCGCGGTTGCCGCCGAACCCGCGTCGGTCGAAGCCCGCGGGCGCGCCCTGCACGGGGCCTGGCTGTGCGGGACGAGCCTGGGCGCCGCCACCATGGGCCTGCATCACAAGCTGTGCCATGTCCTCGGCGGCTCCTTCGGCCTGCCGCACGCCGAGACGCACGCGCTGGTGCTGCCGCACGTGCTGGCCCACAACGCGCCCGCCGCCCCCGAGGCCGCCGCCGTCGTGGCCCGCGCCCTGGACACGGACGACGCCCCGCGCGCCCTGTGGGACCTGCCCCGGCGCCTCGGCGTCCCGCGCTCCCTCGCCGAACTCGACCTGGCCGAGGCCGACTTGGCAGAGGCCGCCGCCCGGGCCGCGGCCGAGGTGACGGTCAACCCCCGCCCGGTGACGACGGACGGGGTGCTCCGGGTGCTGCGCCGGGCGTACGAGGGGGCGCCGCCGGGGGAGTGAGCCAGACTCCCGCATCACGCTCGCAATACGCCGGACAAAATTGTTGACAATTCTGTTGGACTAGATTTAGGTTCGACACGCACTCACTCAGGGAGGGCACACGATGCCGAACGAAGCCCGTCCGAGCACCGGGGAGCAGGCCAGACAGCACGCGCTCGCGCGGCTGCGGCAGGCGATCCTGCACGGCGAGATGGCACCGGCACAGCGGCTGGTGGAGAACGAACTCGCCGAGCAGTTCGGTGTGACACGGGCGAGCATCCGCGCGGCGCTCATCGATCTGGAGGCCCAGGGCCTCGTCGAGCGGATCCGCAACCGCGGCTCGCGGGTGCGGGTGGTGACGGTGGAGGAAGCCGTCGCCATCACCGAGTGCCGCATGGTCCTCGAAGGACTGTGCGCGGCGAAGGCGGCCGTCGCGGCGAGCGACGAGCAGCTGGCCGAACTCACCGAGCTGGGCACGGCGATGACCAAGGCCGTGGCCGCCGGGGAGCCGGTCACCTACTCCGACCTCAACCACGAACTGCACACCAGGATCCGGGAGTTCTCCGGCCAGCAGACCGCGCTGGAGCTGCTGGAGCGGCTCAACGCCCAACTGGTGCGCCACCGCTTCCAGCTGGCACTGCGGCCGGGGCGGCCGCAGCAGTCCCTGAGTGAGCATCTGGCGATGATCGAGGCGATCAGGGCCAGGGACCCCGAGGCGGCCGAGGCGGCCGTCCGCGCCCACCTCAGCAGCGTGATCGAGGCGCTGCGCGACTGAACCTCGCGCGAGGCGGGCGCCCACCTGTCCAGCAAGGAGTTCTCCACCATGACTCAGGCCAACGCGCCCGCCCCAGCACGTTCGACGCTCGTCGTCACCGCGCACGCCGGTGACTTCGTGTGGCGCGCCGGCGGTGCCATCGCCCTCGCCGCGTCCCGCGGCGAGAAGGTCACCATCGCCTGTCTGACCTTCGGCGAGCGCGGCGAGTCCGCCAAGGCGTGGCGCGAGGGGAAGAACCTGGCGGAGATCAAGGCGATACGGCGGGACGAGGCCGAGCGGGCCGCCGCCGCCCTGGGCGCCGAGGTCCGCTTCTTCGACGCCGGCGACTACCCGCTGATCGCCACCGCCGAGCTGACCGACCAGCTCGTCGAGGTCTACCGCGCGACCCAGCCGGACGTCGTGCTGACCCACCCCACCGAGGACCCGTACAACGGCGACCACCCCGCCGCCAACCGCATGGCGCTGGAGGCCCGGGTGCTCGCCCAGGCCATCGGCTACCCGGGCAAGGGCGAGATCATCGGCGCCCCGCCGGTCTTCTTCTTCGAGCCCCACCAGCCCGAGATGAGCGGCTTCAAGCCCGAGGTGCTGCTCGACATCACCGAGGTCTGGGAGACCAAGCGCAAGGCCATGGAGTGCCTCGGCGCCCAGCAGCACCTGTGGGACTACTACACCGACCTCGCCGTCCGGCGCGGAGTCCAGCTCAAGCGCAACGCGGGCCCCAACCTGGGGCTCGCCCACAAGACCATGGCCGAGGCGTACATGCGCCCCTACCCGCAGATCGCGAAGGAGCTGGCATGAGCGGCGTCATCGTCACCGGCCCCCCGAAGGCGGCCATCGAGGACATCGACGCGCTGGCCGGGTACGGCGTGGCCACCGTGAGCGAGGCCATGGGCCGCACCGGCCTGCTGGGCCCGGGGATCCGGCCCGTGCAGCAGGGCGTCCGGGTCGCCGGCACCGCGGTCACCGTACTGAGCTGGCCCGGCGACAACCTCATGATCCACGCCGCCGTCGAGCAGTGCGGCGAGGGCGACATCCTGGTCGTCACCACCACCTCGCCGTGCACCGACGGCCTGTTCGGCGAGCTGTTCGCGACCGCCCTCCAGCAGCGCGGGGTACGCGGCGTGGTGCTGAACACCGGGATCCGCGACACCCAGGAGCTGCGGGACATGGGCTTCGCCGCCTGGTCCCGGGCGGTCTCCTCGCAGGGCACGGTCAAGGCGACGGGCGGTTCGGTCAATGTGCCGATCGCCATCGACGGCCAGATCGTCCGCCCCGGCGACGCGATCCTCGCCGACGACGACGGAGTCGTGGTCGTCCCCCGGGAGCGCGTCCGCGAGACGGTGCGGAAGTCCCGGGCCCGTGAGGACAAGGAGACCGCCACCCGGGCCGCCTTCCTCGACGGACAGCTCGGCCTGGACCGCTACGGGCTGCGGGACAGGCTGAAGGAACTCGGCGTCGAGTACCGGACGTACGAGCAGTACGAGGGAGAGCGGCCGTGACCGAGGAGGTGCCCTGTCTGCTGATGCGCGGCGGCACGTCCAAGGGCGCCTACTTCCTCGCCGGTGACCTGCCCGCGGAACCGGACGCCCGGGACGAGCTGCTGCTGCGGATCATGGGCAGCCCGGACCCGCGCCAGATCGACGGACTCGGCGGGGCGCACCCGCTCACCAGCAAGGTGGCCGTGGTGTCGACGTCGGCCGACCCGCGGGCCGACGTCGACTACCTCTTCCTCCAAGTGGGCGTCGACCGGCCCGAGGTGACCGACCGTCAGAACTGCGGGAACATCCTCGCCGGGGTCGGCCCGTTCGCCGTGGAGCGCGGGCTCGTCCCGGCGGGCGAACGGGAGACCGCGGTCCGGATCCGCATGGTCAACTCCGGTGACCACGCCACGGCGACCTTCCCGAGCCCGGGCGGACGCGTCGACTACACGGGCGGCGCCGCGATCTCGGGCGTGCCCGGCACGGCCGCCCCCGTGGTGATCGAGTTCCCGCCGGGCGCCTCCGCCCTGCTGCCCACCGGACACGTCCGGGACGAGATCGACGGGGTGCCGGTGACCTGTGTGGACAACGGCATGCCGACGGTTCTCATGGCGGCCACCGCGCTCAAGGTCACCGGCTACGAGTCGCCGAGGGACCTGGAGGAGGACACCGAACTCGCCGGCCGGCTCCGGCGGATCCGGCTGCGGGCCGGCCGCCTCATGGGCCTCGGTGACGTGTCCGAGGCGACCGTGCCCAAGCTGACGCTGCTCGCCCCGCCCCGTCACGGCGGTGCCGTCACCACCCGCACCTTCATCCCCGTGCGCTGCCACACCTCGATCGGGGTGCTGGGCGCGGCCGGCGTGGCCGCGGGCCTGCGGATCGACGGAGGCGTGGCCGCCGGCCTGGCGCGGCTCGACCCCGGCAGCGACCGGGTCCGGATCGAACACCCCACCGGCTTCCTGGACATCGAGAGCAGTCTCGGCACCGATGCCGACGGCCTGCCCACCGCCCGCCGCACCGCCGTGGTCCGCACGGCCCGCAAGATCTTCGACGGCACCGTCTTCGCCAGGGCCGCCGTACAACCCCTTGGAGGTCCCCGATGACTCCGCCGCTCGGCGACATCGCGCACATCGGCCACGCCCAGCTGTTCACGCCCGACCTGGACGCGAGCGTCGCCTTCTTCACCGACTATCTCGGCCTGACGGTCCATCACCAGCAGGGCGGCACCGTCTACTTGCGGACCTTCGACGACTACGAGCACCACAGCCTGGTCCTCACCGCCCGGGAACACCCCGGCCTCGGCCGGCTCGCGCTGCGCACCTCCAGCGAGGAGGCACTGCACCGCCGGCTCAGGGCGGTCGAGGAGTCGGGCGGATCGGGACACTGGGCGGAGGACGAGCCCGGCCTCGGCAAGCTCTACGTCACCACCGACCCCGACGGCCATGAGCACGCCCTGTACTGGGAGAGCGAACACTACGCGGCCCCCGAGGAGTTGCGGCCCGCGCTGAAGAACCAGCCGCAGGCCAAGCCCAACCGGGGCGTGGGGGTACGCCGGCTCGACCACGTCAACTTCCTCGCCGCGGACGTCCTCGCCAACGCCGAGTTCCAGCAGGACGTGCTCGGCGCCCGGCCGACGGAACAGATCCGCCTCGACAGCGGGAAGATCGCGGCGCGCTGGCTGACATACACGAACAAGTCGTACGACGTCGTCTACTCCTCGGACTGGACCGGCAGCACCGGGCGGCTGCACCACATCGCCTTCGCCACCGACACCCGCGAGGACGTGCTGCGCGCCGCCGATCTCGCCATCGACAGCGGGGTGTTCATCGAGACGGGACCGCACAAGCACGCCATCCAGCAGACGTTCTTCCTGTACGTCTACGAGCCGGGCGGCAACCGGATCGAGCTGTGCAATCCGCTCACCCGGCTGGTGCTGGCGCCCGACTGGCCGCTGATCACCTGGACCGAGGAGGAGCGCAGGAAGGGGCAGGCCTGGGGCCTGAAGACCATCGAGTCCTTCCACACGCACGGGACGCCACCGGTCGCGTAGCGCGACCGCCGCGGGAGTCGTACCGAATCGTCGATGAGATTGTTGACAAAAACGTTGACTCTTTCGGGTGCGGCTCCTTAGCGTCTAGCGCACCCCGCACGAGAGGAAGAACAACGATGTCCCCCCTCGCTCCATCCGCCCGCGGCAGCAGACTGGCCTTCCTGGTCATCGGGCTGTGCTGGCTGGCCGTGCTCTTCGACGGCCTCGACATGTTCATCTACGGCTCGGTCCTGCCGCACCTGCTGGAGACCGGGACCTTCGGCCTCACCCCCGGCCAGGCCGGCGACCTCGGCTCCTACGCCACCTTCGGCATGCTGGTCGGCGCCCTGACCGCCGGTACGGTCGCGGACCGGATCGGGCGCAAGAAGCTGATGGTTTCCTGCGTGGTCCTGTTCTCGCTGGCCTCGGGCGTGTGCGCGATCGCCGACTCCGTCGCCGTCTTCGGCCTCGGCCGGACCCTCGCCGGGGTGGGCCTCGGCGGGCTGCTCCCCACCGCGATCAGCATGGTCTCCGACTACGCCCCGCGCGGCCGCGCCGCGATCGTCATCGGCCTGCTGATGACCGCCCACCACGCGGGCGGCATCCTCTCCGCCTACGTCGCCAAGTGGCTGATCGAGCCGGCCGGGTGGCGCGCCGCCTTCTGGGTCTGCGTGCTCCCGCTGCTCTTCGCCCCCGTCCTCGCCAGGTTCCTGCCCGAGTCGCTGAGCTTCCTGATGGCCAAGGGCCGCGCCGAGGAGGCCCGCGCGCTGGCCGCCCGCTACGACGTCGAACTCCCCGCCGCCAAGACCGACAAGCCGGCCGCCGGCGACCGCTGGGCCAACCTGAAGGGCCTGTTCCGCGGCGGCGAGTGGACCCAGACCCTGCTGTACTGGCTCGCCTCCTTCGGCGGACTGCTGCTGGTCTACGGCGTCGCCACCTGGCTGCCCACCCTGATGCGCGCCGAGGGCTACGAACTGGGCTCCGCGCTCACCTTCGTCGTCGTCTTCAACCTCGGCGGCATCGTGGGCATGCTGGTGGCCGGACGCGCCGCCGACCGCTTCGGCGCCCCGCGCATCTCGGCGATCTGGTTCGCGCTCACCGCGGCCGGGGTGTTCCTGCTCAGCGTCCACATGCCGCTCGCGGTGACCATGACGGTCGTCTTCCTCACCGGTGTGTTCCTCAACAGCGCCCAGACGATGATCTACGCGACGGTCTCGATCCGCTCCACCCCCGGCAACCGCGCCACCGCCGTCGGCTGGACCTCCGGCATGGGCCGCTTCGGCGCCGTCTTCGGACCGTGGCTCGGCGGGCAGCTGCTCGCCGCGAACAACGGCGACTGGGGCTTCACCGCCTTCGCCCTCGCCGGAGTGTCGTCCATGGTCTTCATCGGCATCGCCGCGCTGCGCGGCGGGCGCCGGACCCCGGCCGAGGGCGCCCCGCGAGAGCTGGTCACCACGCACTGACCCCAGGGGGGACGGACGCCGGTCGGGACGAGCGGCGTCCGCCGTCGTCCCCGGTGCCTCAGCCCATCTGGTCCTCGGCCGACAGATGCTCCACCGTTCTTCCGGTCTCGGTGAAGGTGCGGGTCACATGCCCCGAGGAATACACCCACAGGATCCGCAACGGCCGGTCGCCGGTGTTCCGGAACAGATGCGGGACCGGCGACGGCACATAGGTGGTGTCGAACTGCTCCAGCTTCGTCACCACACCGTCCACCACTACCTCCGCCTCGCCCTCCAGCACCGTCACGTGCTCGTCGCAGTTGTGCGAGTGCAGCGGCGCCCCGGAGCCGACCGGATACACGCTCATCCCGCTGGTGATCCGGTTCTCGCCGCCCGCCGAGGACGTGGTGATCAGCGGTGTCGTCACGACGGATCCGCCGCGGTCCAGCAGCGGTACCGACGCGACCTTGATGATCGTGGTCATCCGGGGGTTCCTCTCCAGTACGTGCTTGCAGGCGACCGACGGTAGGACGCGCCCCGGCGAATGGGTGCCCTCCGGCGTGCAGGTTTACCTTGCGCTCCGAGAAGGGTGAGCTTTCCGGACCCGGCTGTACCGTCGGCTGGCGTCGCACGGCGATCCGTTCCGTGCCCGCAACGTGCCGGAAAGAAAAGGCAGGTATCGGCCACATGAGGCTCCCCGTTCTCAGCCAAGAGGAAATGGATCCGCGGCAGCAGGAGCTGGCCGCCCGGATCGCCGGCCGCCGCGGCGCCGTCCGCGGCCCGTTCCGGGTCTGGCTGCACAGCCCGGAGATGTGCGAACGGGCGGAGTCCCTCGGGGCGTTCGCCCGCTTCGACTGCTCGCTGCCGAAGCACCTGCGCGAGCTGAGCCTGCTGATGGCCGCCCGCAACTGGGACGCGCAGTACTCCTGGAACGCCCATGTGCAGCAGGCGATCGAGGCCGGCCTGCCCGAGGCCGCCGTCCAGGCCGTCGCCGAGCGGCGCGAGGCCGTCTTCGACAGCGAGGCGGACCAGGCCTTCTACCAGTTCTGCCGGGAGGTCCTGGAGGACCACTTCGTCGGCGACGAGACCTTCGCCCGCGCCCTCGCCCACTTCGGCCCCAAGGGCCTGGTCGACACCATCGGCGCGCTCGGCAACTTCACCATGCTCGGCATGTGCCTGAACGCCTTCCAGGTGGACCTCCAGGCCGACCGGGAACCCCCCTTCCCGGACGTCCGCGGCTACGCCCGGGTCGTGCCGGAGGCGACCCCGTGAAGGCGGCGGCCGTGGTCCGCGTCCGCGGCGTCACCAAGAGCTTCGGCGGCGCCGCCGCGCTGCGGGACGTGGGACTCGACCTGCTCCCCGGCGAGGTGCACGCCCTGATGGGCATGAACGGCGCCGGAAAGTCGACGCTCGTGCACGTCCTCGCCGGCGTCCACCAGCCCGACCGGGGCACCGTCGACATCGACGGCCACGCCCACCGGTGCCTGACCATGCGGCAGGCCCGGCGGCTCGGCATCTCCTTCGTGCCGCAGCGACGCGAACTCGTCATGGGCCTCACCGTCGCCGAGAACGTCCTGCTGGGCGTGTTGCCGGTCAAAGGCGGCCGGGTCAGCTGGTCCACGGTACGGGCCGAGGCCCGCGAGGCGCTCGGCGACCTCGGCATCCACCTCGACGTGGAGCAGCCGGCCGGGGCGCTGACCGTCGCCGAGCAGACCATGGTCGAGGTCGCCCGCGAAGTGCGCCGCGGCGGCCGGGTCCTCATCCTCGACGAGCCCACCGCCTGCCTCGGCGCCCACGCCGCCGAGCAGGTCAAGGCACTGGTGCGCAGGCTCCGCGACGAGGGCATCGCCATCGTCTACATCTCGCACTACATCGACGAGGTGCTGGACGTCGCCGACCGCGTCACCGTGATGCGCGACGGACGGGTCGTGCACACCGGCACCGTCGGCGACCTCGACGCACCCGGCCTGGTCCGGCACATGGTCGGCCGGGACGTCGTCTCCCACCGGCCCACCCGGCCGGCCCCCAAGGACGAGATCGGCATCGAGGTCCGGGGCCTGGGCCGCGGCCGCTTCATCCGCGACTTCGGCGTCGAGGTGCGCCGGGGCGAGGTGGTCGGCGTGCTCGGAGCCGCCGGCGACGCCCAGTCCTACCTCTTCGACCTGCTCTCCGGACGGACCCGCCCGGACACCGGCCAACTCCTCGTCGACGGCCGCCCGGTACCGCTCGGCAAGGTGCGGCACTCGCTGCGCAGCGGACTGCGCTGCGTCACCGGCGACCGCCGCAACCTCGGCATCATCCCGGGCCTGTCCGTCGACGAGAACCTGATGCTGGCCAGCGACCGCTTCGACCGGCGCCGGCTGCACCGCGAGGCCGAGCAGACCCGCCGCGCGGCCCCGCGCCGCGACACCTACGGCGTGGTCACCCTCGCCCGCAACCCGGCGGTCGGCGCGCTGTCCGGCGGCAACCAGCAGAAGGTGCTGCTCGCCAAATGGCTGGAGACCGCACCCACCGCCGTCTTCCTGGAGGACCCCACCAACGGGGTCGACGTCGCCGCCAAGGCCGACATCCACACGATCATCGACGACCTCGCGAGCCGGGGCGTGGCGGTCCTGCTCGCCTCCTCCTCCGCCGAGGAGGTCATGCGCCTGGCCGACCGCGCGGTGGTCGTGCGCTCCGGCCGGATCGTCGCCGAGCACGAGATCGCCCGCATCACCCGCGACGAGCTGGTCGCGACCGCCCTGGGAGGGAACAACGCATGAGCCTCAAGACACCGGCCCCCGAGGTGGAGCAGCCGGCTCCGCGCCGGGACGGCGAGCAGGGCGGCCTCCTCGCGGCCGTGCAGCGGATCCCGCATCTCGGCCTGATCGCCGTGCTGATCCTGGTCGCGGGCTTCACCGCCACCCAGAGCGACGCCTTCCTGACCCAGGACAACCTCGTCAACGTGCTGCGCCAGGTCAGCGTCACCGCGGTGATCGCCGCCGCCCTGACCCTGGTGATGACCGCGGGCGGCATGGACTTCTCCATGGGCAGCAACGTCTACGTCGTCGCCGCCTTCGCCGCCCAGCTCCTGCACAACGGCACCTCGGTCACCGTCACCGTCCTCGCCTCCGTCGCCCTCGCCATGGCGATCGGCCTGGTCAACGGCCTGGTGATCACGTACACCAACGTCGCGCCGTTCGTGGTGACCCTGGCGACCGCCACCATCCTGGACGGCGTCCAGCTCGTCGTCCTCGACGGCAAGACCGTCTCCGGCGGCGACGCCCTGTCCGGCCTCGGCGCCGGCTACTTCATCGGACTGCCCAACCTCACCTGGCTGGCGCTGATCGTCCTCGCGCTGACCGCCCTGGTCATGAAGTACACGACGTACGGCCGCGACCTCTTCGCCATCGGCGGCAACGAACACGTCGCCCGGCTCAGCGGCATCAGTGTCCACCGCAACAAGCTGCTGCTGTACGCGGGCGCCGGCGCCCTGTCCGGCCTCGCCGGAATCATGCTGCTGTCCCGGCTCGTGGCGAGCAGCCCCAGCCCCGGCGGCGGACTGATGCTCCAGCTCAGCGCCGTGGCGGCGGTCGTCATCGGCGGTACGGCGCTGGAGGGCGGCCGGGGCACGGTCGTCGGCACGATCCTCGGCGTCGTCCTGCTCGGCGTGGTCGCCAACTCCCTGAACCTGCTGCAGATCTCCTCCTTCTACCAGCCGGTGTCGGTCGGCACGGTCCTGGTGATCGCCGCGATAGCCAACCAGTTGCAGAAGTCCCGCCACTCCGCCCACTGACCGCACGTCCGACCCGAAAGGCACCGCACCATGAGACTCACCTCCCGGTACCGCACCGCCGTCGTCGTCACCGCAGTCGGCGCGGGCCTGCTGCTCAGCGGCTGCAGCAAGGACGACGACACCGTGAGCACCGCCGCCGGCGACGGCGACTACACGATCGGCTTCGTCAACGGCAACAACACCGAGTTCCACACCTGTCTCCAGGCGGCGATCGAGGCCAAGGCCAAGGAACTGGGCGTGGAGCTCTACACCGCCAACTCCACCCAGGACGCCGGCAAGGAGCTGTCCAACATCGAGGACATGATCTCCCGCGGAGTCGACGCGGTCATCGTCCAGACGGTCAACGTGGACGCCCTGGAGGCCGACATAGCCAAGGCCAAGGCGGCGAACGTGCCCATCTTCCTGACCTCGGTCCTGCTGGAGGACATGAAGGACGTCCTCGGCGCCTCCATCGTGCCGCTCGCCGAAGTCGGCAAGATGGACGCCGAGCTGGTCACCGAGGACGCGGGCGGCAAGGCCGTTCAGGTCGGCGTCATCGCGGGCGCTCCCGGCGCCGCCTCCGACGTCCTGGTCGGCGGCTTCACCGACAACCTCCCGGACACCGCGAAGGTCGTCGCCGACCAGCCCGGCATGTTCAGCCCCGCCAAGGCGCAGGAGGTGGCGGAGAACATGATCCAGTCGCACCCGGACCTGGACTACGTCTTCGTCGCCAACGAGGAGATGGCCTTCGGCGCCCTCAACGCCTTCCAGGCGGCCAAGGCCGACGTCAAGATCGTGACGAACAACGGCACCGAGCGCGGCGTCGAGGCCGTCAAGAACGGCACCTTCCTCGGCACCGTCTCCAACCCCGCCCAACTCACCGGCGCCAACGCCCTGGACAGCACCGTGAAGCTGCTCGACAAGGAGCAGGGCGCCGAGAAGATCACCCGCACCCCGCTCACCCTGGTGACCAAGGAGACCGCCGCCGAGGCCCCGGCCTACTGCGCCGAGTAGGCGCAGGAAAAGGGCAGGTCAGACCCCTTATGAAACGGATGCGTCTCGCATAGGCTGCCCCCGCTCCACCCGCCTCCGGAGAGAACCGAGGAACCATGGACCGTCTGCTTCTGATGCACAGCTTCGTCACCGTCGCGCAGGTCGGCAGCTTCAGCGGCGCCGCCAAGAAGCTGGGCAGTTCGGGCTCCCTGGTCTCCCGGCACGTGGCGGAGCTGGAGCGGCAGGTCGGCGTCCGGCTCGTCAACCGCACGGCCCGCTCGGTGAGCCTCACCGAACCGGGCCAGCGGTACGCCGAATTCGCCGCCCGCATCCTCCAGGAGATCGAGGCGGAGGACGCCGGAATCGCCCAGCTCCACGACCGGCCCGAGGGAACGCTCAGCATCATCTGCCCGAAATGGATAGGCAGCCTGGATCTCGGGGACGCCATCGCCGCCTTTTCCGCGGCCCACCCCAAAATCCAGGTCCGCTTCGAACTCGGCGGCATGTCGGACCGTACCTACGATTTCCTGGACAGCGGATTCGATGTCGCCTTCCATACCCGGGACCTCCGCGACTCGAGCGTCCGCCTGAAGAAGATCGCCTCGCTGCCGTTCGTGCTGTGCGCGTCCGAGGGGTACCTGGACCGCAACGGCCCGCTCACCGAACCGAACGCCATCGCCCACCACGACTGCCTGGTGCACGTCAACGACCCGGTGTGGCGCATCGGCCACGGCCACGCCTCCACCCTGCACAAGATCCGCAACGTGGCGTTCTCCTCCAACTCCTACCTCGCCCTCCAGAAGGCCGCCGTGCACGGCCGCGGCATCGCCCTGCTCCCGCAGCGGCCGGCCTACGACGACCTCGTCTCCGGCGCCCTGCGCGTGCTGCTCCCGGAACTCGCCGTGCCCGACCGCCCGTTGTACGCCATCTACGGGCCCGGGCAGGCCGCCCCGCGCAAGATCAGCGTGTTCCTGGAATTCCTCACCCAGTGGTTCTCGCGCAATCCCATCCCGGTGATCCAGCCGTAGCCGATCGCGCAAGAAACGATTGCACATTCCGTAGAGCACGGGCCGTTGAGCCCTTGCGATCACTGAACCTAGGCTCACTGGCGACCCGCGAAACGAGGAATCCATGGGAATCCAGAGAATCGAATCGGTCACCTACAGCGTCGACGACCTCGACGAATGCGTCCGCTTCTACGACGACTTCGGCCTGTTCCTGGTCGAGCGGACCGACGAACACGCCGTGTTCGAGACGCTGACCGGCCAGACCCTCCACCTCGACACCGACCCCGGCCCGCTGCTCCCGCCTGCCGTGGAGCACGGCCCCACCCTGCGCGAGATGGTGTGGGGCGTGGACACCGAGGACGAGCTGGCCCGGCTGGTGGCCGCCGTCGGCGGGGCCCGCGAGAGCGCCGACGGGGTGCACCACTGCGTGGACCGGACCGGCTTCGGCGTGGGCCTCACCCTGGCCCGCCCCAGGCCCGCCCCCGTCACCCCCCGCCCGGCCAACGCGCCGGGCCACGTGCACCGCTGGAACACCGCCCTGGAGGCGATCACCCGGGTCCGCCCGCTGCGCATGTGCCATGTGGCGCTCAACATCCCCGCCGCGGGCAAGGAGGAAGCGGTCGCCTTCTACACCGGTCGCCTGGGCTTCCGGCCCACCGACGTCGTGGAGCCGATGGGCGTCTTCCTGCAGGCGCCCGGCGACGACGACCAGCACACCATGCTGCTGTGCCACCGCCCCGACCGGGCGGGCGTCAACCACATCGCCTACGAGGTGCCCGGCTTCGACGACGTCATCGAGGGCGGCAACCACATGATCGAGCACGGCTGGCGCGAGGCCCGCCGGCTCGGCCGGCACACCGTCGGCTCCAACGTCTTCCGCTTCCTGCACGCCCCGAGCGGCGGCCGCGTCGAGTACGCCGCCGACATGGACCGGGTCGACGACTCCTACGAGACCCGCGTCCACGCGACCACCCCGCCCCACCACATCTGGGCGTTGCGCACCAACCGCGACGGCGAAGCCTCCTGAATCCCTGAGAGGGCACCCACCCATGACCACCGACCACGGCTACCCCGCCGTCCGCATGCACATCGCGGGCGAGTGGTGCCAGGGCGGCACCGGACGTACCGCCCCGATCGTCGACCCGGCCACCGAGCGGGCGATCGGCGAGGTGCCGCTGGCCACCGCCGCCGACCTGGACCGCGCCCTCGCCGCCGCCGAGGAGGGCTTCCGCGTCTGGCGCGACACCCCGGTAGGGCGGCGCACCGCGATCCTGCACACCGCCGCCGGCCTGCTCACCGAACGCGCCGCAGCCATCGGCCGGATCATGACCCTGGAACAGGGCAAGCCCCTCGCGGAGGCCACCGGGGAGGCCCGCCGGGTCGCGGACACCCTGCGCTGGCACGCCGACGACGCCCGCCGCGCCTACGGCCGGATCATCCCGTCCGCCCCCGGCACCCTGCTGACCGTACGGCGGGAACCGATCGGACCCGTCGCCGCGTTCGTGCCGTGGAACTTCCCCGCCGGCGGTCCCATGCGCAAGATCTCCTCGGCGCTGTCGGCGGGCTGCTCGATCGTCATCAAGGCGTCCGAGGAGACCCCAGCCACGGCGATGGAGCTCGTCCGCTGCTTCGTGGACGCGGGCCTGCCGGCGGGCGTGCTCAACCTCGTTCTCGGTGAACCCGCCGAGGTCTCCGCCCACCTCATCGCCTCCCCGGTCACCCGGCTGATCGCGTTCACCGGCTCGGTCCCCGTCGGCAAGCTCCTCGCCGCCGAGGCCGGGAAGGTCATGAAGCCGTCCCTGATGGAACTCGGCGGCCACGCCCCGGTGATCGTCTGTGAAGACGCCGATCCCGTGGGCGCCGCCCGCAAGGCCGCGCAGGCCAAGTTCGCCAACGCCGGTCAGGTCTGCACCTCCCCGAGCCGCTTCCTCGTCCACGAGAGCCTGGTCGCGGACTTCACCGCCGAGTTCGTGAAGGCCGCGGAGGCGGTGGTCGTCGGGGACGGGCTCGCCGACGGCACGACGATGGGCCCGCTCGCCAACGAGCGCCGGCTGCAGGCCATGGAGCGCCTCACCGCCGACGCGGTCGCCCGCGGCGCCAAGACACTCACCGGGGGCGAACGGCCGGACCGGGCCGGGTACTTCTTCGCGCCGACCGTCCTGACCGACGTACCGCCGGACGCGCAGCTGATGCGCGAGGAGCCGTTCGGGCCGCTCGCCCCCATCGTGCCCTTCACCGGCCTCGACGAGGCACTGGCCACGGCGAACGCCCTGCCGTACGGCCTGGCCGCCTACGGCTTCACCCGGTCCGCCGCCACCGCCGAGCGGCTCTGCGCCGAGCTGGAGGCGGGCATCCTGTCGCTCAACCACTGCGGCGGCTCCGTGCACGAGGCGCCCTCGGGCGGCGTGAAGGACAGCGGGTACGGCCGTGAGGGCGGGCCCGAGGCGCTCGACGCCTACCTGATCACCAAGCGCGTCTCCCACCTGCTGGCGCCATGAGGTACGCGCGCGTGTCGGTCGGCGGCCGGGCCGTGTGGGGCCGGGTGGGGGAGGGGGACGTGGAGCTGCTGTCCGGCTCCCCGATCGAGGGCGCACCCGAGGTGATCGGCCGGGTGGAGCGGGCCACGGCCCGCTGGCTGCCGCCGGTCGTGCCGCCGGTGTTCTACGCCGTCGGCCACAACTACCCGCGGCACATCGCGCACGCCGGAGCCGCCACGCCCGAGCGTCCCGAGGTCGGCTACCGGGCCAACAACGCGCTCACCGGGCACCTTTCGCCGATCGTCAAGCCGGCCGAGGTCGAGGGCCGCTTCGAGGCCGAGCCCGAACTCGTCGCCGTCATCGGCCGTACGGTCCGGCACGCCACCCCCGAGGAGGCCCGCGCCTGCGTCTTCGGCTGGACCATCGGCAACGACGTCAGCGCCCGCACCTGGCAGCACCAGGACCGCACCTTCTGGCGCAGCAAGAACAGCGACACCTTCAAACCGATGGGGCCGTGGATCGAGACGGAGGTGGACGCGCCGGCGCAGACCACCACCCTGCGCGTCAACGGTGCGGTGCGGGCGCGCTTCCCGACCGGCGACATGGTCTTCGACCCCTTCGACTACATCGTCGAGATCACCCGCCACATCACCCTGCACCCCGGCGACGTGCTGTGGATGGGCGCCGAGACGGCCTGCCGGATCGAGCCGGGCGACACCGTGGACATCGAGATCAGCGGCATCGGTGTGCTGTCCAACCCCGTACAGAGCGAAGGGAATCGAGCATGAGCAAGGAACCCCGCTACATCCACCACGTCAACTTCCCCACCACCGACCCCGACCGGACCGCCGAGTGGTACGCCAAGGTCTTCGGGATGAAGCGGATCATGCCCAAGTCCAACACCCGGGTGGTGCTGATGACCCGCGGCAACTTCGACCTGCACTTCACCCCGGTCGAGGAGATGGAGCGCATGGCGCCCTATCACTTCGCCGTCGAGGTCGACGACTGGGACGACTTCCTCGCGCACCTCCAGGAGCTGGGCATCCGGCACACCCGGCCCATCCAGCGCCCCGAGAACCAGTCCAAGTTCTGCTACATCCACGACCCCGACCACACCATGATCGAGCTGGTCCACCACGCCAAGCGCCCCAACTGAGCGTGCTCTGACAGGAGTTCATCCCCATGCCCATCGCCGACTCCGACGGCACCGCCATCTACTACGAGCGCCACGGCAGCGGCCCCGCGATCCTGTTCGTGCACGGCAGCGGCGGTCACCACGCCGCTTGGTGGCAGCAAGTGGCCGCACTGCGCGAGGAGTTCACGGTCGTCACACTGGACCTGCGGGGCTTCGGCAAGTCCGGCCCGTCCGACTTCGACGGCCAGGACTTCCCCGGCGACGTGGTCGCCGTCCTCGACGCCGAGGATCTCACCGACGTGATGCTGGTCGGCCAGTCCATCGGCTCGGTCGCCGCCCTGCGGGCCGGGCTGCTGCGCCCCGAGCGGGTCTCCTGCGTCGTCCTCGGCCACTCCCTGGGCGGCATCACCCACCCCGAACTGAGGGAACTGGCCGCCGCCGACCGGGCCGAGGCCGTCAAGCTCCCGGTGATCGACCGCCTGCTGACGAAGCCCTTCCAGCGGGAGCGCGCCGACCTCACCTTCCTCTTCCAGCAGATGGGCACCTTCAACCTCGCCCGCATGCAGGACCTGCGCAACCTCGACACCGAGGGCCCGTCCCTGGACGACATCCGGCGGTCCGGCGTCAAGGTCGCCTTCCTCGCGGGGGAGAAGGACGCGGTGCTCGGCGTGAAGACGGTGACACGTGCCCACGAGCTGCTGCCCGGCTCGCACCTGGAGATCGTCGAAGGCGCCCCGCACTCCATGTACTGGGAGACCCCGGACCGGTACAACGCGGCCGTCGCCCGGCTGCGCCGCACCCTCACCGCACCGAAGGAAGCCGTATGACCACCCTCACCCTGGCCGCCGCCGAGGAGATCCTGGCCGCCGCCCAAGAGCGCGCCCGGGAGATCGGGAAGGCGGTGAGCGTCGCCGTGGTGGACGCCGGCGGCTTCCCGGTCGCCATCCGCCGCCCCGACGGAGCCCGACCGCTCACCCCGGACATCGCCCGCGCCAAGGCCTACACCGCCGCGATCATGCAGCGCCCCGGCCCCATGCTGAAGAAGTGGCAGGAGAGCCAGCCCGTCTTCTTCGCCCAGCTCTCCCAACTCCCCGGGGCCGCCCTGCCGATCATGGCCACCGAGGGCAGCGTCACCATCAAGAAGGACGGCGAGATCATCGGCGGCCTCGGGATCGCGGGCGGCACCGCGGCCGAGGACCAGGAGATCGCCGAAGACGTACTGCGATCCCTCGGCTACGAGCTGGAGTTCGCCGCCTGGGGCGTCGCGGCGCCCGGAAAGGACTGACCATGGCGGACACGTTCAACTACCGCATCGACCACCACGGAAGCCTGGTGCGGCCGGCCGGCCTCGACCTGCGGGACCCCGAGTCCGTGACGGCGGCGGTCCAGGAGGCGGTGACCTACCAGCGCAAGCTCCGCTCCACCGTGGTCACCGACGGCGACTTCCCCCGCGAGGACTTCCGCGGCGCGGTCCTCGACGGGGTCTCCGGCTTCCGCCGTACGGACGAGACGGCGGACGGGCTGACCCGGTGGGTGGCCGAATCCCTGCCCAAGCCGGGCGGTCCGCTGCTGGCGGACTGGGCCGCGCGCCTCACCGAATGGACGGTCATCGCCCCCAAGGCGTCCCTCCCGTCCCCGGCCTACCTGGCCGCCACCACCTTCGCACCGGGCCTGGGCCCGGCCTCGGCCCGGGAACTCGCCGACGCCCTCGCGGAGATCATCCACGCGGAGATCGAACTCCTGGTCTCCCGAGGAGTCCGGCTGATCCAGCTGAACAACCCGCTCCTGCTCGACTGGCCCGCGCACGCCCCGCTCACCTTCGCCGAAGCGCTGGCCGTCGAGGCGCAGACGGTACGGCTGGACGAGCGCCCCGAGGGCGTCCGCATCGGTGTCTGCCCCGGCTGGACGGCACCGGCCGAGCCGGACCGCGCCCGCCTGGAGCGGATGTACGCGGACATCCCGGCCGACCGCTGGGTCCTGCCGTACGACCAGGGCACCCCCGCGGAACTGGACCTCCTGCGCGCCCTGCCGGAGGACCGTGACGTGTGCCTGGGGGTGGTGGACGCCACGGTGGCCGCCCTGGAGGACCTCGACACCGTGATGGCGCGGATCGACGCGGCGGCCGAGGTCAAGGACATCGAGGACATGGCCGTGGCGCCGTCGAGGGGCTTCGCCGACACGGCCGGCAAGCCCCTGCTGACAGCGGAACAGCAGCGCCGAAAGCTGGTGCTGGTGGAGACGGTCGCCCGCTACTGCTGGGGCAACGAGTTCTAGAGCACCTCGGCGAACGTGACCGTGCGCTCGGTCAGCAGCGGCCGGACCGTCCGGACGATCAGTTCGTCGAAGTGGCCGGCCGCCGTGTGAGCGTCGAACCCCGCCCGGTCCGCGTACACCTCGTACAACACGAACCCGCCGGCCCGCTCCGCCTCCGCATGGACCTCGTAGACGAGGTTCGCGGGCTCGGCGCGGGTGAACTCCCGCATCCGCACCAGCGCCTGCCGCACCACGGACTCATCGGCGGGTGCGCAGCGGTAGTGGGCGAAGACGGCGTACGGCATGGCATTCCCCTGAAGCTCGACGGTGCGGCGGTGCCGCCGATTCCAGCACGGAAACCCCGCACACCGGGCGCAACCAATGTCTGAACGAGAAGAAGTGAACCTGCATGCGCACCCTGGAAACACTCGTCGGCGGAGAGTGGGTGACGTCCGGTGCATGGATCGACGTCCACGACCCGGCCGACGTCCGAGAACCCCTCGCCCGCGTCCCCGCCCTCCCCGCCGAGGACGTCACCCGCGCCTACGACCACGCCGAGCGCGGCTTCGCCGGATGGAAGCGCACCAGCCCCTTCGAGCGCGCCCGGATCATGACCGGGGCGGCCCGGCTGATCCGGGAGCGCCTCGACGAGATCGCCGCCGATGTCACTGCCGAGAACGGCAAGACACTGGCCGAGGCCCGCGGCGAGACCGGCAAGGCCGCCGACTTCCTCGACTACTACGCCGGTCTCGCCCGCCAGGGCTACGGCACCCTGCTGCACGACGTCCGCCCCGACACCCGTACCCACACCCAGCGCGAGCCGATCGGCGTCATCCTGGTGATCAGCCCCTGGAACGACCCGCTGATCACCCCGGCCCGCAAGCTGGCCCCGCTGCTGGCCACCGGCAACGCGGCCGTCTTCAAGCCGGCCACCGAAACCCCGCTGTCCGGGCTGCACTTCGCCCGCGCCCTGCACGACGCGGGCCTGCCGGCCGGCGTGCTGAACGTGATCACGGGCCGCACCGGCGAGATCGAGGAGGCCCTCCTCGACGACCCGCGGATCGCCGGCGTCACCTTCACCGGCTCCAACGCCGTCGGCAACCGCATCCGCCGCCGCCTCGCCGACCGCAACGTCCGCTTCCAGGGCGAACTCGGCGGCAAGAACGCCTCGGTCGTCCTCGCCGACGCCGACCTCCCGGCCGCCGCGAAGGCCGTCGTCGCCGCCTCCTTCGGACAGGCGGGCCAGCGCTGCACCGCCACCAGCCGGGTCGTCGTCGAACGCCCCGTCCGGGAGGAGTTCGTCACGCTGCTGCTCGCCGAGGTCGCGGCGCTGACCGTCGGACCCGGCAGCGACCCGGCGACCACGCTGTGCCCGCTGTCCAGCCCCCGGCAGCGCGACGCGGTGCTCGCCGACATCGGCCGCGCCATCGACGCGGGCGCCACCGTGCTGACCGGGGGAGCGGCCGACGCGGAGCGCGCCCACGGCTGCTACGTCCTGCCGACCGTGCTCGGGGACGTCACGCCCGACATGGCGATCTGGCGCGAGGAGGTCTTCGGGCCGGTGCTCGCCGTCCGTGCCGTGGACGACTTCGCGCAGGCCGTCGAGGCCGTGAACGACTCCGCCTTCGGGCTCGCCGCCGCCCTGTTCACCCGGGATCTGTCCCGGGCGTACCGGTTCGCCGACGAGGCCGAGTGCGGTCAGGTCGCCGTCAACACCACGACCACCGGCTGGGACGTCCACCTGCCCTTCGGCGGGTTCCACGACTCCGGCACCGCCTACAAGGAGCAGGGCGAGGAAGTCCTGCGGTTCTCCACCCGCGTCAAGACCGTCGCCATCCACTTCTGACCTTGCTGACCCTGGAGAAGGAGGACGCCGATGGCTGACGAGACGATCGGCATCGTCGGCGCGGGCATCGTGGGCCTGGCCACCGGCCGCGAGATCGCCCTGCGCCGGCCCGGCACGCGGGTCGTGGTGCTGGAGAAGGAACCCGCGGTCGCCGTCCATCAGACCGGCCACAACTCCGGTGTGGTGCACGCCGGGATCTACTACGCCCCGGGCAGCCTCAAGGCACGGCTGACCGTGCGCGGGGTCGGCCTGCTGCGCGAGTACTGCCAGGAGCGGGGGCTGCCGTACGAGGAGGTCGGCAAGCTGGTGACGGCCGTCCGCGCGGACGAACTGGGCCGGATGGAGAGCCTGTACGAACGGGCCCGCTCCAACCATGTGCCCGAGCTGAGGAGGCTCGCCAAGGAGGAGATCAAGGAGATCGAGCCCGAGGCCGGGGGGATCGCGGCCCTGCATTCGCCGCGCACCGCGATCACCGACTACCCGGCCGTCGCCCGGGAGTACGCCAAGGACATCGAGACCTCCGGCGGCGAGGTGCGGCTCGGCTTCCCGGTCACCGCGATCACCGAGGTGCCCGGCGGGATCGAGGTGGCGTCCGCCCGGGACCGGGTGCGCGTGGACCGGCTGATCCTGTGCGCGGGACTGCACTCGGACACCGTGGCCCGGCTCGCCCGGGACCGGCGCGAGCCGCGGATCGTCCCCTTCCGGGGCGAGTACATGCTGCTCAAGCCGGAGAAGGCGGGTCTGGTGCGCGGCCTGGTCTACCCGGTGCCCGATCCCCGGTACCCCTTCCTCGGCGTCCACTTCACCCCGCGTGTCGACGGCACCGTGGAGGTCGGCCCGAACGCCGTCCTGGCCCTGTCCCGGGAGGGCTACCGGCTGAGCGAGATCTCGCTGAAGGACCTCGCCGGCCTCGCCGCCTACCCGGGGACCTGGCGGATGGCGGCCCAGCACTGGCGTACCGGCATCAAGGAGTACCGCGGCTCGCTGTCGATGCGGGCCTTCATGCGGGACGCGAGCCGGTACGTGCCCGCCGTCGGCGTCGCCGACGTGGTGCGCGGCGGCGCCGGGGTGCGCGCCCAGGCGCTGGACCGCGACGGCACGCTCGCGGACGACTTCCGCATCCACCGGGCGGGCCGGGTCACCGCGGTGCGCAACGCGCCCTCCCCGGCCGCCACGGCGTCCCTCGCGATCGCCGAGCACATCGTCGACGCGGTCTTCGACGACGAGCCGCGCATGCGGTGAATGCCCTGCGCACAGCGGCATTTCGCGCAACAACAGCTTGCGCTCCCAGGGCTCGGCAAGGCCCCGCACCCCGCCTAGCGTTCCCTCCGCACCACCCCACCGCCCCGCACGACAGAAAGAGCTGACGCCATGTTCGTCGTCGACACGCAGATCCACATCTGGAAGGAAGAGAGCCCGGACCGCCCCTGGGTGCCCGGAGCGCGCGAGCGGATCCGCCTCAACGGCCACCGCGAGGACCCCTTCTCCTACGAGGAGGCGCTGGAGCTGATGGACGAGGCCGGCGTCAACCGGGCGCTGATCCTGCCGCCGTCCTGGGAGGGCGACCGCATCGACTACGCCCTGGAGGCATGCGAGGCGCACCCGGACCGGTTCGGCATCATGGCCCGCATCCCGCAGAACAAGCCCGAGGAGGGCGCGGCGATGCTCAAGGACTTCGCCCGGAACCCGCATGTGAAGGGCACCCGGCTCACCTTCCACCGGCCGATCGACCGGAACTGGATGATCGACGGCACCAACGACTGGTACTGGCCGCTCGCCGAGGAACTCGGCATCCCCACCATGGTGCACGCGCCGATCTGGAAGCGGGAGCTCGGTGAGATCGCCGGGAAGCACCCCGAGCTGAAGATCATCATCGACCACATGGGCATCATGGCCCGCTGCGTCGACGACGCCATCGGCTACTGGGTCCAGGAGACCGCCGACCTCGCCGCCCACCCGAACATCTACGTCAAGGTCTCGGCGCTGCCCGGCTACTCGACGCACCCCTTCCCGAACAACAACATCCAGAAGTACGTGCGCGAGATGGTCGACCGGATGGGCCCGCAGCGCTGCTTCTACGGCACCGACATCACCCGGCTGCTCGGCCACGGCATCACCTACACCGACACCATCGAGCAGTTCACCAAGCACTGGGACTTCACCCCGGAGGAACTCGAATGGATCATGGGCCGGGGTATCTCCGAGGTCCTGAACTGGCCGATCGAGGGCTGACATGACCGACACCGAGCACCTGGACGGCGGTGACGCCACCGTCTCCGCCTTCACCGCCGCCGGCGCCGACTACGTCTTCTGCGCATCGGGGTCCGAATGGGCCCCGGTGTGGGAGTCGCTGGCCCGGCACTACCGGGACGGACGTGCCTGCCCCGGCTACCTCGACCTGACCCATGAGACGGTCGCCGTGGGCATGGCCACCGGCTACGGCCTGATCACCCGCCGCCCGCAGGGCGTCCTGCTGCACGCGGCCCCCGGCCTGCTCCAGGGCTCGATGGCCGTGCACGGCGCGCTGCTGGCGGGCGTGCCGATGGTGGTCACCTCCTCGGAGTCGGCCACCTACGGCGACGGCCCCGGCAAGGACCCGGGCGGCCAGTGGTACCGCAACCTGTCCATCGTGGGCGGCCCGCACGGCGTCGCCCAGCCCTTCGTCAAGTGGTCCAACGAGGCGGCGAGTGTCCACACGCTCCCCACGATGATCACGCGGGCGGCGGAGCTGGCCCGGCGGGCTCCGGCGGGACCGGCGTATCTGAACATCCCGCTGGAGATCCTGCTGGAGGAATGGGACGGCCGCGAGGCCAAGGCCATCGTCCCGCCGGGCTCCACGCACAGCTCGCCCGACGAGGCCGACGCGGTCGCGCGGATGATCCGCGAGGCCGTCAACCCGGTGATCGTCACCGAGACCGCGGGCCGGGAGGCGGGCGGCTGGGAAGCCCTCGTAGCCTTCGCCGAGGCATGGGACATCCCGGTGGTGGAGCCGGACTCGGCGGTGTGCGGCAACTTCCCGCGCAGCCATCCGCTGCACGCCGGCAGCGACATCGGTCCCTGGATGGACGAGGCCGACCTGATCCTGCTGGTGAACTGCCGCGCCCCCTTCTACCCGCCCTCGCGCCGCCCCGCCACGGCACGGATCGTCGTCCTCGACGAGGTGCCGCAGCGTCCGCACGTCGTCTACCAAGTCCTCTTCGCGGACCGGTACTTGGAGGGAAACGTCACCAACACGCTGCGGCAGCTCGCCAAGCGGGCGGGGGACCTCGACACCGTGACGGTCACCGCCCGGCGCGCGGCGCAGGAGGAACGGCACACCGACGAACAGGCGTCGATCGCGGCGGCCGAGGCCAAGGCGGCGGGGGCCGAGGGCATCGACCCGGTGCTGGTCGCGGCGACCCTGCGGCGGCTGCTGGACGGGCGGGACGCGATCGTCGTCGACGAGACCATCACCCACAGCCGCGTGGTCAAGCGCCATCTGCGCACCGACGCCCCCGACTCGTACTTCTACGTGCAGGGCGGTCTCGGCCAGGGCATGGCGGTCGCGCTCGGCGTCAAACTCGCCGCCCGCGAGCGGCCGGTGGTGCTCACCATCGGCGACGGCGCCTTCACCTACAACCCGGTCATCCCGTCGTACGACGCCTCACGGGCGTACGAACTCCCGGTGCTGATCTTGGTCTTCAACAACCGTGTCTACAAGTCGATGAACCTCAACCACCGCCGCTTCTACCCCGAGGGCGCCGCCGCCGCGACGGGGGAGTGGCTCGGCACCGACCTGCGCCGGCTGCCCCGGCTCGCGGGATTCGCCGAGCCGTTCGGGATGCACACCGAGACCGTCGACGCGCCCGACGCGCTCGGGCCCGCCCTGGAACGTGCCCTCAAGGCCGTGGCCGACGGCACCACGGCCGTCGTCGACGTCCTGGTCACCCGCTGAAACCAACCGAGGAGAACCATGTCCGACCGGAAGCTCGTGCCCGCGCAGGAGTTGCGGGAGTTCTCCGCGGCCCTGCTGGAGAAGGGCGGCCTCAGCGCCGAGCACGCCCGTACCACCGCCGACGTCTTCGTCTGGGCCGCGCTGCGCGGCGTCGACTCCCACGGCATCGCCCGCGTCCCGGCCTACCTGGAGCTGCTGGCCAAGGGGGTGGCGAACGCGCGGGCCGACCTGCGCGTGGAGTCGGCCACCGCGGCCGCCGCCGTCCTGGACGCCGACCGCGCCCCCGGCCCGGTCGCGCTGAGCGCCGCCGCGGACGAGGCGGTACGGCGGGCCAGGGCGGCCGGCATCGCCTCCGTCGGCGTCCGTCGGACCGTGCACACGGGCGCCATCGGCTACTACGTGTCCCGGATCGCCGAACAGGGCCTGCTCGGGCTCGGGTTCGTGTCCGGCATGCCCAACATGGGCTACACCGGCGTCAAGGGCGCCGCCGTCGCCACCAGCCCGCTCGCCGTCGCCGTTCCGGCGAAGGGACACGCCCCGCTGCTGCTCGACATGGCCACCGCCACCATCGCGCTCGGCAGGATCCGCCAGGCCAGGGCGAACGGCACGCCGCTCCCCGAGGGCGCGGCCGCCACCGCGGACGGCACCCCCACCACCGATCCCGAGGAGGCGGTCATGCCGCTGCCGCTGGGCGGCGCCAAGGGCTCGGGCATGTCGCTCGCCTTCGAACTGCTCACCAGCGTCCTCGTCGGGGCGCCGATCTTCTCCGCCTTCCACTCCGACGACCCGCAGGGCCGCAAGCACCGCCAGAACGCCCTGCTCATCGCCGTGGACCCGGCGGCCTTCGGTGACCCCGAGGCGTTCACGGCGGCGGTGGACGACACCCTGGCCACGCTCAAGGGCCTGCCGGTCGCCGAGGGCGCGGACGGCGTGTACTACCCCGGCGAGCGCAGCGCCGCCGTCGCCGCCGAGCGCTCCGCGCGGGGGATCCCGGTCACCCCGAAGGTGTGGCGCGAACTGACGGAGGCGGCGGACAGGCTCGGCGTCGCCCTTCCCGCCTGAGACACCCGCCCGCGTACGGTAAGGTTTACCTGCGCGTTCTCGCGGCACCACCGCGAGAGGGACGCACCGGGACGTGGCGCAGCTTGGTAGCGCACTTGACTGGGGGTCAAGGGGTCGCAGGTTCAAATCCTGTCGTCCCGACTCGAACGAGTCGCAGGTCAGGGCCGGTTTCGGAGGCATCCGAAACCGGCCCTTGATCATTCTTGGGGACCAACTGGGGACCGGCGTCCTTGACCGAGGTCAGCGGGTCATGACGATCGGGCTCGGCAGCGAGCGCGGTGCGCGCAGCACGCTGAGGTGTGCGGAGAGCGCCGCCCCGGCGGCCGTGATCTTGTGTACGTCCGGGTGCAGGTAGCGCTGGGTGGTGGTCAGTGACCCGTGGCCGGCGATCCTGCGGAGGACGTGCACTTGGACTCCGGCGTCGGCGAACCAGGTCAGTCCGGTGTGCCGGAGGTCATGGCGGCGCAGGTGCTCGTAGCCGAGCTTGGTGACCACGTCGTCCCAGTGTGTGGCGTCGCGCAGGACGGCGGTGGAGATGCGTCCGCCGCGCGGGCCGGTGAACAGGCGGGCGTCGGGATCGGGGCCGGCGGACAGGATGCGCTGTGCGACGAGGGGGCGGATCTCCTCGACGATGGGAACCTTGCGGGCCCGCTTGCCCTTGGTGCCCTTGTCGGTCAGCCCGCCGGGCGCGGGTGTGGTCTGACGCCGCACGGTCCAGATCCAGTGGTTGGTGTCGATGTCTCCGACGCGGCAGCCTGAGACCTCGCCGATCCGTGCAGCGGTGCACGCGGCGAAGATGACCACGTCTCCCCAGCCGCGGTACTGGTCGTGAGAGGCGGCCACGAGCGCGTCGGCCAGAGCGACGAGGGTCTCCCAGTCGGGCAGGGCCAGCGCGCGTGGGTCGAGGAGTTCGTCCTCGGCCTGCTTGTAGAGTTTCTGCCAGCCGGTCACCCGGGCGGGGTTGACCTTGATGATGCCGTCACGGACGGCCTGCTCCATGACGCGGACCAGGACGGCGATGGTGTTCTTCACCGTTGAGCGGCTGTGCTCGTCGGCGATCCAGTTCTGCACGGTGCGGTCGACGACACCATTGGTGATCATCCGCACCGCGAGGTGGCCCAGGGCGGGGACGACACGCATCCGCCACCCCGACAGGTAGGGGTCCAGCGTTTTCAACTCCAGGCCGCGCAGGGCGAGGTCCATGTTCGCTTCGCCGTATTCGGCGAGCTTCATGGTGGCCAGCGACGGGCTCAGGCCAGCCTCTGCGGCCTCGATGATGGCCTGGAGCCATTCCTGGGCCTCTTCTTCGCTGTCCTTTCCCTCGGACAGTGACTGGCGGCGCTTGCTGGTCGGATCGGTCCACCGGACACGCGCCCGATACGGAGTGGGGCGGTCAGGACGGTACTCGATATCGGTGGAGAGCCGGACACCGACAGGAACGTTGGTCTTATCGGCCATTGAGCTCCTTGGCCGGGACGGTACGTCGGCGGCGCAGCCATTCCTCGACGTCAAGGGCGCTGTACATGACGACGCGTTCCGAGATTGCGACGAAAGGCGGCCCCTGAGGTGGCTGAGCAGTGCGCCAGCGGCGCAGGGTTGAGGCATCCACTCTCAGACAAGCGGCGAGGTCACTGGTTGAATACCAGGTGCTGGTCAGGAGAGGCGATTGGTTGTCAGGTGAGACGACATGACGGCGAGGAGCTGCAGGGTACGCTGCGGCCTCCTTCTCTTGATGCGGTTCGGCGTTGGCGATAGTTGCTATTGATCAGAAACTCAAAGGGTTCTCTTCGAGGGTGTAGCGGACGTGGGGGCCGCCGAAGTAGCCGCGGACGATGTGGGGCTGGCGCTGGCGGC